>CAYNMV010000051.1:25588-33429 GCA_964398315.1 uncultured Tepidisphaeraceae bacterium | reverse complement strand
CGTTCGCGGCGGCGTCTATCACGAGTGATGCGATCGTGGGTCGCAGATACACCGGCGCCTCACGCATCACCCGCCACTGAGAATCCATATCGCTCCTACGCAACGCAAAGGGCGACTGGAGAATCGTCATAAGCGAGCTTTTCACATCATCACCCTCTGACGCATGCTCTTTATCGCCAACGGCGACCGCAATGAGCAACAACATTACGCATATGGATGCCCTAATAATAATACCCGCGCGGCTCATGGCTCGCTCCCTAGGGAAGAATCTCAGCGTTAGCCCGAATATCTCGCACGTCATCTGTTCCAACCCCGGCGGCTGTTGCGTCCGGATAGGGGCCAATGCGCTTCGTGCCCGTTACACTTTTGCTTCGCGTCGTCCCGCCGCGGAATACTGCGGTCGCCGGCTCTGAAGTACGATGTGCAGCGTTTAACAGGATATGCATCATTTCATGCGCAAGATTGTGCGGATCACTGCCGCCCGCAGATGCACTGCCAATTACGATAGAATTTCGGCTAGCTGCGGCGGCGTAGAATGCCGCTGGATATGACCGACCCCGTCCGCCGACATTTGTTAACGTTTCGACGTAGAATACGTCTATAGTATTGACACTACCGTCTCGATGTCTGAATACAGCCGTCTCATCTGCAGTCAATGCTCCGAATCCGGACGTGAAGCCGTCAGCGAGGGCGGCGGGTTGAATAACTCCAGGATCCCCTGCACCGCCCATATTTATCGATGCCCCTATAACTCGAATATTTGCCTGCGCGAAGCGTTCATTGGCATCAGCGATATCAGTCAGAACCTGCGAGCGGGTGACACTAGGGGCACCCGCGTTATTCCGAAAAACAACAACGTTGAGCTTGACTTCACGGATATCATGCTTCCGCTCGTTTGTGCCATTGTCGTTCTCGCTCATCGGGCGGCCGACTTGTGTCGTACGAACCAGTTCATAGCCGGGGAAGGGCTCATAGACCATGCGTAATTCGTCGCCGAGTTGTACAAGTACAGTTTGTTTGTCAGGGTCGGCTGCCACGCCATGCCCTGACGCAGCGTCATCTTCAGAGTCACTCACCAATCGCATAAAGTTCCCGCGGAATTGGTCACCGTTCTTGTGGTTCAGGGTGTAGGTGTCATTGCTCACCGCGGAACTCCCGCGGATCACCGTCAGCGCGACATTTGCCGTGGCGCCCGTTGCTGATAGATCTGACACCTGTAGTCTGAAATTATCAGGGTCCGTGATATTTGTGGCGAATGCGGTGGCTGCTGCCGTGGGCAATCCATCGGTCGTCACCCAATTGCTTACGTTCAGCGCTTCCGTAGACACATCAATGGCCGTATTCGTGTTCTCCAGGAAGCTCATGGTAATGGCCGTCAGGCGCACTTCGTCGACAGCGACGAAGCCCGCGGGGCCGTCGCCGTCTGGATCCACACGAATCGTAATAATCTTGTCCCCCAACGCCGTACTCGGCGTAATGGCCTCGATAAACAACGTTTTGCTGCGTGATTGGTCTGTCAGCCCAAGCTCTTCCAAATCATCCGGAGTATAATACTCGGTGCCGGTTTTCGCCGGCACGTAGGTTCCGCTGGCCGCGGTGAATGCGTCTTTGGTTCGAGTTTGATGGCCATCCTTTGTCCACAGTCGCAACTCTCCGCCCGTGCCGGACCCGGGGACGGATGCGGCGTAGGCGATCTGAAGCCGCGCCTTTGACAGGTCAATGGGCTCCGGAAGTGTTATCACCAGAGGGACAAATCGCTGGCCTTGATCGGCAGTGGGAGGTATATCATCGACGCTCATCAGGCCGTCAGCGTTGAAGCCATCGGAATGATCGATGACGCCGTCTAAATCCAGATCACCATCGTTGACGAGGATTACCTTTCCTGCCTTTGTCGTGTCGCCCTCAAGAACATCCTCAGCGTCTCCCGGTGTATGCGGGTCAGCAGTGAAGCCGCTGTCGTTCTTGCTGTCGACGTCAACCTGCGCGCGATACACGGTTAGCCGCAAGAAATCCTCGGCAAGGGCCGTGAAACTCGCCACCCGCAGCCGCAGGATCACGTCCTGCTCTTCCTCGCTGGCGCTAATCCCCTCGACATATACCGTGCTCGGCGGCTGCTCGCCTGACCCGATGAACCACGATTTGGACGTGTTCGTCTGGTTCACCGCCTGGGCGAAGGTGCCATCCTGCTTCTTGTACCAGATGCGGACCTTGTCAGACCCGGCCGTAAGGGAGAGCGTAACGCTGTCGCCGGCAAGGGACTCGCTGCCCCAATCGAGGGAGACGGCAACCAACTCGGGATCGGACTCCTGCAGATTGTCCGGATCGGAGGAATCGGGCTTGTTGTTATTGTCGCTGTCGTTCTCGTTGACCACGACCACCGCGCCGGGCGAGAACTCGTTCGGCGTACCCTCCTTCTTGTCCTCGTCCAGATCCTGCGCGGAGATATCCGCGGTCGCCACATCCGCCTTCCAATAGAAATCATCGAAGTCGGTGTCGGCATCGGGCGTGTCCGACCATTCGGTCGTGTCCTCAAGGGCGATGAGGCGTTGGTTGTCGGCGGTGCGCTTGTCGAAGCCATTGATGTCGCTCAACGCGCTTGTCGTTCCGAACTTGTACGGACCGCCATTCTGTATGGTATAGCTCTTCTGCTCGCCCTGGAAATTCGTGATGTTCGCCTGGCCCGACACCAGCGCGAACACCGCCGCGCTGGCGCTCTCCGCCAATACCGTGTAGTCGCCGAAGCCGCCCTGGCTGACGCTGGCGCTCCCGTTGCCCGAGAAGGCGGCTTCCCCGCGGGTCAGTGCTGAATTGGGCAGCGACACCTTGTACACCCGGAGCGGGTCGAGGTTGGAAAGCCGCTCGGGGGTGGTCACGCTCAGGACCGATGCACTGCTAGGCAACGCTTGCGGCGCTCCCGCCGGAGACACCGGGATGATGCGGAAGCGATAGTCGGTGCCCGCAGCCAGCCCCATGAGAAGCGCGGCCGTCGATCCCGCAGGGGCGTGCGCGAGTTCAACGAATCCCCCGTTTCCGCTGGCGCCCTGCACGCTGTAGCCCGATTCGGCATCGGAATGCTCAAGCCAGGACAGCCTCAGTTCGCTGGGACTGAAGACATCGGCGGCGAAAGAACCAATAGCGACCCCTTATCCACCTCGCCTCCCCCTAATCTCCTATCAGGCTTGGCGCTACGGTTTCATACTGTCGGACAATGTGGTGAGCCAAGAGATCGGCTTTGGTTCTCCAAGCCTTGGGCCATCCACTGCGCTTTGCGTCCACCTGCAACTGGATGCAACGGTCGACGACTCGCTTGACCGCCATCTTGCTTCGTTGTGCAACAGCCTGATGGAAGTCCCTGCTAACCAGGAGGAGCTTTGCATACTCCGCAAACTCGCTCTCTGGATGTTGCAGAACTAACTGAGACAGGTCATCGGGCATAGAACTGCCCACCCATTCAGGACCATATAGTAACCACCCGCTCTCGGATCCAAGAACAGTTTTGAAGGCCGCCCTATCCTCCGGCCTAGTACGGTTTCGTACCTCGAAAGCCAATTCGGGTGACTCTACAACATCATAACGCACTGCGGATGGGTCCACTGTTTGCGTTGCTGATACCGGCCCCGCCGGCATGTATACTTTCACCTGTATTCTGTACATGCCGGGTACGGGAAACAAAAAGCGTCGTTCTTGCTTATTGCTAGGGTGAAAATCATAATCCAGTAGCAAATCCCAACTCCGCTCTCCGTGAGCTGGAATGCTAACGATGGGGGCAGTTCCAGCTGCTGGCATGGACTTGAATGGCCCGGCATAAATTGCCGGGAACGAGACCTTTTGGAGTGCGTCGTTGGTCGGGGCTTGGAGTTCGATCCCGACTGTCGTTGACCATGGGGCCCCAACAAGGGGGGCGACAACAGCACGTGGTTCTCCGCTATTATTGCGCACTCGCACCGCGATGAGCACCGGGTCGCCCAGCAGTGGCGGTTCGCTGGCCTCTAGCACCACGTTTAAACCGGGAGCGCCGAGCACCTGTTCGGTCACGACTAGCATTAAGGCGGTTATGGCCAGAGCTACTGTAGATTTGCAACATACGTCCATAGTGTAATACTCATAGATTAAGGTCATGCAGAAACAAACCGCGCCAAATGTCGCCGTCACGAGAGCGTCTGTGCCGTCGAGCGAATGGTGTCCAGATCTTCGGGATTAAAGTAATAGTATTGAGCCGGATTGGCTGTCGGATTCATGTAGCCATACATGATGCCGGCATCCGCTGCTGTCCACGTTCCACGCGGTGGCGGATAATGATCGGCAAGGCCAAAGAGATGACCAGTCTCATGGACCGTCACGCGAGCAATCTGAGCAGCCGTGAGTCCCCCGTCACGCATGGACTCCAAGTAGAAAATGATCCCGCCACCACCAATGCCCGTAGCGTAATCGGAGTTGTTGGCGGATGCCCACGTCCCCAATTCGGCACCAGCATCAAAATCATTCTGCATGGCTTGGTAGGAGTCTTGAAAGCCTGCCAGCATGTACGCGACCCAATAGTGAGCCGAGTTCCAACTTCTCGACTGCCAGCGATAAACATCGCTGTATTCAGTGTTCATTACAGCCGGCACATTATTCTGATTATTGCCGGGATTGCCGCCGCCATCATAGACGGGTCGGATATAAGCCTGCGCTAGCCGGTTGTTAGCTATATTATCGCTCGCTTGCAGGTCTGCGACGTTTACAGTACCCGGCAGAACGCTGTCCAAGTCATCGTCATGGACTTCGATC
This sequence comes from uncultured Tepidisphaeraceae bacterium, assembly GCA_964398315.1. Lineage (GTDB taxonomy): Bacteria > Planctomycetota > Phycisphaerae > Tepidisphaerales > Tepidisphaeraceae > JADLCB01. The sequence goes on along the minus strand of CAYNMV010000051.1, from coordinate 28,659 downwards.
GGTATCGCACCAAGTGTATCCACCGTGATGGTGTTAGCAGCCGCATTCACTGCGGTGATCTCCATCTCCGTTCCTGCTACATTCAGTGTGCCGCCCACGAAATCGGGCCAGTCAATGGGGGTGCTGCTCTGTAATGTAATATGGACTGTGAAAACAGTACCGGTCAACGCAGTTACAGCGCCACTAAACGTATCATTGCCGAAGAAATCGTTGTCGGTAGCCAAGAAGCGGACCGAGATGCCTGCCCCCTTCTGCACGAAGTTACTGCCATTGCCGTCAAGCTCGCTAGTGTATGTCAACAAATTGCCCGTTCCGATCGTGACATTTCCGTTTTCGAATCGACCCGGTGATGGAATTGGAGAACTTAAATTGGGGCTGCTATCGGTATGCCAGTGCCCGTTGCCCGTGACATCGACGGCGGCTTGTATCGGGTTTGCTGCCGTAAAGATACGGGACGCCAAAGTGCCAGTTGCGTTGGGCACAATCGAACTAATCGTCGTAGTAACTTTGTTGTTTGTCGGACGCGCCATCGAGTCCACTTCTATATGTAAAAACCGCCAGACCGTCAGGACATCGGAGGTATAGTGGTCGGCCTGCCGGACCTCGCGATCGACCGGGGGGTTCGTGGCGCGGGGGATGTCCTGGTTGACGATCCGCATCTTGTCGGCGCTAGCGGTCGCCCCGCCCCCGTTCAACTGATTGTCGTTGTTGTTCAGCCGCAGGAGGAAATCATTGTCGGCGCTGGCGACGAGACGGAAGTTGTCGCCCGGCTGCATGCTGACGATGTAGTCCGTCTGTTTTTCGCTCTCACCAGCCGCGAAGGCCAGTTCGCGGGTAACATTACTGCCGGGCGTCACGCCCGACTGCTGCCAGCCGAACACCGTACCGCGGTTGTCATCCGGCCCGCTCTCATTGTCCACCGCGTTGTTGTCGGCGCTGGGATCATCCACATCAAAGGCCCGCAAATGGACCTTGACCGGAATCGGCGGCGCCACCGACAAGGTGGTTTTGGTGTGAACAATGCTGCGCGGGTTCGGGTCTTGCACCCAGTTGCCACCGGACTCGAATACGCGGGCGTCGGGGAAGACGCGCTTGGCCCCTGGGGCCAGGCCCGCGGGCCAATTGGGATCGGCGTCGAGGATACTGCTGTCGTCGATGGCGTTGTCATAACCACCCCATTCGACCGAGTCGACCCCGATCACGGTGACGGCTCCCTCATCCTTGGCCGTCGCCTGGCGGATTGTATGCTCCGCTTTTAGTTTGGTGGCCTGTGCCGATGTTTGGGCGTTGATGCCTTCAACCCAGAAGTCTTTCACATAGTAATCGCCGCTGAGCGTCAAGTCGGCAGGGACGTTCAAGCTGGTTGCCAGATTGAAGGCTGAGGCAGCAGCTTTGGTCTTTTGCTGCCAGACTTTGATGTCACCGCCGCCGGCGGTTGCCGTCAGTTTGATCGTTCCGGTGTTCAATTCCTTCGGAATCCGCAACTGAAGATGGACCAGTTCATCATCCCCGCCGGTCACGTTGTCGTCCGTGTCGTCGAACTTGCCGTCATTGTCATCGTTGTCCAGGTTTACGAAGGTCGCGGTGCCAACCGACAGTTCATCGGCCTCGGCAATTTTAGCTTCCGCGCTGTCCACCACCCCGGGCTTGTGCAGGACGAGATCGACGCTGGCAAGGTCCACTTTCCAGTAGAAGTCGTCGTAGTCCAAGTCGAAGTTCGTCCACTCGTAGGTGTCCTCCAAGGTCAAGAGGTATTGGTCATCGGGCACTCCCGATGGCTTATGAAACCCTGCGATGGAGGCGAGCGAGCCAACCGTGGCAACCTTATAGGCCCCGCTATTGCTGATGTCGTAGGTATGTTGCTCGTTATCGTAATTGGTGATGTTCGCGCTGCCGCTCAGGGCCAGAAATGCCGCGGCCTGAGGGCTTTCGGCCTGCACCAAACCATTGTTCTGCAAGCTGGCCGAGCCGCTGCCGCTGTAGCCCGCATCATTTTTGCTGAGGCTCGTCGAAGGCAGCGCCACCTGATACCATGTGAGATAGCTTGCAGTGCTAAAGGCGCTACGCAGGCGCTCGGGTGTTTCGGTCTCGATCGTGGCATGGTATGCCGGCAATGTCGTGGGTGCTCCCGCCGACGCCAGGGGAACCACCCTGAACTCATACGACTGGTCCGGATCCAACCCGGTCAAAAGGGCTGCGGTGGAATTGGCCGCCAAGCGCTTCAGTTCAACAAACTGTCCGGCCGTTTCAAAACTGCCCGGGAGAGAGGCAGTGCGCATTAGACCGGATGTTGACTGAGTTTTGGCCGCGTAGATCGCATAGCCGCTTTCCGCTTGTGCGTTATCCAGCCATGTCAGCCGTACCTCACTTGGACTGAACACATCGGCGGCGAGGTGGGTGACGGCGTTCATCGGCGCCGTAATTAGTTTCAGGTCGGAGAGGAAGTTCGTCTGATGGTTGCGCGCGATGAGCTGGTCGGTGGCATTCACCTTCTTGTCGCGGTTGATGTCGTAGCGGTCGGTGATGCCGGCGGGGTTGAGAAACGTCCGCTGGTTCCTGCTGATCAGGTATTGATCGGTCGCGTCCACGCGTGTCGAGCCGGCCTGATTCCCCGTCTCGCCAACGGCGGAGCCGTAGTAGAAGACCTCGCGTTGGAAAAGACCCGTGCGCGTCGTCGGAAGCGCTGTGACCTGCAGCCACTTGCCCTTGGTGGCCGAGGCGTCATCCCACGTCATCGTCACGCGACTGATGCCGTTCCCGATGTTCCGCACCGCAAAGCCTGTGGGCGAAGGAACCGTGCTCCACGTCGATGGATCGGTGTGGGCGTTGCCCGCCCGGAAGACGAAGTCGCCGCGGCTTGGAACGCCGTTGGCATTCTTTATGTCGATCATCAGGCCGTTGATGCCGCGGCTGTAGCTGCTGTAGTTGGCGAAGGTAGCCGCCTGCAGTTCGCGTAGCGGCGTCTTGTCTACGGCGATCGCGGCATCATCGGCTACATTGATACCGGCATCGTTCCCATCCCAGGCGGAGTTGTTGTAAAAGAGATGCGCCCCCGCGAACGAGGCCAGCAG
>CAYNMV010000051.1:5922-25488 GCA_964398315.1 uncultured Tepidisphaeraceae bacterium | reverse complement strand
GATGCGCCCCCGCGAACGAGGCCAGCAGCCTTCGCTCCTCCAACATCTCCAGAACGGCACGACGAAGTACGGACGAGGCATCCTTGCGAGCCGGCCGAGGGCCGGCAGTGGCGCGTGGGCGCATGATGAGGCTCCTTCCCTGATTGGACTTGGTTGTCTTGGAAAAGTTCCCTTTTCGGTTGGGGCCCCCGACTGCGACCCCCGTATTTGACTGATGGGAAAACTAGCCGACGATGAAGGCCTGGGCAAACGAAAAATCCGCAATTTGCCGAAAAAATACGATTGCACCCTTGCAAACAGGTGTCAGGCAATCGCTATGTTGTGGCTCATCATCTTGGGGGCTTTTGTCTTTGTCCCATCGTCGTGAACTCTTACAGGGAAGGGGTCCGATCATGCGCACGCTCATCGCCACGGCAGCCATCACGTTAGCGGCATCTGTCGTTTCTGCCGCACCGAACATCACCGTTGGCACGCATCACCTGCTCCCGGATACGCCTGGCCAGGAGGTCCGCGTCTATATCAGTGGTGGGGACTCGTTCAATGCAATGAACCTCAACCTTCAGTTGGCCGAGGGCGCTCTCGGCGAGCCGATGGAGCCGGTGAGTGGCCCGGTGTTTGAAGCCGTCGATGCGCTGACGGGGACCGTTCTGGCCGGTCGTGCGCAACAGCTAACCGACAACGGCACTTTTCCACAGCTTGTGATGTTGTCATTCTTCGATGGAGAGAATGCCGCAACCGCTGACGGCTTGCTGGCGACACTCACCATCAGCACCGAAGGGGTCTACTCGGGGACGTATGGCCTGAATCTGTTTGACACGCGCAATGGCGCTACCGACTTCGATGGCCAAACCGCCAACATCGCTGATGGCTTTGTCATCGTGCCGGAACCATCCGCTGCCGCCGTGGCCTCTATTGGTTTCCTGATGCTGCTGCGCCGCAGAAGGTAAGACTCGGAATCAGGGAGGTACCGATGTGCTTTCCAGTTGGGCGTCTCGCGCTGCATTGCTGCAGTTTGATCGTCCTGCTCGTGGTCGGCATCTCGCCGGCGATGGCCAGTGTCACCGTCGGAAGTCCATCCAACGGCGTGACGACCACCGGTTTTGCCGGTGTGGGCATGTTCGGTGATGTCGGCGGCTATCACGGCTCGGGCGTCGCCATCGCCGACGGAAGGTACGTGCTGACCGCCCGCCACAACGTGACTCTGGCCGGCACCATCGGCGGCGCGGTCAGATCCGCCTCCACCTTGCGGTTCAGGATTGGCGACGACGTCTACAACGGCATATCACTTTACGCTTCCTTCGGTGCCGATCTGGCGCTGGTTGAGGTTGATCGCCGCGTGCCCGTGCGGTACGGACTCTGGACAGACACGCACGGCTCGGAGCTTTCCTGGGAGTTTATCGGCGTAGGCTACGGCGACACCGACCCGGATGGCAATCAGCGATGGGGGCCGGGCGGCTATGGCACGCGCCGGACGTTCAGCAACATAGTTAACACCATCCATCCTGGCGCTATCTCGGGCCAAGGCGTGGTTCTGCGGTACGACTTTGATGCGGACGGCGGTGAAGGACCTGGGCTGGATGAAGGACTCGCCGCCCCGGGAGACAGTGGTGGTGGGCTTTTCCTCCCGTATGCCGGCTCTTCGCTGCTTGCGGGGGTCTTGAGTTCCGCGGGTGATCCCGTCAATGGCGCTTTTGGCAGCGCGGTGCGAATCGCCGATTATGCCGCCGCCATCGCAGCGATCGTCCCGGAACCGGCTGGTTCCAGCGTCACACTGCTCATTGCGATGGTATCTCTGCTGCGGCGTCGTGTGCATAGCCCCGCGCGAATTGCGCTGTGAATACGGTGGACCGGGGGCGATAAAACCGCGCTTCCCGTGGTTTTTACGGCACGGGGCCATAAAAACGTCGATTTGCGCCCGTTGCGGCGGGCCTCGCGGCCTTTGAGGATGTCTTTACGCGGCTTACGGATGTCCGTAGAACTTTTGCGGATGTCTTTAAGCGGCTTAAAGACGTCTTTAAGCCGCTTGCGGATGTCCGTAAGCGGCTTGAGGAAGCCCGTAACACTTCTACGGATGTCCGCAAGCGGCCTGAGGATGTCCGCAGAACTTTTACGGATGTCTTCAAGGACATCGGGGATGGCCGCAAGACCTTTGCGGATGGCTCCACCCGGCTTACGGAAGCCCCGGCGCATCCCGGTGAATCCCGCAGCGCCCCCGGCCACCCCGACCCCCGCCCCCCCCCTCCCGCAACCTGAACCCTGAACCCCGACCTCTGAACCCTCCCTGAACTCTGAACCCCGAACCCTCTTGCCGTCCGCAGGACTCCCCCGTTTCCTTGCCAAAATGCCGCCGCTCCGATACGTTCCCCGGCCCGGAATTGCACCCTAAATGGAGCGAGCGATGATTCAGTTAGCCGAGCGGATGAGCCTTATTTCCGAGTCGATCACCCTGGCGGTCAGCGCCAAGGCCAACGCGATGAAGAAGCAGGGAATCGACGTCGTCGGCTTCGGCGCCGGCGAGCCCGATTTCGACACGCCGGCCTTCATCAAGGAGGCCGCCAAGCAAGCTCTCGACAAGGGGCAGACCAAGTACACGCCTTCGCCGTGCTATCCTGAACTGAAGGCGGCCATCGCGGACAAATTCAACCGCGAGAACAACCTCCCCTACAAGCCGGAGAACATCACCACCGGCGCCGGCGGCAAGCACTGCCTTTACATGGCGTTCATGGCGGTGCTGAACCCGGGCGATGAGGTGCTGATCCCCGCCCCCTACTGGGTGAGCTACCCCGAGCAGGTGAAGCTGGCCGGCGGCGTGCCGAAATTCATCGTGGGGGCCGAGTCCAACGGGTTTAAGATCACCCCGCAGCAGCTCGAGCAGGCGATCACGCCGAAGACCCGGGTGCTGATCCTCAATTCCCCCAGCAATCCGGCCGGGCATGGGTACACGCCGGCCGAGCAGAAGGCGTTGGCGGATGTCGTGGTGAAGCACCCGAACCTGATCGTCTTCTCCGATGAGATCTACGAGAAGCTGGTCTACGGCGATTTCAAGTTCGTCAGCTTCGCCACCCTCGCCCCCCAGCTCATCGAGCAGACGCTGACCTTCAACTGCCACTCGAAGAGCTTCGCTATGACCGGCTGGCGCATCGGCTACATCGGCGGGCCCAAGCCGGCGATCGATGCCATCAACAAGCTGCAAAGCCAGATGACCAGCCACATCACCAGCTTCACCCAGCCGGCGGCGGTGGCCGCCCTGAGCGATGCGCGCGGCGCTGAGGCGATCGAGCAGATGCGCCAGCAGTTCGAGAAGCGCGGCCAGCACATGTGGCAGCGCCTCAACGACCTGCCGCAGATTACGTGTGTGAAACCGCAGGGCGCGTTCTACTGCTTCCCCAATGTGAGTGCCTATTACGGCAAGGAGATCGCAGGAAAGAAAATCACGGAAGCCGTCAGCTTCTCCGCCGCCCTGCTGGAACAGAACCACGTCGCCGTCGTCCCCGGCAACGACAGCGGCTTCGACACCCACGTCCGTCTCAGCTTCGCCAGCAGCATGGAGCAGATCGACAAGGGCATCGACCGCATCGCCGAGTTCCTGAAGAAACTTGGCTGATCTGCCTGGCGACTAGGCGATGGGAACACGGAAAGAAGGCAAAAGGCAAGAGGAGGCGGCACGCCGCCGCGCTTCTTGTCTTTTGCCTTTTCCCGTATCTCCTTGGCCGTCGCTCCGTGGCTCAATTGCCTCTTACATCAACGCCCCGCCACCACGCAGGTGCCCTGGAGGAACCAGGCGTAAGTGGCGTTTGTTCGCACATGGCGCCACAGCAGATCGCCATCACCGTCCAGGTCTTTGACAGCATCCAGCACCGCCACCCCATCGACAATCGGTGCGGCCACTTTCCAGCCCCCCTCTCGCTCGCTGGGGCCCTCAATGAAGTAAACCCTGCCGGTCGGCTTGATCTGACCCTTAAAGCGCAATTCCACCCGATCCCCCACGCGTACCGCATCGGCCGATGGCCAGGGCAGGGAGATGTCGTTGTCCACCATCAGTGCGGCCGGCTGTCCGGTTGAGATCAGCTCTCCGGGCTCCCCAACCGCGGCCAGAAGGACCCGACGCTCATATGACTCAAAGCAGATTTGTCGAGTGCATCGATCATTCACCCCTATTGTGGATTGGGATTGCGTAACCAGAAGGGACTCACCCTCTCGACTATAGATGACACTGCTCCAACACCGTGGTTAGTGCCGGCAGCAAGATTTTTCCGGCGGATCAAAAGCATGCCCCGGGAGCGGCCCGGAACCAGCGATTTTGGCGTTGAAACGACCCAGAACACCCACCCCCGGGGGAAGGCTGCGCAACAGCGCACGGATGAGCGGTAAAGAGGGGTCGGACAGGGGCAGCGGCGCTTCGATTTCCGCCGGTTTTTCCGGTATAATTGACCCCTTCAAAATGCGCGGAAAAGCGACCCTCGGGCCACTTTCCAGCGTATTACCGTAAAGGACGATACGCCCCGCATTTAACACTCGATTTCAGCGAAATAAACCATGGCCGAAACCACTCCTCCCGCACCCCCCGCGCCTGAAGAAGCGCCGCTGGACCGCATTGAAGACCTGCATATCGAGCAGGAATTGCAGGATTCGTACCTGACCTACGCCATGAGCACCATCATGGATCGGGCCCTGCCCGATGTCCGCGATGGGCTCAAGCCCTCCCAGCGGCGAATCCTGGTCGCGATGAACGACCTGAACCTCGGGCCCCGCAGCAAACATCGAAAATGCGCCAAGATCGCCGGCGATACCTCGGGTAACTATCACCCGCACGGCGAAGCGGTCATCTATCCCACCCTGGTGCGCCTGGCCCAGGACTGGGTCATGCGCTACACCCTGATCGACGGCCAGGGGAACTTCGGCTCCACCGATGGCGACCCCCCCGCCGCCATGCGGTACACCGAGGCCCGCATGGCGCCGCCGGCGATGGAGATGCTGGAGGACCTGAACCTCGACACCGTGGATTTTCAGGCCAACTACGATGAGACCCGGCAGGAGCCGATGGTCCTTCCCAGCAAGTTTCCGAACCTGCTGGTCAATGGCTCCACAGGTATCGCCGTCGGCATGGCCTGCAACCTGCTGCCGCACAACCTGCCGGAAATCTGCGATGCCATCGTGCGCGTGATCGACCGCCCGGAGATCGAGCTGGGCGAGCTGATGCGCGATGAGGTGGATGCCGAGGGGAACATCGTCCGTCTGGGCGTGAAAGGGCCCGACTTCCCCACCGGCGGCGTGATCTGCGGCCGGGAGGGGATTGTAGAAGGGTACAAATCCGGCCGCGGCCGGCTCGTCGTGCGGGCCAAGATGCGGGTTGAGGAAGACCAGCGCGGCCGCAGCAGCATCATCATCGACGAGATCCCCTACAACGTTGTCCGCCGTAACATCCTTCAGGAAATTGCGGACGCGGTGAAGAAGGGGCTGATCACCGATATCGCCGATGCCAATGACCACTCCGGGCGCGAGTACAAGGTCCGCCTGGTGATCGACCTGAAGCGCGATGCCGATCCGAACGTGGTGATGAACCAGCTCTATCAGCACACGAGCTGCCAGGTCACCGTGTCGATGATCAACATCGCGCTGGTCAACCGCCAGCCGCGGACGATGGGGCTCAAGGAGCTGATCGAACATTTCATCGACCACCGCAAGGAAGTGATCACCCGCCGCACGCGGTTCCTGCTCCGCAAGGCGCAGCAGCGCGGGCACATACTCGAAGGCCTGATCTTCGCGGTGTGTGACATTGATGAAGTGATCCGCCTGATCCGCTCCAGCACGACGCGCGAGGAGGCGATCCAGAAGCTGCGCGAACGGGCGTTCCGCATCGCGCCGGACCACCCGCTGGCCCCGAACATCCCGCAGTCGCTGCTGGATCGCGTGTCCGAGAAGCCGGTGGTCCTCTCCCAGGCGCAGGCGGAAGCGATCGGGCGTCTGCAGCTCATCCAGCTCGTCGGGCTGGAAATCGAGAAGCTGGCCAACGAGTACCGCGAAGTGGCCGAGGAAATCGAAGGTTACGAGGCGATCCTGCGCGATGAGCGGCTGGTGCTGGACATCATTCGCGAGGACACGCTGGAGATGAAGGAAAAGTACGGTGACGACCGCCGTACCGAGATCACCGGCGCGGTCACCGGGGTGAATCTGGAAGACCTGATTGTCCGGGAGGATGTCGTCGTCACCGTCAGCCACAACGGCTACATCAAGCGCCTGCCGGTGGATACCTACCGCGCCCAAGGGCGCGGCGGCCGGGGCATCCGCGGCACCGAAAACCGCGACGGCGACTTCGTCGAGCACCTGTTCGTGGCCAATACCCATGATCACCTGCTGTTCTTCACCAGCAAGGGGCGGGTGTATGACAAGCGCGTGTTCGACGTGCCGGAGATGAGCCGCACCAGCCTGGGTCGCTCGGTGGCCAATCTGATGGAGTTCATGCCTGGCGAGAAGGTCACCAACGTCCTGGCCATCAAGGATTTCGGCAAGGAAGAGCAGTATCTGATGTTCGCCACCGCCCGGGGCGTGGTGAAGAAGACCCCGCTCAACGCCTATGCCAACATCCGCTCCAATGGCATCATCGCCATCACGCTGGATGAGGGCGATGAACTGATCGCGGTGGCGATCACCAGTGGCACCGACCATATCTTGCTGGGCACGAAACAGGGCATGGCGATCCGTTTCAGCGAGACCAACGTGCGCCCCATGGGCCGCCCCGCCGCCGGGGTGAAGGGGATCGAACTGCAGGCCGCCGACCCTGCCACCGATGCCTCGCCCGGCATGGATGAAGTGGTCAGCATGATCGTTGTGCCTGAGGAGGAACTGGACGATTGCATGGTTCTCACCGCCTGTGAAAACGGCTTTGGCAAACGCACGCCGGTGAAGGAGTACCGCCTGATCCGCCGCGGCGGCAAGGGCGTCATCAACATCAAGACGACCGAGCGCAACGGCAATGTTGTCGGGATGAAGGCGGTCAGCGATGTCGATGAGCTGATGCTCATCACCGAGAAAGGCATCCTGATGCGGACGCGCGTGGCCGAGATCCGTGAAACCGGCCGCAACGCCGCCGGCGTGAAGCTGATTCGCGTGGATGAGGGCGACAAGCTTGTCGCCATGGCCAAGATCGACGTGGATGAGAAATCGGATGAAGAGGAGACATCGGCGGACCGCACGGCCGCCGAGAACGCCACGGCAGAGGAGGATTCTGCCAACGGCGACACGGCCGGCGACAGCCCCGCGGACAACGGCTCGGCCGATACCGATGAGGATACCCCACCGCAGGCCGAGTAAGTCTCTCCATCCCATCATCCGATGTGTGCCCGGGCCCCGCGATCAACTGCGGGGCCCGGGCATGCGCGGGGCTACTCTGGTGACAAGTCAAACCCTGGGCCATGACCGGCGATGTGCATCAATCAGCCCACCCGCCGACACCGATCCGGCCGGCTTGCAGGCGCCGCGCTGAACCGCACACAAGGCGGGGCAGGCCCATCGTCACACCCTGCGGAACAGTGGAGGATCAGGGTCCGTTTGAGTCGGCCGGAAGATCTGCGCAGTGGGGTCGTTTTTCAGCGCGGCGGCCTGCCACCGCCAGCGCGCATGCAGGGCAGTCCTCAGGCTGGCTTGCCTATGCGTTCGCTCGCCTCCAGCATCTGCTTGATCATCCTGCGCGCGGTGGTAGGCACTGACTTGAGCCAGACCCCCGCCCCCAACACCCCCAGCAGGCGGTGCCCATCACCCCAGACCGGCACAGCAGCCCGGAAGCCGCTCTGCGAGGAATGAGGCATGTGGACATATCCCAGCTCACGCACGCGGGCCAGGAACTGATCCAGTTTCTCCTGCGATTTCCAGATCGCAGCCCCCTGCTCCAGGAACGGATGGCGGGCGGCGTATTGCTCGCGCTCCTCCGGCGGCCAGTGGGCCTGGAAGCACAGTGGCGAAGCGCTGCCGTAGGCATTCATGACATGGCGCGGTCGCTCCATCACCCCCGGCCTCTGCAGCCGCAGGCGCAGCACCATCACCACCTCGCCGTTGATGTGCTCCGAGAAGCTGATCGAGGCCTCATCTTGTGGTTCAAGCCGGTCCGGCAGCATCACTTTCATGCGCTCGAACAGGTCGCGGATCACCACTTCTGCCCGCCGCACGACCTCCTGGTTGTGTCGCTCATTGGCCAGGCGCGTGACGGCCGCACCCAGGCGGTAGCGCACGGGCGAGGTGGTCTTCTCGACAAAATCACGGGCCACCAGCGTGCGGATCAGGTTGTGCGCGGTCGGCTGCTTAAGTCCCAGGGCATTGCAGACTTCCCCCAGCGACAGGCCGCGCTCCGATTGCGCCACCAGTTCAATCACATCGACTGCCCGAAGCAGCGATTGGATCATCTCGTTGCGCGGCATTCACTCCTCTTTCGACAATGGTTTATGATTGGGAATCGACTCGGCGGACCACGCCAGTCGATGGCTGATGGCGGCCCACGCATATCATCTATGATGATATATGTTTTTTCAATGATAAAATTTTCCCTGCCTGCTGCGCCTCACGATAAGATCAGTTCCCATGGCCAATCCGACCGCTTCCCCCCCGCCCGGGCCCGATAACGAGGCCGTCCGGCAGCGCCTGCTGGCGTGGGCCGAATCCCATCCCCGGCTTTTCAGCGTGCGCACGGTACTGCACACCGATGAAGGCCGCCCGATCGACGCCGCCACGATCAGCGATCCCGGTTTTCCCGATGAGCACAAGCAGCATGTCCTGCTGGTGGGCGGCCAGCATGGCAACGAGGAATCGGCGCGGCTGATGGCGCTGTCCGCTATCGAGTACCTGCTTAGCGAGGCCGGCCGGCCGCTGTTGCAGGCACAGAAGGTGGTGGTGATGCCCAACATCAGCCCTGATGCCGCCGCCCGCGATGCCTACGAGACCCCGGCAGGCATCCGTCCCAATCTGGATCACGGCCCGGATGGCCCGCGCTCCAACGAAGCCAAGGCAGTCGAGATGGTCGCCAATGAGCTGATGCCCGAAGTATATGTGGACATGCACGCGCGCGGGTATTCGGGGGCCAGTTTTGACATGGTCCTGTTCCCGCCGGCCAAGTCGTACACCGAAGATGAGATGCTGCTGCATGCGATTGCCCGGGAGATGGCACGCGAAGCAGAGCGTTCGGGCATCCCCAACATGGTCCATCCGTTGACCTGGTCCGGCTGGGGCGGGCCGGACCTGAACCAGCCCAGTTCGACCCTCTGGATGTACCGCCAGTTCAAGTCGCTGGTCTTCCTCACGGAAACCGCCGAACACAACGATGTGGCCTATCCTGAAGCAATGCGCATCGCCAGCGGCCTGGGCCGCCTGCGGTCGCTGCTGGCGATGGGCAGCCAGCGGCATCCCAAGCTCTACTACCCCGGCTATCCGTGCAGCATGGCGGTGGGGATGTTCAGCGCCGGGGTGGTGGCAGTGGGTCGGACCGCCGCCGATCGCCGCCGCAGCCGCGTCAGCATCTGGCAACAATCACCGCACTTCCGCAAGGTAACCGCCGTCCTGCCCGAGCAAGCCCTGAGCAAGACGCTGAAGGTCGAATATGCCGGCGAAACGCTGCGGGATGGCGTTGGCTTCCAGATGGCTTTCGCCGGCCGCCATGCCGTTGAGCAGGTCTACTTCGACGGCCGCCGTCTCGACCCCGGCGAGCTGGATGGCTACTACCACTGGCACGACGACCAGGTGACTTACATTGTCGCCGCCGTTCCCGTGCTGGAGCCGGGTGAGCACGAGATCACGTACACCTGCCGCTAGCGCCTGGCTGGCTGCCCAGCCTGCACCAACGACACCGGCCGGACGGGATAGACCTGTCCGGCCGGTGTTCATCAGTCAAAACGCCTGGACGGCGATCACCGGATCGGCATCTCCACCGTTTTCCTGGCATCGGCCACGACCTGCCCGGTTGTGGTCTGGCCATCGTGGGTGAGGGTCACGGTGTGGGGCGTGTGGGTGATCGTTTCATCTCGCTTGCGCGTATGCTGGGCCAGCGGGACGACCACCTGGCCGGCTTCATCGGCCGTGCCGGCAAAGACTTCCTTGCCCGCGCGGTCGGTGATCTTCACATCCGCGCCCGGTACGGTCTTGAGGGTGATGGTCCACTCGAAGGTCACATCCTGGCGATCGGAGGTGAAGGCGATGCTGTCCATGCTGGCGCCGCCCTCGAATACGGGATCGCGCACCACGTGGAACTGGCTGGGCGCGGCCCGGTCGAAGCTGAATGTGCGATAGCGCGGATCATCGCCGATGCGGATGAAGGTGCAGTTGATGAAGCGGCTGTTGGAGCCTACGCCATAATCATCGCCAAACCGCACGTTACAGACATTGGAGATCAACTGATCATCCTGGTAGATGATCGGCTCCTGCAACTCCGCATTGCGCCAGCTGCCATGGGTGACGACCGCAGCGACGTGCGGCGAGGTCTCATCATGGCTGACCGCCTTGATCGTGTTGTTGCGGTAGACCAGCCCCTTGACGTTGGGATCGCCCCAGAACTGGCTGCCGCGCCCCTGGGCGCCTTTGCGGCCGCCGATGACCACAATGTTGTCGTAATAGGTGTTGCCGCTCAGGTCCTTGGTGGCGCCGTCATACTGCGTGAGGCGAAAACCATTGAGCGAAATCTGGTCGCCATACTCGGAGAACCGCCCCTTGACCGGCGTGCCCTCAAGGTGAACAAAATTGTTGCGGAATGTCTGCCCGCGGCCCCAGCCGAAGGCGACCACATGATAGCCGGTGCCCAGCACCCGGTTGCCCTCGGCCAGCCCCTCGGAAGCCAGGCCCACCCCAAACGAGTTGGTTGCCCAACTGTCGACATAGATCTCGTTGTTGAGTACGCGGTTGCCCTGCAGGGCGCTCTGGCGCGTGCGCTTGACGAGGTTATGATCAACCTGCACGTTCTGGGCGCTGACCAGCAGCGACTTGCTGCCGGCGCCGTGCCGGTTGATGATGCCGGTGCCATCATCCACGAACACGTTGTGATGGAAGCGGGCGTTGTCCCCGCCCCAGTGCATGTAGATGCCGATCTGCTGGGGACCGGAATACTCGATCGTCACCCCACCCACTTCCATGTCGCGGACGCCGTTGGCGTAAATGGGGTTGTAGCCGATCGAGTTGGCCTGGGCGGCATTGCGGCCAGCGCCCTGGCGGATGGTGCCGTTGAACACCTTGGTGCCATTGGCCTTGAAGATGCGCAGGCCGTACTGCGCTTCCTTGATCCAGTCGTGGAAGTTGCCTGATGCGATCTGCGGCCAGGCTTTCTCGTTGTAGGTGATGGTGCGGCCGCCAAGGTCGATGGTGACGTTATCGACTCGCGTGGGCACATCCAGCGCCAGGCCATCCACCGTCAGGTCGCGGGTGACGAGGTAGTAGGTATTGGGCTGATCCAGCACGTAGGGCGGGCCCTGCATGTCATCGGGGATGCGCACGACCTTGCGGGCCTCGGCCGGCAGGCCGGTGGTGAAGGTCTGGTCCGGCGAGCGGACGATGTTGCCGCGCTCATCCCGCGCTACCAGGCGGTAGTGATATGTCGTCTTCGGCTGCAGATCGGTCAGGTAGCGCACATGGGTATAGAAGGGGCGTTCGGCGGTGCCGGTCTGGCTGCCATATTCGGCGGTCGTGCCGTACTCGATGTAGGCATCGGCAGGGAGGTTGGTCTGGAAAGCGATAGTGGCTGAGGTTTCGGATGGGTAGATCCAGCGGCTGGACTCGATGATCTCAAGGTTATCGCCGAAGGCCTGGTAGACCAGCGGCTCCTTCTCGGCCCCGAAGCATTCGGCGGCAAAGGTGTTGAATGGGGCATACGCCGACCCACCCTCCTCTGCGGGCTCAGCCCCCCTGGCGACCGAGGTCGTCATACCCACCGCACATATCCCCAGCACAAACGTTCCCAGAATCAGTGTCCGCATAGCCGTCCTTTACTCTCGAACAGATCGCGTTCCACCCGCCCCCCTGCATCGACAGTGCCCGCCCCTTGCGCTGGCTGCGAGGCAGGGCGCTGTGGATACAGCGCCCCGCTCCATGCGATGCCGCCGCCGCTGAAACGCACAAATGAAGCGCACACCACTCAGCGCACCGTGTTGCGCCAGGGTGCGTAGCGCCCGCCATCCGATACGGTCTGAGCTTCCAGCAGATCGCCGCGGTTCAACCCCTCAACGTGGCCATCGTGAAACAGCATGTTGGTGGTTTTGTTGTGCCGAAGTTCCGGCCAAAACGACTCGTATTCGCGCATGTGGTTGTAGGAGGCCAGCGTACTGGTGTCGTAACGGTCATCGCCCACCAGGTACAGCTCGGCCGGCCGCCTGCTGGCCGCGAGCTTGTAGTAATGCAGGTTGTCGGTGTTATTGCGCTGCCCCTTCAGCTCCACGGCGATCCAGCGCGGCTGCGAACCGCTGGGCCAGTAGAACATCTTGTCATTGAGGGCGTAGGAGGCGGTGAACGTGCCGGGCCGCAGCGGCCGCGCCTGGCAGACCAGGGCATTGCGGTTGCCGATGTAGTTCTTCGTGCCCGTGTCCGGATGGTCATACAGGTACATCCACCAGACGGGGCGTGCCGTCGGATTGATCACCGACCTGTGACCGGCCGGCTGGCGAATCCAGCCGTCGAAATCGTCGGCGTAGAACTTCAGGGCCATGTAGACCTGCCGCATATTACTGCGACACTCCAGCATAACCGCCTGGTTTCGCGCCTTCTGCAGGGCGGGCATCAGGATAGCAACCAGAAGGGCGATAATACCAATGACGACCAGCAGCTCCACCAGGGTGAAACCGCGCTGCCCCGAACGAATGGGATGAAGCGTATGGGACATGTGAACCATCCTTCCGGCCGCACCACTGGGAAGGCCGACCGTTTGCAAAAGGGTAAGAAGTGACTCGGTCTGACGACCCGCGGACGGCATCACCGGCATGCCGCCGGCCCGACCCGCACAACGCAACGATCCAAACGCCTACAGAATACCATCAGCCAGACTGATCGCCAATATTATTTTCAGGTTTCTCGAATGTACGTTCATCAGTGATGAATATAGATCCTTGCGACACCGGACCCTCTGACGGCACAATTCGCGCTCATTTCCCAAGCTGCGCATGCTGTGTCCGCACCAGCCGTCGGGGTGTGGGGGAGGGCCCGTTTGCCTGCAAATGTCTACAGATCAGGAAGATGGGTGGCGGTCTGCGGGTCAGATGTGTGCCCAGGGGGCAGGCTATCGGCCGGCGGCCGCAGCGCTGATGGCGGCGGATCGGTCGAGGCTGGCGCGGTCGTGGCGGCGCCGCCCAGCAGGCTGCACACCTGCCCATCGTCGAATTGCGCAAAGTGCCTATGCCACTGTCCTGCTGCCTTGAAATGCGCAGGCGTGGGCAGGCAGATAATCGCACCCACCTGATGGCGGAGGCGTCTGCACGCCTGGAAGGTTGCTATCGGCACGCCGCCACGCGGCAGGCCGAGTCCCAGCAGGTAGGGCCAGCCGCCGATACCGCGCTGCATCAGCCGCCTGGCCAAAAGGTGTCCCGCTTCCACCCGATCGTGAAATCGATGCAGCGCTGGCATGCCCCGCGACGGCGGCATGCGCCCCCCTTCCTGTCCAGGGGCGACCGCGCTACGGGCCCTGCTGCGGTCGCCCGCCCGACCACGCCTACAGGGTCGCACCGGAGGAGATATGCGTCTGCGGGTCCACCTGTGCAGCAGGGATCGGCTGTCCGCGCTGAGGACCGGCGTATATGGCCTCAATGGCCTTTCGGTTGAATGCCGGAAGATCATCGGGGTTACGGCTCGTGATCAGGCCATTGTCCACGACGACCTCGCGGTCCACCCAGTTGGCGCCGGCGTTCTTCAGGTCCGCCTGGATCGAGGGATAGCTGGTGAGCGTCCGGCCGCGGACGACCCCGGCATCGATCAGCGTCCATGGACCGTGGCAGATGGATGCCACCGGCTTGCCGGCATCGAAAAACGCACGCACAAAGGCCAGCGCCTGCTGGTCCTGGCGCAGGTTGTCGGGGTTCATGACCCCGCCGGGCAGGATCAGGGCGTCGTAGTCCTCGGCAGATGCCTGATCGAGCGGCACATCCACGCGGAACGAATCGCCCCAGTGATCGTGCTGCCAGCCCCGGACCTTGCCGGGCGAGGGGGCAATCAGATCCGTGCCCGCCCCGGCTTCTTCCAGCGCCCGGCGTGGTTCGGTCATTTCGACCTGTTCAAACCCATCCGACACCAGGATCGCCACTTTCTTTCCGTTCAGCGTCAGGGTTGTGTGACTCATCATTGTCTCCGGTTATGCATTGCGCGGGTTATGCATCGTGAGGGTTATGCATTTCGCGTTGTGTCGTTTGTGGTGGGTGCATCTCAAGGCGGGGTGCTATCCCCAACCGGCGTCTGCAACAAGCGGACGGCCTCGCTTTTCCTGATGCAAATCCAACACCATCCGAAGAGGCCGGGACATTCATCGCCCCGCCCGCCGGCATGACGCACAAACAGGCATATTTCAGGACAAAACGCCTCATCCGAGCACCAACGGAACTGGATTTGCGGCTGTCAAATCAGAACGCGAACCAAGGAGTCCCCAATGAAACTACGTGATGTGATGACCCAGCGCGTGCGCAGTATTTCCCCGGATTCAACGCTCAAGGAGGCCGCTGAGCAGATGCGCTCGCTCGATGCCGGCTCACTGCCGGTCTGTGAAGCGGGCAAGCTGCTTGGCATCATCACCGACCGCGACATTACAGTGCGCAGCACGGCCGGCGATCTCCGCCCCAGCGAGGCGCAGGTGCGGGATGCCATGACCAACGACCTGGTCTATTGCTTTGAAGATGAGGATGTTGACCGGGCTGCGGAGCTGATGGAGCGCAGGCAGATTCGGCGCCTGCCCATTCTCGATCGCAACATGCAGCTCGTCGGCATCGTGTCCCTGGGCGACCTGGCCACCCGCCAGCACAACCACCAGCTCAGCGGTGAAGTGCTGGAGCAGGTCTCCCAGCCCGGCCAGCCGCATCTGTAATGGCAGGCAACTGCGGCAATCGATCGTGGTGAAAGGGTGCGTGATGATGTTGCTTGCCGGCTCAGCGGGAGTTGGCGCGCGGCACGATGCTGACACCATCGCGCACTTTGTCGCTGGGGTGGAGCACGACCAGGTCACCGGGTCGCAGGCCATCCAGGACTTCAGCCTGCTCGGGGTTGAGCACGCCAATCTTCAGCCGGCGCAGGCGGGCCGTACCGTTGTCTGCCACAAACGCGGCCCAGGCTTCCCCATCACGAAACAGTGCGCCGGTGGGGATGCGCAGCACATCCAGCCCCTGCCAGATGATGATGCGGGCATCCACCCGGTAGCCATCGCCGAGCATCTCACCATCAGCGGCACGATCGACCAGATCGACGACCACGTTGACCCGCTGCTCTTCCACGCCCAGGGCCGAGATCTTGGTGAAGGCCGAGGGCTCCACCCGCCGGACCACGCCGCGCAAATCCTGTTCGCCGCCCCAGCGCTCGAGGATCACCCCCGCGCCGGGCCTGATGCGCACTGCATCACGCGAGAGGACATCGATCACCGCTTCAAGCTGGCCGATGTCGCCCACCTCAACCAGGCCCGCTCCGGCCGGCACCACGGTCTCCGATTCCTGCAACACCCGCAGCACGCGCCCATTGATCGGTGAGGTGATCTTCATCGCTTCGCTGGGACGGGTGGTGGCATCGCTGACCGCCAGCAGCGCGGCCCGCGCCTGCTCCAGCTGGTGCCGGGCCACATCCACCGCGAAATGGGCCGAGCGCAGCTCGGCCTCGCGCACGGCGACATTGAGCCGGTTGGTTTCCACCTCATCCGGCGAGACCGCCTTCGACTTGAGCAGCTCTTCCGAGCGGCGCAAATCCACCCGTGCCTTGGCCAGTTCCGCCTCGGCACGGACCACGGCGGCTTGCGTCTGTTCGACACTGGCCTCGGCAGCGCGGACGGCTGTTTCCGCCTGCTCCCGCGCGCGGGGATCAATCAGGGCGGGCAAAGCCGGTTCGACAACCGCCAGCACAGTGGTGCCGCGCTCGACGATATCGCCTTCATCCAGGGTGATGCGCTGAACCCGGCCGGCCAGCGGCGCTGAGACGACGTAGCGCTCCTTAACGCGCGTGCGGCCATCTTCATCGATCGTTTCCAGCAGTTGCCCGCGCGTGACCTCACCCAGGTCCACCTCGATCGGCCTAGGGCGGAACGCCCAGATCAGGCCCGCAAGGAGCACCACCGCCGTCACTGCCCAGCCTGCTTTGCGGAAAATAGTCTTCACGCCGCCAATCCGCCCTTTCGCGCAACAATACCGATATCGGCGATCGTATCCCGGCACAGGCCAGAAACGAAGAGGACGATCTCACCAGGCTCGGCCGTTCCAGCCGGATTATTGGGGAAACCCGCGCAGCCAGTCCAGCGCGAAGAAAATCCGGGAAATGCCTAACCTTTTGCCCCCGCAGCCCTACTATTTAGATATGAGGCTTTCTGTCCTCATCTTCCTGTCGGCACTGGGTGGGGCCGCCGCGCTGAGCCCGGCGCAGGATCGGCTGATCCATGCCCAGGAACGGGCAGCGGAGGCCCGGCGTGACCTGATCGAGGCCCGCCGGCGGACCGATCGGGCAGCAGATCGCCTGCATCACACCCGCTATGCCCCGCCACTGACGCTGCTGCCTGCCCCGAACTATGCCGCGTTGGAAGTGCGGGAACTGGCCCATCACCAGCAATTGCTCGATGCCCAATATGGGCAGATTCAATCCCTGCATCACACGGCGACGGCGCAGATCGCGCGCCTGGCGCCGCAGGTGGAAGCGGCCCGGGTGGAAGTGGAGCAGCGCAGGCGCCGGGCCGAGGCAGCCCGATCAGCGCTCAACCAGGCGGTCGAGCAGGATCCCGAACTGATCAAAGCTGAGCAGGCACTGGAACAGGCCCATGCTGCCCTTGTGCGGAACGAAGCCAATGCGCTGGCCGCGGTGCGGCAGACACCCACCTATGGCGCGGTGTGGACGGCGTATCAGGCCGCTCTGGCGGACGCCGTGCGGGCAGCCAGCCGCTGGGACCTCGCAGAGCTGGATGCAGCCATGGCCAATGCCCGCTACCAGGCCCGCGCCCTGGCGCAACTGGAAGAAGCTTACCTGGCATCAGATATCGATGTCTTGCTGACGTATGAGGTATTCCGCCGCCAGAGCGATGCACTGGCGGAGGTGGAGCGCCGTACGGTCGATCGCGTGCTGGCAACCCATCCGGCGGCGGCGGATCTGGCGGCCTATGAACAGGCGCTGGAGCACCACGACCGCCTGGCGGCGGAACTGGCACAGCAGCAGTATCACCTGGACTATGCCGGGCAGGCCATGGCGCAAACCCAGGCCCAGTTGAGAGATGTGAGCGCGGCACTGTCGCACGCGGTGGTGCAGGCACGCTATCACGAGCGTCTGGAACAGTATCGCCAGTATGACCAGTGGCGGCAGGCGCAGCAGCGGGAGCATTTCGACCTGCAGCGCCTGCGCCGGGCCCAGCGCGATGAGGAGCGGGCCGAGCGGGCCTATGTGGAAGCCCGCCGCAGGCAGGAGCGCGAAGCGCGCAAGACCCACCTGGTGCCTGATCCACCCTCATACCGCTCGCCCGATCCGCCAGCCCAGCACACGCCCGCACCGCCGACGGCCCGGCCATCAACGGAGCGGCCGCGGCCCACATTCCCAACGGTGGAGCCCCCGTCCCATCTCAAGCCTGCGCCCTCCCGGCCGGCATTGGAACCGCGTGCCCCGCGCAATACCGCCCCGCGTGACAACACTGCTCGTGACAGCTCCGCTCGTGAAAGTACTCCTCATGCCAGCGCTCCCAGTGCGCCGCCCCAGCAGCGGTCTCAAGTATCCGAATCGCCGCCAAGCCAGCGGTCTGAACGGGCACAGCCGCCGCTCTCCCCGCGGATCAGGCGGCTGGAAAGCAAGTAACCGCAAGCCGCCTGTGTTCTCATTCTGCGCTGATCCACTCCGCTTGATCGATGCTCACACCGTGACAGTGCGCGCTGGATGGGCGTCTGATGCGCTTCCCGCACGGTTTGCCTATCCATTACGCACAAGGGATGCTGTCAACCCCTTTTTTTCGCGCACTTTTGGAATTGCACACACTTTGCTACTACCCTTGGTGTTACTAGCATGCGCGGGTTTGGGCCGGGGTACGGCGATCGGCAGGATTGCGTAAACGAGTGCTCCGTCAGAAAGCGCTCTGGAGTTACCAATGACCCAACGGGCACCCGCCCGATGGGATACGGTCAGGCCCCCCTCACCCGCGAACCGTAATCGTTCTACGCTACAGTCGAGGAGTACTATTACATGGCCACCGTCCGCCAGGAAGCGATCAAGACCATCGCCACGACCCGGCACGTTCTGAATCGCGTGGACTTTCGCAAGTGCCACGTCAAGGATCTGTTCGGCACCAATGTCTTCAATGAGGAAGTGCAGCGCGCCCGCCTGCCCAAGAGCGTCTACAAGGCGCTGCAGCGGACGATCAAGATGGGCGAGCCGCTCGATCCGGCCGTCGCTGACGCCGTTGCCACCGCCATGAAAGACTGGGCGATGGAAAAGGGCGCAACCCACTACTGCCACCTGTTCCAGCCGATGACCGGCCTGACGGCCGAGAAGCACGACAGCTTCCTCACCCCCACCGAATCCGGCGGCGCGATCGCCGAGTTCAGCGGCAAGGAACTGATCAAGGGCGAACCGGATGCCTCGTCGTTCCCCTCCGGCGGGCTGCGCGCCACCTTCGAGGCCCGCGGCTACACCGCCTGGGACCCGACCAGCCCCGCGTTTATCGTCGAGAATCCCAACGGCTCAACGCTGGTTATCCCCACCGCGTTCCTGAGCTGGACCGGCGAAGCGCTGGACAAGAAAACACCCCTGCTGCGCTCGATGGATGCCATCGCCCAGCAGGCGCTGCGCATCCTCCGGCTTTTCGGCCGGAATGATGTGCGGCGAATCGTGACCACCGTGGGCGCGGAGCAGGAGTATTTCCTGATCGACAAGGCGTTCTATTACGCCCGGCCCGACCTGATCAACGCCGGCCGCACCCTCTTCGGCGCCAAGCCCCCCAAGGGCCAGGAGATGGAAGACCAGTACTTCGGCTCAATCCCAGAGCGCGTGCTGGCATACATGGCCGAGTGCGAAGCCGAACTGTTCAAGCTGGGCGTTCCGGTCAAGACCCGCCACAACGAGGTGGCGCCCAGCCAGTATGAGATCGCCCCGACCTTCGAGAGCAGCAACCTCGCCACCGATCACCAGAACCTGGTGATGGAGGTGCTGCGCAAGACCGCCGACAAATACGGGCTGGTATGCCTGTTCCACGAGAAGCCGTTTGCCGGCGTCAACGGCTCGGGCAAGCACAACAACTGGTCGATCTCCACCGACACCGGCGAAAACCTGCTGAATCCCGGCGATACCCCGCACGAGAACGCCCAGTTCCTGGTCTTCTGCTGTGCCGTCATCCGGGCCGTCAGCCGGCATGCCGACCTGCTGCGCGTCGCCATCGGCGGCGCGGGCAATGACCACCGCCTGGGCGCC
>CAYNMV010000051.1:0-5899 GCA_964398315.1 uncultured Tepidisphaeraceae bacterium | reverse complement strand
GAGGCCCCGCCGGCGATCATCTCGATCTTCCTGGGTGATCAGCTCAACGATGTCATCGAGCAGATCGAGCAGGGTGGCGCCAAGAGCAGCAAGCAGGGCGGGCTGTTCGAGACAGGCGTCAGCGTGCTGCCCAAGCTGCCGCGCGAGGCCGGTGACCGCAATCGCACCTCGCCGTTCGCCTTCACCGGCAACAAGTTTGAGTTCCGCGCGGTGGGCTCCAGCCAGAATATCGCCGGTGCCAACACCGTGCTGAATGCGATCGTGGCCGAGAGCCTCGACTACATCGCCACGAACCTGGAAAACGCCATCCAGGGCGGCAAGGAACTGAACACCGCCATCCAGGAGCTGCTGCCGAAGATCATCAAGGAGAGCAAGCAGGTGATCTTCAATGGGGATGGCTACTCGGCTGAATGGCACGCGGAGGCCGAGCGGCGCGGATTGCCCAACTTCCGCACCACGGTCGATGCCCTGCCGTCGATCCTGGACAAGAAGAACCTGGAACTGCTCAGCAAGTACAAGGTCTATACCGAGAAGGAGCTGCGCAGCCGCTTCAACATCCTGTCCGAGGCCTACGCCAAGACGCTCAACGTTGAGGGGAACCTCACGAGCATGATGGCGAAGACGATGATCCTGCCGGCCTGTCTGCGCTACCAGACCGAGCTGGCACAGAACGTGACGGCACTGAAAGCCGCCGGAGCCGATACCAGCGTCGCGGCCGATCTGCTCCGCAGCGTCTCGGCGGCCATCAGTGAATTGCAGCAGGGTGTGACCGCACTGGACAAGGCCCTGGCGCACGAAGGCAATGGCGACCCCTATGAACACGCCAAGTACATGCGGGACAAAGTCCTGCCGGCGATGAACGAGGTCCGCCGGGCCGGCGACAAGCTCGAGATGCTCGTTGCCGATGACCTGTGGCCCCTGCCGACTTATCGCGAGATGCTGTTCATCAAGTAGCCGCATCCCGCTCAGCTTGTGGTTCTCCGCCCCGCCTCGAAGCCTGCTTCGAGGCGGGGATTTTTTTGTGACGATTGTTTTGTGAAGAGAGTGAGGGGGAGTGGTGCTGGCGTGTAGGGAGCTTGCGTGCAGAGGCATGGAGGCATGCGCGCCGCTCGACCGGTTCATCGCCGGGGCTGCCCGCCGATGGCTGTTCGGCTACTCCCCTTTTACGGCTTCAAACGCCCGGCGGGCGGCCTTGAGGGTGCGATCGAGCGCATCGGCATCATGCGCCAGGCCGAGGAACCAGGCTTCATACTGAGATGGCGGGATCATCACGCCATCGGCCAGCAGGCTGTTGAAGAAGCGGGCAAAGGCTTCGGTGTTGCAGGCGGTCGCCTGGTCGTAGTTCATCACCGGCGCTCCGGCCTCGGCGGTGAAGAAAACCGTCAGCATGCTGCCGACGCGGTTGATGGTGATCGGCACCCCCACCTCGGCGGCGGCATCGATCAGCCCTTCGGTCAGATCGCTGCCCAGGTTCTCCAGCTTTTCGTAGCAGCCTTCCTCCTGGAGCTGGTCCAGTGTGGCCAGCCCGGCGGCCATGGCCACCGGATTGCCGCTGAGGGTCCCGGCCTGGTAGATCGGGCCGATCGGGCTGATCTGCTCCATCAGCTTGCGCGACCCGCAATACGCCCCTACCGGTAGGCCGCCGCCAATCACCTTGCCCAGGCACGTCAGGTCCGGCGTCACCTTGTAGCGCACCTGCGCTCCACCCCAGGCAACGCGGAAGCCGGTCATCACTTCATCGAAGATCAGCAAGGCACCATGCTCGCTGCACAGGTCGCGCAGGCCTTCGAGGTAGCCCTCGGCCGGGGGAATCACCCCCATGTTGCCGGCGACGGGCTCGACGATGAACGCGGCGATGTCGCTGCCGTGCCGCTCGAACAGGGCCTTGGCCCCGTCCAGGTCGTTGTAATGGACCAGCAGCGTCCCCGCGCCCACTTCCTGCGGCACGCCGGGGGTGGCGGGAACCACCGCATCGGCCGCCGGGGCGGAATCATCGCGCTCCTTCAGGGTAAGCATGCCGCTGCCGGCCTCCACCAGCAGGCTGTCCACGTGGCCGTGATAGCAGCCGATGCACTTGACGATCTTCGAGCGCCCGGTGGCGCCGCGCGCCAGCCGGATGGCGCTCATCGTGGCTTCGGTGCCGCTGTTGACGAAGCGAAGCATCTCCATTTCGGGCAGCGCGCCCAGGATCTGGCTGGCGAGCTGGGTTTCGGCCTCGGTAGGCATACCGAAGCTGGTGCCGCGGCCGATCGCCTTGGACAGCGCAGCCACCACCTGCTCATTGGCATGGCCGGTGATGATCGGGCCATAGCTGGCCACGTAATCGATGTACGTATTGCCATCGATATCGGTCAGCACGCATCCCTCGGCTTCCTTGATGAAGACGGGCGTGCCGCCGACGGCCTTGAATGCGCGCACCGGCGAACTGACGCCGCCGGGCATCACCTGGCGCGCCTTGAGAAACGCCGCCTCGGAGGCGGAGATGGTGTACTTGCTTTCGCTCATCGGACTCTCAGCATCTTACGGCATGGGCGCGGTAACGCCAGCGCTTCGGAAAGCGAAGAATCTCGACCGGGCGGACCGATCGAGATTCCGCAGTCAGTTCGGTTGATTTTGGCGAGCCGGTGTCAGTGATCGCATGCGCATCAGTCACGCGGGTGCTGCACAGTGGCGGTGGGCATGGGATAGGCACCATCCGCAGCCGGAGCGGCCTGGGCCGGCTGTGTCTTGCGGGCCGGCCAGGAACCCCAATCCGGCAGCGGGCCGTCGGGCAGCAGCGGCTTGGCCAGTTCGTGCGGCTCCTTGAGGCTGGGCCCGGGCACGATGCCGTGCTTTCGCAGGGCATCGGCAACCTGCAGGTCATCGGGGTTCAGCGCATTGGCCCGACGCAGGGGCGTGGTGGCCTCGGGCTGGCCGAGTGCATCGAGATACAGGCCGTACTGCTTCTGCACCTCAAAATGGTTGGGGGCGATGGTGGAGGCGGTGCGATAGTTGTCGATCGCGCCGTCGGGGTCGCCGGCGTACTGGCAGGTCTTGGCGAGGATGATGTACAGCTCGGGATCGCTCGAGGTGCGGGCCGCCTCCTCCATGTGATTCATCTCGGTGTGGCGGTTGGGGCTCTGGGCGATCGTCTGGGCCAGGGCGTCGATCACCTTGGCGCGGAATTCAGTATCCCGCGCGCCCTCGTAGCTGACTTTCATCGCATCCAGCGTAGCGCGATAGGCCTGGATGGCCTTGGTGTAAGCGCCGGTCCGAGCGTAGCTGCTGGCCAGGTAGTAGCGGGCTTCGTAGTTATCCGGGGCCTGCTTTACCGCGTTGTTGAAAGCGCCGGCGGCATCGGTGTACTGCCCGGCATTGTAGTAGCGCATCCCCTCCTGCTGGGCATCCCGCGAGTAAGTCACGAGATTGGCACAGCCGACGGTCATCGCGGCGAGCGCACTGAGGGTAAGGAAGCGGGTGGAAAAGGCCTTGAGTGATGTGAGCATGGCTACCTCCTGTAGCACGACTGCATCCTTGCTTTGCCCCCGGCCCCGAATAGCCCATTCGCCGGGAACGACTTTAAGGGGCAAAGCCTAGTGCGATCGCGCAACTTTTGCAAGTGAGGCCAGCGCGCTGGGGAGTGGCGGCGGCGCAATCGCACCGCATCAGGTGGGCGGTATTTCTCCGGCCGGCGCATCCTGTCGTGCTGCACAACGAGGCCATGCACTCCGCCGTGGACGGCGATCTGTCCCCCCCGCTGGACGGCGACGGGGAAGACAAAATGCTACCCCCCCCCAATATTGGGGGATTGTGCGGCAGCCATTATGTGCGATTATTAGAGTCAACTGAGAGCCGGACGGGGAATTGGCTCTCGGCCCACGTGGCCAGATGAGGCCCACAATGCCCGCAGCGGTTCCGCCGCCGCGGGCATTTTTCACATCCCGGGGATGCGATTACCCATCTCAGGCGGCAGCCCGCTCAGCGCGAGGGCGTGGAGCGGTCTTCCTCATCCGAGGTATCGAAGGTTTCTTCCCCCTCCACCACATCCGGCCGATTGGTGTCATCCTCGATCAGGTTGAA
The DNA here is from genome assembly GCA_964398315.1 of uncultured Tepidisphaeraceae bacterium. GTDB lineage: Bacteria > Planctomycetota > Phycisphaerae > Tepidisphaerales > Tepidisphaeraceae > JADLCB01. Next base: position 1,840 of record CAYNMV010000051.1, on the reverse strand, counting down.
CGGCGAAATCTCTCCCTCCACCGGCGGCTCGGCATCCGCGGACGGGGTGGTGCCGCTGCGCCCTTCGGATGGTTCAAGCACCGGCTGGAGCAGGCCCTCCAGGCATGGCGGCTCACCACCGCGCGGTTCATCCTCATCGGGATCGGCCGGGCTGGGCATGGCCGGATTGGCCGGCTCGGCGGGTGTGGTCGATGCCGATGATCCCGCAACCGGCGGAGGCGGGGGAATCGGGGCGCTGGAGCGGGGACGCGGGCGGGTAGTGGAGGCCGGGCGGGCCGGCGCGGGCGCGATGATGCTCTGGTAGAACCCGCTGGCGAACAGCCCGTGCTGGTGCTGATAAGGGAAATTGATCAGCTCGCAAAATTCGCGGATGACGTGCTGTGCCCCTTTGTCGGCCTTTTCCGCCGCCTGCACCGCCTGCTGATGCTTGCGGTCGTGGAAGCGCATGATCTGCACATAGCGGCCGGTCGCCTCGCCGGGCGCCCAGTTCGTGCCCACCTGCTCATAGACCTCAAAGCTGTCGCAGCCGAGACGCAGCAGGACCTGGCGGAACTTGCGGACCAGCCGCGCGTGCTCCTCACGTTTGTCACGGGGGACGATGTAGCTGTTGGTCTGAAGGAGCATATGACTTCGTTACCCTTCAATCACGGACAGGGCGCGCATTGTGCCATAAGGCGCAGAGCGGAGCAAACACCATCGAAGATGATCTGATGCGACCGAATGGCACATTTTTGCGGGCCGGCTGGCAGGGCCAATAGCGCGGTCGTGACGTCGGGGTGGACAGCGGCAACTTGCCTGCCCAGCCGGTCCCGGCGCGGTCGCCAACCGGCCGCGGGCCCGCTTGGCGGCCGCGGTACGGACCTTGCTGCTGAATCAGTCATCTCACTACCGGAGGATACAATGACGATGTGGAATCCCAACCCGGAACCCACCCAGCGCCTCAGCGGCAACCCCGCCGGGACAGATCCATCCATTCAACAGCTTGATTCACTGCTCCGCGGCGAAATTTCCGCCACCGAAACCTACCGCATGGCGATCAATGCTGTGGATGACTCACCGGATAAGGCCGGCCAGGTCAAGCTGCTGCGCGAAATGCAGGAGGACCACGGCCGGGCTGCCCAGTCCCTGCGCGATCGCATCCGCGAGCTGGGTGGTGAGGCATCGGACAGTTCCGGCGCCTGGGGCGCGTTGGCGCGGTTCAGCCAGGGCACCGCCAACCTGCTGGGCGGGGCGGCATCGCTCAAATCCCTCAAGGAAGGCGAGGAGCACGGGCTGAAAGACTATGAGGATGCGCTCAGTGATGTGGATGCCACCAGTGCCGACCTGATTCAGAACCAGCTCATCCCGCAGCAGCAGCGCCACATCCAGTTGCTGACCCAACTGATCCATGCCGCCGGCCGGGCTTGAGGCAGTGCCGGCTGGGCGCCCTGATGGCAGGCGATCCGCCCGACCGATGATGAACAAGGCGAACGTAGAAAAATAAAAATCGCGTGGCTAAACTTAAATAGATCCTCCTCCATTGGCGCGAATGCCTCCTCCCATTTGCGCCAGAAGTAGCGCCCGGTTCGCAAGAACCGGGCGTATCTATTTTCCCCCCACAAGACAGGCCCCATCCCGCATCGCAGCGCAAGCTGTCCGCGCAAAACGAAACGAGCCCGAAAGCGGGTGCTTCCAGGCTCGATCGAATTCGATCTTTGACAAGTGAATAGTCGGTTGCCATCCACCGGCGTTGCCGCCGGGGTTTTCGAGGCTCTGCACCTCGAACGAGGCTGTGCTGACACTTTTCTCTCCCGGATCGCTCCGGGTCGAGTTCTAAGTAATCCCTTAGAAAGGAGGTGAT
>CAYNMV010000050.1:0-33799 GCA_964398315.1 uncultured Tepidisphaeraceae bacterium | reverse complement strand
GCTTGTTGATCGCCACCGGCGCACTGCCACGCGAAAGGAAAATCAGCGCGAAGGCATTGTCACAGAATCCACCACCGGAGTTGCTGGGACGGAAGCCGCTCCAGGAGCCATTCTGCTTGTTCTGTTTCTCCAGCAGCCACTTGGCACCAGTCTGGTACCAGTCGATGGTGCCGAAATACTTCAGCCCCGACGCCACCCCGATACGCTCGATGCCATAGAGGGTGTAGTACGGATTCTTGTTTTTTCTGCCGTCCTTCTTGAGCAGGTCGTCAATATTCGCCTGGATCCACTTCAGGCCGGCCTCGATATTCTGGTTGCCGACGTTTCCCGCACAGCGGAGCACTTCCGGCCCGTGCGTGTAGTCCTGGGTGATAAACAGGGTCGCGACACCAGCGGCGGTAATGGGCAGGTTAACCGGGTGGCCATCATCGGGCTTGCCCGAGTAAGCCCAGCCGCCGCCTCCGGCGGTTGCCTGCCATTTGCGCCATGCCAGATCGGTGGCCTGCCAGTACCTGGTGGGCACTTCAACCCCTACCTGGGCGACCGCCCACGCCCCCAGCACACCATACTGGCTTGCGCTCAGGTCCACCCGGTTTGACTTGCCATCAGCCATGTAGTCGTAAGTGCCGAAGCTGGTTTTGGAGGGGTCCTGGCGCAATCCCTGGGCCAGCAAGGCCCAGTCGCGTCGAGCGGCAGCATATGTCTCGTTGGTGCGCGGCAGGTAGGTCCAGATCTGGGCGCGCATGCCCAGGGCATAGATGCCCTGGATGTCCGCCTTCTTCAGCCACTCGATGGCCTTGGCCAATTTCGGATTCTGCGGGCTTTCACCGGCCGCCAGCAGTGCGTAGGTGGTGAGGGCGGTCTGGCCGCCCCACTGTCCGCCGATGATGGCGTAATTTGCCGCCTTGGGATCGCGCTGGGCGGCTTCCTCCCAACTGCCATCAGGGCGCTGCTGGGAATAGATGTACTCAACACCCCGGCGGATGGCTGCCTGAACCACTGCCGGGTCCACCTGCTCCACCGGCCGCTGCTGCGCCAGGGCCGGCGCTGTCATCCCCACCATCAGCAAGGTGGTGAGGATCATTGTGGACAGGGACTTGGTCATCAGATTCCTCTTCTTGTCGCTAGCAGGACCGTGAAACACCCATACATGCCAGGTCAACACCGATACATGGTAGGCCGGAACCGGTAGCGCTGCCTCGGCAGGTGATCATTGATGGCTCAAATGTACCCCTGCCAGGTACCGGTTTCGCGCTTTTCAGCCCGGGGGAGCCGGACTGTCTCGTCCAGGGGACGCTCAGTGAACACGCCACAGGTACATCAGCCGTGGCCGGGTAAACTGCTCGAGCAATTTCGCATCCACCTGCATGTTGAGCGGACCACTCGCTTCGCTGCCGCGCAGGGCGACGTTGAAGCCAATGAAGAAGCTCGGCCCCTTGGGCTGGCTGTATCGAACGATGCGTGGTGAGGAGATCCCCGCCGCCTGCTTGGCATACTCCAGCGCATCGTGGCGGTAGCCGATGGCATCGATCAACCCCAGCCGGTGGGCTTCGGAGGCCATGTAGACCTTGCCATTGGCAATACGGGCTACCTTCTCATCCTCGGATTCCTGGGATGCCGGATCGAGCCGCGGGCCGCGGCCTTCCCTCACCACCTGCTTGAATTGCATGAAAGCCTCATCGATCAACCCCTGGATGTAGGCGCGCTCTTCGGGGGTTTCTTCCTTCCACATCGAGCCGGCGGTCTTGAAGTCAGAGCCGGTGGAATGAAGTGAACTGTCCTCGATGCCGTGCTCCTGGGCCCACTTGGCGAGATTGAATCGCGCCATCATGACACCGATATTGCCGGTCATGGTCGACTTCTGGGCGAAAATGTAGTCGCCAGCACAGGCGATGTAGTACCCGCCGCTGGTAGCCAGCGCCTGCATCGACACGATCACCGGCTTGCTGGTGTCTTTTCGGAAGCGCTGGATGCGGTCATAGATCTCATCGGAGGCGGTAACCGCGCCGCCGGGGGTATCAATTTCGAGGACAACCGCCTTGACGCTGGCATCGTCCTCGACCTTCTGGATCATCTTGTCGAATGCCTCAACCGTTGCATCGAGGATCATCCCCTCGATGGCGATGATGGCGATGGTGTCGGAGCCAGTGCCCTTCTCGAGGGTCTGGACGTCGATCCCCGAACCGGAGGAGGCGGCGACGTAGGCCAGCAGGTACAGATTCAGGGAGATGGATCCCAGCACGATCAGGCTGGCCAGCGTCGTGAAGATGGTGCGGGCGAGAGCCCCAAACAGCGGCTTGCGCGGCGGGGGCGGCGGGGGATACATCATGGGGGGCATGGGGGGTATGCCCGGGGGCGGGTTCATCGGGCCGCCGGTCATAGCAAATCCACCACCCATTGGCGGTCCCCCCTGCCCGGGCCGGCCCTGGGGTGCCGGGCCAACCCCTGGAGGCGGTGGCTCCCAGCCACCGCCTGCCGGTGCGCTGCCGGCACTCGGATTGGAGGCTGGTGGCGGCTGAGGCGGGGTGAATGCCCCTCGTGGATCGACCGGGCCTTGCCCAGGGGGTGGTTGCGGAATCATGGTGCTGAAAACCTCACTGGTCGGGGATGGAGCCCATTATAAGCCGCAAGTACCGCTCCAGACCAGACTTTTCGGTGATAGGGCATATTTGCCAAGTGCAGCGCCCAGCGCGGCTTCTGCGCACCGGCCGTGCAATATGGCAGAAAATTGCCGGGTGGGATCAGGCGATGTGCGGCGTCGGCGGTTGAGGCCCATGCGACGCCGCCGCATCATCCTGCCGATGGGCGTAGCGGATGTAGTACAGGATCGCCGCACACAGCGTCAGCTTGGCGATAACGCCCCCGATCAGCATACCTGACAGGCCAAAGAAGTAGGTCAGGGGCAGTGCGATCACAGCCGAGCCGAAGGCATGAATGATCTGGGCATGGAAATGATGCCGTGCCCGCTCCAGGCCGCTCAGGTACGCCCCCAGTACACTGGCCGCATACAGCACCATGTACCAGAGAACATAGATGCGTAACTCATTGCCCAGCCCGGCGTATGCCTCGACATTGGGATAGAAGAGCCGCAAAGCCACTGTCGGGATGATCAGCAGGATTCCGTAAAACGGCAGCAGGAGCAGCAGGCCCTGAAGGGCATACTTGGCGCTGAGCGAGCGTGCCAGTTTCGTGCCGCCATCGCTGAAGGCCCGGGCGGCCACCGGAGTGATGATCGCCCCGATACCGAACAACAGCGGATGCGACAGTTTGACGATGGTGGACATGGCCTGGAACTGCCCCATCGTCGCCAGGCCCCAGCTTAGCGAGAGGGCATATTCCAGCCCGAGGGTGCTGACCAGCAGTGTGACGTTGCCCGCCAGCATCCAGCGGCCCAGGCACCAGAACTCGTAGGCGAAATCCTTCACATCCTGCCAGCGAGGCCGCTCAATACCGACCTGCCACGCCTGGAACAGCCCGGCGATCACCGATGTGCCGGCAATGGTGGCGAAGGCGGTTGTGAGCGTCAGCATCCCGCTCATGGCCAGGAAGAAGATGATCGCCGCCTGTCCGAGATAGCGCACCCCATCGCCCCAGACCGATTCCTTAAACCGCAGGCGGGCCGAGAGGATTCGCCGCAGCGTTTCCTGTAACTGCCACAGCAGCAGCGCCAACGCCGTCCAGATGGCCAGCGTTGCGCTTTCGCCGAAGATGCCGCCGATCAGTCCGGTGGCCAGCGCCAGCGGCACGCCACACAGCAGCGTGAGCATCAGGCAGACACCGGTAAACGCGCGCAGGCGCGCGGTGTCGACCACAGCCCCCTTCACGCTCAGGGGATAGATGACCAATGCCGCCTGGAGGCTGTTGAGATACAGCATCGTGGAGAGCACCAGCCCGAACAGACCATGGTGGGATGGATCGAGCGTGCGCCCGATGTAGATATTGCTGATGGCATTGCCCGCGCTGACGATCGCCTGATCGGTGATCGCCCAGATCCCACTGGTGTTACGCAGCAGGCGCAGCACGCGCCCTACCGCCCCGGCGGATTTATCCTGTCGCGAAAATGTCTGCTCCGGGCGCTCTTCCACAGAGTCGGAACCCGAAAGAGCGCTGACCGATGCCTCGGCCATGTCCTTCCTCAGATCTAACTTGTCAGTCCAAGTTGCTTTAACCAGATGCGCAGCGACACAACAGCCCGCAACGGGGCAGGCGCATGGTTCACGGGGGTGACAACCGGCGGGGCGACAGCATCGAGCGGCGCAGACCATACACGCCCCGAGGCCCGTACCCGTAGGGCGGACAAAGACGATGCGAAGATGATTCTGAAGCCACTGGCATTGCCTGGCCGGTCTGCCTACATCCGTACTCTTGTGACCATTGATAGGTCATCGTCGTCGCCTGTGGAACGTATGTTTTCCACAGTCATCGGGCAAGCCCGGAAATCCCCCCCAATCAAGCATTCACTCTTTTCTCATCCGTTTCAATTCGACTTTTTTGCTCCCACCGCGACTCTCTGGCGGGACGCATGGCCCTGCCCTGCCGTTATGGCGGCAGCAGGCGCGCGGTCAGGTCAACATCGGTCGTTGCATGGATAAGCTTGATAAGTTCTTGTCCATCAACGGGTTTTCGCTCAAGAACCGCCTTCAGGGTATCGGGCACCGGCTGTTCTGATTTTGCCTCACGCAGCCAGTCCCAGACCACTGCGACACTTTTGCGCCGCATCGCATCGAAGTAGGCCGAAACGTATTCCCGACGCAGATCCTGCGGATCAGCCGGGTGCAGCAGGTCGATGTTCGCCGCCCGCAGGCGTACACGGGGCGGCTCAGCCACCATCGGAGCGACATACCATAGAGAGTCGGCTCCGGTCATTTCCGCCGCATAGCGGGCACTGAGCACCGCCACCAGCCCCAGGCGCAGCCATACCTGGTCTGCCTTCCAGTCGATCCGGTCGATCAGATGCTGTTCGATGAACGCCAGCAGTTCCATCTGGAGCCGCCGCTGCGCCTGGATCGACAGTTCCTGCGCCAAGCCCGCCTCGATCGACTGGATCGTATCGGCCAGGGCAGCCTGTTTTATCTCGACCGTATCGCCTGGCTCAAAAAACGCGCCGACCAGCAGGTCATCCATCGGTCGGTCAAAGTTTACCTCCAGCCGTGGCTGGATCATGATCTCATCGGCCGCCCGGTTGTAATAGAAGCGCGGGTCCGACCAGCCCTGTTTCATCAGTTCCTTGAGCGCTGGCCGGCTGATCGCCAGGTAAAACAGTGGGATCGGTGCACTTTCCACTGCCCGCACGCGAGGCAACAGGCGCTGATCGATGAAGTCACGGATCACTGCCGGATCTTCGATCAACAGGTCCCGCGCCAACTGTTGTTCCAGCCATGCCCGCTTCGCGATCAGGCGCTCAATCACATCCGCAGGCAACGTGCTTGGCCGGGTGGCCGGCTGGATGCCCACCAGGGCCTGGCGCACCCACTCCGCATCGGCCATCGTCGCGATCACCCGCCGGCCCTCGCGCTCGATCACCTCGTACCCTGCCGGGATGACTACCTCGCGTCGCAGTGCCGGCTGGGTGACCTGCCCGCGGACCGGGCAGCAAAGCATCAGCAGGATCAACGCCGGCAACCATCGGCAGTGCATAACCACCCACCCTAGGCGATCCTGGCCCAAATGCAATCGCGGTCACGGCATGCGGGACTGTAGGAACGCTGGAGCCTGACGGCAATCAATACCGATGCCAGATGTTCAATTTTCGTCAGACGGATCGCCATCCTGGCAGTTTTTGCGGCTTTCTCTGTTTACACTGGATACGCCATCGCCACTGAAATGCGCAGGGTTTCTCGGCTGCTTCTGATCTTGCGCGCTAAACGGTCGACAGGTTGTTCATGCGGATCGCGCAGCCCATGGGCTTGGCTTGAGTCCGTCGCGCGCCCGGCGGGATGCTGATGTGAACCAGCCCGCCAATCGGCGAGTTGCCGGCCGCGTGAAACTGGATCTGACGGCGGAGAACGGAACCCGGCGGGGACGGTGGATTCACCTTCCGCAGACCCCTTGGCGCGATGACATCGCGGTTGATGCCGGCGCCAGGACCGCCACCTACACTCCATCCGGCAGGAGTTGACGGGGATTGATTCGCGTCAGCTCATCCACCTTCGCCTCCCCTACCAGTTCGATCGCCCGGCGCAGGCCGGCCAGGCGTATCTCAAGGGTCTCCCAGCGATGCAGATCGCTGCCGAGGAAGGTGTACTTGCCCTCCAGCAGGTAGCGCTCCACCAGCCGGCAGTTCGGGCTGTCGGCCGGATCGGAGAAGCATTGAAGGTTCCCCTGCAACAGCACGCCCATGTCACGGAAGTAATCGACCAGATCAGGGTTGTGCTGGATCACCTTGACACGCTCAGGATGGGCGATGATGACCGTCAATCCCAGCGATTGAAACCAGCGGATGGTCGGCTCGAAAAACTCGGGCAGAGCATCGAACCAGAAGTCGATGAGCACATGCCGCCGGGCCAGCCCATAGGTCACCACGCGCTCGGGCGCCATGAGATGAATATCGGGCTGGAGATTGATCTCGCCGCCGGGCATCAGCTTGAGGTTGACGCCCGCCGCATCCAGTGCTGACTGCAGTTCGGTTGTGAACCGCGGGATCGACTCGATGTGAATATCGGGGTAGCTGGGCCAGATGTGCGGCGTCACGAAGCTGTGCGTGTAGCCCGCCTCCACCATGGCCCGCGCGCACTGTATGGATTCCTCAACCGTCCGGCACCCATCATCGATCCCCGGCAACAGGTGCGAATGAATGTCGATCCGTCCGTATGTCATGCCGCCCCCAGCCTACCGGCGGATGACCCAAGTTGCGAGAGCGGCCGACTCGAAGTGCCGGAAACGGCCACCGGCAGTTAACGCGATCACGCGGCGCTGCAATCCCCAGGAATCCATACCGCATGGCGCGGGGTGAGTTTTCGCCCCCCCCTGCACAGGCACCCAACGCCAGCATGTCCAGTTGAATCGGACGCTGTTCCAGCAGTTCAAGGACCGAGTCCGGCCGTAAGCTTTGCAGCGAGATGACGCCCTGCAGCCGCTGGAGTGGGGTATCCGCCCGGCCGGCCACGTGTCAGGAGAATGTGCGAGAGTTAATTATCTCGAAGATCTCCCCGAAGCGCTGCGCCATCTCAACTTGCCACTTCGTGCGGATTAGCGCCCTGCCTGATGCTCCAGGTCCAGCGCGGTGGTTTGTGCAGGGATCTTGCCGGGATCCGCCGCCCATCCGGCGGCACTGCAGAGATGAATCAACGCACTCGGCAGGACTCGAACCTGCAACCCTCGGTTCCGAAGACCGATGGTGCGATCCGGGTCCGTCTCCCCTCTATCCGTCATAAACCCTTTATCTGGCATCACTTGATCCCCCTTTTTGCCGGCTGTAGCGGCTGTGAGGCGCAGCGCCTTGGGTGAGCCAGAATGCTGCATAACCCTGTTCGGATGCTGCGCATCGCGCTGCGCGCCGTAGGTCCCGGTGGCCTGCTGCTGCTGCTGTTCGTCGGGATCGACGGGCAGCGCCGGCAGTCGGTCCAGGGCCCGCTCCTGATCATGGATGTGCGGATGGACGTAGCGCGCGGTCAGCCGCGGATCCGAGTGCCGCATGAGCCGCTGAACCTCGCTCAGGCTTGCCCCGGTCCGCGCCAGCTCGGTCCCGAAGGTATGACGGAGGGAGTGGAAGTCGAAGGTCCCCTCATCATCGCTGAAGGCAATCCCCGCGGCGGCCAGGTCCAGTCTGATCATCGCTGACGTCCTGTCGTGAAGCTTGAAGAGCCGCTCGCCCGGCCGCAGCGCCCGCACCCGCGGCCGCAGCCGTTCAGCCAAGTCAGCCCGCAGGATCTGCACGTCGGTCCGGCGGTGCTTCGAGTGCGCGGCGTCCACGGTCACCGTCGGCGGATCGCTGTCCAGGTCGAAGCTTGCCGCTGTGAGACTCCACAGTTCGCTACGCCGGAGGCCGGTGTATGCGGCCGTCAGGTACAGAAGAACGCGATCGGGACCAGTGAGTTGCCGGAAACGCGGCTGCTCGACCACCACTTCGAGGAAGTGTGCAAACTGCTGCGCGGACAGCACCCGCCGTGGCCGCCGACGATCGATCTCCTGGTTGTACTTCTCGATATCAGCCAGAGGATTTCGCCGCGCACGGCCCACCTTCGGTCGTGCCATCCATCGCATGAGCTGGGCGGGTGCCTTGAGGTAGTCGTTGCACGTCTTGTACGAGCGATTCCGCCGCTCGCGCAGGTAATTGGCCACCGCTTCCTCCAACTCCGCGGCGACCACATCCCCGATCGTGCGCCAGTGACAAAGACGGATCATCTTACGCGCCCTGCTGTACACCTCTTTCGCCTGCTTGGCGCTGCGCCCCGTCGCGATCATCCAGTCGCGGTAGGCCTCGGCGTGGCCGGGTATGAATACCCCCTCCACCCACCGCCCCAGCAACGGGTGATCCTCCTGCTGGGCCAGTTTTTCGATGCGTGGATTCAGCTGCCCGAGCCGGTGCATGTCGATCCGGCGGCTGATTTCGCGGGCCTGGCGTGCGGTGATCGTGGCATCCGGAGATGCGGTGATCGTCGTGCGCTTCTTCGTGACCGGATCGCGGTAGCTCAGGAGCCATGGATCCCCGGATCCCTGCCGATTCCCCCGTTTCCAGACCGAGACGCCTGGAAACTGATAGGCAAATTTCACTCTCCACTCCCTCCTCACCCCACCTGGGAGGCCCCGTTGGCAGGCAAATCGCATTTCGTCCCCTCGCATTCAATATCCGGGGGCGATATGCAATACGACAATATGGCTTGGCAAATTGGCCGGCTGATTCTGCCGATATTGGGACGTGATGGATGATCAAACACTGGCGTGCGTGCGCGGTGACCGTACCTGCCGCGCCATCGAGCGAATCGGCAAGGTCGGAGGCTGGGCCACTGTCCTGGTTCTCTGGCTGTGGGGCAGGTGGCCGGTGTGGGCTGCGCTGCTCGGCGGCGTGGCGTTGTTCGGTGTCGCCCGGCTGGTCCGCGTGACCTTCATGCTCAGCTATGCCGGCCGGATTCCCGCTCCACCGCGTCAGAACGACCTTGTCGCGAACGGCCGCGCATGCGACAGCACGGCGCCAGCTTCTCCGCTGCGTCTCCACGGCTGATCCACAGGGGCTGTCGAAAACGGAAAGCACCACGGACCGATAATAGAGAACAGTTCATCCCCAGTCTATACACTGGCTAGAAAGTGACAGGTCAGGTGGTGCCGCTCTTGAGGTTTGTGTCGATTATGAGGGTCATGCCGACTGTGGCGCAATGGCGGATGAACTCCGCCAGGCCTGGGCCGGGCAGGCCACGGTACGCCTTCTCATACTGGCTGCGAAACTCGCGGCGCAGCGGCCGCTTCCGCCAGTCCTCAGCCATCGCGGCCAGATTCCTCAGTTTCGCCGGCTTTTGGCCTGCAATTCGCGACAATTCCGCCTCCGCGCCCAGCAAGGCGCAGACGGTGATGAAGGGTCCGAGTTTCAGCGGCAGATCCAGGTGAGTACGAACCCGCTTCTGCAGGTGCTTCAGCTCTGCCTTGAGTGACCGCGGCAGGCGCAGCAGGATCTCCCGCTCCGTGCCCATGGGGATGTACGTCGGGGATTCTCGGGTGATCGCCACATCCGCAGCTTACCACGGCATAGATTCGCGCGCACAGAGAAAAAGCCCGCGGCAGCTCGTGACTGCCGCGGCTCGGCTGCCAAGGCTCAGCCGCCGGCCTCGAATCGCTCCAGGCCCTTCTCCAGCAGGTACGCGACCCACCGGCCGATGCCCGGGCCGGGATGAACCGCGTATGCGGCTCGATAGAGCCGCAGTACCTCTTGCTTGAGGGGCCGGTCATGGCGGGCCAGCAGCTCCACCCCGGTTCGTGGCGGTTTCCTTCTGATCCTGGCCTCCACTTCAGCGCCCAGGCCCACCAGCGCACCGATCACCTTGCCGATCGCCGCCGGCTCACCCAGGCGCTGATGAATCGTCTCAGCGCGCGCTTTGAGCCCCGGGGGAAGGCGAATCAAATCGGAACCATCGGTCCCGAACACGATGTACGTTCCCGGCTCCCTTTTCTCACAAACGGCCATTTGAGCACTCCACGATGATGCCACACGCGGCCCGCGAACCCTCACCTATCCCAGGGCGCCGCTGGCACCCACACGCCGGCCGTCCCAGATCGGCTTTTGCCCGGCCGGCGCTACCACGTTCCCGCCGGCGTCGATGAATCGGGTGTCACCGTCCTTGTTGAACGGGCCAAACTGCGGATGTCGCAGGGCGAGCCCGTAGAGCTTATTGCCACGGATGGTGATGACGCTGGGCGGGTGCGACTTGGCCGACAGGCCGGAGATGCCGAACGACCACGGTCCCCAACCGACGTTGTCCTCGACCAAACAATCCTCGCCCGCAGCCTCGATGCACATTCCCGCCTGGGCAACCTGGCCGGCGTACTGCGGCAGGTATGGGTCGATCTCCAGCGGCGCACCGGGACGAACCGGGGAATCCAGGATGAAGGTGTTCCGCCGAATCCGCACGCCAGTCGCGGGGATCGTGGCAATCGACGCACCGAAGGTGTCGCGGTAAGGCTGGTCGGGCTGCTCCGTCCAGCAGTCCTCCAGAAGGAAGTTATGCCCCTTCCCCTGGATCTCGAACGGGATCCGATGGTTCCGCCGCACCAGGCAGCGGCGGATCACCAGGTTGTTCCAGTGAAGAATATGCACCGGCTCCCACACCTGATCGAAATAGCAGTCCTCGATCAGCCAGTCATCGCAGTTGTATCCCTCGATCCCCTGGTGCTTGATGTTGCGAAACGTGCAGAACACGATGGCAATGCCCCTGGCGGAGCGGGCATAGATGCCGTTGTTGCGTGGCCACTTCTCCTTCATTCCCTCGAAGATGCAGTTGCGGTACAGCACGCCCGACCGGGTCAGGTCCTCGGTGGCGGAGAACCGCTTCCCATCGATCACCTCGCGCACGCTCCAGGGCAGGCCGTGCTCTTCTGCCGGATCGGTCTCATGGCCGGGCTCGGGCTGCGGGACCGGCCGAGCAGGCAGCTGCAGGGCTGGCGGATCGTCCAGTTCGACAGAGCCCAGCCAATCGCTCCAGGTCGCGCCATTGCCGGCCTTCACCGCTATCCAGAACTCCCAGCTGGGCATTTCGCCGGCCTCGAACGTGTATCGCGGCTGGTGGGTTTCGCGATACCAGCTGCTCGCCTTGGTGCGCACCTCCCACCAGTACGTCTGCGCTCCCGGCACGGCGTCTACCTCCACCGTGAAGCCGGTCAGGTGCTTCAACGTGACACGGAAGTTCCTCGGCGTCTCCAGCGGCCCGCCGCTGCCGAGCTGGTCGAGCAGCCGCCGCAGCGTTTGGATCTCGCTGTTCAGCGAGTCGACCTCCGCACCGAGTTGGGCGGCATCAGACAGCGCCCGTTCAAGTTTTTCCGCATCGCGCTGGGCGCTCACGACCAGATCCTTGGCCCGATCGACGGTGGAAGGTTCCGTTGCAACAGACATGAGGCCTCCATCAACGCAAAGGGGCCGGCGCCCACTTGTGGTGCCGGCCCGGTCCTGTGCTGCAGGACGCAGCCACCGCATCGCAATGTAGCCAATGGCTTAGGTTGCGGCAATCCCGCTCAGGAGGAACTGGATCCCGCGCTGCAGGATCTTGGTGATGACATCGGCGAAGAGCATCTCTGCGTCCTTGGCTTTCACCGCGGCAATGTTGGCCACGATCGCCTTAGCCTCGCGCAGGAGGCTCTTTGCCTCTTCCCGCTCCTGGTCGGTCCGCGCAACACTGGCGAGGTACGATGCGCGGAGGCCCTGGAAGGAGGCGAACTCGATGTCGCCGGCCTGCGCCGGCGTGAGCTTGAGGCTCGGCAGCCGGTTGATCAGATCCCGGGCGGCGTCTTTGGCCTCGCGCCGAAGCTGCTGGGCGAAATCACCGGGAAAGCCGCCCGCGGGTGCGGCGGCAGGCGCGCCCGCTGCCGGCGGCGGAACGGCTGAACCGGAAGTGTCTACCTGGGTCATCGTGGGTCTCCTGTGGACAATTGGTGAAGAAGAATCGGGCGAAACCGGACGGGTGGCGGGTTACAGCCCGAACCTGTCCAGGCGTTCACCCCATGTCCGGACTGTGCGCTGGATGCTCTCAGCGGTGTCGGGTGCGCTCTGGTCGGCCAGCCGCTCCAGGAGCGGCCGCGCGAGGCGGTAATTCTCCCGCTCCGTGCGGGTGTCCCACCGGTCGATCACGAGCCGCACCTGCTCGGCGTCGTCGGGACTCGCCGCGGCGAGCTGCTCCAGGCGCGGGATCACGGCCTTCCGCGTCGCCACAGCGGCCGCATCGTTGGCATCACGCGAGCTGTAGCAGCCCTCACAGCCGGCCAGAAGAATCAGCCCCATGATCACCAGGGGCGCCATTGCTCGAATCCGCATCATCATTCAACGGCTCCTTGTCGGGTGGATCCCCGATCGCCGGCATGCGCCCCTGCGCGATCGTCCACGCGACGAACGTCAGGCGGTCGAGGACCACGTTGCCACCCAGCCAGCCGGCCAGGCCGCAGCCGGCGCAGGTCAGGTACCACTTGTCCTCGCCCCACAGGGAGACGCAGATGGCTCCGACAATCAGGCCGCCGACGCCCGATACGCCGGCGGCAACCAAGGTGTCACGCCAGCCGAGCTTTCGCTGCAGGGCAGAGAAGAAGCCGGCGAGCGCAGCAAGAACGAAACAGAAGGCAAGGACGCGCGAGCTGTCGCGCAGCGCATCGGCCTGGGCAACGATTCGACGTAGCACATCACCCTCATTACTCAGCCCCGTCTTGGACCAGGATCCGCCCGACGCCCTTCTCGAAGGCATCGACCAGCGTGCGGTAGGCCGCGGCGAGCGTGCCGGGAAGTGGGTCGGGATGCTCCCCCCCGGCCTGCGGCGCAAGGACCTCCTCAATCACCCGCCGATCGGCCTCCAGGTGCGGCACGTTCCAGCGCCGCTGCCGCTGATAGTTCAGCGACGCCTCGGTGCCCCGGGCCAGAACCAGCTCCAGCAACTCCTTGTCACCGCTGGCCCGGGTCAGGTGCCCGTAGACCGCCACCTGGTCGGTCGCCTTGAGCCACAGCCAGTGGCGGTGCGCGAAGTACATCTGCAGGTACCTTGCCTGGGCCGATGGCGGTGGATGCGAGGGCGAACCCCACGCGGGCTGACCGGTGATGGGGGCGGGGAACGGGATCGGCTTCTTCACCGGCTGCTGGTTCGCCGGCTGGTTCTTCTGCGCAAAGGCCTTGGCCATGTCACTCCTCGGGGTACAGGGACCTGCTTTCTATGCTCCTGGCTATGTTAACCATCCGAGCCATCACCGCACGCAGGCGGTCCCGCTTCTGGTCGGGCGTGAGCTGCTGGTCATCGTAGATTCTCCGCATGTGGTCGCGGGCGCTTCGCAACTGGCGCTCGCCGCTCCGCAGCAGGTCCTCACGGGCCAGCACGTCCACGTGCCGCCGGCGGTAGTCGTCATGGCGCTGCGCATCGCCCTCCAGGGCCTTGAGGGTCCGCTTCACGCGATCCAGCTCCTCGATGGCGGCGTACAGCTGCGCCACGCTCGCCGCGGCGTCGGGTGTCAGATCCTTGGCGAAGAAGATCCGCACGCCGGGCAGGTCTTGCTCCCAGCCGCCCTGCGGCGGCGGCGGATTGCCGGCAATCCCCAGGAGCGGCCGCATCACCAGGGCGTCAACGCCGCGCACGACGCTCATTCCGAGCGTTCCAGTGTGCCCGTAGATCAGGTGGTCGACGTACACCGGCGGTACGTTGAGCTTCTGACCGAGGTACTTGCTCACCTCGGAGGTGTAGCGCCGGAACTGCAGCGCGGGCTCCAGGTTCTCCATCGAGCGCGGAATGATCGGGCGCTCGCGGAACGTGTCGTAGTTAAACATGATCTCCAGCCAGGGCACGATGGCCGTCGGCAGGAGGTCCACAAAGATGTCCGCCGCCGTCTGTGCGTCGGGGATCATGTCCTCCAGGGCCTTGGGGTCGTTCGTGATCAGGTACTCGGCAATGTCCTCGCCAGCCCGGCCGAAGATGAACCCCAGATCGTGCGGCTTGCGGATGCGCAGCCATTGTGTCGTGGTCATGGGGTTGCCGATCGGGATGAGCCAGTAAATGTCCCGTTCCCGCTCGCGTTCCTGATAGTCGGGATTGAGGCGGCACAGCAGGTGCAGTGCCAGCGTCGGCAGCGTGATGCCCGCCAGGGCCCGGACAATGAAGTTGACCGCCGCGTGCTTTCGGGTCGGTCGACTGCCGCCGGCGCCGGTCATGTGGCGCAAGGTGTAGTCCAGGCCCTGCACGTTGGCGCCGAAGAAGGCCCGCCACTGGCCGATCTGCCGGCTCCACTCCCCGCCGCGCCAGAAGTCCACCGTCACATCGCGTGATGCCAGGGCGGCGCGGGTCAGCCCCTCTTCGGTGATGCCTTCAGCCCGCAACCCGCGGGCGAACTCTCCGAGACGGGTCGCCTGCTCGGCGGTGAGCGAAACGGCCTCCAGCACGTCAAGCCATCGCCAGGGGAGGAAGGTGTTCTCCAGGAACTTGCGCCCGCGGCCCTTGCCCAGGATGCGGATCTCACGCTCAAGGGCATCGGTATAGGTGCTGATGAGCCCGGAACTGGACCCACGCGCCTGCAGCCAGAGGCGGTAGATGTCTCCCTGCTTGCGCAGCTCGTTGAGGCCGATCCAGAAGTCGATTGCCGGGTTGTAGCCATAGCGGCTCTGGGTGAAGGCGGTGATCTGGTCGCGCTGAATGTTGCTGGCCATGAAGTCGGCAAACAGCGTGAAGCCGGCACGGGCGAGGTTTTTGCCGGCCATCAGCAGCCGCAGCAGCGCGTTGTTTGTCGGTCCGCTGTAGGTGCCGGTCAGGGCCTCGTACATCGCCGGTACATGCACCTGCCAGAGCTTGATCTTCCCGTTCACGCGCAAGGCGATTTCCATGTCGGCCGGGTTGTGCTGGATCGGCCGGAAGATGGTGAAGGCGGTGTCCAGGTCGATTTTCGGCTGCTGGCCGTTGTGCCCCTCGAAGTCGGCCGGGTCTACACCGGCATCGATGAGCGCTTTCTTGATCTCCCGCAGGTTCCCGGTCGTGGGCGCAACCGGCCGGCTGATGGGGTCCGCCCACCGGTAGTCTCGCTCCCGCTGGATCAGCTCGAACGCCTTCAGCGCCGCCCGATTGGCCTCGACGTTCTCCATGATCCGCCGCGTGTTCCGGATCATCGTCGCCAGCGGGCGCTTCACCCGCCGGCCGGAACCCATGATGCGGAAGAACTGCCGCCCCTTGTCGACCAGGCTCTGCCCGCCGCCCTGCGCCGCCTCCATGTGGTCGAGGACGCGGTGCATCGGGACGTACTGCTGATTCATCACCTGAATGAGCGAGAGCTGCGTCTGGTCGAAGTAGCCGGTGGTCCGCAGGTAGTTGATGAACTGGCGATTCCACTCCCACACGCCGCGGGCGGCCTGGTCAAAGGCCGGGCTCTGGTACCGGGCGATCACCGCCCGCGCCTGCGCCCGGGTCATGCCGAGGGGGCCGCCGTAGGCGTCGATGACGTCGCGCAGCTGGCGCTGGCCGGCCGCCTGCTGCGCGTACAGCTCATCAACACGCTTTGCCAGGAGATAGGCCTCGAACTTGCGCAGCTGCCGCGGCGTGCGGATACCGGCCTCGTTCAGGACCTCCTCCAGCCCGCGGCTCAGGCGATTGCCGCTGCGATCCTGAACGCCGAACTTCACCCACCCCATCACCATGTCCCCGATGCCGGGCTTGAGGCGGCTCAGAACGTAGGCGTCCTGGCTCATCTTGTCCGGCAGAGGCGTATCGCCGGTCAGCTCGCGCCGCATCCAGTCGAGCGGAGCGCGGTTGTCGACAACATGCCGGTAGAGGTACTGCCGGATCGATTCGCCGGCGAGGGGCGATCGCGAGGTGGGACCATCATCATCCCAATCCACCTGACTCTCGAACTTGGCGACGTCATCCTGCGAGAAATAGGCGGCATAAAGGGCCTGCAGCTCGCGGACCGCCTCCCAGAGCGCTGGATACTTCAGCAACTCCTGCTCGAACCAGGCCGAATACAGGGGCGCCAGCGAATAGGCCTGCGTCGGGTCGATCATGTAGTAGCGGAACCATTCCGCCACCCCCTCCATGCGCACCTGCTGGCGGGTGTAGGATCCCCGGCTGGTCTGAGTCCCCAGCGGCATCAGCTCCTGGTCGAATGTCGTCGGGGGCTTCATCCCGGTGAGTACATCATCGATCGCGTGCCCGACTTCGTGGGCCAGGACACCGATCTCGTTGGCTGAATGCTGGCGAATCAGCTTGTTCCAGTAGTAGCCGAGGATCCGCCCCCCGCGACGGACCCGGAATCGTGCCTGTTTGCGCACGCCTACCGCAATCCGCAGGCGGTTGATCACCTGGTTCGTCAGATCCTGGCGGCTGATGGGACGCCGGCCCCTCTGATGCTTCCTGAGCAGCACCTTCGTGGGAATGTGAGGCTGCGTCGCCATCACCTGCATCGCCGGCGGCAGCTTGCTGATGACGAACTCGGGCAGCGGCGGCGCGGCACCGGCATCCTCATCCCCTTTCTTCGGGAACAGGTCGCGCTGTTCCGCCTTGCCGAACAGGGCTTTGACGCGCTCGATCTTCGATCGTGGGACGTACAGGCCTGACACGATGCGCTCTCCCTGCTGCATCGTGACGTAGTGATTGCGCAGGGTCTGGCTGCCCCCCTTGCCGTGGATCGCATCCTGAATGGCCACCAGTGGCGTCGCCGTCTGCGGCCGGGTCAGCAGCTTGCCCGAGAGGATTCCGTAGGTCTCGCCGGTCACCGCCTCGACCGTGTGGATCTCCAGGGCCGTCTCGGGTGACTCATCCAGCGCCACGGTCGCGCGGATCATGCCCCGGTTGCGCCGCGCCACCTTGCCGCCCGTTCGCTCCGCCTCCAGGTCCTCCAGTTCCTTCCACCGCGCATAGGCCTGGTCGTAAATCTCATTGCCCAGCGCGTGAGGCACCAGCATCAGGTCATTCTGGAAATCCCGCCAGGTCAGTTCCTGGTCATCGTCCAGCTTGCCCGCGTGCAGAAGCTGCCCCTTGACGTGCTGAGGCAGCTGGCGCACCGTCTCATTGATCGCCCGCGTCCAGGTGGACGATTCCATGTCAAAATCGTTCAGGGCATCCTGCTCAGCGCCGGCGTCCTCCTGACCCTTGGAGATGGCGCCAAGGCTCTTCATCCGCGCTGCGATGGTGGCCTGAAACTTGCGCTCGCCGGCGATCGGGGTGTAGATCGTCAGCGTCCTGGGGCTGCTCACCTGGTTGGCGCGGTCGACGCGGCCGAGCGATTGCTTGAACTCCTTGGAGTCCCAGTCCAGGTCGAGGACGATCATCACACGGCGGCCGGTGCCCAGATCCTGCAGGTTGATCCCCGTCGAACCGGCCGAACTGATCACCGCAACACGACGTTTGCCGGCCTGAAACTCTGCGTTCTGCGCAACGCGGTCCCGCGGACTGGTCGCCCCCACGATGGCCGCGATGTTCTTTTCGCCGAAGGCATCCTGCAGCATCTTAAGCGGGCTGGCGCTGGAGCGGCGGCCGAGCCGGTACTGCACCTGCTGCCGCAGCTCATCGACCATGTTGCGAACCGTCGTCGGCCCATAGGGAATGTCCTCCCACCGCAGGATCTGGCCCGCGCGATTCTTGATCGCCCGCATCGTCGGGATGGCGTTGAACACGGCACCGAAGTTGCCGGTCTCGCCGGTCAGGTGCGTGTCACTGACGCCCAGGATCTTGAAAACGACCTGCTCGCCGGCGTCCAGCGCCTTCCGGGCGGCCTCCAGGGCCCGGGCCATGCGGAACTCAACGAGCAGCCGCTTCATAAAGAAGATCGCCTGCCCGTCCGGCCGCGGCGGGGCCTTCAATTCGCTGAGGGAGTATGCCGGACCCACCGGCCACTTCCCATGGTTCACGGCCTGCCGGGCGAACTGGTAGAGCCGGATCGCCTGGTTGAGGACCGTCGCCGCCTCGTCGTACAGCTTGAACTGCTCGGAGGTGATGTCGGCCTCGGCCATCTCGAACTCGAAGCCGCCGCGCCAGAAGTCGAGCGAGTGGTAGGCGTGATCCATCTTCAGCTCGCGCATGAGCTGCTCAATGATCGGCGTCGCGATGGATTCGCGCCAGCTGCCGGCCTTGGTGACGCCCGTACTGGCCTGCAGCCAGGTATCGAAGGTGCGGACATCGTCGCCTTCTTCAGCGCTCTCAACCATCGCCTTCGGCTGCCACAGCCCCAGGCCGTACATGAACTGCAGGCTCTCGATCGAGCTGGCCGGCGTGGCGGTGAGGTAGACCCAATGGGTTGCCGGCATGTGGAAGCGCGTGAACAGTCCCTCCAGCACGTTGGCCCGATCCGTGTCGCCCGAGAGGTTGCTGAACAGGTGCGCTTCATCGACCAGGACCAGGTCCGGGGAGAACGCCAGGGCGGCCTCCTGGTGGCGGGACAGGTTGTAGGCGTCGAGCAGGACAATCTCGAAGCCGCCATCCCCTTCACCCAGACGCTTGCGCTCGGCATCGGTCAAGTCGAGGATGGATCGGATGCGAAGTCCCGTCTCCTGGATGAGCGGGTCATACGTGCCCTTCATCTCGACGGTGAAGGTCTTGATCAGGTCCGCGATGTTCTGGCGGTTCTTGGTGAGGATGAGGACGCGCTGCTTGCCGGCAAGCCCCGATCGTGCGCGCCACATCTGATCCGCGATGATTGCGCCCATCACGCGGCTCTTGCCCACGCCCACATCATCCGCGATCACCGCGCCGGCGTTGCCGGCATGGATCCGGTAGCCGATGCTGGCGGCCTGGTCGCGCTGGGGGTCGGAGACATCCCCGATGGCCCGGGGGTCGGCCGAGTAATCTCCCGGCTGTCCTGACTGGACGCCGGCGAGCGCTTTGGATTCGACCAGAAGTCGGGGGTGGTGATGTCCGCGCCGAGTCGGCTCCAGTGGTACATAAGGGCTAACGCGGTCGCTATTGAGCGCGGCGAGATAAGCGTCCCGCTGGTCGTGAGGGACCCACTCAGGAACTCCGTCGCCTCCGTCAGGCTCACCAGGAACGCCTGCCTGCGGTTGCTCACCTGGGGGAACCACATCGGCACCAGTCCCTCCGGCGTCTGTTCCATCGCCCGGATCTGACTCCAGCTCTCCTTCTGCAGGTTGGTTCCCGTCGGTGGCCGTTCCTCCGCGTCGAGTCGATCGACCACTTCCCCCACCCGTACCACGCGCTCGGCGTTGACGACTGTCACCAGCTCTCTCCTTGTCAAAAGGCGGAAGTTCACCCAGCGCATCCTGAACGTCCGCGTCCTGCGCCAGTGTATCCCACAGACGGGCCAGCAGTTCGGTCATCCCGTCCGCTTCGACCTGGTATCCCAGGTCACGCAGGATGCTGCCGACGTCGCTGCGCACGCCGTCGGCCCACCGGATCATCATCGTCTGCCGGTCCGCGGCGTCGGCCTGCTGCTCCAGATGGAACGTGGCGATCCGGGTAAGCCGCTCGGCCGTCGCCGGATCCGCCAGCAGATCGGCGGGATTCACCGGCCGCGGCCCGTCTTGACCGCCCGTCGCCATGAACACCGGCCCGAACCCCGTCCGCCGACGGCGCGGCAGGCGCAGCGCCCCACGCAGGGCGGCACTCATCAACTCCGGCCACTGGAAGCTGTCGCGCAGGTCGTCAATGGCCTGGTAGTACTTCTCCGGCCCGCCGGATCCGAAGAGCCCGCCACCGCGCCGCTCGGCCTTCCCCCGGCTGACCTCATTCCCGCTGAAGTCGCGCGGAATCTCGCGCTCGAAGGCCTCCGCGAAGGCTTTCTGCGGGTCGGCCTTGGTGTGCTCGGCGAAGGTGAACGTCTGCTCGCCCGGCCGGAACTCGCGCGCATGGGAGAGATAAGCCTTCACCCGCTCGCGCCACGCCGTCGCGTTATCGCTGACCAGGCGCTCCAGGATCTTCAGGGCTCGCGGCTCGTCCAGGATCGGATCCCGGGTCATCAGCGTTTGGCCATCGGCATCCTCCCCCTTGATCCAGCTCGCCAGCGGAGCGCCCGAGGCCCGCCAGCGGTACCACGCCTTCAGTGCCGTCGTGACGGCCGGCCCCACATCCCACTCAGCGCCCTTGGTACGTGGAAAGACCAGGCCGAACAGGTTGCCGGTGATCTTGTTGGCCGTCGCCGCCGGCAGGCTGTCAAACAGCCCCGGATCCGGCACGACCACCGCCTGCAGGATCCGCTCAATGAGGCGCTTGCCGTCCTCGTTGAGCATGCCGGTTTCGCTGTTGGTGTAGCGGGCATGTTCCGCGCGCGTCAGGACGTTGCTGTTGACCAGCCAGTCGCGAATCGCCGCCACCTTCGACGGCTTCTCCATGACCTCTCGAATCGAGTCCGCATCCTCCAGGAGGGATTCGAGCCGTTCCAGCGTTTCGGGGTTGTCCAGCAGGATGCGGGCACGACTGGCGGCATCCATCGCTCCGCTCAACTCCTGTGTTCGTCCCTTCTGCAGCAGCCGAACCAGCTCGCGCAGCCGCCCAACATCCGTGGTCTGCTCATCCAGGATGCGCACCAGGACAGGCCGCTGCATCTGCTCGCCACCCTCGATCCCGAATCGACCGGCAGCCTCCAGCGTCTGCTCGCGGAAGCTCCTGGCCAGATTCGCGCCGGCGCGAACGCTGTAGACCGACTGGATGGTCATGGCGCGCGAGTTGCCCCCGATCACCCAGCCGTTCGCCATGATCATGGGCGGCCCATTCACCGGGTCGGGATTGTCGGTCAGCACGAAGGCAGGGTTGAACTCGGCCACCTGGCGATTGACCTTGGCCTGTTCCTCCTTGTCGTTCTGGTAGTCGCGCTCGTTGAGCTGCGCCGGGTAACCGGGGGTCGGCCGGAATGTCACCGGGTCATGGCTCGGCAGCAGATCCGCGGCCTCCACCAGGGCGTAGGTGGCGGTCACCTTCTCATCGCCCGCGGTTTCGATCAGCGCCGCGCGGCCCCGAAGTGCCTGCTTTTCGGCCGGCGGGGTATAGAGCCCGCGGTTGCGGGCCGCTTCCTCGAAGTGCTCGCGCAGGACCTCAAGCGCCTTGCTTTCGCTGCCCACGGGCCGGCCCGGCATCGATCGCGCCGACATGATCCGCAGCCCCTTCGGATCGTAAACCACCCACTCATCGCCGGACCGCCTGGCCGAGAACCCGGCTGTCTTGAGCTGCGACCAGCTCATCTCCCAGAGTTGCCGCCCGTCATAGACCGACTTCAGCAGCTCATCCAGATCGGCCGCAGTCGCTGCGTTGGTGTCGGTATTGCCGTGGGCCTGCAGAACCTCCGCCGGCAGGTTGGGCATGATCGGTGGAGAACGGTCCACGAAGTCATACCGCTCTCTGACGCTCTTTCCGGCCGATGCCCCGCTCTCCTCGGGAGCTGCCTCCTGCGTGCGGGCTGGGCCTTCCGGTTGCTCTTCGTTCTTTTCAGGCAGTGCCTGCTGCATCCGTGGCAGCAGCGTGTCCCGGTAGTAGCGCAGCGCTTCCTGCAGCGGGAGGCGCTGCCCATCCGGAAAGATCACCGCCTGAATGTCCTCCGGGGCGACATAGCTCTTCCCGGGACTGGTGGCGGTGACGGCGTTGACGAGGCCTTGCGCTGGCGCTCCCCGATTGGTGCGCGGATCCAGTACGATGAGGATGGGCAGCTCCTGGGCCCTGCCAGCGGCATAGGCCGCGGCCGTCGAGGGGTGCTCGGAGCCGAATCCGCCTTCAGGGACCACTTCCGCATCGACCGAACCACTGAGGGCGCTGGCCTGCAGGCCCTGGCGAACGATGAACTGCAGGTTTCGTGCGTCGGTGCCGTGGATCACTTCGCCGGGCTTCACGCCCTTCACCAGGTCGGCCTTCATCGCCGCGGCATCAGCGCGCATCAGCCGCCGCGGCGGTGTCCCGGTGATTCTCCTGCGCACAGCGGCAGTGCCGGCGCTGGCGCGTGGATCTGCAGCACCTTCGGTCACGATCACCGGCACCTGGTCGAACTCCAGGAACTGCGCCGCCGCGAGCTGATCCGCCCCGTCGAGGACCTGATAGCCGCCGTTGGGCAGCTTTCGGACCACGATGGGTGGAACCGCATCGGCCTGGCTGTCAGGTCCGGGGGCGAGCCTGCGCTGCCACAGGCGCACGTTGGCGGGATTGGGATCCCCGACATCGAGGATCTGGTTGGTCGGCACCTGCTGGGTGCGGCCGAACGTGACGCCCGCTCCGAGCCTGCTGGCAGCGCGGCTCTTCGCGGCGGTCATGCTCGAAAGCTTCGGCTTCCACTTCGGCTCCCCGAGCTTCGCCGGCGGTGGCGGCAGTCGCCTCGCGCCGATGCCCTCAACCTCCGGCGCCGGCCGACCCTCGCGCTGTGCCTGCCGGCGGGCCTTGATCGCGGCGATCTCGACCTCGTAGGCCTTGTCGATCTGGTTGAGCTTCTGAATGAGCTGGGCGCGGCGGTCGCCGGTGATTCCTTCGACCCTGAATTGATCGAGCAGCCGTCGTGCCTCGCCCTGGCCCGCCTGGATCGCTTCCAGAAACGCCATCGGAAAGCGCCGCCGGCCGCTGGCATCCCGCGGCGCATGCTCATCCATCAGCGCCCGGACCCGCTCCAGCGCTTTCCGTCGCGCACGTTCACCTGCGGTGGGAGGCTGTGACGGGACGTAATCGGGCGGCAGCTCCGCGCCGACATCCATCGTGTCGACCGCAGCGGTGGCAGCGCCCGGCGTCTGCGCGGGGCGATAGGTGACTTCGCGACGGAAGCGGCTGACCAGGTTCTCGATCGTCTCCTGCACCCGCGGACGGGCCGCAGCGACCGCTTCACGGCCGGCACGTTCAACATCGCGCAGGGCGGTGTCAGCACGGGCAATGCCGCGCATCACCGCACCGGTCATTGCGCCCGCGCCCTCGATTCCCTCCACCGCAACATTTCGCCCCAGCTCCAGCCCATGTCGGACCGCGGCAGCCGTCCAGTCCGGCGCCCGCTCCGCGGCCGTCATCGTGGCCTCGGCGCCGCCGCCCAGCGCCGCACCGATCAACCCCGCCGTCCCCAGCCGCTCCAGGATCGCCTGCTCAGTCGGCGCATCGAGCCCAGCCCCGACCTCGGCCACGATGTTGTTCAGTTCCTGCAGAACCTCCGTGGCCCCCTCGGTTCCACCCGCATGAACCAGCCGGCGCGCCAGCGTGAACAGCTTCCGGTTGGCCTCCCGGTTGTTGACGATCTGCTCGAAGGGCAACAGTTCCAGGAGGCCGTTGGCAACGGCAACCGGCGCTGCGGCGATCGCCGCCCGCTGGCTGGCCGTCTCCGGATCCAGCCCGCTGGCGATGAGCTGCTGGCGGATTTCGTTGTAGGCCGCACCACCTTCCTGGACGGCGGATGTGCCAAACACCGTGGCGTTGGTGAGGATCCGGGTCGCCTTCTCGGTGAGCTGGTAGCTGCTCGCCCCTGCCCGTGCGGCCGCGCCGGCGCCCCAGGTATAGACGAGCTGTGGAGCATTCTCGCCGACATTGGCCAGCCACCAGCGCAGCGAGCCGGGGTTGAACCCGGTCGCGACATCGCTTGGCCGCAGCGACTCGGCCTCTGCCCCCCGGGTGCCGTAGTAGCTCTGGAAATTCGTCTCTGCGTCGCGCAGGACCCGGCCGGCTCCCTTCAGGCCCAGCGCTTCGGCGGCGGTTCCCAGCAAGCCCGAGCCACCCCCAAGGACCGTCTGAAAGACGCGCGAGTTGCCCCGCGCGAGCGCTGCTGCCAGCTCTCCGAGTAAGGTGCGCTCCACCGTCTGGCCGGGCATCAGCACCCGCCCCGGATCCTGGCCGATC
The DNA here is from genome assembly GCA_964398315.1 of uncultured Tepidisphaeraceae bacterium. Lineage (GTDB taxonomy): Bacteria > Planctomycetota > Phycisphaerae > Tepidisphaerales > Tepidisphaeraceae > JADLCB01. The sequence continues at coordinate 9,917 of CAYNMV010000050.1, read as the reverse complement.
GCCGTCAACAGCGCTTCATCCGGCAACTGCGCAAACTCGGGCCGGACACGCATCCGCAGCATCTGCATCTGCGCGTTGGCCTGGGCCTGCTCGCGCTCGAGAATTGTGCCCTGGAACATCTCCGGCACAGGCTGGCCGGGATAGGTCTCCTGGAACTGCTGCCGCAGCTGCGCCACCTTCTGCGGATCCAGCAGGACCTCGTAATGCGGGCCGTACTGGTGGAACCAGCGAACGCGGGTCGCTTCGGCATCCTTGAGGGCCTGCAGTTCCGCCGGCGGCAGGCGAAACCAGTCGAAGTCCAACAGATCCACCGGCATGGCCGCGCCCGGATACTTCTCCCGGTACTGCTGGCGGAGGCGTTCCCACGCCAACCGGCCGACCCGCTGGCCGCCGACCATCGTCTTCGGTTCTTCGCGCATGGGCGCGACCGGATCCGGCGTCTGCTGATCGGCATAGGCACCGACTTCGCGCGCCCGTTCCAGCAGCCGCGTCAGGTCTTGGCCGCGCCTGATCGCCTCGTCTATCTGTGCGCGAACCTCAGCCTTCTCGAACGGATCCCCACCCGCCTGCGTGACGACGTTCCCCCGGGCGTCCTGGACGATGCGCATCCGCGACGGCCGCGGCCGCTCGACCGCCGGGGGCAGCTCCACAACCTCGGTGCGGCCGTCGGGATTGTTGTTGACCTGCGTGCCGTCGAGGAGATCGAAGCGCCCCTGGGGCATCTGCAGCAGCGCGTTGGCCCGTTGGTTCTGTTCAGCCAGATCAAAGGCATCCATTCCACTTCCCTCCGGTCTACCTGGGCGCGCGCTCGCCCCGCAGGTAGGCCTCCCGCGCCGCCTTGGCCGAGCCGTACTTCCTGACCAGGTACTCCGCGTCACGCGGATCGGCCGTCGCGGCCGGGGTGTCGGCGGGCGCCGCGGCATCCGTCACCAACCGGTTGCCTTGCCACCGCACGCCCGGGGTGGATGCCGGCGGCGGCGGTTCTTCCTGGAAGGCCGGCCCCGCCCCCTCCTGCGCTGATCCGCCCCCCGTCTGGCCGAATGTCTCGGGCAGCCGGCGCAGCTTGTCCCGCTCTTGTTTCAACTCCGCATTGATGGCCTCCATCTCCTTGGTGCTGGTGGCTGACCGCTTTGCCGCCTCCAGTGCGTCGATCGAGTCCTTGATGGCCTGGCGGCGGCGGTTGTAGTCATCGCGCGCCTCGGCGGACCGCCGGCTTTCTTCCCGGCTGGTGAGCTGTGATTCCTGGTAGGCAGTGAGCTGGCCCGGCGGCCGCGTGACCTGCTGTTCAGCGAGGGTCGGCCTGGTGAAAGGGTTCTGCCCCGCGATCACCATCTGGCGCATCCGCGCGTACTCGATGGGGTGCAGCGTGGGCCGGAGCCGCTCGATCTCTTCGAGCTGCTGGCGCTGGACGGGTGAGATGTAGCCACCGCCGGGAAGTGTCGTCGGAATCTGACCGCCGCCGGCCCCGCCATATCCGGCCTGGGCGAGCGCCTGGCCGTGTCCCGCCGTGCCGGCCGCGACGCTGCTTCCGGCGAAGGTCGGCTGCCAGCGGTCCATCGCCCCCACGTCCGCCCCGGTGAAGTACCCGCCGGCGGGCTGCTGCGGCTGGAGGGGCGCCATGCCGCCCTGGGCCTGCGCAGCACGCCACTGGTCCTGCAGCGCCATCTGCTGCCGAACCGCGTTGTAATCGAGGATCGAACGAAGCTCGTCGGTCGCCGCCGCCCGGCGCGCCAGTGCCGCCTGCTGTTCCGCCTGGTTGCTGGCGAAACCGCCCGCAGCGCCGGCGAGCGCGACGGCGATCGAGGGATCGTCGTATCGGAGGACGATGGGAATCGACTTACCGCACCTACAGCCCTCTTAGGTGTCGCGCCGGCGGTGTCGGGAATCACCGGATCCAGCGCGTTACGCCGCGAGTCTACAAGCCGAGGAAGCTCTTCAACAGGTCCAGCGTGCCGTTCTGCAGAGCACCCGGGTTCTGCAGCAGCGAGGCGAACATGGAGAGGTTCGGGTACTCGTCGGTTCGGCGCTCAATAATGCCGGCCTTCTGCTGGGCGACCTGCTGATTGATGTCGGCCAGGGCGTTGGCACGGGCATTGTCAATGCCGATGGCATTGCTGCTTAACACGGTGGAGTTGCCCAGGCCCGCTCCGATCAGATTCTGCAGGTTCTGCGCCTGCCGCTGATCGTACAGCTCGTTTGTCTGGCGCTGCTGCGTTGCCCCGAACTGGTCGGCAAGCTCCAACAGCTTCTGGTAGCGGGCCTCGTTGGCAGCCCGGGCCGCATCAAAGTTTTGCCCGAGCGTCTGTCCGATCATCTGCAGGCTCTGGTACTGATCGGGCGCCAGCCCTGTCGGCGCAGATCCGCCCTGTGTGAGACTGCCGCCGCCGGTCTGCTTTCCCCCCATGACGATTTTATGAACCGGCGTAGTGCTGCGCACGCCGCCGGCAAGCGGAATGTTCTTGAATCCGATCTTGGCCATTGTCATCGTCTCCTATGGGAGCACCGCCTCGCCGCGGCTGTGGCGCGTGCCTCTGGCCCTGGCCGCGTCCTCGACGGAGAGAATCCCTTTCTCCACCAGGACCTCAACCAGTTCTTCAACCTTCATGGCCGGCTCCGGCTGTGGCGCTGACACCGCCCTGGCTTTGCCGCCGAGGGCCAGGAACCGCTGGTAATCGGCGTTTGCCGGATCCGGCGGGATCCATACCCCGTCCGCTACCCTGCGGATCACGCCGCCTTCGTGAAGCTCGTAGGCATCAGAACTCGGCATCGGCGCTCCAGTTGATGTAGCAGCGGTGCGTCACCGCATCGCCAGCGACCTGTGGATTGTTCACGACATAGAACGTCTGCCCGGCCGTCACCAGGAAGGCCGCCGCCGAGTCGGCCGCTCTGTCCTGATTGTAGAAGTTCGCGTTCGTGTTCACCGGGTTGTAGAACGTGACGGTGGGTGTCACGCGCTTGCGCGTGCTGAAATTGACCGTCAGCAGGTACCGGCTCGCACCGTTGTTCTGCACTGCATAACCGAGGCTCGACGTGGCGATGCCCGCCGCCTGCGCCGGAGGTGTTTCCAGTGCGAAGCTCTTCTCGTAGAACCGCTGACAGCGCTTGAGCTGAACCGCGATGGGCTCGGGCGTGAAGGTCCGCTGCTGGTTTCCAACCGTTAACTGCACCTCGGCCAGCTGGAATGTGGTCGCCAGCGTGCCGAGGAAGTTCGTCTGATTCGCATCGGCAAGATAAGCCCCATCCAGCCATCCCGGGCCGGTCATGTGGAACGTGGCGCCGGCCGCCAGGACCATATTGAGGCGCAAGCCGATGCCATTGGCGTAATCCCAGGTGCCCGTGGCGTCATGCGTGAACGTGAACCCCTTCCGCTCCCATGTGTCGGCCTGGTTGATGATGATTTGCTGGCAGTAGCTGCGCGTCTGGCCACCGTTCTGCAGCGCGACATAGAAGATCCCTGCGGTACTGGCCTTCACCCAGAAGTCCAGGCGCAGCTCCTTGCCGGCCAGCGGGATCAGATCGTACCCCTCGATGAACTGCGAGATCATGGCGAACTCGCCCGCGCCGATCGCACCATCCGCCGTTGTGACCTGCAGGCGCAGCGAATACCTCGAATTGACGGTGGGCGTGTCCGTGCTGCGTGTGATCGTCACTGCACCGGAGGTGCCATTGGCCCAGCGCCATCGATCCGCCAGATAGGTTGCGGTCGCCGGGGACGTGAAGGTGGTCCCGCGCTGCCAGATGAGGAAGTTCCCATTGATGATCGCGTTGTGACTTGGCGCGGTGAACAGTTCGTTCAGCGCATCGTTGAGTCCATCAACGTCCGTTACCTGCAGCTGCTGCCAGCTCGGCTCCATCCCATCGCTACGGAGAAAGGTGCCGGCGACACCGACAGGCAGGCGAACGTTTTCCGATGCGTCCCGGGTCAGCAGATCGCCCCGGGTCGTGAGGGGCAGCGCCCCGGCCGCAGCGTTCTCCCACTTGACGCCGAGACTCTCGCTGCTGTCCGCCGTCAGAACCTGGCCGTCGGTACCGGCAGCGAGCCGCTGGTAGTCGCTGCCGCTGAAGACCAGCAGATCCCCCTTCGCCGCCAACGGCAGCGTGGCCTGCTTCCCGTCGAGGGTAGTCTGCAGGTCCGTGACGTCCGAAATCGCGATCGACCGCCATATCTGCCCGGTGGCCGCACCCGAGTCGGCGAAGAGCGCCTGCCCGTTGCTGCCCACGGCCAGCCGTGATGGCGCCACGCCGGTATGGGTGAACAGGTCCCCCTTTGTGGTCAGGGGACTCATGTTGGCGTCCAGCAGCTTGAGCCCCGTCGTCGTCAGCTCCAGCCCGGAGTTGCTGGCCAGCGCCACGGCCAGGTCACCGCCTTCGAGGCGCAAGCCGCTGGTTGCTGCCAAATCGAGTCCGATCCCGCTTCCATTCACGCTCAGCGGCGGCTGCACCTGGACGTAGATGGCCCCGTTCTCATCAACCAGGATGGAATCACCATCGGTCGCCACGCCGCCGGCGGCGAGCTGCTGGATGGCGCGGCGAAGGCGCTTGACCGTCTTGGGGTTCCGATCGAAGGCCATCAGCGCTGCCTCCCGGCTGGATGGACCTCCAGCACCGCCCGCTCCAGGGCCCAGGTGGCGCCGGCCGTGTTGTTCCACAGGACCAGCGAGCAGCTCCCGCCGCGGCCGCGGACCCGTTGCTTGGGATTATGCCCCCGCAGGCTGGCGTTCCCGGTGATTTCAACCGGCGCGGTGCCGCCCTCGGGGCTGCTGACCTGCGCATGGTCCGCGCCCAGCTTGAGAATCCAGTTCAGGTTGTACGGCAGGCCGTCAATGTCATGGCCGGTGTAGAAGTCGATGGCGTGAACCTTGCCCTCGGTCAGGTCATCCAAGAGGCGGATGGGACCGCAGATCGCATAGGAGTAGACCTCTTCGCCATCATCAGAGAAAGCCGCCCGATCGACCTTGTAGATCCGCCCGTTGCGACCACCGTAGAGAATCGTCCGGTCGGCCGGGGCATCGCCGTCGTAGACCGTCATCGACGCCGGCCCGATCGACATCGAGGCATAGCGGATCGGGAAGAACCCCTTGGTCCGCACGTCGAAGATCATGTGATCGACAAACTTCCCGCGGTCAATGTTGGTGCGATAGATGTGGATCTGATAGTTGTCCACGTCGTATGCACACATCACCCACTCAAGCCCGCGGTCGATGGCGGCAAACCAGTCGTTTTGCTTGTCCTGGCTGAGCGGGACCGGCCGGCCGCCGCCTCCCGGGAGCATGTAGAGCCCGCCTGGAGCGACGAAGAAGATCGTCCCATCCGGGGCGTAGCACCAGGCATCGGGGCCGATACAGCCGATGGATCCGCTGAGCAGGTCAAGCGTGCCGCCGGCGGCCGGATCACCCGACATGACGTAGATCGAGTGGTCGCAGAACATGACCAGCTGATCGTCCGTCCACGTCGCCATCGCAACCAGGGGCTGTCCGAGCCGACCGAAGGTGGCCGAGGCGTTGCCGGCAATGGCACGGATGCTGGTCTGCTCGTTGAAGTCCCAGCCGAACGGATCCCCGACCTTGCTCATGTAGAAATTCTGCTCCGCGCCGTCCTCGCGACCGAGTACCAGCCGGCCCCGCCAGACCGTGGCGAGCCAGCACTTCTGCGGCACGGCACCGGCCGTCTCCGTGAACGTTGCCATCGCCCGCGTCGTCAGGTTCAGCAGGCGCGGCTTGGTCTCCTGGCCGTCCACAAAGAACGCCTTGTCCTGAAACGTCGCCATCGACGGCTTGTAACCCTGCCGCAGCACGGCCGTTCCGCCGGACACCAGTGCCGGCTGCTCATCCATCGCGCCCTGGTAAATCGATCCGCCCTCCACCACGACCAGGTTCGTCTGCCGGGCGCTGACCGCGGCCCGGCCGGCGAATACCTGGAACTGGTCGACATAACCGCTCGGCGCGCCGCCGATGGAGATGCCAAAGCCGACCCCCGTATTGGCCGCGCCCGCCGTGATGTTGTTGGCGGTGAGGTAGGTCACGCCATCCACCATCACGGTGAACGTGTTCCCGTTGACCTGCAACTCGAACACCCGTTCGTCGGCCGCGTCGAATGTGCCATCGGGGAAGGTCTCGGAATCGATGATGGCCGTGTCGGAATAGAGGTAAACCGCGTTGTTGCCAAGGTCTATGGTTGCACCAACGCCACGCTGCCCGGCGGCGGCCGATGGATTCCAACGGGCGATCAGGGCAATCACGCCGGCGCTGCCGCCGGCGCTCGAGCCGCGGTAGCGAATCCGCAGCACATAGGCCGCCCCGAGTGCCAGACTCGACCCTACCCAACGCGCTGTGGATGCGGACGTGCCGGCATTGATCACCCTCTGGTCCGCGGTCACATCCATTCCATTCGGGCTGATCACGCCGGAGTCAATGAGGTTGCCACCCAGCAGGTCAGTCCCGCTGCTGCTGCCGCGCATCTCGTAATCGCCCCCGCTGACGGTATAGAGCCGGCCTGCCTCGTAGGCAAAAGGATCGCCGAAGATCTGCACGTCCGGCTCGATCAGGCTCGCACTGAGCGGGATCGTGGTCTGCCGGATGAGCTGAATGTCCGTACCGCCGCCGATCGGCTCGCCATTGGGGAACAGTCTGGCCACACCCCAGCGCGTACCGCCGCGGCCGCGGGCCTGCACGCCCTGGCCGTCGATCGAGTACGGGATCACGTTCAGGCAATCCGGCGTGGTGCCGGCCGGCTGCCGGCGGTAGGCGGTGGCGGTGACCTTTCCCCGGATCGGAAACTCGAAGTTGATGGTCCGGGCCCTGGCCATCAGTCATCTCCCGGGAAGCGGATCTCGTTATGCGGCGCGATCGGATAAGGATCCACGTCACAGAGGATGTCACGCATCGGCCCCTGCTCATCGCCACCGGCGACCGAGTCGGCGTGGATGTAGTTCGGGAGCATCGAGCGGAACAGCTCCCAATCATGCCCGGCCTGCTGATCCTCGGTGCTGACAGCCATGGCCCGCACCAGGACGCGCAGCAGCTCGAACATGCCGAAGGGGATCGCCGGCACGTCGTTGTCCTGATCCAGGGCGGGCAGCAGCCGCCGGTAGGTCAGATACAGCGCATCGGCCAGCGTCTCGGCTGGCGTGGGGGCGACCTCGATACACCGCCGCGGCACGCTTTCGCTGTCGTCGGGGCTCGCCATGCCCAGGAAGAAGAGCATCCCGCCGGCGCCGGGGATACCATGCACGCGCGCGAGCATCACCTGCCTGGCCGGTGCCTTGCGGATGGGCGTCATCCTGGCCTGGTAGCCGACGAGGGCCACCAGCTCCCCGAAGTCCTCGGGCAGCAGGATCTGCCCCTCACCCGCGGTAAACGCGAGCGTCGTAATCGCCTCCCGCCATTGCCATGGATGGATGTTGACCAGGTACTCGACCGCACCGTTCACGATGCGGGCGCTGCTGGTTCGCGCATTGGGCACGCCGGCGATGGCGTGCTCCGCCTCGTCTTTCAGCTGGGCAAAGGTGAGGAAGTGCTGCGCCACGTCCAGGCCTCCTGGCTGCCGCACGAATACGAGGGGGCGGGCGGGCAGAGCAGCCAACCCACCCGCCCCTCCTCACGGAGTCCGGAACCTGGCTACGCCTGGGGAACCTGCCGGCCGCGCCAGGCAAAGCCGTCGAACAGGATGGCCCTCGGGTTGGTCGTGGCGACTTCGTTCGTCTCCAGCGGAGCGCCGATCGACGTCGAGCCCGCATCCGCCGCCTGCAGGTAGTTCTGACCGGCGACAGCCTTGAGCGTGTCGGTGAGCGCTACCGCTCCGTTGACGCGGGCGGTGACTCGGCCGGAGACGTAGGCCTGGCCGATCTCATCATCCGGGATCGCCTTCGGGCCCACGACGACCAGCACGCCATGGAGGTTGTCAGCGCTGGTGGCAACCGCGTGATACAGCGCCTTGCCGATCGTGTCGGTGTCGGCATCCGCCTGCGTGAGGTCCAGGGCATAGACGCCGTAGGCGGCCATGGTGCCCCCGGTCTTGTTCTTGATGAGGATCTGATCCGCGGCGATCTGGTCACCGGAATCAGGGAACTGGATGGATTGCACTCGCATGGTGCGATGGTCCTTCTGCAGCCCGCTTGGTCTGACGCCGCAGCCAGCTCGGGAACGGTGGCCGGCGGCGGGGAAGCTCGATGATGGATCCCATCCTGGCGGGACGCGCCCCATGAGCCCGGGCGCGTCCCCGCCACGAAGGAGGCTTACGCGTCGCTGGTCGTGAAGATCTTGCCGTGACGCCGGCGCGAACGGCAGAACAGGTTGTAATAGGTGTTCTTGTAGTTCGCCCAGGAGAACGGCGTGTTGATGCTCCCGCGGATCGGCCCGGTCTCCTCCATGAACGTGTCACCGTGGTAGACCGGGAAGAGAAACTCCAGGTGGAGCCAGAAGAATTCCGGCTCGCCCGGGGTGAACTTCTCATCCAGGATCTCCAGATCCACGATCTCGATGTTGTTGAACGTCGGATCGTCGCCGTAGCCCGCATCGTTCGGCTTGCGAAGGCGATCATTGGCGGCGCGGTTGAGGGCCAGGTAGCCGTTCACACCCTCCGAGTTGGTGATGATCTTCACCTTGTCGAAGTCGGTCGAGGGGCTGCCGACCTTGTTGTTGAACCCGCGGATCCGCTTCCAGCGGAGCTTGCGCCACATCTTGTCGAACGCGACGTACATCGCGTCATCGGTGGCCCGCTGATCCCAGTTGAAGGTCTCAAACTGGTTGCGCCACCGGGCCTCGCTGGTGGGGTTGATGCCACTGACCGTGCTGAAGCCGGCCGGGGCGAGGCCGTCGTTGGTGATGAACGTGGGAATAGAGTACGGCAGCTTGCCGGCCTCGACCTCCATCTGCGCGTGGTCGGGCGTCTCCCAGAGGGCATCTTCCATGCTGTCCCAGATGTCCAGGTCGCAGGCCTGCTCCCAGGACGTCTTGAGCCGCGTGTAGATGTCCTCCAGATTGCCACCGGCGGCGGTGTTGAGCCGGATGACCTCCTGCGTCCAGCCGTAGTTTCCCTGGTGGAAGCGCCACGGCGCCGTCACCTGCGTGAGGGTGTCGACGCCGCGCGGCTGCAGGTTCTCATTGGGCTTGTAGAAGCCCGCGTTCTGCATCTTGCGCAGCTGGATCTGGTCGATGATCTTCGAGCCGGTCTGGACAACTTCCTCGTTGCCGCGGCCCTTGAGCATGAGCTGCAGCAGGTAGGTACGCCGAGCGCACTCATTGAGGATCTCGGTCGTTGGGGTGATCTTGTGAGCCTTGGTGGCGAGGACGAAGTCCTCGAAGCTCACAAGCGGGGTTCCATCTGCGGACATTGGTTACCTCGACTGGCCTCACGACCCATCGACGGCTGCCCGGGCTTCGTCCGGAGACATGCCTTTCTGCAGATTGCGGAAGATCGCCCGGTTCCGCTCGGCAGCGCTGAGCGGTCGAGCTGCTGCGGTGCGTGCCGTCCCGCGCTCGGCAGATCCTGCTAACGACTCCTGGCGACTCCGGAGCAGGCGCGCCTGATGGGTCTGGTGGACGTTGGTTTTGAAGAGACTCGCCGCCGCGTCGTTGATCGCTTCCCTGAGCGGGTAGCCCTGCGGATCGCCGGCGGCCCGATGGAGGAACAGCGCCTTCTTCTTGAGCGCGTCGCGGAGCTGCCGGCCCTCGTCGGAATGATCGGCCAGCTTTTCCATGCCTGGCTGCCGGGCCAGCGCCTCAGCGGCCGCGTCGAACTCACGGCCGATGTGCTGATCCAGCAGGTATTCCACGCCTCTCAAGAGAGCGGTCTGCCGTCCCTCGTAATGGGCTGCAACGCGTCCGATGACGCGCTGCATGGTCCCCGCAAGTTCCTGCCCACCGATCAGGTCCAGGGTTTCGAGGTCCGTCGAATCCAGGAACGCCGACAGGTCATTC
>CAYNMV010000049.1:0-34454 GCA_964398315.1 uncultured Tepidisphaeraceae bacterium | reverse complement strand
ACGCAACTCTGGGCGGCATAATTCGCTATTCAGTCTCCCAACCCGGTTGCCACGGAACCGCGGGCACTTTCTCCCCCCGCCGCAGGTTGAATGTTTTTGCGAAGGTTCGCAAGGATTAGCGGAACAGCAATAGACTAGCGCCTGCGTGTCCGCTTTTGGTTTGGGGATCTTGTCCGGCCTGTGGAAGAGGAAGCCTTGACCACATAGCCAGAAAATGCTTGACGGTCTGCGGGATCCTGCAAGCGAACTCTACCATCAGCCTTCAGTATCGAAAGCCGAAATTCATCAGCAGATAGTGATTCCTGTATATGTTGCCCCGTCATTTCTTGTGGCCTCCCATAAGCTGCTTTAGGTAACTTAACGCCCGATCTTCGTACGGGCTATAGGCAAAAAGAAAAATCGGGATGCGGGGTTTTGCCTTTGCCATTGTCCATTTCACCGTTTGCCCTTTTGCATCTTTCCGTACGATTTGACGCCCCGCGCTCATCGTCATCGAGAAGAGGTCAAAGAACAATCGCGGTCCAATACCTATAAAGGGTTTGAAACGCACTTTCCTTTCATGGGGTTCAATCTTACCCGCAGTAATCGAATCATCGTGAAACTTAAAGGCTTTACTCTTGGGATACGGCTCGATATAGATCACCTGATCGATCCCTGCCGCAACAATATGCTTTGCGCAATTGTGACAGGGGAACGTGGTGCCATACAACGTCGCACCGACAGTAGAAATGTTGCTGCGGGCACACGCCAAAAGTGCTTCCATCTCCGCATGAACGACGCGTCCATACTCTGTAATGTCGGTCAACCCACTCGCACGAAGAATTTTCTCTGCTCGCTTACGATCCGCCTTTGGGAACTTCTCCACAATAGAGGTAATTAGCTTCTCCTTTTCGTCGCTATTGCTATCATATCCTCGTTTGTAGTCTCGCCCTCTCGGATGATCATCGATTCTGTCGCCTATAAACGTTGGCCAGTACAATCCTCCCCCTGCCGCGGGACAATCATTGGCGCCAGTAGAAAGGATTTCGTTTTTACGCGCTATCACTGCGCCGACTTGGCGGGACAGGTCGGCACTGCGGACCGATGATGCAAACGCCATAAACATCGCATATTCATTAAAGCTTGGAGTGAGATGAGGATGGCCGAAAATAACATCTAGGCAGCGGTTAAGGCTATTCCTCAGCTTGTCATCATTGTTCTCATCGGCGACGAAGAAGTCCGCAAGGTGGAAAGTCCCCCGAGTATCTTGTCCATAGTCTCCATATTCGTGTTCGTCACGCTCGAGGAGTTGCTCTGCTTCCCATCTCGTCATCCCCTGTCCCCGCGTCATCAGATTCTCCAAGCGACGCTCATTCTCAGTGTGTATAGCGAAAAGATAAAAACCTTTGCCGTATATCTTCCTGAGTTCCGCAACCTCCTCGGGTCTCTTGAGGCTGCTGACAATATACGCAGTTCTCCCAACATCACGTGAATTACCAACAAGTCTTGGACGTGAAAGTGCTATTGCTCGTGCAGCTGCAATTGCCATTATTGCATTATTCTTGGTGTGAGCTCGGATGCGATTGCCGGCGTCGATCAGGCGCATTGCACAGATAAACTCTGGTTGCTCTTCAAAATCCATCTCTGCGAGCGCGGGTATTACTGTTTTGCTTAGCCGAATTTGTACAGGGCTATAACAATACTCCTGCAGGCGGGTCGCAAGCATTGCACGGATCTTTTCCGTGTCTGTGCCGAGCGGTCCTACCAAACCAATTACCAACTCCGAATCCTTCGAGGTGAAGACTTCATACGGTTCCGTTGGCGCTCGTAGCGGAACAGTAACGCCTCTTCCGTTCTTTCTTCGATTCTGTGCTCGTCCTCTCATTAACCTCTTCGCCATACAGCTCATCTAAAGAAAACCGAGGCTGGTAACAATGATTCATGGCACCTGAAACAAGCTCTCCATTGGAACAAACTAAAGGGGACGTAGCGGCTCTGTCTCGGCCTTTCATTCGGCGTCTGATGATCATGATGTTATGGACGATGGTGCGGAAGACCGGTTCACGCTGGCGCGCACTGTCACTGTGGCCATTTCCCACTGGCGCACTCGATCACCTGAGCCGCTGTCGCTCCTGCTTTCGGGCGTGTGGGTGCGAAATGCAGAGTAGTCGGCAAGTCCAGAGCGATGGAGCTTCTACCGGGTATTTCCTGTCCAAAGGAAAGTTCCACCCGGCTCAGGACAAAAAGGGGGGGCATCCTGACTTTGGGCCGGCAGCTCCACTTCGATTAGCCTTCCTTACATGCCTCGCAAACCCCGCCGGATCATCGCTGGCACGATTTATCACGTTCTCAACCGCGGCAATGGCCGGCCTTCCTGCCCGGGCGCTTCCCAGCGCTCATCCGGGGCGCGGGATGAGCGCCAGGGTGGAGGGTTCAGGCGCATTGGCGGATGGCTGGGGCCGTTGTGGGGGAGAGGACGGTCTCCTGCTGTGCCGGGATCAGCGCCTGCACGCTGATGCAGTTGCCTCCGGCCTGCCGGGCTGCATCCCGCGCCAGGGTGGCGGTTGCCAGCAGGTCCCGGGCGCCTCGGGCAGGCGGGAGTGCATCCATCGTCGCGACCCCGATGCTGGCCGTCACCTTCAGTTTTTGGCCCGATGAAAGGGGCGTGCTGCCGGCGGCAATTTCCTTGCGGATGGCCTCGGCGATGAACGCAGCGCGCAGCCGGCTGGTCCCTGGCAGCACTAGGGCCAGTGCTGTCTCATCGTAGCGTGCGGCGATGTCCTGCTGCCGCCTGGCCCGCGCCAGCGTCGCTCCGATCGCGCGCAGTATCTGCTCGCCGGTCGGCCGGCCATGAGTCTGGCTCACCTGCTCAAACCGATCGATTTCGATCAGCAGCACCGACATCGCCCTCTTCTCCAGCGCGGCCGCCTGGCATTCCTGATGGAGCATCTCATCAAGGCGGCCGCGGCTCGCCAGGCCGGTCAGGGGATCGATGGGCTGGGGCTGTTTCTGCTCCAGCAGCGCGATTCGCTGCTGCACGAGGAAGCGAGTGGCGGCCAGCGCTCCATTGGCCCGCTCCAGGGCAGCCTGATAGGGCAGGCTGGGAAGGTCCAGCAGGGCGGCGGCCTCGGAAGCGCGGTGCGCAACCTCCTCCAGCACCCGCGCCAGGGCGCGGCCGTCCATGCCGTAGAGCTTGCGGCACAGATGCCGGGCATCGGTGTGGGCCGAGGTTGGGTCCTGATCAACAAAGAGATCCGCGCAGCGGCCGGCTATTTCGAGCACTTGCGCCAGGTCCGATGCCTCGCCGGGGCTGCGGCTGTGCTGGTGTGGCATCGCGGCGGCAACATCACCGGAGATCCGCCACATCGGCGCGATCAGCGCGCTGACCTGGGGATGGGTCAGCCCCAGCACCTGCTCCTCCAGCGCCAGCAGTTGCGGATGCGTTGTGCACTGATGGAGCAGAGCGTAATACGGCTCTCCCACCACGCGCCCCAGCACCAGCACGCCAAGATCCATCGCCAGCCCCGCGAGGAACGCATCCTCCGGCCGGACCACCTGCAGATGCAGCGCCAGTTCCCGCGCGGCCGCGGCGGCATAGAGACTGCGCTGCCACTGCGCGGTCCACAGCTCTGGCTGGTCATCGCCCGCACGATAGCCATCGACCAGTGCCGAGGCGATCGTCAGCGTGCGCACCGCGCGCAGGCCGGTCTTGAACAGGCACGCCTGAAGCACCTTGACCAGGTCCCGCGGTTCGGACCGGCCATACTCGGCTGCGCGCAGCAACCGTCGCCACAGCGCGGGTTCGCGGGCGGCGGCCTGCGCGATCTCATGGAGATCGGCATACTCGTTCTCCGCCAGCGCCAGCACGCGGCCCATGGTTGCCGGCAGGGAAGGAAGGGATGCGGTACGGATTCGATTGACCAGTTCAACGTTCATCGGTGTTATTCCTTTAACAGTGCTGAATAAACGGGCCGTGAGGAGTTGATTCCCCGGGTGCCGCCGCTGCGACGGCAGTCCTGACGCTGTGCCAACGGCCCGGTCTGGCCTCTCCGGGCGGAGAGGACGGGCGTGGGCGGTGTGGTGCCCGCCCTACGGGAGATTCGCCTGCTGAGGGATTGCGGGAGGGAGCGGATCGGGCCGCGGGCATCACACTCGCGGCTGCCGGTGGTGGGTGATCCCAGGCGCGCATATCGGGCGAGCCGCTGCCGGGTTGTGGCGGGCTGGGCTGCCGTGCTGGATCGGCCGGGTGTCGGGCTCAAGCTGCCTCTCTCTCCCTGAAGCGCCCCGAAGCCGTGCCGGGGGCGACGGCATCGGGTGCGGCAGCCTCATCAATGCAACGCTGGTGCCAATGCGGGCAAGGGACAGTCTGCGGGTCATCATGGGCCGATTTGCGCGATGCCACCGTACGAAGTGTGAGTCGGCTCACCGTTCTCCGATGCGACTTTCTCAATTTGAGAATTGAAAAATTCTCGAAATGGCGCACCCCGTTATTTCTGGATGTCAGAATGAGAATGGTCGATACAAATGGAGTGAGGCTGGCGCATTTGATATTGCGTGCATTCGTTGCCGTGCAGGCTCACCCGTATCCGACGTTCTGACTCAGATGTTTCTTCTGATGTAGCCTCAGTCATTGCCGTACCCATGCCCTGCACGTCATTTCGCGTACTGATCCTGGATGATGATCCTCATACCGCCGACCTCACCCGCCTGCTGATTGAAGCGCGGGGCTGTGGGGTGGCCTGTTACGATGATGCTGAGCGGGCGCTGGCCGCCTGTTCCGAGCGGCCGCCGCACCTGATCCTGCTGGGGACGGGCGTCAGCGGCATCGATGGGTTCAGGCTAATTCATGCTTTCCGCCAGCGCTGTCCCGATGTGCTGATCGTGCTGACGGCCGCGGCGGCATCCATTGAACTGGCCGTTGAGGCGATGCGGGTTGGGGCATTCGATGTGCTGCCCAAGCCGATCGAGGCGTTGCGCCTGACCAGTGTTTTAGATCGGGCGCTGGAAGAGCGCCGACGGCGCCAGCCGGCGGGCGGCCTGGCTGGCGGTCCTGGCGGACTCCCGGGGTTTGAGGGCATGGTGGGGATCTCGCCGGCCATGCAGGCGGTTTACCGGCTGATTGAACAGGTGGCCGCCACCGATGCCAGTGTCATGATCCTGGGCGAGACCGGCACCGGCAAGGAGATGGTGGCCCAGGCGATTCATCGGCGCAGCCTGCGCCGGCTGGACCTGTTCCATGCCGTGAATATGGCGGCCATTCCGCGCGAGCTGGCCGAATCGATCCTGTTTGGCCACGAAAAAGGGGCGTTCACCAGCGCGGATCGCGCACGGGCGGGGATTTGTGAGGAAGCCCACGGCGGCACGCTGTTCCTTGACGAGATCGGGGAGTTGCCGATCGATCTGCAGCCCAAGCTCCTGCGGTTCCTGCAGGAGCGGCGCTTCCGGCGGGTGGGTTCGTTGCGGGAACTGGTCTCCGATGCCCGCATCATCAGCGCTACCAATCGCGATCCCTATGGCGAGGTGCAGGCCGGACGGCTGCGCGCGGATCTGTTCTATCGCCTGAACGTGGTGCCCATTCACCTGCCGCCGCTGCGACAGCGCCGGGAGGACATCCCGCTGCTGGCCCGTCATGCGCTGCGGGAGTCGGCCCAGCGCCATGGAAAGCGGTTTGTGTCGATCGACGAGAGTGCGATGCGTCTGCTGATCGACCACGACTGGCCCGGCAACGTGCGGCAACTGTTTCATGTCATCGAGCGCGCGGTTGTCCTGCATGAGGGCGAGCAGGTGGTGTCGTCGATGCTGATCGCGGACAACGGCCTGCTGGCACACGCCGCCCAGGAAAGCCGGATGGATGTGGTATCTCCGCCAGCACCGGCGCTGGAAGTGAAGATCGTGCCCCTGATGGAACTGGAGCGACGGGCTATCGAGCATGCGGTGACCTTGTGCAAAGGCTCGGCGGCCGAAGCCGCCCGCCGGCTGGGCATTTCTCAGGCAACCATCTACCGCAAGCTTAAGACATACGGTCTGCTCGCCCGCACCCCCAGCGTGGCCTGAACCCAGGCCATGCTGCCCGCGTCCGGCGATTACAGTCGCTGCACATCCTGATGGGGCCGAGCAGGGGTTGCTCAGGGCAGACATGATTCGCTGTGTCACCGGACAAGAGCGGCATCGGTGCCGCCAGTTCGCTAAACCACAACGCGACCAGCCGTGATCCATCCATTGCGCGCTCCGCAAATCCGGGCGGAACAGTACCATGATGCGGCATGGCAGCAGCGAACCCATCCTCCACCAGGGCATCGGATGGGCAGCGGCGATCAGGCCAGCCGCCGCCCGGCCGGTCATCGGATTCGCACAAGCCATCCAGCCTTCCGCCGGGGCGGGCGTGGCTGTGGTTCCTGGCCTTCCTGGTGATCAACTACCTGTTGATGCGGCTGCTGTTCCTCGGGACCGACAGGCCGCACAAGGTGCCGTACACACTGTTCAGGGAGCAGGCCCAGCGGGGCAACGTGGAGGCCATCTATACGCGCGGCGACACGATCACCGGCCGATTCATCGAAACGGTCCGCTACCCCACCACCCAGCCGGCGACCCGACAGGAGAGCCGTCCCGCCCAGACCCATGACATCAAAACATTCACCACCATCCTGCCGGTGTTCGTTGACCCGGGGTTGGAAGCGCTGCTGATCGAGAACGGCGTTGAGATCAGCGCTGAGCCGATTCAGCAGGGCCCTGGCGTGCTCGGGACGCTCCTGTGGGGTTTCGGGCCGGCGCTGCTGTTGATTGGGTTCTATTTCTGGCTCTATCGCCGGGCCATGCAGCAGGGCAAGGCGATGGGCGGCGGTCTGTTCGGCCTGGGCCAGAGCCGCGCTCGGCGCTTTGACCAGGAGACCGACAGCCGCGTCACCTTCGATGACGTTGCCGGCATCGACGAGGCGGAAAGCGAGCTGGTTGAGATCGTGGATTTCCTGCGCGATCCGAAGAAGTACACCCGCCTCGGGGGCACCGCACCCAAGGGAGTGCTGCTGATCGGGGCGCCCGGCACCGGCAAGACGCTGCTGGCCCGCGCTGTGGCGGGCGAGGCCGGTGTGCCGTTCTTCTCCATGAGCGCATCGGAGTTCGTTGAGATGATCGTGGGTGTCGGGGCCGCCCGCGTGCGTGATCTGTTCAGGCAGGCGCGCGAGCATGCGCCGGCCATCATCTTCATCGATGAGCTGGACTCGATTGGCCGCGCGCGTGGCATGACCGCGATTGGGGGATCAAGTGAGCAGGAGCAGACACTCAACCAGATCCTCACCGAGATGGATGGCTTCTCCAGCCGCGAGGGGGTGATCGTGCTGGCGGCCACTAACCAGCCGGATGTGCTGGACAAGGCGCTGCTGCGGCCCGGCCGGTTCGATCGCCGCGTGATTGTGAACCTGCCGGATTGCCGCGGCCGCGAGGCGATCCTTCAGGTCCACACGCGCAAGGTTCCGCTCCATAGTGATGTGAGCCTCGGTGACCTGGCCGCCGCAACGCCGGGTCTCTCCGGTGCGGACCTGCGGAACTTGGTCAATGAAGCGGCCCTGCTGGCCGCCCGGCGCGACCAGGACACCGTGCGCCAGCGCGATTTCCTCGATGCCCTGGAGAAGATCGTGCTGGGGCCGGAGCGGCAGATCGTGATGAGCCGCGCTGACCGCCAGCGCATCGCCTACCACGAAGGGGGGCATGCCATCCTCGGCCTGGTTGTCCCGGGGGCCGATCCGGTGGATCGGGTCACCATCGTGGCCCGCGGGCAGGCGCTGGGCGTGACCTACCAGCGGCCCGAGAGTGACCGCTACAACTACTCCGAGGCCTATCTTCGCGGCCGCATCATCGGCATCCTGGGGGGACGGGCGGCTGAGGAACTGGTCTACGGATCAAAAACCACCGGCGCTGAGAACGACATCCAGCAGGCCACCCGGCTGGCGCGGAACATGGTGACGCGCTGGGGCATGAGTGAGCGCCTGGGCATGGTGCAACTGGCGCCGCCGGAGAACCGCTTCCTCGGCAGCGACAGCAGCTTTGCCGCGGGGCATGACCGGCCTTTCAGCGAGGAAACGGCCCGGCTGATCGATGCGGAGGTGCTGCGGATCATCCACGAGAGCCACGAAACAGCCCTGCGCCTGCTGACCGAACACCGCGACCGGCTCGATGCGCTGGCGGCGGCGCTGCTGGAGCGCGAAACGCTCGATCGCCAGGAGATCCTGGAGGTGACTGGCCTGCCGCCCGCGCCGCCGCTGGAGGAGGCGCCCCGGCCGCCTGTGGCAGCGCACGCGCCAACCGCGCCGGCTGCCTCGGCCGGCACGCCCCAGGCGCTGGATTGACCTCACCAACAAGCCGGCGGAGCGGAGATGCAAGCCCATCAGGCGCCTGGCCTGGTGCGCTGTCTGCGCCGCATGAGCATCATCCCCGCCAGGCCCAGCAGGGGGGCCGCCATCGGCTCGGGAACGACCACGAACTGCGTGAGCAGGTGCACGCCCGAGTTGCTGTTCAGCGATGTGGGAGCGCTGCCCACCACATCATTCTCGAAGGTCAGCGGCCCGATGATCGCATTGCCCAGGGAATCGCGCAAGACAAAGTTGTCCAGGAGAATTTCCGAGGTACGGCCGCCGTTCCAATCAACTCCGGCAAGCCGGAAGTCGCGCGAAGAGGGTTCCGAGGCGTCCGTGATCGAGAACGAGATGGCCGTGGTATGCCAGTCGCCCGGGCTGGGCGGCGATTGCCAGCCAACCGCCTGATACTTGTTGAACAGGCGCACGGCCCCCGAATCGACCGGATCGATCAGGCAGATATCGACCTCGAAAACATAGTCGCCATTCCCCAGCGTGGCCTTGAAGCCCAACTCCCACTGCTCAGATTCATCCCCCGTGACATTGGTCAGGTGAAGGTAGTTGCCACTGGGACCTGCAATGGGCGTGAAGGACGGAGGCGTGTTGATCGTCACCGTCTGCGCCTCGGCGGCTGAAGTGGTCAGTGAAGACAGCGCACCTGCTGCCAGCAGGGCGACCCATGCACGACGTGAAAACATAACTGTTCCTCCGAAATGTGCCCCCTCCGCCAGCCAGTGGATAAGCGGACCCGGCTGGGTACCCCTCCGGCGCGAAAAGGACATGCCGCAACCATACCCCAATTTCCTTAATGTGACAAGCTTTCAAAACCGTGAATTCATATCTATGATCGGTTCGTTGGTGCCCTCGCCGCCGGGCGGTCGGCGCGCCTCAAGCCGTGCAAGTCATTTTGTAAGTGCTTGCGAACAGGCCATTTACAAGAATGGAAGGCAACATGAAAGTCGGCGCCAGCTACTATCCGGAGCTTGTGGATGCTCGTCAGTGGCAGAGCGACCTGGCGGCCGGCCGGGAGCTGGGTTTGACGGTGTTGCGCTGCGGCGAGTTTGCCTGGTCAGCGCTCAGCCCGGAGCCGCATCAATGGTCGGCCGACTGGGCGTTGTCATTTCTCGATCTGGCGCAGCAGTACGGGTATCAGGTCATCTGGTGCACGCCTTCCGCGACGCCGCCGCCGTATCTGTTTGACCGCTGGCCGGAGCTGGCCGCGGTCAATGCTTCGGGCCAGACCATGCCCGTGGGTATTCGCCGGAACTACTGCCCGTCCCACGAGGGATACCTGGAACTGTGCGCCCAGATTGCCGACCGCCTGGGACGTGAGCTGGGCAGCCATCCGGCGATCGTTGGCTGGCAGGTGGATAACGAACTGGCCGGCGATGGGTTCACCTGCTGGTGCGAGCGCTGCCGGCAGCGCTTCCACCAGTGGCTGGCACAGCGCTACGGCACGTTGCAGCAGCTCAACGAAGCATGGCAAACGGGATTCTGGAGCCAGCGCTACACCGACTGGGCGCAGGTGCCGCTGCCGCTGGCGCGTTTTGGCAGCCATGCCCCGGCGCTGCGGCTGGATTATCGACGCTGCCGCAGCGATATCTGGCTGGCGTTCTACCGCCGGCAGGCCGATGCCCTGCGGCGGCATGTGTCATGCCCGGTCACGACCAACTTTTTCAACTACACCTGGGATGTGCCGTTTGATCAGTGGGCCTGGCGGCCCCATCTCGATGTGATCGGCATCAGCCATTATCTGGATGATGACAATGCCAGCCGGTTCCAACTTGCGCTCCTGGCCGGCGCTGCGGCGGGAGACAAGCCTGTCTGGGTGCTGGAGCAATCACCGGGTCGTCACCGGCTGGCCGATGCCGGGCCGGTGCATCGCCAGCGTCTGACCGATCACCTGCGTCGCTGCGCCCGGGCCGGTGTTGAGTATGCGATCTACTGGCACCTGCGGCGGCACATCAGCGGCTGTGAGATGGATCATGGCTCGGTGCTGCGGGCCGATGGCCGCCCCGGCCGCATCGCCAGCCATGTGCAGCGGGCCATCGCCGCCACGAAACAGGTCACGCCGCAAGCGCCTGCTCCAACAGCGCCGCTACTGGTTTTCTCCTTTGAGCAGCACTGGGCACAGGAAGCACGCCCATCGCTGGGGGCGCAGTGGAGTTACAGCGATGAGATGGAGCGCCACTGGCATGGCGGGGTGGCGGATGTGTTTGGCCAGGTGCGGATTGGCACGATCAGGGATATCGCGGCGGCGGGCGGCCTGGTCGTGGCGCCGTTTGTGCAAATGCGCGAACCCACCCTGGACGAGGCGATTGATCGCTGCCTGCGAGGGGGTGGAACGTTCATCACCACGGCTGACATCGGCCGGCTCGACGCCCAGGGCAATATCGTCCGTGCCGCACCGCTCGAATTGCTGAGCCGCTGGGTTGATCCCCCGGCCGTGGAACTGCTGCATATGGGGAAAGAGGATCACCTGATCGGGAAGATCGGGGATTCGGCCGTGGCGGGCCGGCTGTTCTGGGCGGTGCCCGAGCCGGATGCCGTGCTGGATGAACCAGCCGCCCTGGGCACATTGCGGGCCGGTGAGGATGCCGGTCCGGTGGCATGGTGCGCGCAAGTCGCGGGCGGCGGGCGGCTGGTTGTGATCTTCACCGCGCTGGAGCGCCCAGGTGTTGCTGCCCTGCTGCATCAGTTGATGTCCGCGCAGCACCGTTCAGCGCAGGACACCACGGCCGCTGTCGCCGATCGCGCGGGCCAGGTTGTTACTGCTTCATCCCGCCACCCATCGCGTTCTCGATGAACGACCGCTGGGCCAGGAAGAAGAAGAATGCCACCGGCAGCATGGTGAACGTGGACACCGCCATCATCAGATGCCACTGTGTCCCGTGGATGCTGTGGGCGCTGGCTGCCATGAAGTGCGTCAGGCCCAGGCTCAGCGGATACTTGGCTTCATCGATCAGGTAGATCAGCGGGCCGAAATAGTCATTCCACGAATGGATGAACGCGAACACGCCCACCACCCATAGGATCGGCTTGCTGAGGGGGATGCCAATGGTCAGAAACGCGCGGATCTCGCCGCAGCCATCGATGCGGGCGGCGTTGAGCATGTCCTGCGGGATCGTCTCGAAGAACTGCTTGAGCAGGAAGATGAAGAAGGCGTTGGTCCCCAGCCACGCCGGCAGGATCATCGGCCAGAACGTGTCATACAGCCCAACCGAGAGGAACATCGAGAAGACCGGAATGGCCGTGACCTGTGCCGGCAGCATCATCGATGAAAGACACAGCAGGAACAGCGGCAGGTTCCACCGACTGGGGAAGCGGGCGAAGCCCCACGCCACGACCGCGCAACTGATGACCGTTCCGGCCACCCGCGCGGCGGTGAGGATGAGCGTATTGAGCAGGTACGTGCCGAAGGGAAACGTCGTGAAAGCGTCGATGTAATTGCGGAAATTGAACGACTGCGGCAGGAAGCGTGGCGGATCGGCCATCACCTCGGGAAACGTCTTGAGGCTGGTGGTGATCATGATCGCCAGGGGCAGCAGCATGACCGCGCCCAGGCCCACCAGGGCCAGGTAGCGCACAACGGTCGTGATCGAGCCGGCTGGTTTCATCCCCGCTCCTCGGAAAAGACCCAGTAGCGCCGCATTCGGAAGTTGATGAGCGTCAACACGAGAATCAGCACGAACAGCACCCACGCCATGGCCGAGCCGATGCCGACCTGGAGGTGGACGAACGAGCGCTCGTAGAGGTTGAGCACATAGAAATAGGTGGCGCGCTCCGGGCCGCCCGGCCCCGGCCCGGCCTGGCCCAGCACGTAGGCCAGATCGAAAATCTGCACTGCGCCGATGATCCCCATCACCAGGTTGAAGAAGGTGACCGGGCTGAGATACGGCAGGGTGATGCTGAAAAACTGCCGGATGCGGCCGGCGCCGTCGATGTCCGCGGCCTCGTAGAGGGCCGGCGGGATGTTCTTCAGACCCGCCAGGAAAATGATCATCGGCCCGCCAAATCCCCAGACCGAGATCAGCACGATGCTCCACAGCGCCCACTGCGGATCGTGCAGCCAGCCGGGCCCCTCGATGCCGAGCCAGCCCAGGATCTGGTTGAATACGCCCCAGGTGGGATTCAGGAACCACGCCCACATGATGCCGCTGGCCGCCACCGGCAGGATGCTGGGCAGGTAGAAGATCGTGCGAAACACGCCCATGCCCGGCGAGGAGCGGTTCAGCAGCAGCGCTGCGGCCAGCGCCACCAGGAGCGTCAGTGGCACCGCGCAGGCGGTGTACAGGACCGTGATCAGCAGCGAATGCCAGAAGTCCGGGTCATCGCACAGCAGCGTGATGTAGTTGCTCAGCCCCACGAACCGCAGGCGGTCCACGATGTTGTAGCGCGTGTGTGACCAGAAGAAGCTGACCAGCATGGGGCCCAGGAACAGCAGCGCTGCCCCAACGATCCACGGCGCGATGAACAAAAACAGGTGCGCGGTTGAGCGTCGGGGTCGATCCGCCAGTGCTGCTGCCTGCTGTCGCAAAAGCCAGCGCCCCCCGACCAGCAGCAGCCCCGCCAGCACCACCACCTCAATCGCCACCCACCACCATGGTGTGCTGGGCGGCTCGCCAAAACTGGTCAGCACCGCGCGGGCACTGTGTTCGAGCTGCTTGTGGGCGGTATCCAGCCCGCTTGGATCGGGATCGGAAACCAGGCGCTGGAAATCACGGCTGACCGCCTGCGAGATGGGCAGGAAGTGCTCATGCTTGGGCACGGAGCGGGCGAAGCTCAACGTCTGGATGACCGCCTCACGATTGCGCGGCGCGATGGTGCGCGTCTGTGGGGTGCCGGCCAGGAAGATCTCCTCGGTGACATCTTTCCGCACCGGCGGCAGGGCCGTGACAGCCAGCAGCTCACCCGCTTCGCGGCTGGCCAGGAACGACAGGACGCGCCAGGCAGCCTCGGGATGGCGGCTTTTGCGCCAGATGCCAAAGCCGGCGACGGCAAACTCGCCGGTGGCAGATCCGGCCGGACCGGCCGGCAGCGGCGCTACATCCCATTCGAACCCAACATCGCGGCGCAGGAACTGCCAGTTATAGACGTGCCCGCCGTAATCCATGGCGTAGCGGCCACTCATGAAGCCCCCGCTGGGCTCCTGGCCGCGCGGCGGGGCGGATTGGTCCTCATGCACCAGCGCATGCAGCAGGCGCAGGGCATCGTTGGTTTCGGGACGACCCACCTGGACGATGCCATCGGGGGTCATCAGGTCCGATCCGGCCTGCCGCAGCAAACCCAGCCACTCGACCCACCAGTGCAGGGTCATGCTGGTGCCCCAGATTTCCACCCGGCCATCGGGGCCGCGGCGTGTCAACCGGCGTGCGGCCTGGCGGTAGTCCTCCCAGGTCCAGTCGGCTGATGGCGGATCGAGGCCGGCCTCCCGGAACAGATCAACCCGGTAGTACAACAGCGGGACGTTGTAGAAGATCGGCAGCGTTTTGACTTGGCCGTCATACGTGACCGCCTGAACGAGCTGGGGATGCAGGTCTTCCAGCGAAATGGTGGGATCGGCCTCGAAAAATGGGCGAAGGTCCATCAGTTCGCGGCCATAGTTGACCAGGTGGAAATCCACCACGTTGACGATGTCCGGCAAGGCCTCAGCGGCTGTCAGCAGGTGCATCTTCTCGCTGATATCGGTGGCGATGATGCGGAAGTGGATGTCGGGGTTGCGCTCGTTGAAACGCTTGGCCAGTTCCTGGAACTGGGCGAAGGCAGGCTTCTGCGGCCGAAGCATCAGCGTCACCTCAACCGGCTCTGCCTGTGCCAGTCCCACCGTCCCCAGAAGTGCGAGCAGCCACAACCATCTCAGCCGACAGTGGTGATGCAACATGGGGTCCGACCTTCCGCAGCCCTTGCCCGGGGCGGCCCATCCACCCGGGGAAACCGGGCCACCCGCACCGCGAAGGTAGAATGTGTGGCGGAAAAGTTCAACTATTTGAATAATTAGAGGGCAAATTTTGACAGAAAATTTCAAAATTGAAATGATGGTCAATCAGGTCCATTAGATGGGTTCCCTGTTAAACTGAACGCCGTGGCAAAAGAGCTGAATCAACGCACGATTGCGGAGGAACTGGGGTTGTCGGTCTCGACCGTCTCCAAGGCGCTGCGCAATCATCCGGCTATCAATCGCCAGACGCGGGCCCAGGTGATGGAAGTGGCCGCCCGGCTGGGGTATCGCTCTGCTTCCCGCCGGGACATCACCCGCTTTCGCTCCGCGCGGGGGGGCTACCTGTCGATCGGGATGCTTCTGCCGCTGAAGGTCGATCTTGAATATGGCCACCGCCTACCGGTGCAGAGCGTGCTGGCGGGTGTCAGCCAGGGTGCTGCCCGCCACGATGTCGCCCTGAATGTCCATTACGTGCCGGATGGCGACACGCGCGCCGATCTGCCGCCCGATCAGCAGCCGCCGAGCCTGCGGGCGGGGGAGCTGGCGGGGCTGTTGCTGGCGTATGACCTGTCCCGCCCGCTGGTGGCGCAGTTGGCCAGCCAGTTGCCGTGCGTGGTGCTGGGTGATGGCTACGGCGGGCTGCCGGTGGACAGCGTGGGGGATGATGCCCACGATGCCATGCGCCAGATCGTGGAGCACCTGGTGCAACTGGGCCACCGGCGGATCGGGTTTGCCGGGACGCATTCGCAGTTCGCCTGGTCGCGCACGCGCCTGGGGGCGTTTGTGGCGGCCATGGCGGCCTACGATCTGGCGGTCTTGCCGGAGGATGTGCTGCCGTACATGATGTCCGAGGAGGACACCCGCATGGTGTCCGCCGCGGTGCAGCAGTCGCGCAAAGGCGTGACGGCGTGGGTCTGCTCGCAGGACTGGATTGGCTATCACCTCTACATCGCCCTGACCCGGGCGGGATTGAGCGTGCCCGAGCAGGTTTCGATCACCGGGTACGATGCGGTGGCGGCCCCCAGCGGCTGCAAGCCGCTGACCTCGATCAGCCAGCCGTTGGATGCGATGGGGTTTGCCGCCACCCGGCGGCTGATCTCGCGGCTGCGCTATCCCGATGAGCCGCCCATCCGCGTGAATCTCACCTGCCGGCTCACGGTGCGGGCGACGACTGGCCCCGCCAGGCAATAAGCCCTGTGCAACCCTGCTGGCCCTGGTCAGGTCTGCCCGTTTCAGATTATTGATATATGGTCTGCCTTTGGCATATTTGGTCTATCCGGCTGGTTCAGTGAGTGGGGTGAACCAGCCAATTTTAAGCCTGTTCTCCTGAAATATGGGGGAATGAGCTTTAGCAGACATGACTGGTCTTAAATGGTCTACCTCTGCAAAAACCACGTTTTCTTCTTGCAAAGGGGGTTTTAGCAGGCCATAATCGATCCAAATGGTTCACGTGGCCGTGAAGGCGGTCCAAAGAGAACCATTTGAGGCCACTGCCATGTCTCTGACCGCTCCCACGCTTCTACGCAGCGACACCCCGCGGGCCAGGACGCTGCGCGCGCTGCGCGGCCTCATTGAAGATGGCCAACTGCCCCCCGGCGAGCCGCTTCCCAGCGAGCGCGAGTTGGCGCGCCGATTGAAAGTCAGCCGCACCACGCTGCGCTGGGCCCTGGCCGCCCTGGCCGATGAGGGGCTGATTGATCAGTGCAGCAGCCGGACGCGCATCGCCGCCCGGCCCCCGGCCCCGATCCTCAGCGATGCCGTGGTGGTCCTCAGCCACCGCCTGATCCGGCCATCCAGTGACTATCACGATCCGGCCTCCGTTGGCCTGTCAGAGGGGACCGTGCGCGGCGCGCTCCAGGGCGTGACGGATGGCGGCAAGCACATTTTCCTGCTGCATCCGGGCAATCTCAGCGATGCGGCGGTGCAGCGGGTGCTCGATGGCAAGCCCCGCGGCGTGGTCTTTCCGTGGCTGCCGTACAAGCAGTATGACCACGTGATTGATCGCGTGCGGCGCAGCGGCGTGCCGGTTGTCGTGCATGGCGATCGCCCTGAGCTGGCACACCTGGACCGGGTTTACGCCGATCATGCAGAGGGCGCCTATCGTCTGACGCGCTGGCTGCTGGAACGTGGCCGCCGTCGCATCATTCACGCCTGGAAAGACACGACCGTCGATTACTGGTATCCGGCGCGCCTGGCAGGCTATGAGCGCGCCATGCGCGAAGCGGGTCTTGAGCCGCTGGCGCCGGTGCTGTTCAGGAACTACAACTCGGCCGTGCCTGAATCCGCCGAGGCGTTCGAGATGCAGGCGCGCTCCCTGGTGGCGTATCTGGTGGATCGCCTGATCGGGCCGGCGGGGGCGGATGCCATCCTGGTGCCCAGCGATGGCCACGTCTATGCCGTTGCGGCCGCCTGCCGGCTTTGTGGACGTGCACCCGGCGAAGATGTGCTGATCGCGGGTTACGACAACTACTGGGATCAGTGCCCCGAGCGCAAGTATGAGCCGAGCATCCCGGCGGTCACCATTGACAAGCGCAACTTCGAAACAGGCCAGTCCCTGGTGGAACTTTTGGAGGACCGTATTGCCGGCCGTTTGGAGGCGCAATCAGTTCGCCGGCTGATCGAGCCGCTGCTGGTTGTCCCAGAAGGCTGACACCGCCCGTCCCCGGGCCTTTCACAACACATCCCATCTCTCACTATCGGAGGTCTGGACATGAGGTTACAGCACACGCACGTCTTGCCCGGAAGCAGTGTTCCCGTCACCTGCGCTGCCGGCGCGGCAGCCGCATCCCGCCCGCGATCTTCGGATGCTTGTGGACATGGCCAGACAGGCCACGGCGTGATGTCAGCCCATGGGTCGCGCGCATTTACCCTGGTGGAACTTCTGGTTGTGATCGGGATCATTGCTCTGCTGGTCTCGGTCCTGCTGCCGGCCCTGCGCAAGGCCCGCGATGCGGCGAACATCACCGCCTGCCTGTCCAACATGCGCCAGCTCGGCGTCGCGATGCACATGTATGCCAGCGACAATCGCGGATTCGTCCCCGGCAACTACGGCAGGCTCACCAGCAGTCCCAACATCTATACCTGGCCGGGCTACGTGGCCACCGCCAAGGCCGACCATGACAGCGGACCCTGGGTGCGGGCCGGGCTGGGCTGCCTGTGGCCCTACCTCAAGAGCGCCCAGGTCTACTACGACCCCACCGGCAATTACAGCCCGGGCATGGTGTCCAACCGCCAGGTGTTCAACGATCAGGTCAGGGTCCACTGGGACACCTACATGGAAGAGCCGTCCGAGAGCCTGCGCACCGGCTACTACTATCGCGCAGGCAATTACGACCGCGACAAGAACTTTGCCAACCGCGGCGGCCTGACTTTCAAGCTCGCGGAAAATGGCCGCTGGGGCCGCATCATGATCCTGGACTTCCACCTGGACGGCTGGCCGGGCCCGAACAAGCCGCATGATGACAGGGTCAATGCGTTCTTCTACACGGGCAACGGCATGACGCTCGATGATTCGCGCGGGCTGATCTACAAGACCGCGCTGGATGCCAGCAAGGGCAAGTTCATGGTTGCCGAAGATTTGGCGCACGGGCGTCTTCCGTAGAAACCGCCTCGGCCACGGGCCCGCGGCGATCCGGCACCAGCGCGCTGCCAGGGTGCGCTGCGCGATGCCGGATCGTCGTGGCCTGCTCATCCGGCACGACACCAGGAGACACCCTGACGATGAGACCGATGACGATCCGCGCGCTGCTGGCTCTCTGCGCTGTGTTGCCGATGACCCATGCATCCGCACGCGGTGATGCCCTGGCCCAGGCCGCACCGCAGGCGCTGGTGGTGGGGGGGCAGTCGGCCACGCCGGCCGAGCGCCAGGCCGCGGAAAAGCTGGCCGCCCACCTGCGCCGGCTTGGCGGCCCGGCGGACAATCTCGTGACCGATGTTGCCATCAACCGCGACCTGGAGCGGGCTGCCTCGCACCATCTGCTGGTGGTCGGGCGCGAAGACACCAACCGGGTGTTGCAGCGCGTGCTCAGTCACTGGGTGCTTAATCGCGACTGGTACTATCGCGATCGTGCTCCCTTTGAGTCGTACATGCCCACCACCGGCTATCACGCCGCCGGTTACGGCACGTTCCACCAGGGCGATGTCGGCTACATCGAGTGGGATCGCAATCCCTACTACCACTACGCCAGCAACCTGCCGACCGATCCGCGCAACTCCGAAAGCCCGCCGATTGAGTTGCCTTATCGCCAGATCGTCCGCCTCACCGGCAACACGCCGCAGGGCGTCAGCCTGGCGGTCAGCGCAGCGGTCGAGCGGTCGGTGCTCACTGGTGTGATCCCCGCCGATGGACACCTGCCCGGCCCCATGACGCTCTGGAGCCTCGACACCGATCACTATGCGCTGCCCGAGGCTGCGCCCCGCTGGATTCCCACCGATGAACAGCGCCGTGGTGACCGCGTTATCCGCTTCGCGGGCTGGCACATCGCCGATTCGATGACCTACGCGGGATTCGAGGAGATCACCGGCATCGGCGCCCAGCGCATCTGGCGCGCCAAGTACCAGACCGAGCGCAACTGGGACTATCCGCCGCACGTGGTGATCGATCCGGCCCACCCGATGACCCGCAGCCCGCTGTTCGAGGCGACGATGGCCCGGCGGGCATCGGGCAATGAACTGCTGGTGGTGGAACTGGCCGATGCCGCCGAAGCGCGCCAGGCCGCCACTGCTGTTGAGAAGTCGCTGGCCGGCAAGAAGCCCTCGCACGGCCCGTGGCAGGATCGAACCATTGGCGGCATGCGCTGGCGGCGATCGCGCTTCGATGTCCACATCGCCACGACGGGTGCATACCTGGTGATGGAGAGTTTTGGCAGCGAGCACGATGAGCTGATCCTCGAGCGGATTGGCCGGAACCTGGTTGGGGGTGGACAGTGATGAAGCACTGGCTGGTGATGATCCTTGCGGCCTGTTGCCTGGCCGCGTTTGCATCGTCCGCCGGGGCGCAGCGGGCCCGGCCGGCGGGCCAGCGCGTGATGCTGGTGGGGCTGAAGCATCCGTTTGAGGAGGCCCTGGCATCGGCCGGCTATGCGGTGGAGTCCATCGAGCGCGATGCGCTGCCTGCGGATGCCGCAGCGCTGGCGGCACGCTGCACGGTGCTGGTCATCGCCATGGACCGCCTGCCCGAGCCGGCGGGGCGGGCCATCGAGGCGTTCGTGCAGGGCGGTGGGGGGCTGTGGATCGTGGCCGGTGATGACTGGTCGCGCTACGGGGGCGGGTGGCTGGATCAACTGTCGCCGGGGATCGGGCTGGATGCCACGCGCGAGATCATCGTGCGGCCGCGCGCTGTGGCGGGCACGCCCATGGAGGGCATCGGCGTTGAGACCATGCCGGCCCTGCGGGCGGCGGGCGATGCATCGCTGCCATCGGCGGGCCGATATGGCCTGATGAACGGGTTGTCGACCTGGTACTTCTCCAAAGCGCTGTGGCATGACCAGTGGGCCGAGTGGGTGGTGGGCGCGCCGCCGCGGGAGATGGCGCTGTTGTCGGTAGCGCGCTACGGCGCCGGGCGCACCGCGCTCTGGACGGGGGGGCGGTTCAACGAGCCGGAGGTGAAGCGCTGGGACAGGCTGCCGGCGTTTTGTGCGGCGGTGGTGTCGTACCTGGCGCCGCGGCAGCGCATCGAACCAGCGCTGGCGCGGCCGGTGCAGGTGCGCGGCTTCGTGCCGCCGGCATGGTGGGCCGAGCAACTGGAACGCGGGCTGGCGGGCATGGGCCAGAAGGCGACACTGGCCGACTTTGTGCTGCCGCCCGAATCGCTGCTGGAAGCGGGGTTCGCGCCGACGGATCAGCCGGCAGAGCGGGCGATTCTCTTTGGTGCGGCGGCGGCCGAGTCGCCCGGTGCTGCCCGAATTGTGCTGCGCGCTCCTCCGGGCGCTGGCACGCGGGAGGCCGCCACCTTTGATCCCGCCCGGCTTACCCTGCGACCGATCGGGCAAGTCACTTTCTCGGGCGCAAACGTGACCCTGCCGCACCAGGTGACTGCACCGGCGGACCGGCTGCCGGCGCTGGTGACCCAGCCCGCTCCGAAAGTCGATCTGCCCGCGCAGTGGCGCATGGCGTTCACGCATGACCCGGACAGTGATGCCGATGTGCAGCAGCGCTGGTTCGCAACCGATTTTGACGATAGTGAGTGGACCACCGGCCCGCTTGCCCGGCAGCAGACCGAGCTGTTCGGTCATCCGGCGGGATATGATGGCGCGATCTGGTATCGGGCGCAGGTGCATCTGCCGGCGGAGGCGGTGCGGCCCGGGTGCGTGCTGCGCATCTCCGCCGAGGCCGACCAGGTGGCGCTCTGGTCCGATGGCCAGCCTGTCGCATCCGCGCCGCGGCAACTGGTTGTGCCTCTGCAGCAACTGGGCGCCGGCGAGCACCTGCTGGCGATCCGCACGTATGGTGAACTGCGGCGAAACCAGGGCATCACCAGCGTGCGGGTGGAATCGCTGCCGCTGATGTGGCGCGCCGATCGCGAGCGCAAGGGGTGGGTCGAGCGCTGGTATGCGACTGATCCCCTGGAACCTGACTGGACGCCGGTGGGCACCACCTTCACCGCCGATCCGGTGGCCTTCGGCCCGCTGGAAGGATGGCTCAAGATTCCGGTGGATGTGCCGGCCGATGCACGTCCATCGGTCCTGACGCTGCTGGCTGCGCTGAACACCGAATCCCAGTTGTTCATCAATGGACACCTGTACGGTCAGCGCAGCCACGAGCGCGTATCGATGTATCGCGTGCCCTCCACCGCGCTGCGGCCCGGGGGCAATGACCTGACGATGTGGGTGCGCTTTGGGGATCGTCAGTCGCGGGTGGTGGATGTGACCGTGACACCGGCCGATCCGCTGGTGTACACCACCACCGTGGAGTCAGCTGTCGATGGGGCCAGCCTGCTGGCGACTGCCAGTTACATGGCCTATCGCCAGGAGCGCACCCCCGCCGAGGCGGTGATCCTGGTCAACGGCGAACTGGCCGGTGGATTTTGCACGCGCGATTCGCGCCATATCACACTGGCAGCGCCGGGCGCGCTGCGGCGGGGGCACAATCACGTTGAGATTCGGCTCAGCGCGATGCCCGGTGAAGCGGTGGGCCTTCAGTCGCTCGGCGTGGTGGACACCTGGCCAAAGACGATGCCGCGCCCGATTGTCGGCTGGCAGCGCACCGGGCGCGAGGGGGTATCTCCGCAGGCGCTGCCGCCGACAGCGTCGTGGGAAGCGGTGCAGACCGTTTACCTGCGCGACCTGGTGCGGCCGTGGATGATGAGTCCCACGCCGGACATCGGCGACCCGCGCTATGTCTATCGCACGGTGCTGCGCGTGCAGCCGGAAGAGCTGGATCGGCCCTGGACGCTGGAGCTGCGCGGATCGGGGATCAACCGCATCTATGTCAACGGGACGGCGATCGAACCGCATGAGGTGTTTTATTACCCGCTGAACAGCGCCCTGCGGCCGGGCGACAATGTCATCAGCTTCGCGGTGGATGAATCGGCGTTTCGCGGGTTGAACGTGCGCCTGCCCGGGGGCAACGACCGGTACGTGTACCCGCCGATGATCCACCACGACCGCGCACCGCTGGTGCCGGCCGATCCATCCATGGCCGCCTATGCGCTCAATCGCCTGTTCACGGTGGCCGAGCTGCCGGAGCCGGCCGGGCGGGGCCGCGTCCTGTTGCGCTGGGCCCACGGAACGCCGGCGGTGACGCTGAGCGAGTCGGCCGGCCGGCGCGAGATACACTGTGCGCCGGGTCTGTTCGATGACCTCCTGCCAGCGCCCAACATGGCCAGCCGTTTCAAGGAGAGCGGCGGGCGCGACACGATCGAGTACGACTATATCCGCCGCCGCGAGCGCGATGGATTCCTGCTGGAAAAGCCAGAGCAGCTCCTGCCTGCGCTGCTGAATGCGGCCGAGGGCGTGAAGGCCTTTGCGGGGATCGAGGCGGGCACGAGAACGGTGCATCTGAACCTGGCCGCGGCGGATGCGGCCGGCACGGTCGTCGCCTGGCGGCTGCTGGACTGGGAAGGGCTGGTGCTGGCGTCGGGCGCCAGTGCGCCCCGGCGCAGCGCTGGTGACAGCGCGGGGGTGATGATTGAGCTGCCCGATCTGCTGGCGCCCACCGCGCTGCCCGATGCGTCGATGGGGCGGGTGTATCGCGTGCGCGCTGCGCTGCTGACCGCCGACCGGCGAAAGGTTCTCGGCTGGCTGGAGCGCATCGTGCCGGTGCAGCCGGATGTGCAGGTAGCGGTGCGCCTGGATGAGAAGCTGGCGGGCCTGGATGAGACGACGGCCGAGGTGTCGCACCGGGTGCTGCACCGGGCGATCGATCAACTGGTCGAGCGCAGCATCTACCTGCCCGGCGAAACGGCCACGGCGACGGTATTTGTCACCAAAGGCGGTCCGCATGAGCGCACGCTGAGCGTGCAGGTACTGGCGCGGGGCGCAGTGGATGGCCGCACGGTATCGATGCAGCGCGAGCTGCGGCTGCTGCCCGGTGAACAGCAACGGCTGGAGATGCCCATCGACCTGGGCGATCGCGAGCAGGCGTGGCGGATTGAGGCCCGCATCGAGAGCGCTGGGACCAGTGCGGCCGATGCGCGGACGCTGGTCGTTGCCCGGCCGCGCGGCGGGATCACGCCCTTCGTCGAGGCGCACCAGGATTTGCGCACCACCGGCGGCTACATGTGGCAGATGAGCCCCCACGCCTTCCCCATCGAGCATCGCCTGGGCACCGATGCCCGGCCCGTGCCGGAAGGCAAGGAGTGGTGGACACGCGTGCGCCACGGCGGCGATGGCAACTGGCTGGTGGCCCAGGGGATTCATCGCGGCCACGGCGATGGCGACCAGGGCGGGTTGATGTGGGGACCGTTCTACGATCAGCCGCGCGGCGAGATCATGGACAGCTACGGCTGGTTCCCCAACGGCCGGAGCATTCGCCAGTGGTGGCTGCCGTACGCCGTGCGCGAACCGCTGCGACAGTATGGGCAGCACTCGGTGGTGCTGGATCTGTCGGACTGGTGGCAGAACGATGCGGGGTATCCGTATCACAATTACCAGACGTTTGAGATGTTCCAGTACTGGCTGAAGGCCCGTGAAGGCCAGACGATTGCCGGCACGAAGATCGAGGCGCCGGACCTATCGCAGGCCCGCACGCTCCGTGAGTTGCATGAGCTGGTCCAGCGGCGGTATCGGCGCGTGTACAACTATTTCCATGCCGAAGGGCTGGCCCGGACGGCCGCCTACACGCTGGAAGGCTTCCGCGCGGTGACCGGGCCGCACACGATCCAGCGCGGGCAGGGGGCGTTCGCCCATAAGCTCCCCTCGGTCATTGGCGGCACCGACCTGGCCCCGACCTGGACCGCCGCCGAGGGCCTGGGCTCACTCGATGCCGACAACCACGCATTTGCCGGCGACTGGCAGTATGCGCTGGAGGCCGCCACCTTCCGCGCCTGGGGCGAGCAGGTGCGCCTGATCACCCACTGGGAGTTTCCGCAGCGCTACCACCGCATCCACAGCGCTGCGGTGGCGAACATCCCGCTCGGCCCGGCCGCCTGGCAGCGCCGTCAGCTCGATTCACGCTGGCTGGTCTGCGCGTTTGACGGGCGCTTCGATCGCGTGCTGAACCTCACGCACAACGAGGTCCAGGCCGGCTACGCGCATGATCTGTTCATCGGGGCGTACCTGCCGGCGCACTGGCGGATCAATGATCGGCTGTCCGCGCTGGCGATGACGGTGGCGGTTGAGCAGCCCCTCTCGCCGCTGCTGGTGGTGGGCGAGAGCGATCTGCAGTGGACCGATTACTACGGCGGCCTGGGGAAGCTGCGCGATGCGGGCCTGCGCCTGGGCGGGGCGATCAACATCCGCGAACTGGATGCGATGCCGCCTGAGCGCATCCCCGGGCTGGTCTGGCTGCCGGCCAGCCATGTCGATGGCAAGCACATTGCGGCGATCGTGCGCAAGCTGGAAGCGGGCGTGCCGCTGCTGATCGTCGGCCGGCTGCCGCAGACCGTGGGCGAGGGCCCCGACCTGGCGCAGGTGCTGCGCCTGCAGCGCGCCCCCGAAGGCAAGCGCGCCACGCTTGAGCAGATGCTCACCGGCGAGGCGCGCACCTGGCCGGAGGCGGATCGCGTGGCCTCGCGCGATGCAGGACCGGTGGGGGTTGCGCTGTTTGAGCCCTCGGTCAGAGCGCCCGCCGATGACGGCGCAGCGCGCATCCAGCCGCTGGTGGTGCGCGGTGATCGCATGGCCAGCGGCTGGGGGCGTGATCCGCGGATGAAAATCGTCATTCACGCCGTGCCGCCGGGATTGAACAACCCGGATGATGCGGCGGTGCGGCGCATCAGCATCGCTGCCTTCCAGCGGCTGTGCGATGGGCCGATCCAGTGGGATGCGGCCAGCGGCGGCTACGCCCTGCGCGGGATGGATGGGCAGACATACATCGTCTTGCAGAACATGAGCAATCGTCCGCGCACCGCCACGCTGACCCTGCGCCAGCCCGCCGGGGTGGCGGTCGACCTGCTCAGTGGACGGCCCTTGCAAGTGCAGCGCAGCGGGAATCAGTTGCGGGTGCACTGCCCGCTCCCGCCCGAGGGCGCCACCGTTATCGGGCTGTATGAACCATGAAATGCCCGCGCGGCAACGCGGGCGGACAAGGATGTGAGCCATTTGTTTCCTAATTTTTCATTCAAATTTACAAATACGGTTCACAATTAGATTGAAGAGCGAACGTGAGCACGGTATTCTGCGGCGATAAAGGACGATGCCGCCCCCTGATCAGGGCAGGCTGGCCGTCCTTTTCCAGTCAACCTCTTGGGACCAAGCCATGACTCCCATCCACCTTTTCCGATTCATGATCTCCTGCACCATCCTGGGCGCGCTGGCCGTTGTCCCGGCGTATGCGTGGGAAAAGTCATTTGAACTGCGTGACTATCTCAAGCTGTGTGATTTCCCCGCCCAGGTCATCAGCTACGACGTGAGCTTTGCCGATACCGGGCTCCGCCCGCAGGATCTGGCCTTGCGCAACGGCGATGGCCAGATCGTGCCTCACCAGTTGACGCAGGTTGAGCTGGCCGGGGATGGCACGCTGGTGCGCGCCCGCGTTCATCTCCGCACGGACCTGCCGCGTGGCGGCACCCGCACGTTCATCCTCAGCACGCTGGGCGATGCCCAGCCCCCGGCGTTTGCGCCGGCCGCCCGGCTGGAGCCGGAGGGCGAGGATCGCGCTGCGCTGATCCTCAATCGCCAGCGCGTGCGCGTGCCGCATGGCGATCATGCGTATCCCGAGGGGAAGCCGGCCGCCGATGTGCCGGCCCCGATTCTCGCCATCGCCGATGGGCAGGGGCACTGGATCGGTGCGGGCGCCTTCGAAGCGCCCGACGAGGTGCGGGTACGGCAGTGGGAAGCAGCGCTGGTGGAGAATGGTCCGCTGCTGGCGCGCTACCGCATCAGCTACACCTTCGACAACGACCGTCGCTATCAGGTGGAGTTGACGGCCTATCACGATGATGCCTTCGTGAGCATCAGCGAGGTCTACGAGGGGTTCACCACGGAGCAGCCGGTGCGGCTGCGGTTCTCCCTGAAGCCCGGCCTCGATCCCGATCATCGCCTGGTGCTGGGCAACGGGGGCTACCAGCGGCACAGCGGCGCCTTTGGCCGGGATCGCCGGCCGGAGCGCCATCGCTACGGCAAGCTGCCCATCGAACTGGGGCTGTATGCGCCCAACTCCAACGAGGTGGTCCGCGCGGCCACGCTCTACCGCGCAGAGGGCGACAGCGCCCTGGTGCTTGCGGTGCACAGCCTGCCGCAGTGGGAGGTGAGCCAGCGCCATATCTGGAACTCCTATGGCGAGCCAGCGCATCTTCACCTGTATGACAACGATGAAGACAAGTTCCTGCGCACCACGCTGGCCGGCCGCCAGCGCCACTGGGCCATGGGCGCGATCCCGCGCAATGAACTGGTGGTCAACCAGATCAGCGCCAGGGAGCCCCGCTCGTTCCCCATCGGCACCAATATCGAAGAAGTGTTCTCGCATCGGCGGCATGGCGGCCCTGAGATCCGCCTGCTGCAACGGCTGAATGACTTTTCCCTCGATCGGTACAAGGAGCTGGTCTTCGAGTGGGATGAAGACCTGTCGCACGATTACACCATCCCCGGCCGCGATGCCCATCTGCCGCTGAAGATGACCTACGAGGGATTCGTGCGCGAGTTCTTCGGCCATTACGGCCTGCTGGCCGACCTGTTCTGGGACAACTCCGGCGACCTGGGCGGCAACCACTGGGGCTGGGCCAACGAGTGGATCTATCCCGCCTACCTCAAGAGCCGCAACGACTGGACCCCCGAGCAGCGCCAGCACGCGCGGGCGATGCTGGTGTTCCGTGTCCACCTTCAGGACATGGACATCGCCATGCCGCACCGCTCGATGATGTCCGGCCATCCCAACTTCGTGATCGCGATGAAGCAGGGATATGCCATCGCCGCCGCCACCTTCCCGCGGCATCCGCACGCGCAGCGCTGGAAAGAGGAGTTCGTGCGCTTCTGGGAAGAGTATTTGACACTGTTTGTCCGGCCCGGCGATCCGCAGACCAATGCCCTGCCCGGGCGCTGGACGGAAAATGTCACCTGCTACAACTTTGCCAGCCTTGAATCGGCCAACAACGCGGCCCAGTCGCTGTTTGTCTATGACGGCACGCGCCTGTTCCAGCATCCGCTGGCGCAGCACTGGCTGAACTGGAACATGCATGCGCTGGTGCCGTTCTACGCAGGCGATGGGCGCACCGCGCCGCCGCAGGGGGCGCATGCGCGCTTGTTTGAGGTGGAGCCGGGTGGCCGGTGGCATCGCCAGCTTGAAGCGCTCGGCCGGCTTGAGGCCTCCCAGGGCAGCGAGCTGGGCCAGCACCTGCTGTGGTGCACCACCGCCGGCCGTGAAGGCCAGCGGCCGCGCCTGGAATCGCAGGTGTTCCACGATTACGGCGCGGTCCTGCGCTACGACTTCGGCGGCCCGAATGAGGCCTACCTCAATGTCCAGGAGCTGTTCGGCCGGGGCTATCGCTGGAATACGCGGGCCAATGGCAGCCTCTACTACGCCGCCAAAGGTCGGCGCCAGAGCTGGAGCGCGATGGAAGCCAGCGGCGACCAGTATGACCACGAGCGCCTGCCGCTGTTCAACATCGACGGCCAGTCGCTGGGCGCCCGCGCTGAGCGCAACGTTCTCTACAACTTTGACAGCGCTCAATACTACCTTGCCCAGGGGAACAACCCCGACTACACCGGCCGCGGCGTCCTGATGATCCGCGATGATTTCATCGCGGTGTATGACCACGTTGCCGAGGGCAAGCAGGGCAAGTTCCAGTGGGTCAATGAGGCCAGCGGCCTGAAGGTCGAGTATTTCAATGATCCGAACTTCGAGCAACTGGTCGCCGGCCGCATCGATGACCAGCGCTTCCCCATCGCGCACAACTGGGATGCGAAAACACCCCATCCGGCGGTGACATCCGATGCCTTCTCCGTGCGCTGGACCGGCCAGTTCGTGCCGCGCAATGCCGACAAGGTCACCCTTGCCATGCGGGCGCGCAACCACGGGCGCAAGCTGGGCAGCAACGACCGCGGTCGGCTCTGGCTGGATGACCAGCTTGTGCTTGATTCGGCCGAGCGCGAAGAGGTCGAGATTGAACTGGAGCCGCGACCGTATCGCTTCCGGGTCGAGTACACCCACGGCGGCGGGGACGATGCCGCCATGCACCTGATCTGGCACGGCTCCAGGACCCATCTTGACCCGATCGCCCAGGTCTACTTCCGGCATCTCGAAGAGCTGCCCCAGATCGTCCCGGTGAAGCAGGGGGCGGGCGACAATCTGCACATCGTCTCGGCTGAGGCGCTGTCGGTGGTGGCCCGGCCGTGGGGGGCGCAGATTGGCGATGACCAGTTCGTGTTCATGTCCGGCAAACCGGTTGAGGTCGAGCAGGGGCCGGCCGCCTTCCACGGCGCGGTCGGTTATGCCCGGCCCGGCGAGCTGCATCTGTTCGAGGGCGAGCGCATTCGCCTGGGTGAGCTTGCGCTGGCCCGCGCCGGCGGGGCGTTCGGCGTAAGCGTGCGGGTGGATGAGCAGGGGCAGGTGGGTGGCCGTATCGCCGGCCGCCAGGGTGGACGGGTTGACATCACGCTGCCCCACGCCGTCCCCGCTGGCGCAAAGGTGCTGATCGATGGCCAGCCGGTCGAGGCCCGGATTCAGGATCGGACCCTCAGCTTTGACGTGAGCATCAGCGCAGCCGATGGATACCGCGCCTGGGAGCTGAAGTAGCATCGGCATGTTTCGAGGAGTTATGCATGACCAGCGGTGTGATTCGCGGTGGCGGGATTCTTCTTGCCCTGGTCGCTTGCCTGGCCGGCCCTGCGCGGGCGCAGCAGGCGCTTGATGAAGACATGCGCGCCCGCCTGGCGCGCATTGGCACCTGGGACGGGCAGACGGAGTGGGCCGAGCTGGAGGGGCCTTACGAGGATCCCCGCCAGCGTGAAGTGCCGTTCGGTGAGCGGTCATATGTCCTGGCGCCATGGCGGGCCTACATGGATACCCGGCCCGCATCGTCCTACCTGGATGCGGTGGGCATGGTGTTCAACGGTGTGACCCCCGAGGAAGCGCCCGCCACCGCGCAGGTGATGGCGGCCGCGGGGGTGCGCTCGGCGCGCGTGGAGATCGGCTGGTCCAGCCTCGATTACGACGATGAGACGAAACTGGTGAACGAGCCAGGGCTGCGCGCGCGGCTGGCAGCGCTGCGCGATGCCGGCATCCGGCCGCTGATCCTGCTCAACGCCAATTCCAAGCTGCCGGCGCCGGCGCGCGTTCTCAGCGTGCGCCTGCTGCAGGATGCGGCCGCAGGACAGCGCGAGCTGCTCATTCATCCCGATGACCTGAAGGACATCGAGCCGCATCGCACCGGGCTGACCCAGCAGGCCTACCAGAACGCCTTTCCGCTGATCGTCGAGATCGATCCGGCCAGCGGGCGCTGTGCCCTGTCTGCACCGCTGCGCAAGCCGGTGGAGGCCGGCAGGCTGGTGCTCTTCCGCCTGAAGTACGCGCCATTCGGCGGGACGGTGTTTGAAGATGGCACACCCAATGCGGCGGCCGAGCAAACCGTCCAGGGATGGATGCGCTACGTGCAGACCATCACCACGCTTGCGCGCGATGTGCTGCGGACCGAGGGCAAGGCCGATGCCGGGTTCGACCTGGAGGTATGGAACGAATACAGCTTCGGCAGCCAGTTCCTTGATCAGCGGCACTACTACGATCCGCCGCGCAAGTTCGCCCAGCCGCTGCGCTATCAGGGCCACGGCCGCGAGCAGACCGGCGTGGAGGTGCTGCTGCCGCTGACGATCGACTATGTTCGCGATCCGGCCAATGGCCTGCCCGGCGTCAACGTGATCAGCGGATTCGCCAACCAGCGTCCGCGCGACAGCGGCACCGACCGCTGGCCGGGACAGCTCGGTTTCAGCCGGCATTACTACACCGGCCTGGAACGCAACGATCCCGATGTGATCCACCCCGGCCGCGAACCGGGCAAATCCAGCCAGCCGCTGGTGGATGCGCTGGGCCGCAGTCGTGATCCGCTGCCGCAGCTTGTGCCCATTCACCGCATGGCGCTGCCCGAATCGTGGCACTTCGCCTACAAGACCGAGTTCATCACGCGCGATCTTCAGCCCTTTGAAGGCCCCTGGCGCGGGCATGGGCGGTTCACCCATCCCGGCGATGGCCAGCCGTCGGCGGTCTGGATGACCGAGTACAACACCTATCGCGGCCCCTGGTCCAGCCACCTGGTCAAGATGCTCGGCATCGAGAAAAACGATCCCCGCCTGGTGAAGCTGATGCATCAGGTCGGCGCTAAGGCCATGCTGCGGGCAAGCACCTTCCAGACCCACAAGGGCCTGCACCTGATCCATTACTTCAACGTCAAAGATTCGGACCTGACGTTCGGCATCCTGCCGGAGGCATGGTTTGAGCTGCTGGCGGCGGAAGGGCACGCGCTGACGGATGCGGTGCGTGCTGCGCGCGGGACGCAGATCGAGCTGCTGGAGCGCATGACGCGATTCATGCGCCAGGGCGAGGCGATCGCTGAGCCGCGGCCGCTGGCGGTGCGCCGGCTGCGCGAGCACCGGCCACGCCTGGTGTTCGAGGGCGATGGCACCGAGGCGCACCCGAATCGATATCACCGCCATGATTTTGCCTGCCTGCCATACCAGTTTGCCGCCGACCGTTTTGCGGTGGGCTACTATGTCGTGACGCGCGACATCTTGCATGACTGGCGACCGGAACTGGATGCACTTGATTTCCAGCGCTATCTGATGCCGGATCAGACCTTCGAGCTGACACTGGCGAATGTGCGCGGGGCGGGGGCGCGGGTGTCCATCTGGGATCCGCTGAATGACCAGCAACTGGAAGCGGAGGTGATCGACGCGGGCGATGATCACCTGACCGTGCGCCTGCCGACAGCCGACTATCCGCGCTTCCTGCTGATTGATGAATCCCAGCCCGGGCCACTGGTGATGGCGCCGAACCTGGCCATCGCGGCAGATGGATCGGCCCGACTGCGCTTTGAAACCAGCATCGCAGCGCCGGTGCGGATCACCTGGGGCCCACTGCCCGGGCGGACGGGCGATGGCGAGCAGACCCTGCCGGCGGGCACGGTCCATTCGGTGCAGATTCCACAACTGAGCCGCGGTGCGGGTGTTCGCGTTGAGGTATCGGCTGGCGGGCTGCACGCGCGCTGGCCGCGCTGGGAGGAGGATGTGGCCGGCGTGCGATGGGATGGGACAGCCGGTGCCGCGCTGCCGGCCATCGCGGCCGATGAGAAGCTGCCGCCGCTGCCAGCCGCACGCCGGGCAAGCCGCTTCACCACCGCACTGCCCGATGGCCTGCGCTGGCAGCAGCAGGGCGAAGCGGATCATCGGCTCAGGTTGCCGGCCGGCGATCAGCATGTGCTGGTGACGTTGCGGTTGCATAAGGGTTCCATTGATCAGCTTGCCGCGGCATTGCCGGAACTGACGAGCCTCGATGAGTACAGCGCTGAGCCGGTAGCCTGGGGCGGGCTGGAGGGGTTGCGGCTTCGCCTGCACTTGGCGGCCGTGGCCCGGCCCCGCCTGCAATACCCGCGCGAGGAGGTCTACCTGGCCGCCCACCAGGAGGGGATCATCCTCCTCCGTTTCCAGGGCACGGAACGCACCCTGCGGGAAACGGCCGATCTGCGGCAGGCGATTGTCGACGGCGTGCGGTTCAATGTTGATGAGCCGGCTCAATAAGGCCCGGGGCGCGGGTTTGGCCGGGTGATCGGGCGGGCCGCCGGGCGGCGGCGGTGTTGCTGGTATTTCCGGTGGCGAACCGGTGGCGATGCCGGTGCCGCCGATGGTATGATCTTGCTATATGGTGTTCCGCTCGGAGGACCGAGCCCATGCAGGATCGACCCGATCTGCCCGTCGTGGCATCAGTTATCGTCTGGCGCTGGTTCTCTGGATGGCGGCGCTGGTGCTGTTGGCCGGCACGGCGCTGATCGCGGTAGCGGTGCGCACCGCCACGTCTTCGGCCACCGCGCTGGCGCGCGAGCTGTTCGAGCACAATGGCCGCGAGGCCGTCGAAGTCACGCGGCAGCACCTGGCCGAAGCCGCCCCGCTGGTGACGGCGCTGCATAACCTGGTCGGCGAAGGCCTTGCGCTGCACGATGATGAACGCCTGGCCCGGCAGTTCACGGCCTTTCTCCGCGCCTATCCCGCCATCACCTGGATCAGCTACGGCGATGCCCGCGGCAACTTCAGCGGCGCCCATTACGCCTCTCCCGGCCAGATCCGCATCAACCGAAGCTGGATCATCGACGGCCGCACCATCCGCGATGAGCATAACGTGCGCCCCGATGGTGAGTGGGAACGCCACGCCCGCACCTTCAACACCGGCTACGATCCGCGCAAGCGCCCGTTCTATCTCAAGGCGGCACAGAAGGGCCGGCTGGTCTGGCTGCCGCCTTACATCTTTTTTGACAGCACCCGTGCCGGGATCAGTTGCGCCCGGCCGGTGTATGCCGCCGACGGTACGCTGGATGGCGTGCTGACAGTGGACTTTGAGCTGCACGCCCTGTCGCGCTTCATCGCCGAGGAGCGCTTCGGCCAGAGCGGGCAACTGCTGCTGATGACCTCTGACGGCCAGTTGCTGGCCTCGCCCAACCGCACGGACGCCACCAGCCCGGCGGATGTGGCCCATCCGCCCACGGTGGCCGATGCCGGCAGCCCGCTGGAGCAGGCGTTCCTGGCTGCACTGCGGCCGGCATACCTGGGCAACGATGAAGAGAATCGCCCGGGCCCGATGTTTGCGTTCGAGCATGATGACCGCCCCTACTTCGCCAGCGCAACCGCCTTCGCGATTGATGATGACCTGACGTGGATCGTCGCCGCGATCGCTCCCCAGGAGGACTTTCTCGGCGGCGTGTGGCGCGGGCGCAACGTGCTGCTGCAACTGGCGCTGATGGCGCTGCTGGCGGCGGTGGTGCTGGCGATCGTGCTGGGCCGGCGCGTCAGCCGGCCGGTCGGGGCGATGCGGGCATTCATGGCCCGGGTGGGGCGCGGCGATCTGAACGCGCGGGCCGACTTC
The DNA here is from genome assembly GCA_964398315.1 of uncultured Tepidisphaeraceae bacterium. Taxonomy (GTDB): domain Bacteria; phylum Planctomycetota; class Phycisphaerae; order Tepidisphaerales; family Tepidisphaeraceae; genus JADLCB01. Next base: position 1,532 of record CAYNMV010000049.1, on the reverse strand, counting down.
GGCGGCTCGCGCGAGTTCCGCGAGTTGTCCGATGCCCTCAACCAGATGATCGCCGACCTGCGCGACCGCATGCGCCTGCTCAATTCGATCGAACTGGCCCAGCAGGTGCAGCGCAAGCTGCTGCCGCAGACAACCCCGAAGGTGCGCGGGCTGGATGTGTTTGGGCACAGCGTCTATTGCGAAGAAACCGGCGGCGACTATTACGACTTTCTCGTGCTGGATCGGCCCGACAGCGGGCGGCTGCTGATCGCCATGGGGGATGTGATGGGCCACGGCGTGGCCGCCGCGCTGGTGATGGCCGGGGCACGCTCGATCCTGCGCAGCTATGCCAGCACCGGCCGCTCGCTGGCGGCGATGATGAGCCACCTCAACACGCTGCTGGTGGAAGACCTGGCCGGTGAACGCTTCATGACGCTGCATCTGTCGATCCTCGATCGCGAGCACGGCAGCTTCCGCTGGGCCTCGGCCGGGCATGATCCGGCCATCATCTACGACCCGGTCGAAGACAAGTTCCATCAGCCGCGCCACGGTGAAATCCCGCTGGGCATCCTGGATGATGTGGCTTATGAGGAATATGCCCACGAGCCGCTGAACGAGGGGGCGGTGATCCTCATCGGCACCGATGGCATCTGGGAAACCCGCGGCTCGAACCGCGAGATGTTCGGCAAGGACCGCCTGCGCGAAGCCATCCGCGCTGCCGCCGGCGGCAGTGCCGAAGAAATCGGCCGGGAAATCCTCGCCCGCCTGGCCGCTTTCCGCGGCGATGAGCAGCAGGTCGATGATGCCACGTTCGTTGTCGTCAAGCTGGTGCAGCGGGCCGCGGAGCTGGCGCCGTCGGGTGAGCGGGTCCAAGCGGAAGAGGCGGTGTGAATCGGCTCATCTGCCCCCTGTGGCCTGCGCGCACCGCCACGCCACCACACCGCGCAGTGCGAGCATCACACAGTGCGAGCATCGCGCAGCGCGCCAACGATCGGCAAGCCGCTCGCCGGGGCACGGATTTACCGCGTATCCACCGGTGTCTTTCCCGGGGTTGGGTGCGCTGCCGGGTCACATGCCCAGGCGCTGTTTCCACGCCTTGAGCTGCGCTTCGAACGGCTTGCCGCCGGCGGCGCCGGCGCTCTTGTAGCGCTTGACGACGTTGGCCGCGCCGAGGCAGTTGTAAACATCATCCGTTACGCGCACGGGCGTGTCGTGGGCGGCGATTACCTCGTTGAACTGCTCGACGCTCAACTGGGACAGGGCGTGCTTGCCCTCCTTCTCGCAGCGCGCGACCAGCGTGCCGACGATGTGGTGGGCGGTGCGGAAGGGGATGCCCTTGGTGACGAGATATTCCGCCAGCGAGGTGGCGTCGAGGAATCCGCGATCGAGTGTCGGTTCGATGTTCTCCTTGATGAACTCGGCACTGTTCACGATCGCAGCCGCCATGGTGAGGCATTCGCTGACGGTGTCATAGGCCCTGAACAAAATCCGCTTGTCTTCCTGCAAGTCGCGGTTGTAGCCGATGGGCAGGCCCTTGAGGATCGTCATCAATG
>CAYNMV010000048.1:398-34682 GCA_964398315.1 uncultured Tepidisphaeraceae bacterium | reverse complement strand
GTCCTCAAGCCACTCATGCACGGTCGAGCGCGCCACCCGCATGGGATCGCCCAGGGCATCCAGCAGCGGCGTCTCGTGCGGCGAGCTGATGGCGATCAGGTCGCTGACATCCTCGGCGATTTCCGGCAGGGTGGCGCCGGCCGAATACGTTGCTTTTCCTGTAAAAGACATGGTCATTCCTCAAGAAGGGGGGTGAATCGCAGGGCGCACTAGCCCTAGCGCAGGGCACGGCGGGCGCGAAGATACTCATACAGCAGGCGGCGGTTGTGCTGGCGGGCAAGCTGCTCGGCCATGCGCTGCAACTCGCGAATCGGTTCCGAATCACTCTCCTGCACCGGCCGGGCCGCCGGCGGCGGAACATTGGACGATGGAACACTCGACTGCGGATCGCCCGCCTGGGCATCAGGTGCATTCGTCTCAGGCGCATTCGCATCAGGCGCATTCGTCTTAGACGCATTCGCTTCAGACATGGGAAATCACCTCCTTTCCGGTCGAAAATGGCGTGTGGTGTGTGATCGATGGCGGGTTAAAAGGGCACGGCAGCAGCGGCATCTCTCACGATGCCCAATCAATATCCCAGCTCGCGCAGGATGATTTCGCGGGGGATGCCAAGGCGCGACTTCATCTCGGCCTCCTGAAGCTTCTCCTGCACGTTTTCGGGCAGGGGGCTGGGCCAGTGAACCACGATGGCGCGCTCCTCAGGGCGGGTGGAAAAACGCCCCATCGCGTTGAGCCAGGCGAGGGCAAGCTCGCACAGCCGGCCGATCGCCTGGCCGTAGGTGGTGCGCTTGCGGTCGTTCTTGGCCAGCAGTGACAGCAGTGTGATGCGCAGGGCCGCAGCGCTGGTCAGCCGTCCGATGCGCCCCTTGATGGCGCCGGCGGCGATGGGGGTCACGCCGCTGGTCTTGTCCAGCGCCTCGCGGATATCGGCGATGTGGGCTTCTTCGCTGGGCACCGCGGCATCGCCGCCAAAGGTGACCACATCCGCCTCGGGGTTGTCGGTGGTCCACATGCGCCCCGGCGCGATCGTCTGGCTGGTGAAATCGTCGATCCCCTTGCCCAGGTACATCTTGAACGACTGAAGCGTGATGCGGTTGGCGCGATCGCTGAGGCGCGTGTTCAGCTCATCCTGAAGCGGCATCAGCGGCTCAACATCGCTCAGCCCGCCGTACTCGAACGGCAGCGCCACGTTCTGGATATGCACCAGCGGAATCTGGCCCAGCGGGTTGATGCCGCCGGCGATGAATGCCTGGTCCTCGAAGCGCGCCCAGTGGGTCGGGCTGAGCAGGTCAATCACCTGGCGCATGCCGCGCGGGGAGCGCTGCGGGCTGGCGGCGTGGGCCAGCAGCGATGCGGTGGTGCGTCTCAGGCGCTGCCAGAGCGAGGGGCGCGTGCGCGCGATCGGCGCCAGGCGGGCCAGGATCTCCGCCGCTACCGCATCCTGGGGCTGATCCCACCGCAGCGGCTCATCTGCGCCCGCCCGTTGGGCCGCGGCCGACGTATCGGGCAGGTCATACACCTGGGCCAGGTCATACACCTGGGCGTAGAGCGTGACCTGGCGGTAGTCGGTGGGGCAAAGGAGGGGCAAGGCCCGCGCCGGCTCGACGATCTCGAAGCGGATCGATCGGGCGATGCGTTGCAGCCAGTCCGTGGAACTGCTGGGGGAGGCATCGGGCGAACGGGGTCGCGCTCCCGGATCCGGGCATCGGTCATCGAGCGGCCGCACGGGGGCAGAGGTGGGCGGTGCGGCCGAATCGGTCGCGGGCCTTGCGGGGGGCGTACCCGCCGGTGGGGCGGCCGGCGGGCACGGGGCGGGTGATGGGGCGGGATCGTGGGATTCAATATCGTTGCTGCAATCAGTGCCGCAGCGCTCAGCGCGCTGTGACTGCCCCTGGGAAGGGCAGGGCGCGCCCAGCGGATGGGTGGCGCAGGTGTGGATCGGATCGGTGCGGCCGGCGGCGGCCGGATCGTACTTCACCAGCACATCGACAAAGCCATACACGCTGCCGATCAGCGCCAGTTGCTGGAGGAACTGGATGCCGCCGTTGGCCGCCAGGATGAGCCGCAGCAACTCGGCGATCACCTTGGCGCGGGCCGGATCGGGGGCGGCCGAGTCGATCACGATCGGCTTGCCAAACAGGTAATCGACCATCGTGTCGATGCGCCAGGCGATGTCGTTTTCGATGACCACTTCCTTGCGGGTGCGGGCATCGATGTCAGCGCTGGTGGCATCGGCCGATCCGCGGGCGCCGGTGATGCGCGGCGGCAGGCCCCATTCCTGCGCCTGGCGATAGGGATGGTCCAGCTCGCCGCAGGTGGCCAGCGGGCGCAGCGGGTTGCGGTAGTAAGCCCACAGTCGGCGATAGCGCGGCCGATGCAGGTGAAGCAGGCGGTCGAGCTGCTCGGCGAATTGCTCGGCCGAGCCGGTCAGGGGATCGATGTCGGTGGTGAGCAGGGGCATGATGTGTATCTCCCAAAGCCGGGCATTGCTTCTCACTGAGCAACGCCTCTACCCCTGGGCGAAGTTGCGCGGTTCGTCCGATCAGCGCGCAACGGCCCCGCGCCGATGCGTGTTTTCCGATGAGAAAACACACAATAAATTTTGAATTTTTTGGGTTTTGTTCGGATATGCCCTTGCGCGCTGATCCGTCGATGGCGCAATGTTGCTGTGGAAGGCGGTGGATAAGTTGTGGAGCGTGTGGACAGCGCGCGAAAACCGTTTGATTGATGACAGGCAGCGGATGGGCTCGTCTGGGCACTGCAGCGCGGTGTCGCAGCGCGCAGCGCCAGCGCCGCCGCAACCAACCGCCATGCGAACAAAAATGCCTAACCTTCCAGCGAAATGCGGGTCTGATGAACGGGGCCGGGGGGAAGAAAAAGGGCGCTCCCAGGGCGCTGGCGCGCCCTTATTCTGTGCGAGAGTGCGCCCACCATCCAACGTACAGCGGCACAGCGAATGAGTTAATCACGTGAGCGGCCAGTTTTTGCATCATTCGGAGCACAACGACAGCTCGTTTATGGAAGCCACCGTAGGCGGGGAGGACGCTCCCTGCACGGAGGATGCTCCCTGCGGAGAGGATGCGCCGGCCGCGGCGGCAAGTGATGGGCAGGCGGTGGCGGCGGGGGTGCCGTGCATCCTCTGGGAAGCCCACGGCCCGCCGGAGGCCGCACGCATCACCTACATCAACCCCTACGTGCAACAGGCGCTGGGGTATGTGCGCGATTTCTGGCTGAACACACCGGGCTGCTGGCTCCGCGTGGCGCATGAGGCCGATCGGGTTCATCTGCTGGAGGAGATGAAGCGGACGGCCTGTGAGCGGCAGGAGCGGTCCCTGCAATTTCGGGCGATTCACCAGGATGGGCGGGTACGCTGGCTGGAGGTGGGGCTGGCGCCGCTGGAGCCGCCGGCGGTGGGCGTGCGCGGGGTGGCGATGGACATCACCGCGCGCAAGGAGGCGCAGGCCACGCTGGAGAAGCGCGCCCATGACCTGGCGCGGCTGGCGCATCAGCTCAAGCGGACCAACGCCGAGCTGGATCAGTTCGCCTACATCACCAGCCACGACCTGAAAGCGCCGTTGCGCGGCATTGCCAATCTGTCACGCTGGATCGAGGAAGACATGGGCGACGCCCTGACGCCCACCGCGGCCGAACAACTGGAGTTGCTGCGCGGGCGGGTCAACCGGATGGAGAGCCTGATTGACGGGCTGCTGCAATATTCGCGGGTGGGCCGCGTTGCTACCTACATCGAGCAGGTGGATGTGGGGCGGCTGCTGGCGGGAGTGGTCGAGCTGATCGCCCCGCCGGCTGGATTCCGCGTGGAAATCGAAGGAACCATGCCGGTGTTGAACACGGAAAAGATCCGCCTTCAGCAGGTGTTCATGAACCTGATCAGCAACGCCATCAAGCATCATCACCAGCCTGCCCAAGGCAGGGTCACGGTGCGTTGTGAGGATGCGGGGGCGTTTTATCGCTTCTCGGTGGAGGACAACGGCCCGGGGATTGCAAGGCGATTCCACGAGAAGATTTTTGTGATCTTCCAGACGCTGCTGCCACGCGATCAGCGGGAAGGGGCGGGCGTCGGGTTGTCGCTGGTTAAAAAGATTATCGAAGAGCAGGGGGGAACGGTCGAAGTGGAATCAGAAGAAGGGCAAGGTGCAATTTTTCGCTTCACCTGGGCGAAGCATCGGCCGACGGAGTAAGCGGGGCGTGATCGATCGGATCCAACATGAAGATGGCGGAACGTCAACTCAACATCTTGCTTGTGGAGGATGATGAGCTGGACGTCATGAATGTTCAGCGCGCGTTCAGGAAGAACAACATCAGCAATCCGCTTTATGTCGCCAGCAACGGCCTGGAGGCGCTGGAAATCCTGCGCGGCACCCATCCCACCGTGCAGATGCCGCATGGCCGGCGGCTGATCCTGCTGGACCTGAACATGCCGAAGATGGGCGGCATCGAGTTCCTCAGCGAGCTCCGCGCCGACCCGGAACTGGCCCCCACCACGGTGATTGTCCTGACCACCAGCGATGAGGAGCGCGACAAAGTCGAGGCCTACAAGCTCAATGTCGCGGGGTATATCCTCAAGCCGGTGACATTGCTGGCTTTTGTCGAAATCATGGCGGCAATCAATAAATACTGGACTGTCAACGAGTTACCGTAAGTCCGGCGCCGCCTCAAATCGACTATAACATGGCATGGCTGGCTGTCGGCGGGCGGCCGGCGACCGGCGCAGCGGGCCATCGGGCGCGGGCCGCCGGCATCCGGCCATGGGCCTGCCTTCGGTTCTGACGCACCTTTGTCCTTGTATGACGTACAGTTAGCGTCTGTGGACGCGCCGGGACGATCACGTTAAAAGGGACGCCCCGCGTTGCCGGATGGATGAGCCGGATCGCATCATCCCGGCGGTTTCACGGGTTTCGAAACTGCCGGCGAGGAAGAAATGCTCAAACGGCACGGATGCCGTTTGAAGTACAATGCATCGGAGGTCGTCATTCATGCCCTTGCTGGACCGAATCCAAACCCCGGCCGACATCAAAGCGCTCTCCCTGGACGAACTGGGCGCGCTGGCGGCTGAAATGCGCGAGCGAATCGTTCAGGCCGTCAGCGCCAATGGCGGCCATCTCGCCTCCAACCTCGGCGTCGTCGAGCTGACGCTGGCACTGCACTATGTCTACGATTTCGGTCCTTATCCGGCCGGCCCGGACCGCCTGCTGTTTGATGTCGGCCACCAGTGCTACCCGCACAAGTTGATTACCGGGCGCAGTGCCGATTTCGCCAATCTGCGCAAGAAGGGGCACATCGGCGGTTTCCCGATGCCCGATGAGAGCAACTACGACCTGTTCGCCGTCGGCCACGCCGGCACGGCCATCTCCACCGCCGTCGGCATGGCGCGCGGGGATGCGGCCCTGGGCCGCAGGAATCACGTGGTGGCGCTGGTTGGCGATGCCAGCATCGTCAACGGCCTGGCGTTTGAAGGGCTCAACAACGCCGGCACGCTCAAGCGGCAACTGCTGGTTATCCTGAACGACAACGGGATGAGCATCTCCCAGCCCCAGGGCGCGCTGGCGCATTACCTGGAGCGCGTGCGCGTCAGCAGCACCTACGATGAGGCCAAGAAGCTGGCCCAGAGCATCGTCGGCAAGCTGCCGCAGACGGTCGGCAACACCATCGAGCATGTGTGGCATTTCACCCGCGAGGCGGTCAAGCACACCGTCTGGCCGGGGCAGATTTTTGAAACGCTGGGCATGAAGTACATGGGGCCGATCGACGGGCATGACCTGCCGGGCCTGATTCAGCAGCTCAGCGAGATCAAGGACCACGACCGCCCGGTGCTGCTGCATGTGCGCACCATCAAGGGCCACGGCTACGAGGTCGCCGCCAGCGAGCCGACCAAGTTCCACTCGCCGGCCTCGTTCAAGATCATCGACGGCGATCCCGAAACCTGCGGCTGCCGGGTGGAGATCAAGAGCAGCGGCCGCAACTGGACCACCGCTTTCGCCGAGGCCTGCATCGAGCTGGCCAGGCAGGATGACAAGCTGGTGGCGCTGACCGCGGCCATGCCCGATGGCACGGGCTTGAGCAAGTTTGAGAAGGTCTTCCCTAACCGCTACTTCGACACCGGCATCTGCGAATCGCACCTGGTGGCGATGGCGGCGGGGATGGCCAAGGCGGGGCTGAAGCCGATCGCCGCCATCTACTCCACGTTCCTCCAGCGCGCGTTTGACCAGGTGTGGCAGGAAGTGGCGCTGAACCACCTGCCGGTCATCTTCGCGATGGACCGGGCCGGCTTTGTCGGCGATGACGGGGCGGTGCATCACGGCTTCTGCGATATCAGCTTCCTGCGTCCGCTGCCGGGCATGGTGCTGATGGCTCCCAGCGATGAGGCGGAGCTGAAACGCTGCCTGGCCTTGGCGGTGGGCCTGGAAACCGCCTCGGCCCTGCGCTATCCGCGCGATGCCGTGCCGGCCACGCCTTTTGAGGCGCAGATCGATGATCCGGCCCTGCGCGCGGCGGCCATGCGTCCCTGGACCCTGGGCAAATCGCGCACCCTGCGCGAAGGCGGCGATGCCACGATCATTGCCTATGGCGCGATGGTTTCCCATGCCCTGGAAGCCGCCGCGGCCCTGGAGGCCGAAGGCCGGCGCATCGGCGTGATCGACGCCCGCTTCTGCAAGCCGATTGATGGCCAGATGCTCACCCGCGTGCTCAAGACCGGCAGCGCGGTCATCACGGTTGAGGATCATTCGCTCCAGAACGGCTTCGGCACCGCCGTGCTGGAATACGCCCAGGCCCACCGCCTGCCCACCCGGCAGATCACCCGCCTGGGCATGCCCGACCGGCTGATCAAACACGCCACCCGCGCCCAGCAGCTTGCCGAGGTCGGCCTCGATGCCCCCGGCATCGCCCGCGCGGTGCGCGATGCGATCCGCGCTGTGGGCGTTGGCGCATCACCTGCCACGGTGGCCGAGATGGCCTGAGCACAACCGCTGTGCCGCGACAGCGCTGGTGGGCCGGGCAGCCTGCCAGGCAATTTTCTGCTTTTTGCGTTCTGCACCGCTTATTTTATGAAGCCAGGGGGCGGGGCCGAGCCGATACGCAGATGGGACCAATCCCGGTCCCTGTGCGGTAGGCGCGGTGCGCTGCTGCTGTAACAGACATCTCCCGCAGGCTGTTTTGCCACTTCCCAGAAGGTTGTGGCGCGGGACAGCGCATGTTTCCAGCTCGAGTGCGTCTGACAATCCCATGAGCGCCTGCATCACGGGCAGTCGTTTTCACAATCACTAACAGCCTGATTCAGGCACGGAGGCTTCGTGAAAGAGTTTCTCAACTTTCGTAAGATGCTGACGCCGATGGTCATCCAGATCGTCTTCTGGCTCGCGGTGATCATGGTGGTGATCGCCTCATTCGGGATCATGGCCAATGTCGGCGTGCTGGAAGGCCTGATGATGCTGATCGTCGGTCCGCTGGTGGTTCGCATCTACTGCGAGCTGCTGATCGTGATTTTCCGCATCCACGATGAACTGGTGATGATCCGCACCGGCGGCACCGGCGAGGCCCCGGGCTTCCCGGTGGTCCCGACCGGGCCGACGCCGGCCCAGCCGATCACGTAACACGCCCCAGACCTGATCTTTCCAGAAGCCCACGGCCTGCCGTGGGCTTCTTTTTTATTGGTCTTCGCCTCTGTGAGATCACCCACCGTCTCATAACTGGCAGATCACCTCAGTCATGCTGAATCTGAGCCGATGATGAGATGCGGACGGCAATCTGTGGGGATTGCACCGGCAGGAACCGGGGGTCCACTTGGGCGTCCGGTAGCGTTTAAACGGAATTTCTTATCTAAAGCCCCTATCCCGCCAAGTCGAAAGTGACCGTAGCCGAAACGTGGGAGAGACGACTATGAACTTGAAAGCATGGATTCCCCTGGTGATCGCCATTGCACTTGGCCTTGTGGCCGCGCTGTTCGCCAGGAAGTTGACAACGCCTCCGCCAACCACCGCGACCCTGGGCCATCGCATCGAGGTGGCCACCGCCAGCCGTACCCTCAGCCCCGGCGATGAGGTGCGGCCCGAGGATGTGGCCCTGCGGCCCATCAGTGCGGACGACGCCCCCGAAGGCACCTTCGTCGATGTGACGCAGGTCATCGGGCGGGTTGTCACTGTGCCGATGGTCAAGGGCCAGCCGGTGCTGGAAAGCTGCCTGGCCCCCCAGGGCACAGCCGCCGGCATCCAGGCGCTGGTGCCCGAGGGCATGCGCGCCATCTCCCTGGAGGTCAACGAGTTCAGCGGCCTGTCAGGCATGCTGCGCCCGGGCAGCTTCGTGGACATCATCTCCACCATTCACGCCGAAGGTGAAGAGACCATGGCCCGCACCGTGGTGCAGAACGTGCAGGTCAAGGCGGTTGGCCAGCGGATCAACCCGCAGGAGCCGGCCAACGGCGATGAGCCGATGAGCCGTTCGGTGACGCTGCTGGTCACGCCCGAGCAGGCCGAGAAGATCGAGCTGGCGGTGGTGACGATGCGCAACGCCGGCGCGGGCTTCCCCTGGCTGGTGCTGCGTGCTCCGCATGACAAGGACGAAACAGGCACCCGCGGCGTGACCGTGGCGGACCTGCGCGGCGGCGCACGGCGCAGCGGCGACGATCCGTTCGAGGTGCGCCCGGTTGAGGCGCCCGCCCCGACCACCCAGCCGGTGCAACTGATCAGCAATCCAACCCGCCCCTTCGCCACCGAACAGCGCGAGGTGACGATCATCCGCGGCGGGGTTGAGAGCAAGGTGATCCTCGAAGTGCGCAAGCCCGAGCAGGTCCTCACCGGCACCGACCTGGGCTACATCAACAAATGAGTCGATTCATCAGCGGTCCGCAGTGGCCGCTGACTGATATCCGCAGATTTCCAATCGAACACTGAAAATTGAGGTTCAGATCATGATGCAGCATACACACCATACCGGCCGCTCGAACCGTCCCGGCGTCGCCAAGGCGCTGGCGGTGATCGGCGGAGCATCGCTGGCGATCCTGATGTCGGTGCGGGCATCGACCGGCCAGGATGGCGTCGTCGGCGCCACCCAGCCCGTCGCCGCCGGCCTGGTCCGCAACGGCACCGATGACCAGGGCGCCATCCGCATCATGCTCAACAAGAGCCAGGTGATCCAGACCCGCGTGCCCTACAAGCGCGTGAGCGTCGCCCAGCCGGAGGTGGCCGATGTCAATCCGCTCGGCCCCACGACCATCCTGGTGACTGGCAAGAAGGTCGGCAGCACGCAGGTGATCGTCTGGGATGACCAGGACCGCAACCAGGTGATGGATGTGGTTGTCGGCTTTGACCTGGCCGAGTTGCAGGATCAGCTCAACAAGAGCTTCCCCGGCGCCAAGATCGAGGCCAGCACCACCGGCAACAGCGTCCTGCTCAAGGGGCGCGTGCCGAACCTCCAGGTCAGCGAGCAGGCCAAGCTGCTGGCCTCGGGCTACAGCGACAACGTGATGGACTTCACCGAGGTCAGTGGCGGCCAGCAGGTGATGCTGCAGGTGCGCTTCGCCGAGGTCTCCAAGAGCGCCACCAACGCCCTGGGCGTCAACTTCGGCTTCAATGATGGCACCGCCATCTTCGGGTCCAATACCGGGCCGTCCTCGGTCGGCTTCGGCGAAAACCCGGATACCAGCCTGATTGACCGCCTTGGCCTGCCGCTGGATCCCTCGTCGAACATCTTTGGCACCGGCCGTGTCGGCAGCACCAGCTTCGCGTACTTCATCCAGGCGCTGCGGCAGAACAACCTGCTCCGCGTGCTGGCCGAGCCGAACCTGGTCACCATGAGCGGCCAGAAGGCCAGCTTCCTGGCCGGCGGCGAGTTCCCCATCCCTGTCCCCCAGGACAGCGGCGATGGCGGGACCACCCTCACCGTCGAGTACAAGGAGTTCGGCGTGCGCCTGAACTTCGTCCCGGTAGTCCTGGGCAACGGCCGCATCCGCCTGGAAGTCGCTCCCGAAGTATCGGAACTGGACTTCACCAATGCCGTCTTCTTCAGCGGCTTCCGCATCCCGGCCCTGACCACCCGCAACGTCAAGACCACGGTGGAACTGAGCGAGGGCCAGACCCTGGCCATCGCCGGTCTGCTCAACAACCGCATCACCGCCAACAAGGAATCGGTGCCGGTGCTGGGCGATATCCCGATCCTGGGCGCGCTGTTCCGCTCAACCCGCTACGAGCGCCGGGAGACCGAACTGGTCGTGCTGGTGACGCCGGTGCTGGTTGAGGGGATGAACCCCGAGCAGGTGGGCACGGTCCCCGGCGAGCACTGGCGCCATCCCGGTGAGATGGAGCAGTTCCTGCTGGCCGATATCGGCGGCGAAAAGCGCAACGAGGCGAACAAGCCCGCCCCGCGCTACCAGGGCCAGTACGGCTTTGTCCCCGCCACCCAGGCGGTCGAGGCCCGCTGACCGGCACTGGATGCCGACGTTTCCCGAAGTGATCCGCACAGTCAACGAGTCGAAAGAGTGAGCTATGTACCTTCAACTGAATTGCATCATCGTTGACGCCGACGCCGGCAATCGTCAGGAGCTGGTTAATGTCCTTCAGCAGTACGGCGTGCATGTGATGGCGCAGTTGCCCAATGCCGAGGCACTGCCCAACCTGCTGCAGCGCAGCGATGCGCCGCAGCTGGTCATCATCAACCTTGATCCGCTGGCGCAGGAGAACCTCAAGAAGATGGGCCACCTGCCCCGGCAGTTCCCCAGCATCAACTTCTTCATGATGAGCAGCCTGGTGGATGCCAACCTGCTGATGGATGCGATGCATCTTGGCGTCCGGGAGTTCATCCCGCTGCCCATCCCTGAAGAAAAGTTCGCCGCCGCCATCGAGCGCGTGGCCAGCCAGCACGGCATGGGCAAGCGGGCGCGGATCGTGCATGTGATCCCGACCATCGGCGGATGCGGCTCGACCACCGTTGCCTGCAACGTGGCGGCCAGCCTCTCGCAGGCCCATCGCACCGCCCTGATCGACCTGGACCTGGTCCGCGGCGGGGTGGCCAGCTACTTCGATATGCGTCCCCGCTACACCATCGCGGATGTGATGGAGGCCGAGAAACTCGATCGCCACCTGCTGGACAATGCCCTGAGCATCCACCAGCCCAGCAAGCTGGCGATCCTGGCCCGGCCGGAACTGCCCGAGGACACCCAGCGCGTCAACCAGGTTGGCATCAACCGCCTGCTGGGGCTGATGGGGCGCACCTTCGACTTCGTGGTGATGGACTCGCTGATGAGCATCGATCCGATCTACTCGGCGGCCATCCACGGCGCGGATGTGAACCTGATCGTCATGCAGCTCAACGTCCCCAGCGCCAAGAACGCCGAACGCTTCGTCGGAGCGCTGCGGCGGATGGGCATCGAGAGCAGCAAGATCAAGATCGTGGTCAACCGTTTTGAGAAAAAGAACCGCGACATCGAGCCACAGGAAGTCGAGCGTGCCCTGGGCCTGCAAATCGCCTGGATGGTGCCCAACGACTTCAAGAGCGCGATCGCGGCGATCAACTTCGGCGAGCCGGTGGTGCTGCGCGCGCCCAAGGCCGAGATCAGCCTCAGTCTTCGCGGCCTGGCCGGCCACCTGATCGGGAAAAATGCCCAGGCCTACGCGGCATGAGACGGGGTGAGGGTTGTGCGGTGGCCGGGCCCGGGTGGTCCGCTCCACGGCGAAGATGTACTCGATCACACAGGATGTATTACCAGGGGAAATCAATGGGACTTTTCACGCGAAGCAGTTCAACCACGACGCCGGCGGTTATTCCTCCGGCGCCCAGCCCGGTGGATGCCGATTCCATCGTCACGCCGCCGGCCATGCCCGTCCCGGACACTGCGCCGGTGACGGTGGCCCCGTCGCCGCAGTCGCTGGAGCGGCAGCAGTACCTCCAGCAGCTCAAGACCAAGCTGCACCAGCAGCTCGTCGAGCGCCTGGATGTGCAGAACCTCAAGACGGTGCCGCCGGATGTGCTTCGCGTGGAAGTGCGCAATCTCGTGCGCGACCTGTGCAACAGCGAGAAGAGTCTGCTCAGCTCGGCCGACCAGGACAAGCTGATGGACGACATCATGGATGAGACCTTCGGCCTGGGCCCGCTGGAGCAGTTGCTCAAGGACCCGGCCGTCAGCGACATCCTGGTCAACCGGTGGGACCGCGTGTACTGCGAGCGCCGGGGCCGGCTGGAGCTGAGCGAGGTGCGCTTCCGCGACAATGCCCACCTGCGACAGATCATCGATCGCATCGTCGGCCTGGTTGGCCGCCGCATCGATGAGACCAGCCCGATGGTCGATGCCCGCCTGGCCGATGGCAGCCGCGTCAACGCGATCATCCCGCCGCTGGCGCTCGATGGCCCGGCGATGAGCATCCGCCGTTTCGGTGCCCGGCCGCTTCAGTTGGAAGACCTGATCCGCGCCGGGGCCTTCCCCGCCTGCGTGATGGACTTCCTCTCCGCCGCCGTGCAGGCGCGGTGCAACATCCTGATCTCCGGCGGCACCGGCTCGGGCAAGACGACACTGCTGAACTGCCTGTCGCGCTATATCCCCACGGATGAGCGCGTCATCACGATCGAGGACGCCGCCGAGCTTCAGCTCCAGCAGCCGCACGTGGTGCGCCTGGAGACGCGCCCGGCCAACATCGAGGGCAAGGGCGAGATCACCCAGCGCGACCTGGTGAAGAACTGTCTGCGCATGCGGCCCGACCGGATCGTCATCGGCGAGGTGCGCGGCGGCGAGGCCCTGGACATGCTCCAGGCGATGAACACCGGCCACGAAGGCTCGATGACGACCATCCACGCCAACAGCTGCCGCGATGCCCTGGGGCGCCTGGAGGTGATGATCGCCATGGCCGGCTACGACATCCCCATCCGCGCGCTGCGCCAGCAGATCAGCAGCGCCATCCAGATCATCGTGCAGGCGGCCCGTCTCTCGGGCGGCAAGCGCAAGGTGGTCCGTGTCAGCGAGATCACCGGTATGGAAGGGGACAACATCATGATGCATGACCTGTTCCTGTTCGAGCAGACCGGCGTGGACAGCAACGGGCACGCCACCGGCAACTTCGTTGTCAGCGGCATCCGTCCGCAGTGCGCGCAGCGCATCGAGAACCGCGGCATCCGCCTGCCTGCCGATCTGTTCGCCCGCCGGGTGATGCAGGTGTGAGGTCCGCCGCAGCGCCGGGCCGGCAGGCCGCAGCGCACGGCCGGTTAGCCGGTTGAAGGCGACATGACGGCGATACGACAGAGGTATTTGCGATGACAAGCATGCTGTTCCCATCCCTGATCGCGACCGCGGTGGCGCTGGCAGCCTACGCCGTCGCCCAGCTCGCCACGGGCGGCGCCGGCGAAAAGCGGAAGCTCAAGCAGCGCCTGACCGCTGAAACCCAGATCGAGAACGCCTTCATCGCCAGGAGCGTCGTGCTCGAAACCGAGGAAAAAGGCCTGGCGAGCTGGCCGATCTTCCAGAACCTCAACCGCCAGCTCACCATCGCCTACCCCAACATGACGCTGGAGCGCTTCCTGTTCCAGGCGGTGATCCTGGGGATCGTGATGGCGCTGGTGATCGGCGGGCTGTCGGGCTCGTGGGTGGTTACGCTGGTGGCGCTGGGCTTCGGCATCTACGTGCCGTTTTTCCTGCTGATGAACAAGCGCGCCAAACGCCAGCGGATGATGGCCGACCAGTTGCCCGAAGCGCTGGACTTCCTCTCGCGTGTGCTGCGCGCCGGCCACTCGCTGAGCACCGGCCTGCAGATGATGGGCGAGGAACTGCCCCAGCCGATCGCTGTCGAGTTCACCCGCTGCTATCACCAGCACAGCCTCGGTCAGCCGCTGGAAGACTGCCTTAAGGAAATGTCCAGGCGCGTGGACTCAACCGACTTTGCCTTTTTCGTCACCGCGGTGCTGATCCAGCGCCAGACCGGCGGCGACCTGAGCGAGGTGCTGAACAACATCAGCGGCATGATCCGCCAGCGCATCCGGCTCCAGGCCAACGTCAAGGCCAAGACCGCCGAAGGACGCTTTACCGGTTATGTGCTGGTGGCGTTCCCCCTGGTGATGTTCCTGCTGAGCAACGCCATCAACCCCGAGTACGCCGGCGTACTGCTGCGAACCGGCACCGGCATCATGATGCTCTGTATCGCCGGGGTCATGATGATGATCGGCCTGCTGGCCATCCGCAAGATCACGACAGTGAGAGTGTGACAGGAGGTTGCCGGTCATGGCGGCCGGCGGCTGTCCCTGGCAACTGGTAACAGGCAACTACCATGGAACAGTACATCGTAATCATCTGCATCTTCGGCGCGGTGGCGTCGGTCGGGTTCTGGGTCACCCGGTTCCTGATGGACGACACCGAGGAGAAGCTGCGCCAGCGCCTGGCCAGCGAGGCGCGCGAGGAGATGAGCCGGGGCCACCAGGCCGCGTCCGAGCAGGCGCCGCTGCTCACCCGGCTGGGGGAGGTCGCCGCCGAGCCGTTCATGCCCAAGGACCGCGAGCGCGTCTCGGCGCTGCGGCGGAACCTGGCCCAGGCCGGCATCTACTCGCCTTCGGCCTTCCGCATGATGATCGGCTTCAAGTTCATCTGCCTGCTGCTGGGGCTGATCGGCGGCTACGCCGTCGGCATCGCCACCGATGCGGCCCTGCTCGGCCTGTCGCTGGGCGGGATTATCGGCTACTTGGCGCCGCAGATGTGGTTGCGGTTGCAGATCCGTACCCACCAGCGTGAGCTGAATTACGGCCTGCCCGATGCCCTGGACCTGATGGTCGTCTGCATCGAGGCGGGGCTGACGATCGACTCGGCCATGCAGCGGGTCGGCCAGGAGCTGAACATCGCCCACCCGCGTCTCAGCCGTGAACTGGAGATCGCGCACATGGAGACGCGCGTCGGCCTGTCGCGCAGCGAATCGCTGAAGAACCTGGCCAATCGCACCAACAACGCAGCCATTACCTCGCTGGTGGCGATGCTGATCCAGGCCGAGCGGTTCGGCACCAGCATCGCGCAGGCGCTGCGGGTGCACGCCGACAGCCTGCGCACGCAGCGGCAGCAGGCGGCCGAGGAGGTCGCCGGACGGGCCAGCGTCAAGCTCAGCTTCCCGCTGGTGCTGTTCATCTTCCCGGCAACATTTATCGTGCTGGCCGGGCCGGCGGTGCTGCAAATGATGCCGTTCCTCAAGTAGTGACCGCACAGGGCCCGCGTGGGGTCCGGGTGAGAGAAAAAAGCCGCCCCAAAAAACGGGGTGGAACTAATTGACCTCTTGGAAACAGCCGAATCAGAAGGTAGCGACTATGACGAATACAACGACCAAACTGACCGTCGGCCTGATCGCCCTGGCGATGTTCGCCGGATGCCGCAGCGACAAGGATCACCTGCAGGGTGGCATCGACAGCGAACAGAATCACCCCTTCTTCGAGGATGAGAAGGCCGAGCGGGCCACGACCCGCATCCTGAATACCCAGCGTGCGCGTGGCGCTGCCGCCGATGGCATGCTGTATGCGGTGCATTTCGATGGCAGCCGCCTCAATTCGCTGGGCCGGGAGAAGCTCGATGCGATGCGGGCCGCCGCGGCCGATGAGCAGCCGGTGCGGGTCCATCTGAACCTGCCCGAAGGCGATACCGCCAGCGCTTCCCGCGAGCAGGCTGTAATGGAGTATCTCGGCGAGCAGGGCCTGGAGGCCGATCGTATCCAGGTTGTTATCGGTCCCAATGAATCAAGCCGGCACCTCGCCTCGCTTAATGCCGCCAGCGCCTACGAGCGCAAGGAAGGGCAGGTGCGGGCCGTGCAGTCGAGCCTGGGCGATGATGCCGGCAGCGAGACATCATTTGCCCCCGTCATGCCCGGCCTGGGCGGCAAATAAATCTGTCTTCCGGAGCGGAGACGCAAGCGATGCCATCGGCCCCAGCCCCAACGGCTGGGCCGATGGCTCGCTTCATTTGTGGGCCGACTCAGCCGGCCGATGCGGGTATGCTGGAAGGGCCATGAAAGAGCCAGCCCCAGTGCTGTACACCATCGGCCATTCCACCCGCAGTTTAGAAGAGCTGATCGATGTACTGACCGCACATGGGGTGAAGGTGCTGGTGGATGTGCGCACGGTGCCGCGCTCGCGGCGGGTACCGCAGTTCAATGCCGACACGCTGGGCAGGGACCTGGCCAGGGCGGGGATCGAGTATGTGCCGGCGCCGGACTTGGGCGGCCTGCGCAAGACCCGGGCCGATTCAGTCAATCGCGGCTGGCGCAACGCCAGTTTTCGCGGCTACGCCGATTACATGCAGACGCCGGCATTCCAAGCTGCCCTGGACGAACTGATGCGCATCGCGGCGGACAAACCCACCGCCATCATGTGCGCTGAGGCCGTGCCGTGGCGCTGTCATCGCTCGCTGATTGGCGATGCGCTGCTGGTGCGCGGCTGGCGCGTGATCGATCTGATGACCCGCACCAGCGCCAAGCCACACAAGCTGACATCGTTCGCCCGGGTTGAGGGGACACGCATCACCTACCCATCTGAAGAAGCACAGGATGCGGACTGACCCCACCTGGCCGAGCCCAGCCATACAGCGCCAGGCCACGCAAAACAAAGCCACGGCGGTCTTCCCCCCCCGTTCGTGAGCCGGCCATCGGCAAGGGCAGATTATTGCTTTCGGGCGGTCCGGCTATCCGTGGCGGCCGGAATCGCCACAATAGGCGCGATGGAAGCTGCCCCGGTTGAGGCTCCCCGCCGGCACCTGGCCCGACCCGCAACAGCACCGCGGGCGCTGCGGGGGACGGCGGCGGCCTGGTTCGCGCTGGCGGTGGGGGCGCTGGCAGTTTCGGGTGCGTTTTCGCTTGTGCTGGTGGCTGGCCGCGTCCCGGGCCTGGTGGCGGTGCTGGGGGTCGATCCCGCCCTGGCGCTGCGCAGCCTGGTGGTGCATGTGAACCTGGCGATGGGCGTCTGGTTCTTCGCCTGCATTGCCGGGCTTTTTTCCCTCCTGCCCGGCGACGGGCGCAGCATTACAGCGCGAATCGCACCGGCCGTCGCGCTGCTCGGAGTGATCCTGCTGATCATTCCCCCATTCATCGCCAGCGCTGAACCGATCTTGTCGAACTACGTCTCGACGCTGAGTCATCCGCTGTTCCCGGCGGGGCTGGTGATCTTTGCCGCGGGCATTCTGCTTGGGCTGGTCGATCGCCGGCTGATCTGGCCGGGCAGTGCCGAGGATGTGCTGCCGGGGGATGCGCAATACGCGGTGCGCGGTGCGGCGGTGGCATTTATCGCCGCGATGCTGACGATCCTGGGGGCGCTGCTGACGCAAGAGCCAACATTGAGCCGGGCGGCCTATTACGAGCGGCTGTTCTGGGGCGGCGGCCACGTGATGCAGACGGCCAACACGCTGGGCATGCTCACCGCGTGGCTGGTTTTGCTGCGCCACCTGACCGGCCGGACGACCGTGCCCTTGCGCGGGGCGGCCGCGCTGGTGGGGCTGATGCTCCTGCCGGCACTGGCCGGGCCGTGGTTGACCTTCGGCCGGCACTCGGACATCTGGTTCACCCATCTGATGCAGTATGGGATTTTCCCAGGGGTGATCATCTTCCTGGTCTGCGGCGTACGGTCGCTGTGGCGAGCCGGGGCCGGTTCGCGGCGCCCACCCTCCCCCGCCTTTACCGGGCTGGCCACCAGCGTGGTGATGACCCTGGCCGGCTTCGTGCTTGGCGCGATGATCGTGGCCGATACCACGCTCACACCGGCCCACTACCACGCCAACATTGGGGCGGTGACGGTTGCGTTCATGACCCTCATCATGGTGCTGCTGCCGCGCCGGGGCGAGAGCTTGCCGTGGCCACGGCTGGCGCGCTGGCAGCCGCTGATTTACGGAACAGGCCAGATGCTGTTTGTGCTGGGGTTGGCTGTGGCCGGCACTCTCGGCCAGGCGCCGCGCAAGGTATATGGCCAGGCGCCGCAGTTGCTCACCGATGCCGAGCGGATTGGCTTCATGTTTGTCGGAGCGGGCGGCCTGCTGGCTTTCGGCGGAGGTGTGCTGTTCCTCGCCATCGTGATACACACGGCGTGGCGGATACGAGCCGGCCGGGCATAGCGACTGAGATCAACGTGCTCACCGCGACGGAGTGGCCTGCCCGGTTCGACAGGGCACATCCATCATTTCGGCTTTGCCGGCGGTGTGGGGAAGGGGATAATCGCGCTATGGAGCAGGGGCATCCGCCTGGGAGCACGCCGCCGCCGTTGCCTGTGATTCCGGCACGTCCATACGAGCCAATGGGCGCGCTCGACACCCGTTTTGGCCGGCCGGGCAGCGTGACGGCGATCGGCGTGATCAGCATCGTCATCGCGGCGTTGTCACTGCTGATGAACGTGGGGCTGACGTTCCAGGCGATGATCGCCTACTCCAGCTCGCGGATGATCGCGGCCGCCACCGCCAGTCCGCCGGTGAGTACCAGCAGCACGACACTGGCGGTGGGCGATGAGTTTCTCAGCCCCAGTGGCCTGCCACGGCAGCAGCGGGCGCTGTTCGACGAGGTTCTGGGCAGTCAACAGCGCTTCAATCCCGAGCGACAATCACAGCTCGAATCGTTTCTGACTGATCATGGCCGCGCGCTGCTGGCGGACGATGCCCTGCCGACGACCGTCGATGAGGTGCGGCGGCTGATCAACACCAGCGGACGATTGCCTGGCCTGGGTGGCGAGGAGGGACGCCTCTTTTTTGAGTTGTCCACGGGACGACTGGAAGTGGGCAATGACAGCGCGGTGTTCTTCCCGGCTGATGGCAGCCCCACGCTGCGATCCGGCGGCACCCTCGCCGGGCCGGATGGATCGCGCGTGCTCTCGCCAGCGCAGGTGCAGGCGGCCATCGATCACGTGCAGCAGCTCAGTGGCAACGGGCTGTCGGCCACCGAGGTGGCCGCACTCGATAACGCTCTGCGCAAGCCGTGGCAGCCGATCCTCCAGCCGGCCGGCACGGTCGCCGGCATCCGCAGCCAGATCACCAGCGCCACCCGCGCGCCCAATGGTCAAATGATCCTCCAGACATCCCGGGGCACTGTCACCATCCGGCCGCAGGGGGTGGTGGAGATAAACGGCATGGTGGTGGCGACGGCCACCGGCGGGGCGGTCATGGCGATGAACCGCGCCCCGGTCAGCAGCGCTATCGCCGCTGCCCTGGTCAGCGCGCTGCTGGCGGTGGGGCTGATGATCCTGGGCATCCAGGTTTTGCGGCAGTGGCGCCCGGCGGGGAAGTGGCTGAAGGCCTGGGCGCTGGCGAAGCTGGCGATTGCCATCGCTTCCGCGGCGGCATGGGTCTGGTTCTACCAGGACCTGGTTAGTGCCTTCACCACGGGCCGTCGGGTTTTGACGGTGACCACGGCGGGCGTAATCGGGCTGACAGGGGCGGCGTGCCTCTGGCCGATCATCCTGCTGATTGTGCTGCATACGCGCAGACTGCGCTGCTATTTTGGCAGTCCGGCCTGAGATGCGGTTCATAACCGCCTTCTGTAACTGCCGCTGGGACCGAAACTTCCCCCTTTCAACAATTTTTGCATGTTTGGCATGCGATATGCGACTTCTTAGTTCGGTTGAACAGGAGTAATAAATGTTTGGACATAAGCCCGCCAGCATGCTGAATAACCCTGCCGCCCGGTGGCGCACCGTGGCAGGGCTGCGTGCCGAAGCCACGGGCCATCCCGCGCCGGACTATGTCTCCCGACGACAATCAGAGATCGGCCCCGGCCCCGGTTACGGCGAGGGGTTTGGCGGCCCGATCGGTGGGGATCGTGATCTCTCCGATCTCTCAGACTGTACACATGCCGACGGCACTCATGCCGGCGGCTGCGAAGCTTCAACGGCCAGAAAGTCATGTCGCGGAGACTGGCGGGAATAGAATTGATCAGCGTGGGGGAAAAAGGGGCGGATGATCAGCAGGCGGGGGACTGGCGGCTTGCACGTTCATAGGCCACTTGCACATGCAGAACGCCCTGCACTTAGACCCTTCCCCTCAGAAGCATGTTGCCCTTCAGAACAACGTTGGCTGATCCGGGTCATCGGCGGTGGATTCGATCTGGCTGTCGGCGAAGCGGGTGATGAGCTTGTCGCCGGGTTTGACCTGGTCCGCATGGCGCACGACAGCGCCGCCTTTTTTCAGCATCGTGATCGAATAGCCGCGCTTCAGCACCTGCTCCGGGCCAACAGCGCGCAGGTGGGCGGCCATGGCGCTGAGTCGGTCCTGGCGACGGCGCAGGTCAGCGCGGATATCACAGGCCAGCCGGCTTTCCAATGCCACCAGGCGGTGTTCATGCAGGCGCAGCAGGTGGCGGGGATGGCGCTCGCGCAACCCCTCGATGCAGCGGGACAGGTCGGCCCGTGCACTGCGCAGCTTCGTTCCCAGGGCGGCGTCAAGTCGTCGTGAATGCTCCGCCAGCCGATCACGCAGCCGCGCCACCACCTCGACGGGCCGATGGCGATCCAGTTGCTCGGCGATTTCACCGAGTCGGCGCTGGTGCTGGCGGATGCGCTCGATCTGGGCGAATTCCAGGCCGCGCTGGCGATCATCCAGCAATTGCCGGAGCTGGTTCACACGCTCCAGCGGGCGGCGGAAAATCTCGTGGCGCTCGATCGCGGCAAGGCGATCGCGGTACCACCGCACCATCTGACCCATCGCCCGGCGCAGGCGCAGATCATGGTGGCCGATGGCATCGCGGGCGATGCGCCACTGGCCGACGATCACCTGCGCGGCTTCGGTGGGGGTATGGGCGTGATAGTCGGCCACCAGATCGGCGATCGACACATCGACTTCGTGGCCGATGCCCGTCACCACCGGCAGCGAGCAGGCGGCGATGGCGCGGGCGACACATTCCTCATTGAATTCCCAGCGGTCTTCCAGCGATCCGCCGCCGCGGGCCAGCAGGATCGCCTCGATGCCATGCCTGCGGCCGGTGCGCGACAGGTGCGTGATGGCGGCGGCGATTTTTTCCGCGCTGCCCTCTCCCTGCACCGGCACGTGATACACGCCCAGGCGGATCCACGGGTACCGCCGCAGCACCTTGAGCATGTCGGCCAGGGCGGCGGTGGCGCTGCTGGTCACCAGCGCCAGGCGCATCGGATAGGCCGGCAGCGGTTTTTTGCGATCGGCCTCAAACAGCCCCTCTGCTTCGAGCTTGCGGCGGAGCTGCTGGAACGCCAGCTCCAGCGCCCCCTGTCCCAGCGGCTGGAGGCTGGTGGCGTAAAGCTGGTGCGATCCCTTCTGCGCGAACACCTTCACGCTGCCGCTGGCGATGACCTCCACCCCATCAACCGGCTTGAACTTCAGGCGGGCGCAGTCGCTCTTCCACATCACGCAGTTGATGCACGCCCCCTCATCCTTGAGCGTGAAGTAGAGGTGCCCGGAGGCGCCATGCAACTTGGTGTTGCTCAGTTCCCCACGGACGTAGACGCGCTCCGGCAGGGTCGAGCGGATCGCCTGGTCGATCTGCCGCGTGAGGGCCGTGACCGTCATCGGCTCCATCCCGCGTGCCGCCGCGCGCGCGGACGGCGCTGCCGCCCGGCGCGACTCGGCAAGCATCTTTTCGCGGAATTCAAAGAAGGAGGTCATGGTACCAGCAGCCAAAGTCCGGCCGATTCAATTCACGCGCCACGTGCACGTCCGCCACATGCCCGGCGAATTGCCCACCATACCAACCATACCACAGCGGCGGCGAAAAAGCCGGCTGAAGCGCTTTCGATTATCTGCCACCACCAGGGCATGCGGAACTTGGGCGCGGGGTTCGGCCCGCCCAGGTAGGCATAGGCCCACCAGTCCGCCAGGCGCCAGTAAACGAGCGCTGCCGCCGCAGCGATGATCAGCAGTCGCCGCCAGGGGAACCACAGGCGCGACGCGCGAGCGTAGTTCAGACTTGCTGGCATCGTCTGGGCTCTCGGCGTTGATCGCCAGGGCTGCATGACCTGACCCTGTCATGCAGATTTACGGACGCAGCGTCTCCATCAGCAGGCGGAAGCGCAGTTCGTGGTGCTCGTAGGGCACCTCGTGCAGGTGGTACGGATAGATCTCCATCTGCTTCTCGCAGGTCAGGTGATTATAGACGGCGAAGATAGTGCTCGGCGGGCAGACGTTGTCGCACAGGCTGTTGCAGACGACCGTGCGGCAGCGCACCCAGGGGGCGAGGTTCAGGCAGTCGCAGTAGCTCAGGGTGCGGAAGACCTGGTCGTGCAGCGGCGGGTGCATTTTCAGGAAGTTGGCGATCTCCGTGTACGGGCCAGCGCCGGTGATCTGCACGGAGCGGCGGTAATCGCACAGGAACGGCACATCCGGCAGCGCCAGGATGGGCCGTTCGGACAGCGCTGCCACCGCCAGTGTGATGCCGCCTCCCTGGCTGCCGCCGGTGATCGCCAGCCGCGTGGCATCCACTTCTTCGCGCTTGGCCAGCAGTTCCAGGGCGCGCACGGCATCCGCGTAGACGTAGCGGTAGTAGTAATCCTGGGGGCTGCGGATGCCGGCGGTCATCCAGCCGGCGGCCTGGCCGGCGGGGTAGATCTTCGCATCCTGTGATTCGCCATTCTGTCCGCGGCAGTCCATCGACATCACCGCGATCCCCTGGCTGGCGAGCTGGATCAGGTCCAGTGGGCGGGGGCCACGGCCGCCGTAGCCGTGGTAGATGCACACGCCGGGAAAGGGCCCAGTGCCCTCCGGGCGGGCATACCACCCGGCGATGCGCCCACCCTCAAATCCATCATAGCGCACCGCATAGGTCACGACGCCCCTGGCCGGCAGCGGATAGGGGATCAGTTCGGCGTTGAGCGGCTGTTGAATGGCCGCAGCGACGGTCTGGTTCCAGAACGATTCAAAATCTGCTTCGCGGTACAGCGATGGCTTGTATTGCCGCATCTGTTCCAGCGGCATGTCGATCGAGGGCATAGGGCGTTCCTTGTGATGGGGTAATTGAACCGAAACCGGCGGCACATGATCCGCGAAAGCGGGCGTGCGGGCAATCAGGCCGGCGCCACATCGCACAGAGCGCAGGCAGGTTGCCGATCCGCCGGGCGATGTCGGCGCAGGGTTGGCAGTACGGGGTCCTATTGCTCGATGACGCGGACGACCTGGCCGCCGAGTTCGTCGATCAGGGCGGCGACGAGGGGCTCGGCCTTGAGCTGCTCAACCAGGTCGGGGGTGATGGGGATGGTGGTGCGGGTGTCCTGCACCACGGGCTCGCGCGGCGGCTCGGGCTGCGGGCGGTGCGGGGCCGGGCGGGCGGGGCGCTCGGGAGCGGCGGGCTGCGCGGCCGCGGGTTGTGTGGCAGCGGCTTCAGGCTCGGCCTCATCCACCTCAAACACCACGCCCGTGGGCACGCCCAGCATGCTGGAGAGGACCTGGCTGATCAGGTCACGCTTGCCGTTGTTCTGCCACATGCGGGCGAAGGTTTCGCCGGTGGGGCTGAAGCGGATATAGGCGATGTTCTGCTCGATCCGGTCCAGGCGCGCCAGGTTCAACGCGCTGAGGGCGTGCGATTCTTTCTGAAGATTGCTCAGCAGCATCGGCCAGAGCTTCTGCACATCCACTTCTGACAGCGGCTCCAGGTTCGCATCGTCCGATGCGCTGGGTGCGGCCGGTTCGGCTGTGGGCGCTGGCTCAGGGGCGGGAGGCGTCTCGGGGCTTGCGGCCCGCTGCTGCTTGAGCAGTTCGCTGAGGGATGGACCCTCATCTTCCTCCCAGACCCGTCCCACCGCCGGCAGGGAGTCGTCATCTTCCAGGTCGATATCCAGCGAGATCGGCGCGGCGATCGCGGGGGGCGGTTCGGAAGCAGGCGCTGGCGCGGATTGGGGGGCGGGTGCGGTGGTGGTTGTGTTTGCCGCCGCATCTGCTGCGATGGGGGATGCGGGCGGAACCGCGGGGGAAGGTTGCAGCACATCGCCCGCACTGGGTCGGCCCAGTGCTCCATCACCGCGAGGCGCGCTGCCTGCCTGCTGCACGGCGGTCCCTGAGCCTTCAGCGCTCAGCGACTTTTTTTTTTGAGTGGGGGCGGCCGACCCGTTCCCATCCACCTGCGCCAGTGCTTCGCCGACAGCGATGAACTGATCGGCCAGCGCCAGGCGAACGAGGGTGGCATCGAGCAGGGCACGGCTTGCCTGGCTGGTGCGGATCAGCCGCCGCAACTCTTCCAGGATGGTGATGTCCTGCGTGAGGGCAACCGGATCGAAGAGCTGGGCCTGTTTATCCAGTTCCAGCGGGTTGATGCCGGGCACTTCGACCAGGCCGCTGCGCAGGCCGCAGGTGCGCAGGACCAGCAGGTTGCGGAAATGCTCGATCAGCGCTGCAACCAGCGTCTCAGGCGACAGGCCGTTCTGGATCAGCGTCTCGGTGCGCCGGAGCACCTCGGCCACGTTCCCTTCACCGATGCACTGGCCCAGGTCGACGATGAGCTGGGTCCGCGGCATGCCCAGGAGCTGCTCGATCTGCTCGACGGTCAGGGTCTTCTCGCCGATGCTCAGCAGGCGGTCCAGCAGCGACAGGGCATCGCGCATCGAGCCCGCCCCGGCCTGAGCAACCAGCATCAGCGCATCATCATCGGCCTCGATCTGCTCCTGCCGGACGATCTCACGCAGGTGCCCGGCGATTTCCTTTGTCGGGATATTGCGGAAATCGTAGCGCTGGCAGCGCGACTGGATTGTCGGCAGGACTTTTTCGGCCTCGGTGGTGGCGAGGATGAACTTGACGTGGTCCGGCGGCTCTTCAAGGGTCTTGAGCAGCGCATTAAACGCCGCCTTGGAGAGCATATGGACTTCGTCAATGATGTAGACCTTGTAGCGCGAGCGGGCTGGCCGGAAGCGTGAGTTCTCGATCAGGTCGCGGACGTTGTCCACGCCGGTATTGCTGGCGGCGTCGATCTCGACCACGTCCATGTCCTCGCCGCGGGCGATCGCCTTGCACGATTGGCATTCGTTGCACGGCTCGGTGGTGGGCCCGTCGCTTTTTTCGCAGTTAAGGGCCTTGGCGAAGATGCGGGCTGTCGAAGTCTTGCCCGTGCCGCGCGTGCCGCAGAAAAGATAGGCATGGGCGATGCGATTCGAGGCGATCGCCTTTTTCAGCGTCTGCGCAATGTGATTCTGCCCGACAACCTCGTCGAACGTGCTGGAGCGATATCGGCGGGCGAGAACGGTATACGCCATGGGGGACGACTCAGTGTAACACGATAGGCGCGGGGGTAAAGGCGGGACAGGGCAACAGACAAGCGGCGGTGAAGAAGCAGTCGGGAAGCAGGCAGACCTCGCGCAAGGCAGATACCGTCAACCACATTCAGCCGCGTGGCTTGAGATGTGCGGGCGCTGCCGGGCATGGGTCATTGAGGCAGGGCAAAGCGCTCAGGCAGGTGCGCGGATGTTGCAGTTTCATGCGATTGGACAATGGCGGCGCGATCAGGTGGTGGTCGAGCCGGTTCCATCCTCGCAGGTGCTTCCCAATGCGGTGCGGCGCCTGATCGACCAGGCTTGGGTGGAGGCCACCGCGCAGGCCAACGTCCACCTGTTTGACGGGCCGATGGTGCGGTGGGAGGGGCTGGCGGCATCGCCGCAGCGGCTGGTCATGCGCATCAGCCAGACGAGCTACAAGCAGTTTTTCGGCACCAACATGCGGCACCCCGAGTTGGCGGAGCGGTACGGGGCGCGGGTGCTGGCCAATCCGGTGGGCTTGAGTGCGGCACTGGTGAGCAATGATGGATTTTTGCTTCTGGGCCGCCGGAATAGCCGCGTGGCGTATTACCCGAACCGGCTGCATCCGTTTGCCGGAGCGCTGGAGCCGGTGGAGGCGGGCGATCCGTTTGCGGGGATCGAGCGCGAGCTGCGCGAGGAACTCGGGCTGGCTGCAGAGGATTTGCGGGAAATTGCCTGCCTGGGTGTGGTGGAAGATGTGGCTCTGCGTCAGGGCGAGATGATCTTTCGCGTGGCTGCACGGCTGGGATGCGCGGCGATCCTGGCCCGGCTCGATGCACGCGAGCATCGCTCCGGGGTGGCGTTGCCGGCGGAACAAAGCCAAATCGAGGCACTGCTGGGGCAGGCCGGACAGTTGACCCCGGTGGGCGTGGCAACCGTATTGCTGTGGGCGCGGCCGCTGCTGGGAGAAACCTGGTTTGCTGACTGGCAGACACGCATCTGCGCGAACCCGGCGGGAAAGCGGGCGTAAAATACATGAGCCCGCCGACTCTGCTGTCGTGCAGCCTTCTCGCCGGCGGGATGCATCCAGGCAATGGGGGAGGATACCGCTATCGGGAAGACATTGCCGAATTGACTGTAAGTTATTACGAAAAATAGGCTTATATCCACCTTCGGCGGCCGCTGGGGCGTCGCTGCCTGCTGCCCGTTATGCAGTGCGCAGGCCTGACAGTCGTGTGTCTGCCAGGTGGTCGATCCCTGTGCCCATCGGCTCCGCGGCTTGACAGCCTTGGACCGCTGTCCCGAAGATACGCACCGCCACCATGAGCAAAGTCATTGTCCTCCAACACGTTGCCCACGAAGGGCCGGGGCGGATCGTCCCGGTGTTTCGCGATTTCGGCATTCCGGTCGAGACCCGCAAGCTCTTTGCCGGGGATGAGGTGCCGACGGACCTGGATGAGGTCCGCATGCTGATCGTGCTGGGTGGCCCGGCCCGGCTGCCGGAGGATCTGGAAACGAACCCGGTGCTGACGCAGGAGCTGGCGGTGCTGAAGCGCATGGTCGAGCATGACCGCCCGGTGCTGGGCATCTGCCTGGGCGCGCAGTTGCTGGCAATGGCCGGTGGGGCGAAGGTCTATCCCAATACCAAACCCGGCGCCACCCCCGATGACCCGCCGGTACCGGCCCCGGAGCTGGGATGGGCGCCGGTCAAGTTTCCCTTCCCCGGCGGAACCGATCCGGTGGTGATGGGGATGCACGATGGGGCGATGATGTTCCACTGGCATCACGATACGTTTGACTTGCCCAAGCTGGTGCATCCGAATCCCCCCGCGCCGCCGGCCCCGCCGCCGCCGACGGGAAATCTGCTGCTCAGTTCCAGCGCAACGTGTAAAAATCAGGCATTCCGATTCAAGAACCGGCTGATTGGTTTTCAGTACCATGTTGAGTTCACGCAGGCCGACATCGAAGCGGTGCTGGCCAATGCCTCCGACACCGATAAGCAGGTGCTCGGCCCGGATGGCCTGGCCGCCATCCGCGAGCAGACGGCGCAGTTCTATCCGAAGTACCAGCGCCTCGGCGATCGCATCCTGCGGAACATCGTGCAGTTTTTGAGGCTGTATTGAGGGAAGTGGCCCGTAACCAGTAGCCTGTTGCCAGTAGAAAGACATTGATCTTCCATTGGCTGTTGGCTGCCGAACACAGGCTCCTTCCCCATGCCACGCATGGGCAGACTGCTCAACTACTTCCGCTCCCTTCCCGACCGGCAGATGGTCCGGCCGTGGGCCCTGGCGGTGCCGGTGCTGGTGCTGATCGTCGCCTGCCCGCTGCTGCGGCCGGTGCTGCATGCGCATCCCTCGCAGATCTCGCGCGATGAAGTGACCCGTCTGGCAACGATCCAGGCGATCGTGGAGCACGGCACACTGGACCTGGAGGCCGCCGGCACCCGCGCCGGGCCATATGGCATCGCGCGGGCCGAGACCGATGGCATCCGCCAGCCGCCGATGCTGGCGGTGCTGCTCAGCCCGACCTACTGGCTGATGCATCGCACTGGCACCACGATGGAAAACAACGCCGCCGCCGTGGCGTATGTGCTGACCCTGCTGGGGGTGACGATCCCGGTGTCGATTGCCGGCGGGCTGATCTATCGCATGGGGCGTTTTTTTGAGCTGCAGCGCAAGTGGCGCACGCTGCTGGCGTTCGTGGTGGTCTTCGGGACGGGGCTGATCAGCTACGCCACTGTCCTTAACGCCCATGCGCCCGCGGCGGTGCTGGTGCTGGCGGGGTGCGCGGCGATCATTCACGCCGCCATGACCAGCCGGACCCGCGTGGTCTGGCTGTTCGTGGCGCTGGCGGGGCTGAGCCTGGCGCTGGCGGCGACGATCGATCCGCCGGCCATCATCTTCCTGCCGTTGCTGATATTCGTGGTGCTGGCGTTTCGCTGGCCGATGCGATTTCGGCTGCTGGGGCTGGGCTGCTATGCGGTTGGCGCAGCCATCCCGTTGCTGGCGCATGTGCTGATCACCGGGACGGTGGTGGACTATTTCCTCCCGGCCGAGCTGCGCGGAGAAGAGGCGGTGGTCCCCTCGGTCCCGGTGATGACGCTGGAAGAAACCCTGGCCGTGGCCGTGGGGGATGATGAGGCCCCGCTGCTGTCGGTCCTCCGGGATGGCCTTGCGAACCTGCTGGGCGCGCTGCTGGGCAGCCACGGCATCCTGAGCCATTTCCCGGTGCTGGTGGTGGGCTTGCTGGGGATTGCGGCGGTGATGCATCGCCACTGGTCGCTGGCCACCAAGGTTTTCGCCACCGCCACCGCCGCGGCGGCACTGGTCATCGTTATTGGCTGTGTGATCTGGCTGGTGGACTGGAGCGATGCCATGTTCGCGGTGCGCTGGTTCATCGTCTTCACGCCGCTGCTGGCGTTCTGGGCCGGGGCGTGGATGCGCCGGGGACATCGCCCGGCCACCTGGGCGCTGGTAGGGGTGCTTGCGGCGTTCAGCGTGGTTGTCTCGCTCATCGGCGCAACCTATCCCCTGCCAAGCCAGGGCTACCACGGGTACACCGCCGTCAGCGCCTTCAGGGCCATTACCAGCAAGCCGTCCATCGATAACCCCACCCTCATGGCCGAAGCACGATAGGCCGGTTGCAGGGGATCGATCCCGAAGAATCGCCGCCAGCGCTGATGGCGCCATCGCGCATACACCACGGCTCATGGTGCGGCCGCTTCACCCCCCCGCGTGGGGCGGATGGGCGGAAGAAAAATGCATTCGCCCGCCGGCGGGGCTACA
This sequence comes from uncultured Tepidisphaeraceae bacterium, assembly GCA_964398315.1. Lineage (GTDB taxonomy): Bacteria > Planctomycetota > Phycisphaerae > Tepidisphaerales > Tepidisphaeraceae > JADLCB01. The sequence continues at coordinate 5,787 of CAYNMV010000048.1, read as the reverse complement.
ATTATGGCATGTCTGAACCTGCCAGCATTCTGACGAACCTGCCGCGGATCGCGACGCGGCAGTCCGAGGCCCGGCCATACGAGCCGGTGTGCGCGGTCTTTCGCCGGTATCTGCATGGCCAGAAGCTTAAGTTCACCCCCGAGCGGGCGATGATCCTCGATGCGGTCCTGCGCCAGCAGGGGCTGTTCGAAGCCGAGCGGCTGGTGGAAGACCTCAAGCAACTCGGCCACCGCGCCAGCCGGGCGACCGTCTACCGCACCCTGGCCCATCTGCAGGATGCCGGCATCCTCAAGCAGGTCTTTTTCGACAACAAGCAGAGCTATTACGAGGTGATTGTCGGCGGGCAGACCAATGACTACCTGATCTGCGTCGAGACCGGCAAGGTCATCGAGTTCTCCAGCAAAAGGCTGAAAAAGCTGAGGGATGAGATCTGTGCCGAGCATGGATTTGATCCGCTCAGCCATCAGTTCCATATCTTCGGCATCAGCCCCGAAGGTCGCAGCCGCAAGAGCGGATCCTGAGCGACAGAGGCATGAGCCAGCACAACGGCAGGGGAAATGACAGATCTGGCGGTTCTGCCGGTCTGCTCCCCGCCTTATGAATAGCGACTTATTGCTCGCGCCAGTGGCGTGCTGGCGGCCGATCCCCCCAGCGAGGGCAATAAAAAAGAAAAAACCCGCGCCTTTGGGGGGCGCGGGCCGCTTCCTCATCCACTAATTCTGTCGGAAAATTGCCCTAGCAAAGTGCGGCAAAGGTCGCCAGAGTGAGAATTATGATCTTGACCTTCTTTTCCCAGTACAGCGGATTGAGTATCACAGGCATCGTTGAGTCCTCGCCGGTGATCGTAACAATGACCGTGCCACAACGGCCGCAGCGCCTCAACCTTACCGGTCTTTGGGCCGATCTCTCAAAATCCGGCCCCGTTGGCAACAGCCGCCAAGGGTCTGGTTATGACGGATGTTGCTGTTGTGCAACATCTTGCGTAGCCGATATGGAGTAAGATGAGGCGTTGAGGCAACAGCGGCCTGAGCCGGAGTGAAGGAGGATGCGACCCGCGCCCGCATCGTCCCCAGCCGTGCCGGCCGCCGCTGGTGAGGTGAAAGAGGGGCAAAAAATAAGGTGTGCCAAAAAATTTGCGATACTTAGCACACTTTTACAAACCTGTGCGCGGCAGGAACGTATCAGGTCTTATGATGCATACGAATTTCTCTGGAACCGAGGTGTCGGCTCCGCAAGAAACCGATACCGGTTTGTCGTCTCAGCCCCTTATTGATGCCTTGCGTCAGCGCGTCGCGTGCGACCTGGTTGCGGTCGTATCCACCATGCCGCGCGGTGGGCTGCAACTGATCCAGCCACAGCGCCTGCCCGAGCCTTTCACCAAGGGCTACGCCCGCGAGTTCGCGGCGGAGGATCGCGCCACTTGGCAGGCCATCCGCCAGCAGAAGCCGGTGACGGCCGCTGAGGTCTGGAGCGAGGGGTCCGATGACCGCTACCTGCGGGAGTTTGTCCGTTCGCTCGGTTATGAGCATGTGGCGGTTGTGCCGCTGGAGGCGCCGGTGCTCAAGGGCTATGCCGGGGCGATCCAGGTCTACCGCAAGGCCGAGCAGGGCGAGTTCACCCAGGGCGACCTGTATGAGCTGACCCAGGTAGCCGAGCAGTTCGATCGTCAGGCCGCCGCCGACCGCGCCAAGCGCCTGGCCGGCCAGGCGGATGACATTGCCGCCCGCAAGGTCAATTCCAAGCAGTTTGTCTTCGATGCCGCCGGCAACCAGTTGCTGCCGCAGTCGGACCTGAACGAACTGGATGCCCACCTGGTGGAGCAGGTTCGCCAGCAGGTTCAGCAGTTGCTGGGCAACGTCGAGCAGTCGGCCGGCTATGCCGATCGCGTGTCGCTGCCGGATGCCCGCGGCGACCTGTGGAACTTCCGCGTTTCGGTGCATCAGCGCTATCCGGCGCTGAGCGATGGCCCGGTGGTCTTTGTCAACCTGGTGCCCGATGCCGCCGAGTGGGCGACGCTGCGTCCCGGCGACTTCGCCGCCGATGCCGAGGTGGCGCGGATGGTGCCGGCGATGCGCTACATGCATCAGGAGTTCCACCGCGTGCCCACGCTGCAGGAAGTGGCCAAGACAGTGCACCTGTCGCCGTTCCACTTCCACCGCCGGTTCACGGAGCTGTTCGGGCTGACGCCCAAGCACTTCCTGCTGGATTGCCAGATCGCCGCCGCCAAGCGCGACCTGGCGGCACGGCAGAAGGAGCTGTCGGCGGTCGCCGCCGGCTGTGGCTTCGCCCACCAGAGCCACTTCACCAGCCGCTTCAAGCAGGCCACCGGCCTGACCCCGACCCGCTGGCGCAAGCTCGCCACCGAGTCCACCAGCGGCCAGTAAGTGCGCCTCACGGCGATTCCGTGTTCAATTTCATAAACCCCCGTCAAGATGACCCCGGATGCGTAAGCGTCCGGGGTCGTTCGTTTGCGCCAACCGTGCGCGCATGAGCCCGGCACAACACGCGCGGATGACATCGTGCGATGCGCCTCATTCCCGCCGCCGGGCTTCCTGGGCGGAGCCTTCGATCAGGTGGCGGGTTTCGATCTGCACCTCGGTTTCCGGGCCGGCGGTGAGGACGGCTGCGCAGCGGCCGGGGAGGCGCCAGCCTTCCTGTTCGGTGTCCAGTGGCGCGGTGCCCGAGCCGCCGTACCTGGGGTCTTCGCTGGACCAGAGCAGGTGCCAGCGGTGGGCGGGCGGCGGGGCGAGCAGCGGCTCGGGGGCAGGGTCGAGGTCGAGATCGCGGCCGAGGTTCACCAACAGCAGGTGGTCAGCGCCGGCGGGGATTTCCGCACCGGCCGGGGCATGCGTGGCGAAGAAGCGAAGGACGAAGGCCTCCTCACCCAGCACCGCACCGTCGATGTCGCCGCGCTTCTGTACCCGGCGGAAAGCGGCTTGCTCCCGTCGCAGCTTCAGCAAATCGCGGTGCAGGTCGTAGATCCACTTGTGCATGCCGTGCTCGCGCTCGGCATGGTCGATCTTGCAGCGGTTGAAGGTTTCCTCGGCGGCGGGGTCGACCAGGCAGCCCTGCATCGCCTCGGTGGCAACAGAAGGGAACTGGCTCAACTCCCGGGCCCGGCCCTGCTGGATCAGCTTGCTCAACTCGGGGTTGTGATCGGCAAAGTAATAAAACGGGCTGCTGGCGGCGAACTCCTGGCCCTGGAAAAGCATGGGCGTCTGCGGCATCAGCAGCAGCAGGGCGGTTATTGCCCTGAGCTGCCCCGGCGAGGTGATCTGGTGGAGGCGGAACCCCCGGCCGCTGTTGGCGATCTGGTCGTGGTTCTGAAGGAAATGGACAAACGCCGTTGGCGGCAGGTCGAGCGCGGGTGTCCCCCGGCGCTTCTTCTGCCACTTGTAGCGCTGGCCCTGGTAGAGATAGCCCCACTTGGCCGAGGAGACCATCTCCTGCGCGCTGCCGCGGTAATCGGTGTAGTACGCCTCGTTGTGCCCGGAAGCCGCCACCAGAGCGCTGTGATGAAAATCATCGTTCCACAGCGCATCCATGTCGTAACCGCCCTGCTCGGACCGGCGCACCAGGCGGGTGTGCTGCGGCTCGTTCTCGTTGATCAGGTAAACGCTGCGGCGGCCGGCCGCCTCGCGGGCGGTCTGGGTGATCTCAGCGAGGATGTGCCGGGGTGAACCATCCAGCATCGCCTGGGTGGCGTCGAAACGAAACCCGTCCAGGTGGTACTCCTCGATCCACATCCGGGCGTTGGACAGAAAAAATTCGCGCACGCCATCCGAGCCGGGGCCGTCGAAGTTGATCGCATCGCCCCAGTCGGTGTGGTGGGTCTGGGAGAAGAAAGTCCCGGTGAACTGCGGCAGGTAATTGCCGTCCGGCCCGAGGTGGTTGTAGACCAGGTCGAGGATCACCCCCAGGCCGATGCGGTGGGCTTCATCGACAAATGCCCGCATGTCATCCGGCCGGCCGTAATGGTGGAACGGAGCGAACAGGCCCACCCCGTCATACCCCCATCCCCAGCGTCCGGCGAACTCGTTGACCGGCATCACCTCCAGGCAGGTGATGCCCAGGTCTTTCAACGACTGGAGATGCACCATCGCCGCCCGCCAGGTGCCTTCGCGCGTGAAGGTGCCGATGTGCATCTCGTAAAGCACCTGTCCCTGGGCGCTGATGCCGGTCCAGGCCGCATCGCTCCAGCGGAAGGCGTGGGGATCGATCACCTGTGAAGGGCCATGTACACCCTCGGGCTGGTAGCGCGAGACGGGATCGGGGTAGAGCGTCGGATCATCATCCAGCCGGAAGCGGTAGCGGGCGCCGACGCCGATCCCGTCAACAGGGCCGGCGAAGTAGCCGTCGCCAGCCGGCTCGAGTGGCTGCTCCATGCGCTGGGGCGATTCGATGATGAGGGTGATGCGGCTGCGTCGGGGCGCCCACAGGCGGAAATGGACGCCCTGATCGACGATTTCTGCGCCGATCGGCAGATGACGGGTGATGGCAGCGGGTGGAGCGGTCATTGAGTGATGAAGACATTGAGTGATCGGAAGACTGCGTCACTGGGCAGCGCGATCGGTTACGGTGCCAGCGGCCCATGATGCGGGGCCCGGCGCTGCGTCCGCCTTTTGGGCCGTTGCAGGTTTGCCACCTGCGTGCTGGAGAGGACCTGTTCGGCCTCCTCGCGGCGAACCGTGCGCAGCAGCGCGCAGGAGCGGCCGTAGAGAGGGAACTGTTCGCCGGGCGGGCGGGCGCTGGGGCCGGGATCGCGATCGGGGGCGGCGGTGTCCACCAGCGTCTGCCAGATATCCCCCTCGGCGGCGGCCGGCAGGGTGAAGGGCAACTCCTCCCAGTGGCCGTTGATCAGCAGCAGCAGTGTGTCACCCTTGATCAGTTCGCCGCGTTCATCCACATCCCCGATCTGGTCCCCGGCCAGGCGCATGCCCATGCACTTGACGTGCGGATCGTTCCAGGCCTGATCGCTCATCTCCTGGCCGCTGGGCTCGAAGAAGGTGATGTCTTTAATCCCCGAGCCGCGAATGGCCCGGCCGATGAAGAACTTGCGGCGCTGGAGCACCGGCTGGCTATTCCAGATATGCACGCAGCTGCGCACGAACTCGAGGAACGACTGCTTGCGCTCATCCAGGTCCCAGTCGAGCCATGTCAGCTCGTTGTCCTGGCAGTAGGTATTGTTGTTGCCATGCTTGGTGTGCGACAGCTCATCGCCGCCGAAGAGCATGGGCACGCCCTGGCTGAACAGGAGGGTGGCGATGAAGTTGCGCTTCTGTCGCTCGCGCACGGCGATGATGCCGGGATCGTCGGTGGGGCCTTCAGCGCCGCAGTTCCAGCTCTCGTTGTCGTTGGCGCCGTCCTGGTTGTTCTCGCCGTTGGCCTC
>CAYNMV010000048.1:0-388 GCA_964398315.1 uncultured Tepidisphaeraceae bacterium | reverse complement strand
TTCTGGTCGTAGCTGACCAGGTCCTGGAGGCAGAAACCATCGTGGGCGGTGATGAAGTTGATGCTGGCGTAGGGCTTGCGGCCATCGTCCTCATACAGATCCGATGAGCCGCTCAGGCGGGTGGCGATCTCGCTGGCCAGGCCGCCATCCCCTTTCCAGAACTTGCGCACGCTGTCGCGGTACTTGCCGTTCCACTCGGTCCACAGGACCGGGAAGTTGCCCACCTGGTAACCGCCTTCGCCGACATCCCACGGCTCGGCGATCAGTTTCACCTGGGAGAGGATCGGGTCCTGGTGGATGATGTCAAAGAAGGCTCCCAGGCGATCCACTTCGTGCAGCTCGCGGGCCAGGATGGTGGCCAGGTCGAAGCGGAAGCCATCGACATGCA
>CAYNMV010000047.1:18575-35913 GCA_964398315.1 uncultured Tepidisphaeraceae bacterium | reverse complement strand
ACGGTGGCGTGGGCGGCAACATCACCTACGAACAGCGCAACTTCGACATCGGCGCCTGGCCAGATGACTGGCGCGATACCTTCAGCGACCGCGCCTTCCGCGGCGCCGGGCAGACCTTCCGCGTGAGCCTCGAACCCGGCACCCGCGCCACCAACGCATCGATTCGTTTCGTTGAGCCCTGGCTCTTTGACCAGCCCTACAGCCTCTCGACCGAAGGCTACATCCGCAACCGCATCCGCGAGGACTTCGACGAGAACCGCATGGGCGGGCGCATCGCCATCGGCAAGCGCTTTGACTACAACTGGTCGGCCACCGTCTCGGTGCGGGCGGAAAACGTCGAGATCGACGACATCGATGACCCGCAGGTGCGGGCGGCGGAGATCCTCCGCTACGAAGGGAACACCACCATCACCGGCGTCGGCTTCACCCTCCGCCGCGACACCACCGAAGGTGGATTCATCCCCTACAAAGGGACCAACACCTCGATCGGCATCGAGCAGTTCGGCCTGCTCGGCGGCGAATCGTTCACCAAGTACTCCGCCGGGTGGAACGCCTATTTCCTCCTGGGCGAGGACCTGCTCGATCGCCGCACGACCCTTGGCATCCGTCTCGATGCCGGCTACATCACCGGCGGCGCGCCGTTCTTTGAACGCTACTACGGCGGCGGCCTGGGAAGCATCCGCGGCTTCGAGTTCCGCGGGGTCTCACCGCGCCAGGGGCCGGACGACGACCGCATCGGCGGCGACTTCGTGGCCACCGGCACCGTCGAAATCGGCTTCCCCCTGGCCGGCGACAATCTCCGCGGCGTGGTCTTCAGCGACTTCGGCACCGTCGAGGAGGACTTCCGCATCGGAACCCTGCGCTCCAGCGTCGGCGCAGGGGTCCGCATCATCCTGCCGTTCTTCGGCCAGGCACCGCTGGCGATCGATTTCGCCTATCCGCTGACCAAGGATGATGAGGATGACACCCAGTTGATCAGCTTCTCGTTCGGCATCATTCAGTAACCCGGCCCGCAGGGGCAAAAAAACGCCAAATTGGGTTCGTTCCGCCATTTACCCTTCAGGGGGCAGGTGGCGGTATTGGCCGGAGGCCCGCCGGCAGAATTTTTTGCGAATTGCCGAACCACCGGGCGATCCCATGCGTATGATGAGGGTCGAGCCTGCCCGGTCTGCCGTCGATTTCTGTCCTATCCGTGCCGCAAACCCCTAGTTATGAACATTCCTGCTGAACCCGCGTCTCCTTGACAGCCTTCCCTCCAAGCCCTACTTTACCGCACTTTCCCGATGGTTCGGCGGGCGCCGCCCGCCGTGTTTTTTACGACCTAACATCGGCGAGCCAACGTAGCATTCGGACGCGATCGGCCGTCCGCTCGCCGCTCGCGTTGCCAGGAGCAGCCCCATGGTTCCCGTTCAGAAGCAAAGCAAGAGCCGTAAGCGCAAGCGCCGCTCCCACTTGGCGCTCAAGCCGATTCACTATGTCCGCTGTCCCCAGTGCGGCAATGCCAAGCTGCCGCACTGTGCCTGCGACAACTGCGGGTTTGTGAATCCCAAGCTGGCACTTCAGGTGGATCAGGAAAGCGAATAGTCGGGGCGAGTCGTCAGTAGCCAGTAGCCGCTGTTCAGCAGGAAATCGGATTCCACTGCCCACGGCTGACTGTCCACTGCCCACTCGTCCTCCCCCGAAGGAGGACGGATCCGTGCGAGCTGCGGTCGATGTAATGGGCGGGGACCACGCCCCCCAAGCCATTCTCCAGGGATGCTGGGACGCCGTGCCTCTGCTCGACGGTGAAGATCGCATTTTCCTGATCGGCGATCGCGCCATCATCGAAGAGGGTCTTGCCTCCAGCGGCCTGACTGATGCGCAAAAAGAGCGCTTTCAGGTCGTTCACACCACCCAGGTCATCGAGATGGACGATTCGCCGGTTGAGGCGATTCGCTCCAAGCCCGACAGCTCGATCGCCGTGATGTGCAAGCTCGCCAGCCGAGGCGAGGCGGATGTGGTGATCAGTGCGGGCAACACCGGCGCCTGCGTCGCCGCCGCACAGCTCCGCATGCGGACGCTGCGGGGCGTCAGCCGGCCGGGCATCGCGGTCATTCTGCCGACGTTTCATGGGCCGGTTGTCGTCTGCGATGTCGGCGCCAACATCAGCCCCAAGCCAAAGCACCTGCAACAGTACGCCATCATGGCCGGCTGCTATGGCCGGGCCGTCGCCGGGATCGACAATCCGCGCGTGGGTCTGCTGAGCATCGGTGAGGAAGACGCCAAAGGCACGGCGATGGTCAAGCAGGCGCGCAAGCTCCTGCGTGATGAGCCACAGCTCAACTTCATCGGCAACGTCGAGGGCCGCGACCTGTTCAAGGGCGTGGTCGATGTGGTCGTCTGCGACGGGTTCGTGGGCAACATTGTGTTGAAGTTCACCGAGGGGATGGCCGAGGGACTGTTCCAGACGATCCTGGCCGAGCTGCAGGAATTCGCCCCGGAGCTGCTTGACCAGTTCAAGCCGGTGATGAAGAAGATGTATCAGAAGCACGACTGGCGCGAATATGGCGGTGCCCCGCTGCTGGGCGTTGGCGGCTACTGCCTGATCTGCCACGGCCGCTCGGACGCCCTGGCCATCCGCAACGCCATCCGCGTCGGCAAGCAACTGGTCGCCAGCGGCGTCAATGACCAGATCGTCTGCGAGATCGAGAAAAGCATTCCCACGGAAGATTAGTCCGCACTGGGCAGTGGCCAGTGGGCAGCAAGCGTCCACTGCTCTCTGCCTGCTGCCTACTGCCCTACTATGAGCACTTTTTCCGCCATCCTCACCGGCACCGGCTCCTGTTTGCCGGAAAAGCGTCTGACCAACGACGATCTCTCGCAGATGGTGGATACCAGCGACGAGTGGATCACACAGCGCACCGGCATTCGTGAACGCCGCATCGCCGGCGAAGGTGAGACCACCGCCAGCCTTGCCACGGCCGCCGCCCAGCGGGCCATCGAGGCCGCCGGCATCGACCCCAGGCAGATCGGTCTGATCCTGGTGGCAACCTGCACACCGGAGATGGTGTTCCCCGCCACCGCCTGTTTTGTCGGCGCCAACCTCGGCATCGAGGGTGTGCCCGGGTTCGACCTGTCGGCGGCGTGCAGCGGATTCATCTATGGCCTGACTGCCGGCGCCAGCTTCGTCAAGTCCGGGCAGTATGAGCATGTGCTGGTCATTGGCGCAGAAACCCTCAGCCGCGTCACCGACTACACCGACCGCACCAGTTGCATCATTTTTGGTGATGGCGCCGGGGCTGCCGTGCTGTCGCGCGGCACCGACACGAGCCGCGGCCTGATCTACAGCAGCCTGCACGCGGACGGGCGCGGCGGCAGCGCCATGCAGCTCATGCCGGGCAGCCGCCATCCGATCAACGAGGCGATGCTGGCCGAGCGCAATCACTACATGAAGATCCGCGGCCGGGAGGTTTACAAGTTCGCGGTGGAAAAGTTCGTCGAACTGATCCAGGATGCGGTGCGCAAGACCGAATTGAGCTATGACCAGGTGAAGCTGGTGATTCCCCACCAGGTCAATCAGCGCATCATCGACAGCGCCATGGAAAAACTCGGCCTGCCGCCCGAGAAGGCATATGTGAACATCGACCGCTATGGCAACACCAGCGCTGCCTCGATCCCGATCGCCCTGGATGAGGCCTGGCGTGCGGGGAAAGTGCAAAAGGGCGACAACCTGATCTTCGTCGCCTTCGGCGCCGGGCTCACCTGGGCCAATGCCGTGGTGCGGGTCTGAGGTGCGTGTGAGTGAGGTGCTTGCGCGTGTGAGATTGAGGTGGCGCGTTCGGCGCGCCGATGTCTTGCCGCAGAAACGGCCGATCACAGGCCAGCCGGCCCAAGCCACCTCGATTGCCAGCTTCAGCCAATGAACGCCATCTGAGATGTCAAAGCCAACTTACATTCTCTGCCCCGGACAGGGCGCCCAGGCCGTTGGCATGGGCAAGGATTTTTACGACGCCTCGCCCCGGGCGCGCGAGATCTTCGACGCCGCCAGTGAGATCGTCGGCTTCGACCTGAAAACGCTCTGCTTTGAAGGCCCGGAAGAGCGACTGAACCAGACGGATGTCTCCCAGCCGGCGATCTACACCGCCAGCATCGCCAGCTACACGGCCTGCGTCGATGCCGGGCGGGTCAAGCCGGAGGAGATCACCGCGTTCGCGGGCTTAAGTCTCGGCGAGTACACCGCGCTGCACCTGGGCGGCGTCTTCAGCTTCACCGATGGTCTTAAGCTGGTCGCCGCCCGCGGGCGCTACATGCAGGAGGCCGCCGAGGCGGTTCCCAGCGGCATGGTGGCGATCATGGGCGCGGATGAAGCGCAGGTGACATCGCTGTGTGCCCAGAACGCCGGCGGCGAGGTGCTGGTGCCGGCTAATTTCAATGCACCCGGGCAGATTGTCGTCTCCGGCTCAAGCAGCGCCTGTGAGCGGGTGCTCCAGGCCGCCGAGGCCGCGGGACTGAAGGCCGTGGCCCTTAAGGTGGCCGGCGCGTTCCACAGTCCGCTGATGCAGCCGGCCGCTGATCGGATGCGTGCGGAATTGGACCAGGTCGAGTTCCAGGCGCCGACCAAGCCGGTGTATGCCAATGTCACCGCCCAGCCGCATGGCTCGGTCGATCAGATCAAGGATCTGCTCGTCCAGCAGATCGTCCAGCCGGTGCGCTGGGCGCAGACGATGCAGGCACTGATTGAAGCCAGCCCGGATGGGCGCTTCATCGAATTGGCCCCGGGGCGTACACTGGCTGGGTTGGCCAAGCGGATCAATCGTCGCCTGCCGGTTGAAAGTTTTGGAACGACCGAGGCACTGGGCAGCGCCAGGGAATAGTTTGGCAGCGCGGGTTTTGATCCCATGCGCCGGGTTCGGGAAAGCTGAAACCGTCAGCGTCATCCGCACGGGCTGAGTGCCCGTGCCACGAGAACGGGAATTTGGACATGACCGACAAGCGAGTGGCATTTGTGACCGGCGGGTCGCGCGGGATTGGCGCGGCGATCGTGAAGCGGCTGGCAAAAGACGGCCTGCATGTGGTAGCCGTTGCCCGCAGCCTCGATCGGCTCCAGGCACTGTGTGACGAGATTACCGCCGGAGGCGGCTCGGCCGAGCCGGTCGTCTGCGATATCGCCGACCCGAAGGCACTGGCGGCGGCCATCGAGCAGACCATCGAGAAGCATGGCCACCTGGACGTGCTGGTGAACAACGCCGGCATCAACCGGGATGGGCTGCTGCTGCGGATGGAGGATGAGGATTTTGATATCGTCATCGACACAAACCTGAAAAGTGCCTTCGTGGCGATCCGGGCCGCCGCCCGCAGCATGATCCGGCTCAAGGGCGTGGGCGGGCGCATCATCAATATCAGCAGCGTGGCGGGCGTGGCGGGCAACGCCGGCCAGGCCAACTACGCAGCCAGCAAGGCCGGCCTTATCGGCCTGAGCAAGACGGTGGCCAAGGAGCTGGCCAGCAAGAACGTGACGTGCAACGTGGTTGCTCCCGGCTTCATCACCACCGACATGACAGAGGTGCTGAATGACCAGATCAAGGAGACGGCCAAGAGCCATATCCCGCTGAAGCGTTTTGGCACCCCCGATGAGATCGCCGCCGCCGTGGCGTTCCTGGCCTCCCCTGAGGCCAGTTACATCACCGGCCAGGTGATTTGTGTGGATGGGGGCATGGTAATGTAGAAGCCCGCGTGGCCGATGGCCGATTGCGGGTTGCCAGCATGGCGCCGGCGGCCGACGGCAAGCGGCAACTCGTCTCAGCAGGATTGCAAACGAGCCTGAGACGGCTATAGTTTCGCGAATCCCGGCCGTGGTGGCCGGTCCTATTATCTCCAATATGGGCAGGTGGATCGAACATGGACGACATTGAGCAGAAGGTCATCGAGATCGTCTCGGATCAGATGGGTGTCGATAAGAGCGACATCACGCGCGAAACCCATTTCATCAACGACCTCAACGCCGACTCGCTGGATACCGTCGAACTGGTGATGGAATTCGAGGATGAATTCGAGTTGTCCATCCCCGACGAAGAGGCTGAAAAGATCCAGACAGTGGGTCAGGCCATCGACTACATCAAGGAACACAGCAACAAGTGATTTGCGATTGCCGATTTGCAATTTGCGATTGAGCAAGTTGCCGGCATCGGCAGGGACCTGCAGTCGCAATTCGCAAATTGCAAATCGCAAATTCATATGAAGCGTCGCGTCGTCATCACCGGTTTGGGTTGCGTCACCTCGCTGGGCGAGAGTGCCGATGAGTTGTTTGACAACCTCTGCGCCGGCAAGAGCGGCATCGGGCCGATCACGCGCTGGGATGCCAGCAAGTATCCCGTGCGTTTCGGCGGCGAGTGCAGCAAGTTTGACGTGACCCGCTTCGGGGTCGATGGCCGCGAGGCCAAGCGCATGGACCGCTTCGGCCAGTTCGGCCTGGCCGCCAGCATCGCCGCCGTTCGGGATTCGGGCCTCGATTTCCAGAAGGAAGACCCCTTCCGCTGTGGAGTCATCATCGGCTCGGGCATCGGTGGCATCGAGACGCTGGAAGAGCAGAACCGCACCCTCATCGAGCGCGGCGTGTCGCGCGTCAGCCCGATGACCGTGCCCAAGCTGATGGTCAACGCCGCCAGCGGCAACGTGTCGATCATGTTCGGGATCAACGGCCCGAACACCGCCGTTGCCACCGCCTGCGCCACCGGCGCCAACGCGGTCGGCGATGCCGCCCGCTTCATCCAGCACGATCAGGCCGACATCATGATTGCCGGCGGAGCCGAGGCAGCGCTGTGCGAACTGGGTATGGCCAGCTTCTGTGCCGCCCGCGCGCTCTCCACCCGCAATGATGCGCCGCAGCGGGCCAGCCGCCCCTTCGACAGGGATCGCGACGGGTTCGTCATGGCCGAAGGCGCGGGCGTCCTGGTGCTGGAGGAATACGAGCACGCCATCAAGCGCGGGGCCCGGATCTACGCGGAACTGGTCGGCTACGGCATGACTGGCGATGCCCACCACATCACCGCCCCCGAGCCATCCGGCAAGGGCGCGATCGCGGCGATGACCTACGCCCTCAAGGACGCCGGCGTGAGCGTAGAGGCAGTTGATTACATCAACGCCCATGGCACCAGCACGACCCTGGGCGACATCGCCGAAACCAAGGCAGTCAAGGCCCTGTTCAAGGACCACGCCCACAAGCTGGCCGTCAGCTCCACCAAGAGCGCCCTGGGCCACCTGCTGGGCGCCAGCGGCGGCGTTGAAGCGGTGGTGGCGGCCCTGACCGTCCACCGCAACATCATCCCCCCCACGATCAATCTCGAGAACCCCGATCCCGAGTGCGATCTGGACTACGTCCCCAACACCGCCCGCGAAAACCGCATCACCTACGCCCTGAGCAACTCCTTCGGCTTCGGCGGCCACAACGCCAGCCTGCTGTTCAAGAAGGTGTAAGCAAGGGTGCGGGCAGGGGAATGATCACGTAATCGCAAGATTGAGTGATGGGCCGCCGCCGGTAGGCTCCATCGTCCGGTCTTGCGACCCCTCCGTCGGTTTGACGCCCCCGCCCATTCCGGCGTAAAACCCTGATTATGACCGACTCGGCCGATGAGCGCATGGAAGAGTATCGCCGGCGCATCGATGAATTCGATGCCCGCATCGTGGAATTGCTCAACGAGCGAGCCAAGGTTGTGGTGGAGATCGGGAAGCTCAAGCAGCGCACCAACTCGCCGATCTATGCCCCCGATCGCGAGAAAGCGGTGATGCAGAAGGTGCGGCAACTGAACAAGGGACCGCTGCCCGATCGCTGCCTGGAGGCTGTCTGGCGCGAGCTGATGAGCGGCTCATTTGCGCTGGAAAAGCCGCTGAAGATCGGCTTCCTCGGACCGGAGGGCACATTCTCCCACGCCGCGGCGGTGGCCAAGTTCGGCTCGAGCGTTGAGTATGTGCCGCTGGCGGACATCCCCGGCGTTTTCGAGGAAGTTGTTCGTGGCCACTGCGATTACGGCCTGGTGCCGGTGGAAAATTCCATCGGCGGCGGCGTGGTTGATACCCTCGATGCGTTTCTTTCCTCCAGCGCCCGAGTCTGTGCCGAGGTGCTGATCACGGTTCATCATAACCTGCTGGCCAAAGAGCCGTGGGAGCAGATCCATACGATCTACTCGAAGCCCCAGGTCTTCAGCCAGTGCCGCAAATGGCTGGCCAGCACCGCCAAGGACCGCGCCCAGCAGCCGGCCAGCAGCACCAGCCGCGCTGCCGAGCTGGCCAGCGTGGAACCCGGCGTTGCCGCCATTGGCTCGACCATGGCCGGGGAGCGCTACGGCCTGCACGTGCTGTTCGAGAACATCGAGGACGATCCCAACAACGTCACGCGCTTCTTCGTCATCAGCCGTGAAGCCGCCAAGCGCAGCGGCGACGACAAGACGGCCATCATGTTCACCACTGCCCACAAGCCCGGCGCCCTGGCCGAGGTGCTGGATGTCTTCCGCGATCATGGCATCAACCTGACCGACATCGAGAAGCGCCCCAGCAAGAAGGTGAGCTGGGAATACTACTTCTTCATCGATGCCGTCGGCCACCAGGATGATGAACAGATGAAGCGTGCCATCGAACAGGCCCGCGCCCATTGCCTGCAACTGACAGTACTCGGCAGCTATCCCCGCGCCACCGAGGTGCTGTAGGCTCACCCCCCAGGCATGTGCATCCCGCCTCATGCCGCAGCATCCACCGCAGCGTGCATGCGCGAGCGCATCGCCCTGCTGCCGGGTGATACCAGCCAGATCGCTTGTCCATCCGGCGACGCATCGATCCAGTTGTGCAGGGCCAGGTAGCCCAGTACCCGTCGCAGGGATTCCGGGCGCTCACCCATTTTGAGGAGGCTCACCGGATGATGATCCAGCGGCCGGGCGCCTATCGTCGCCAGCACCTGGGCCGCCCGCATGCGGTCCACATGCCGCAGCCGCCATCCCACCCGCAGCCGGGCAGCGCCGGTCCACCACCACCAGGCGCTGTAGATCATGCCGAGGAGCATGATGGCCATGACCACTTCCGCCAGCGGGCTGTGCGTGCCGCGGGCGGCGCCATCCATGAGCTGCTGGGCCACCTGCGCGCGATCCTGTCGCCGGGTGAGCCCGCCGACGATCCAGATTACGCCACTCAGGAGAAGGCCAATGCCGATCATATCCCGCGCTGGCAGCACAACTGCACTTTCCCCGGTGCCCGCCAGCAAGGCACCCAGCGCCGGGCAGACAACCAGCGGCAGCAAAATCAGCATGGTCGAGCCGCCGACCAGCAGCAGCCATGTCTGCCGCAGTGTGGCGCGCTCGCGCTGGGCAAGCCGCTCGTGCCAGTCCATCAGTGCCAGCGTGGTCGGACCTTCAGGAAACATGCTTAATGGAAGCTTCCAGGCCACGCCGCAAGTATATGGCACCGCGCTGTGGCGGCCATTAGAACTTGGCATCACTCCTGGAGCGGGGCGATCCCCGAGGATCGCTTCCGTTTGCCCCCTGAGCGCCAGGCGTAAGAAGCACTCAGCCTTGCGCTGGGTGAAGGCGGAGATGAGGCCCTGCGTGATGCATGGGTTGAGCCGGTCGAGCCAGCCCCGAACGCCGGCCGCCTGGCCGTGCGGATCGTGCGCCCCCCCTGCTGGTCCATCAATCGGGCCAGGGGGTGGCCGACCGGGCTGGTCACAGGGCTGATCACAAGGCCAAGTAGTTGCAACTTCATGCCGCTGCGTGCATACCATCTCTACTTTCGCACTCTTTTCGGAGATCGACGCATGATTCGACGCTTGCTCGCCCTGCTTCTGGTCCTGCTTATGGCTGCACCGGCGCTCGCGCAGGAGGGTGCCACCCGCCCTGCCAGCCCCCCGGCGGCCGCTGACCAGGCTGTTGCCAGCCTGCAATATGCCGGTGAGCACTACCGGCTGATCAGCGAGCCGGACGAGATCGTCTCGGTCCTGCGCAACGGCATGACGATCATCACCCGACGGGTGCCTTCGCCGGTGCTGACCGTGCGCGGCTACGTCCGCACCGGCGGCATTTACGAGGGACGCTGGCTGGGCGGCGGGCTGAGCCACCTGCTGGAACACCTGGTGGCCGGCGGATCGACCCAGAAGCGCACCGAGGCCGAGAACCGCGAGCTGCTGCAATCCCTGGGCAACAACTCCAATGCCTACACCACCACCGACCACACCGCCTATTTCATCAACACGACCCCCGACAACCTGACCGGTGCGGTCGATCTGCTGACCGACTGGCTGCTGGGTGCGAAGATCACGCCCGAAGAGTACGCCCGCGAATATGAAGTCGTGCAGCGCGAGCTGGAAAAGGGCCGGGGCGAGCCGTTCCGCCAGTTTTATTATCTGTCGCAGATGAATCGCTACCGCGTCAACCCGGCGCGGGTGCCGGTGATCGGCTACCAGGAGGTCATCCAGGGGCTGAGCCGCGATGATGTCTACACCTACTACCAGCTTGCCTACGTGCCCAACAACATGATCCTGATGGCGGTGGGCGACATCGACCCCGAGCAGGCGCTGGCGGCCATCCAGCGGCACGTCGATGTGCCGGCGGGCCGTGCCTTCAGTCACGACATCCCCGCCGAGCCACCCGTGCTCACGCCGCGCACGGTGGTCGCGACCTTCCCGAAACTCGGGCAGGCGAACCTGGAACTGGCCTTCCCCAGCATCCGCCTGGATCACCCGGACCTGTACGCCCTTGACCTGCTGTCGGCCGTGCTGGGCCACGGTGAATCCTCGTTGCTTGTCGAGGAGATTCGCGACAAGCGGCGGCTGGTCAGCGGGATCAGCGCGGGCCATCCGACGCCGGAATACGTGGAGGGATCGTTCAAGATCAACCTGCGGCTGGCGCCGGACCGGATTGACGAGGCGACCGCGGCCGTGCTGGAGGTGCTGGAACAGGTCAAGCGCGAAGGCGTCAGCCCTGAGCGCGTGGAGCGGGCCAAGACCCAGATGCGGGCCTCACGCATCCGCAACCTGCAAACATCCACCAGCATCGCTGCCGCGATGGCCCGCGATTACATGGGCACCGGCGATCCGCACTTCACGGATCGCTACATCGAGCGCATCCTGCAGGTGACGCCCGAGCAGGTGCAGGCGGCTGCCCAGCAGTACCTGGACCATGGCCGGCTGATCACCACCGCCCTGCTCCCGGCCGAGTTTGTCGGCGCCCAGGGCCTGCCGCGGGCCACGGATTTGCTGCGTCCGGCCACCCCTTCCGCACAGGATGAGGCTGCCCCCGCCACCGAGTCGGACATTACCCGCATCGAGCTGCCCAACGGCACCATCCTGCTGCATAAGCGCATCACCACGACCCCGCTGGTCTACGCCAGCATGTATGCCCTGGGCGGCCTGACGAAGGAGACGGCCGACACCAACGGCATTGGCAACCTGACCATGGCCATGCTGGAGCGCGGTACCACCCGCCGCAGCGCCCAGGAAATCGCCGAGTTCTGGGATTCGATCGGCGGCACGCTTGGCGCGGCGATGGGCTCCAATACCTGGTACTGGACGATGTCGGCCATGAAGGAGGATTTCACCAGGGCCTTTGAGGTCTACGCGGATGTGGTGAACAATCCATCGTTCCCCGAGGCGGAGCTGGAGCCGATGAAGCAGCGCGTGCTGGCCGCCATTGCCGGGCAGGATGCCAGTTGGGAAGCACAGGCCTTCCGGTTCTTCCGCGAAAAATTCTACGGGGCGATGGATTCGCCCTATCAGTTCCTCGCCATCGGCAAGAAGGAAAATGTTGAGCGGTTTACCTCGGACGACCTGAAGCAATGGTATGACCGCCAGGTGCGGCCGGCGGCCCGGGTGATCGCCATCTTCGGCGATATCCCGCTGGATGAGGCCAGGCAACTGGCCAGTGAGCATTTCGGCCAGGGTGAACCCCTCGGCCCGAGGCGCGAACTGACAGAACAGCCGGCCCCCCCGGCACCGGAGTCTGCCGTGCCGGCTATCGAGGTCACACGGGTTGAGGTTCAGCCCACCCAGCAGCCGCTGGCGGGCATTGTCATTGGCTTTGAGTCGAACAACGTCATCGGGTCGGAAGTCAACTATCCGCTGGGCGTGGCGGACACCATGACCAGCGGCCAGGGCTATCCCACCGGTTACCTGCATGAGGTGCTGCGCGGTCAGGGTCTGGTCTACGTCGTGCATGCCATGAACTCGCCGGGGCAGAGCCAGACGTTGCCCGGCGCTTTCATTGCCTATGCCGGCACCGATCCGCGGCGGGTTAACGAGGTCGTCGAGGCAATGTTGCAGAACATTGCTCGCGTTCAGGGCAGCGACCAGGACATGGTGCCCGGATGGTTCGAGCGCTCCAAGCAACTCATGCTGATCGGCGAAGCCATGAGCCGCGAAACGCCATCCGAGCAGGCCACCGCCGCCGCGCTCGATGAGTTGTACGGCCTGGGATATGACCATCACCTGTCCACGCCCGACCGCATCCGGGCCGTCACCCCCGATCAGGTACGACAGATCGCCCGCACGCGGCTGAGCAAGGCAGTGGTCACCATCAGCACCCCCCTGCCCGACCAGGTGAAGATCGCGCCCGGCCTGCGGACCTATGAATCGTTCCCCGAGATCGACCTGGCCCCCAAGGGTGTCAGCCACGATGCCGGGGAATAAGCGCGGCGATGGGTGATGCATCGTGATCGGGCCAAGTGTGACGATTTGCCGGAGCGATGCATCACCCAACATCCCGCCAGCCCGCGGCGTTTTCTCGACCGGCCCGGGGTGGTATGCTTTTGATCCATGTACGACCGCAACACCACCATCGAGGAATTTTTAGCCGCCGCCGCTGCAAAGCAGCCCGTGCCGGGAGGGGGAAGTGTCACCGCGTTGGCCGGGGCGCTGGCGGCGGCCATGGGCGAGATGGTGCTGGCCTATTCGGTCGACAAGAAAAGCCTGGCCGCCCATGCCGAGGCACATCGCACTGCTCTGGCCGAGTTCACCCGTGCCCGGCAGTTGCTGCTGGACCTGATGAGCGAGGACCAGGCTGCCTACGAGACCCTCAGCGCGCTGCGCAAGCTGCCCGAAGATGCCGCCGAGCGACAGGAGAAATACCCCGCTGCCCTGCTGGCGTGCATCCGCGTGCCGCAGGCGATGGCGGCGACGGCCTTAGCGCTGCTGGAGCTGGTGGACCGCATCGTCGAAACCTGCAACCACTACCTGCTGTCTGACTTGGCCGTCTGCGCTGATCTGGCGATGGCCACGGCCCGCTGCGCGGTCTACAACGTCCGCATCAACCTCAAGGACCTGTCTGATGAGCAGGACCGCGGGCGCTTCGAGAATCAGTCGATCCAGGTCCTGTCCCGCGCTGGGCTGCTGATCCAGCGGGTATCCCAGCGCATCTGGACGCGCGATGCCGCCAGCGGCACAACCGGATGAGCCGTGCACAGGTGGATGCGTGGGCCTGAAAACCAACTGAGTGGCGGCCCCGCATCGCATGTGCATCCATCCCCACGATGCAGCCCCGGGCCCCGTCATCGTGGCTGGACCATGCCTTGCCGGCGTGGGGGATTGTGCGACAATACGCCGAAAGATGGCCGATCCGCGTGATTACAAGGTGGAGCTTTCGTCGGCATCCGATGAGGCCGCCCAGCAACCGGCGGCCGGCCGGCCGTACCTGTCGGTGCTGTTTAATTGCTGCCGGGTTTATCAGCGTATCTACCGTAACCGGGCGGGTACCGCCTACGAAGGGCGTTGCCCCCGGTGTGCCCGATCGGTGCGGTTTCCCATCGGCCCCGGCGGCACCGATAGCCGCTTCTTTGTGGTGGAGTGATCCGCCGGTATAAGGGAGGGGTGGGGCGCTGGGATCACCGGGTGTCGGCCGATCCGATCCCCCCATGCAGGTTCAACGCGAAAGGAGTCGCCGTGGCCGCCGTCTCGCCGGGCCAGTCCAGGGATAAATACGAGGTTGCCCGCCCCGCCGGGCGCTGTGCTGTCAGCGGGCGCGAACTGGCCCCCGATGAAAAGTTCATGGCCGCCCTGCGCGAAACCGCCGAGGGATTCGAGCGCCTGGATGTGGCGCTGGAACACTGGGCCGATTTCGACAAAACCGACCTGCTGGCCTCCTGGCAGACGACCATGCCCCGTCCCGAGCAGAAAAAGAAGCTGCTGGTGGATGATGAAATCCTGCGCGAGATCTTTCATCGCCTGCAGGGCGCCACCGAGCCGGCCAAGGTCAATTTCCGCTTCGTGCTGGGCCTGATCCTGATGCGCAAGCGCATGCTCATCTACGAAACCACCCGCGTGGAGGAAGGCACCGAGGTCTGGGTCGTGCGCATGAAAGGCCAGGAGCAGACACTGGACCTGGTCAACCCGCGCCTCACCGAAGCCCAGGTCGCCGAGGTGAGCCAGCAGATGAGCGAGATCATCAACGAGGAGATCTGATGGGCTGCGCTGCATCCGCCAGGCAACCGATGACCGGCACCGCACCCAGGGGAGAACGCGCCCGCCGGCTTCTGCTGTTTCTTGCCCTCTGCCTGTTGCCCTGGCTCACCGTGTCCGGCTGCGTGCAGCCGAAACGAAATATTCAGACCCGCCCGCCGTGGTACGGCCCCACCGAATCGATGTCGGAGGTGGTCAGCCAGATCAACCGCAACAACCGCGCGATCACCTCGCTCTGGGCGGCCCACGACTTCGAGGCCGACATTCTCGACGACCAGGGCCGAAGCCACTTTGTCAACGGTGATGGCACCCTCCTGTTCGCCCGGCCGTTCAATGTGCGCCTGCTGGGAGACAAGCCGGTGGTGGGCCGGGTTTTTGACATCGGCGCCAACGCCGATCGCTACTGGCTGCTGTTGCCGGAGCAGGTACGCACGATGTGGTGGGGCTGGTTCGAACATGTCGGCAAGCCGTGCGTGCAGGAGTTGCCCATCCGGCCCGATCTGCTGCTGGAAGTGCTGGGCATCGGCGAGATCGGCCCCGACCTGCTCGCCGAGCCGGCACCGGTGATGCGCTTTAACAACGATGCCCATGCCTACATGTTCATCTGGGTCTTCGCCGCCCCCGACCGCCTCATCGCGCAGAAGGAGGTGTGGTATGACCGCGAAACCAAGCTGCCGCGCCTGGTGCTTCTGTTCGATAGCGATGGACGGATTCTTCTGCGGGCCTACCTGTCCGAGCATGCCCCAGTTGAATCGCCCGGCGTGCCGAGGGAGAATTGGCCCCAGGTGGCGACGCGCTATGAGCTGTTTTTCCCGCAACCGGGCCGCACGCCCGATCAGGCGGGCCCGGTTGGCTCGACGTTGCGCTTCACCCTGCGTAACCCGGCCCTCAGCCGCCGTGGATTTCCCAGGCCGGCAAGCTTCAGCTTCCCGGACAATCCCCCCATCCCCCGCGAGAATGTGATCCAGGTTGATGCCAACTGCACTGATTAGCCCCGCTGACGTCCGACAAACCGCCGGCCGCCCTGCTGATATGCGGCGGGCCAGTCTTCGCATGCCTCATTCCGCCCGCACGGCCTGTTCCAGGTGGTGTGTTCTGATTGGGCTGATTCTCACGCTGGTCGCCCCGCTGGGCGCCCAGGCAGCATGGGCCGATCTCTACGCCGCCGCCAACGGCGATCGGCGCTGGGTGGTGCAGGTGAGTCCGCAGGAAGAGGAGCCAGCCGCGTGGATCTATTTCCAGGCCGATCCTGAGAGCGACTGGATGCCCCTGGCCCGGCTGGGGTCCGATGTCCGCGGTATCGCGGCGATCGGGCCGGAACTGGGGATCGTGCTCGCCAGCGGCGAGTGGCGAATCTACTGGAGCGGCGAGTGGCGCTACGGCACCACCCCGCCCGATCGCGGCCGGGTGCTCGCCCTGGCCAGTCACAACAACCGCATCGTCGCCATCATCCGGCGCGGGGATCCCCCCGCCACCAGCACAGCGCCCGCCCTCGCCGCGGTGCAAGATCCTGCGCCCGTGCAGAACCCGCCGGCACACAGTGTGGATGGGCCAGAAGAGGGAGCGAAGGGCAAAGCAGAGGAGGAGGAAACCGGCGCCGCGCCACGCTCCGCGCCTCCCGCACCGTCCACCACCGCGCCCAGCCTTCCCCGCACCGCGCTGTTCACTCTGCTCGAGGGGCGCTGGGTGCCGATCGCCGCGCTGCCGGAAGAGATGGAGTTGGACCTGTCTGCCGAGTTGTCGCTCGCCCTTGTCGCCGATCAGCCAGTCTTTGCCATCCGCCGGACAGGCTCAATCGATCTCTGGCGCTTTGCGGGTGAGCGCTGGCAATCGCTCGGCGGCATGCCCAGCGGCGATATCCACCGCTTCCGCCTGCTCAATGGCTCGATCCCCCGCCTCTGGACCGCGGGCGCCAGCGGCATCGGCCAACTCCACGTGTTCGAAGAAGAGAGCCCGCGCACGATTGCGCTTCAGGCCACCGACGAAGCCGCCGCCGCCACAGTGCGCGCGATGGACACCTTCGGTGATACGCCCCACCTGCTCTACCTGGATGGGCGGGATATTCTCCTCCAGCCATACGATGAAGCCGGCGCCACGGCCGGTGAGCCGATCCGCCTCTCACCTCCCCACGCCCCGGCCGATCCGCGTGTGGGACAGTGGATCGAGGGAATCCTCGTCGCCGCCATGGCCTTTGTCCTCATCACCGCCCTGCGCCAACGGCAGATGGAGCCGCCTTCCACCAAGGGCCTGGTCGGCCTGCAACTGGCCCGCCTGCCGCAGCGAGGCATGGCTGGTGCGATCGACCTGTGGCCCATCTGGATCGCCCTGCTGATGGTCGCCCGCTGGCACTACGCCCGCTCCACCCCCCTTGAAACGCTGCTGATGGAGGGGCGCACGCAGGGTCTGCTGCTGGGGGCCGCCGCTCTCTATGTGCTGCACACCCTTACCCTCGAACTGCTCACCGGCCGCTCCCTGGGCAAGATGATCTTTGGCCTGCGCGTCACCGACTTCAACGGCGCACCGCCAGCGCGCAGCGCCCTGCTCGTGCGCAACCTGCTGAGAATCCTCGATGTCTACATCCTCTTCCCCCTGCCGCTTTTGCTGGTCCTCTACACCCCCCTGAGACAGCGCATGGGCGACCTCGCCGCCCGCACCATCGTGGTTGAAAAGGCCACCGCACCCCAGCCGCCTGAAGAGGAACAGGAGCAATAGCCAGACTCAGGCAGCAGACAGGCACCAGATACCCGTTGCGCGGAAGGCGGAAGACTGAGGGCCGATGGGCACTCGGCGCCCAAGGCCCGACGAAGCGCCCGATGACGACCTTCGCCCGGGCGCTGCGTCCTTTTCCAAACCCGCCGCCAAACACGCCTGCGGCGGGCACACCTGCGGCGAGCACACCTGCGGTGAGCACACCTGCGGTGAGCACACCTGCGG
>CAYNMV010000047.1:0-18475 GCA_964398315.1 uncultured Tepidisphaeraceae bacterium | reverse complement strand
GAGCACACCTGCGGTGAGCACACCTGCGGTGAGCACACCTGCGGCGAGCACGGCTGCGGTAAACCCATCTGCCTCCGCACGACAGACCACAGCTCTCGCCGTCCGCAGGACTGCCGTCCGCGGCACTTGCAGTTCGCAGGACTCTGCTGCTCTTGCCGTCCGCAGGACCGGTCCTATACTTCCGGGCTGATGTCGAAGCGGCGAAAAGTGCGGGAACTTGCGATGCAGGTGCTGTTCGTGTGGGACACGAACGGCCAGGCCGATCGTGCGGCGGCCGAGGCGGTGGTGCGCTACGATCCGGATGCTGATGTGCAGCGCGATGCCCTCAACGCCGCCACCGGCGCCTGGGAGCAGCGCGAGATGATCGATCAGCGCATCGCGCGCCTGGCGCCCCAGTGGCCCCCCCGCCGCCAGCCGGGGGTGGACCGCAGCATCCTGCGCCTGGCGGTGTGGGAGATGACCAACACTCCCACGCCCCCCAAGGTCGTCATTGACGAGGCGATCGAGATGGCCAAGGCGTTCTCCACCGAGCAGAGCGCGGCATTCGTCAACGGGGTGCTGGATGCGATTCACAAAGAGAATCAAGCCCTGATGGGAGGAAGCAGTGGCCAGTAGCCGGTAACCGGCTGCCGGCTGCTCCCAAGCCATGCGTTTCTTCTCCAAAACTCTCGACAAGCTCAAAGGCGCTCTTCGCAAGACCGCGCAGGTGCTCAACACCGATGTGCGGACGCTGTTCATTCCCGGGCGGCAGATCAATGAGGCGTTCCTGGCTGAACTGGAAGAGAAGTTTCTCCAGTCGGACATGGGCGTGGCCAACGTCGAGCGCATCATTGGCGCGATTCGCGACCGCTGGCGCCTGGGGCGGATCAGGAACGCCGAGGAAGCCGAGCGAGTGGTCAAGGATGAGCTGCTGGCCATTCTCGGGCCGGCCCAGGACAATGAACTGAAGCTCCAGCCAGCCGGGCCGACGGTGATCCTGGTGGCCGGGGTCAACGGGGCGGGCAAGACCACCAGCATTTCCAAGCTGGCATGGCTGCTGAAGACGAAGATGGGCAAGAAGGTGATGCTGTGCGCCAGCGACACCTTCAGGGCGGCGGCGGTTGAGCAGCTCTCCATCTGGGCCGAGCGCAATCAGGTGGAGATCGTCAAGCACAAGATGGGCGCTGACCCCGCGGCGGTGGCCTACGATGCCTGCGAGGCGGCCAGGAACCGGGGGATAGATGTGCTGATCGTCGATACTGCCGGCCGGCTGCACACGCAGGAACACCTGATGCGCGAGCTGACCAAGATCCGCGATGTCATCGCCCGGCGCATTGAGGGTGCGCCGCATGAGGTGCTGCTGGTGCTGGATGCCACCACCGGCCAGAACGCCATCCGCCAGGCCCAGATGTTCAGCCAGGCGATCAACGTGACGGGCTTGTTTGTCGCCAAGCTGGATGGCAGCGCCAAGGGCGGCTTCATCCTCTCGATCCGCGAGCAGCTTAAGCTGCCGGTGAAGTTCATCGGCCTGGGCGAAACCGCCGAGGACATCGAAACCTTCGATCCCCAGCGCTTTACCGAGGCGCTGTTCCAGGAACAGGTCGACCCGGCCCAGGCCTGAAGCCCTCTGCCGACGGCCCCTGCCCACCAACCCTTTGCCTGCGCTATCGGCGACAGCGCCCCACTCGAGTGCATTGAGGGCGGCCCTCTGCCATCGAGCGGGTGGTGGCGTTATACTTGTGCCCGCTTGCTGGAAAGCAGCGATTTGGAAAAAGGAGTGCAAATGAACCTGCGGATGTGGATTGCGACGGGCCTGGTGGCCGCCTCGATGGCGACCGGTGTGCGGGCCGATGAAGTGCAGTTCAAGAACGGAGACCGGCTGAGCGGCACGATCGTCAGTGCTGAAGGTGGCGTGCTGGTCATCAAGACCGACGTGGCCGGCGAGGTGAAGGTCAAGATGGAGGATGTGGCCACGTTCAGCACTTCCCAGCCCGTCACGCTGCAATTGAACGATGACACCCGGCTGCAGCAGCCGGTGGCGGCCGGTGAGGCCGGCAGCGTCAACCTGCAGGAAGGCGCGGTGCAGGCCCAGCCGATTCCGCTGACCGCCATCCGCCGGATCAATCCCAGTGAGAAATGGACCGGGGCGATCGTGGTTGGGGGCATGCTGGAGCGCGGCAACACCCGCACCGACAGCCTCAACATCTCCGCCGAGGCCGCCCGCCGCACCGAGACCGACCGGATCACCCTGGATGCCGCCTACCGCTTCGGCCGCCAGCGCGACCCGGACACCGGCGAAGACCAGACGACCACCGACAACTGGTCGTTCGGCGGCAAGTACGACTATTTCGTGTCCGAGAAGTGGTATGCCTACGCCAACACCCGCATCGAACGGGATCGCATCGCTGACCTGGACCTGCGGATCACGCCCGGTGTCGGTGTCGGTTACCAGTGGATCGAGACCCCGCGCACCTCGTTCACCACTGAGGCCGGTCTGACCTGGCTGTATGAGGACTACCGCGGTGCTGACAGCACCGACAGCCTGGCACTCCGCCTCGCCTATGAACTGAAGCACCAGCTCAACGACAAGGTGGCGCTGTTCCACGGCGTGGAATACTTCCCCTCCCTGGAGAACATCAACGATTACCTGATCCTCGCCGATGCCGGCATCCGCGCTGATCTCACCTCAACCATGTTCGGTGAGTTCAAGCTGGAGGTGAAACATGATTCCACCCCCGCGCCGGGTGCATCGCGCACGGATCTCAAGTACATCCTGGGCATCGGCTGGCGGTTCTGATCCCCCGCCCCAGCAGCGGCCTGGATGAGTACGAGCAGCCATGCGCTACGACATGCGCGCCCCGGCGCTGCCGGCATTGTCTGCCGCGCGCCATCCTTTACCGCAGAGAACGGGATGGCCGTGCGCCCTGCTGGTCTGTTGGTGGCATCAGCCTGCTCGTAAGAAATCGAGCATTTCCCGACGGCTCATGAAGCCGCCGCTTTTGATGATGTTGCCCTCGCCATCCACGATGAACAGGGAGGGAATCATCTGCACGCCATAGCGGGCGGCAGCCGGCGCGGTGGCGGGATGATCGGTGTCGAGGTAGACGGGAATGTACTTCGCCTCGATCGCCTGGCGCACATCCTCATCCGGCCAGACCTCGTGCTTCATGACCTGGCACGGCGGGCACCAGCTTGCGGTGAAATCAAGCAGCGCCAGCTTGCCGGTCTGGCGGGCCTCGGCCAGGGCAGCATCGTAGTCCGTGCGCCAGGGGATGTTGTCGGCCGGGGCCTGGGCGCCGGTCATCGAGTAATACGCCGCCTTGAGCTGTGGCCACTGGGCCGCCAGCAGCAATCCGATAATCAGGGCCCAGAACAGCACCGTTGGCTTGCGGCGAATGTAGCCAAGCACACCAGACAGTGGGCAGACGCCGGTTGAGCAGCTCGTCTGCTCGGTGCCGGGGCGGGATGCCACCTCCTGGGCAGTCGAATCAGGGTTGGGTCCGGTCATACATATAGAACCCGGATGGTGCGGTGGTTATTCCCTCTCACCACGCCTTCGCCTTGGGAAAAGGGACTATTGCCGCAGTGCGGGACGGTCATCGGCAGGCAGTGTAAGCGGCGGCGGCTCTTCCAGCAGATCCTGCATCGAGCCGTACAGCCGTTGCTGATCGTGAATCCACTGGCTGGTGCTGCCCAGGGTGGCCCCGACCTCGTCGATCCGCTGGGAGAGCCGGTGCGGATCGCTGCTCACCAGCGCCTGCTCGCGGATCAACTCAACCTGCTGCTCGATGCGCACGAGTTCGGCCTCGAGGAAATCGAGCTTCCGGCGAGCCTCGGCCTGCTTGGCCAGGCGTTGCTGGAGAATGTCAACCTGCCCCTCGTAGCTGCGGCGCAGGTCATCGCCCAGCTCCTCGCGCTGCAGCCGGCTTTGCAGGCGCTGCAACCGGTGGTCGATCGGCTCATCCACGCTGTTGGCCTCTCGCAGCACACGCACCAGCGCCTGGCGGGTGGCCAGCAGGCGCAGGTAAATCCACAGCAGCCGTCCCAGCCCCTGCCCCTGCACATCCAGTTCCCCCACATCCGGCCGCCCCGCCTGCTGGGCAAGCACCCGCCGGCAGCGCTGCTCCAGCGCGGCGTATCGGCGCTGATCATCGGCCGACAGTTCCGAGAGCATCTTCTTGAGCCGATCGGCCCATTGTGCCTGCTCGGCATGCTTGCCGCGGGCATCCACGAGGCGCTGAAATCGCTTATTGGTAGACAACGTCAGCAGATATGCCATCTCCAGTCCCGCCGCCAGAGCAAGGATGCCCGGTTCCCGGAACCCAATCGCCAGCAGCAATGCCGCCGCCAGCCCCACCCAGTTGGGGGGGATGAACATCCCGAGGGGCCGGGCACTAAATGCTGCCTTGAGGTATCGCCACATGCCAGGTGCATTGTCGCTGGCAAGACGATGGCGGGCAATCGCAAGAAGCAGCCTGTACCGCGTTGTTTGGCCGGCGGATGCACTTTCACCGCCACCGGGCCCCCTGACGCTGGCCCGTGGCACAGCCAACATGAAGGCGATCGATAATTGCCATGGTGCACTGCGCTCAACGCACGGATGCGGGAAGGGCCGTCTGTACCATCGCAGGGCCCGCCACAGCGCCGCAGTCGTATGGCTCATCGGGTTCTTCTTCCGGCTGCCCCATTGGTCCAGAGGGCGCTGCGCGCAGGCCGTGGGCCGCGCTGAGGGCTGACCAGACGGCCGCCAGTGCGTTGGCGATCTGCTGATATACGGGCAATTGCGCAGTCAGTTGCAGCCGAGCCGCCAGCCAAGGCAGCCACTCACCCAGGTGCGTCTCGGCGAAGCTGATCAGTGCCTCGCGCGTCACCTCGTCCTGCTCAACACTGGCGGCACCGGCGCGCATCGCCAGCAGGATGCCGCAGAACTCCAGCTCCGTCACAATGTGATCCGGCTTCTCGGCGATCTCAGGCCGGAAATCGAAGCCGAAAGCGCGATAGAAGCCGCAGATATCCGCCAGGATGGCCCCCTTGTCCCGTCGGATATAAGCCGATTCATTGGGGGGGCACATCAGCCTCCCCTCGAACAGGCGATGGTATTCCCCCGACCAGGCTGCCGGGGGTGTGGCCGCCGCTTGCCGCAGCGTCTCCTCCATAGCAGCAGCCAGTGCTGGATCCTGCAAACCGGCTGTGATCATCAGCTCATCGAGTGACTGGCCGGCACTCTCCCAGCGTTCACCCGCTGGCCGTGGCGGGCGAAGCAGATCGGCCAGCAGAAACACCAGGTCCGCCTGCGCCAGCAGACAGACTGCGGTGGACGAATCGTGCAGACCGATGCATTCATTCATGGGAAGCACTCCCGGAAACGAGTTTAAGCGGCACCCAGTTTGACCACTGCTTGCGGCCGCCAACCTGCCGGGCCGAACCATCCCAGACAGCGAAGGCGATCGCATCGGCATCGCCCTGCACGAGGGCCGCGGTCAGAGGATCATCGGATGCCAGCGGGCGATCGATGACGATGGTCCACCGACCATCGCGCCATACACCGCGAGCCCGGCTGGGCGTATCCGCACGAGTTGTGGCGGTACCAAAGCCTTCGGCGACCAGTTCCTCCAGAGGGGACTTGCGGCCGGGATTGGCCATCGGATTGCCTGCGGCCATTGCCGGCATGTACTGCCGCGCTTCGGGGCTGTTCAGTGACGTGCTCAGCGGGAAAGGAAACTGCCCGGTGGCAAACCAGTAGAAGTCGGCAAAGTAATTTGGATGCAGGTCCTCGGTCTGCTGATAGTGCTCATCCAGGTCTTTCTGCCAGAGGGCCTTCCAGTGCAGGATATGCACGGGCTGGCCCGGCCCTCCCATCATGAACGGCGTGTTGGGCTGAAGCGGAAGCTGCAAGGCCACGGCATCACAGAAGCGGTCGGCATCCACGTTCCAGGCCGGGGTGGGCGCGACCCATGACAGCCGCCAGGCGATCCGGCCGGCATCGCGGATGGCCCGCACCTGCACGGATTTTACGGTCACCTGTTGCAGCATGGGACGGGTGATCGTCTGAGGCTGCAAGGGGATCTCCAGCTCGGGGGCCTGATCCCAGCGGGGATCAAACACCTCCTCCACACCTGGCGCGGATGGCATCTCGATCACCTGGACAACAGGCGCGGGCGGCCGGGGTGCGGGCGCTGGGGCGACCGGGGATGAGGCATCGGCCGGTGATAATGCAACGGCCGGGGCAACCGCCGCCACCGGCTGCCTGTCCACCACGACCACCACCGGATCGCGGCCGGAGATCGAATAGGCCAGGATCATCGCCGCCAGCGTGACAAATATGCCCGCGACATAGAGCGTCAGGGCCCGGTCGCCAGGATTGCTGATGTTTGACATGGTCCGTTCCATCCTGCCACAGCGCTACCTGCGCTGTGGCGCTGACTACGCGAGATTGTGGCGATACGCGCCGTGCTTGGCATCAAAATGGGGGCGCTGATACGTTGGTTCGGTAAACGGGACGCGGGCCACCTCCCTGCCATCCACATCCCAGCCTACGGCCTGTTCACCCTGGATCTCATAGCGCGTGATAATGCGGTTGCTGGCGCCAAACAGAAGCATCGCCCCCAGCAGCTTCGGATCGTCCTTTGCGTTGCGATACAATTGTTGCGCCTCGGCCACGCCCGGCCCGAAGACCTGCTCCAGCCACTGCGGCGAGATATGCAGCGGCGGAATGTAGTAGACGTTGGGCCCGGTGCCGAACTGGGGATAGATGGGCAGGGCAATCTTTCGGATGCGCACCAGGTAATCCAGCGGATTGTCCTCGCGCGGCTCATCCTGGGTGGTCATGAAGCCGTGGAAGCGGATCTTGCCGATGCACGATTCGACACACAGCGCCACTTCGCCCTGTTCAACCCGTGGGAAACACCCGATGCACTTCTCACTGGTGCGCGTCATCAGATTGTAAAACACCTTCTTGTACGGGCAGGCCTTGGTGCATTCCTGGTAGCCGCGGCAACGCTCCTGGTCGACCAGGACAATGCCATCCTCCTCGCGCTTGTAGATCGCCTGCCGTGGACACGCCGCCAGGCAGGCCGGGTGATCGCAGTGATTGCAGATGCGCGCCAGGTAGAACATCCACTTTTCGTGGATGCCGTTGAACACATCACCCGGCTCGACCATGCCGGACAGATCGTCTTCACCGAGGTTGGGCGTGCCGTAATCCAGGGACATCGGCCGATGGCCAAGCGGCTGCCGGTCGGGCGTTTTTTCCTCAAAGATGGTGAGACTGATCAGCTTCTTGCCGTTGGCAGATGTGTCGCTCCACTTTGCCGGCCCGGTCTTCTCCAGCAGCCTGGTGTCCCAGCCGACGGGATACCCGCCATAGGGCTTGGTCTCAACATTGTTGTAGAAGATCGTCTCCTGTCCCTTTCCACTGGTCCAGGCCGTCTTGCAGGCAACCGTGCAGGTCTGGCAGGCGATGCACTTGTTGATGTCGAAGATGTAGGCAACCTGACGCTTGGGCGGCGGGCCGTCGTAGGTGTATTCCGCCTCCCGGCCGAGTTGCCAGTTGTAGCGTTTGGGCATGGAGTTGATCCTTATCAAGTGTTGGCCATCACAACGGCCGTCTCAGCCGATCACGCGCGGGCGATGAACTCGCCGGCAAGGTACTTCTTGAGGGTCGGGTTTTCGTAGGTCGGGCGCAGGCCCAGCTCGGCGGCGCGCCAGACGCCCTCACCGCCAAGGCCGCCGCTTTCGGCCTTGGTGATCTTCACCATCGCCTCGCGCGGCGCGCCGGTGGGACAGTGGACATCGGGCACAAAGCCCTGCGCCATCTCCTGCGACAGCATCTCCTTGACGTTGAGCGAATCGGTCATCCAGGTAGGCTTGAGGTAGCCGCGCGTGCAGCTCTGGTGGCTGCCCGAGCGGAACATCGCCTGGTAGTTGGTGGATGCCGACTTGGCCAGGCCCTGCGGCGACGCCACGGCATTGTGCACGGTGCCCCAGGTGGCGCCGTGGGCGTTGTGCCACATGCGCGTCACACCGCGCGGTGTGCCGGGGTAATACCGCGCCCGCGCCAGCAGGCGCGCGACCTTGTACCAGTCAGGCTTGTTCTGCCAGCCGTGGAAGGGGCGATCCTTGGGATCGGCATC
The DNA here is from genome assembly GCA_964398315.1 of uncultured Tepidisphaeraceae bacterium. Classification (GTDB taxonomy): domain Bacteria; phylum Planctomycetota; class Phycisphaerae; order Tepidisphaerales; family Tepidisphaeraceae; genus JADLCB01. The sequence goes on along the minus strand of CAYNMV010000047.1, from coordinate 10,364 downwards.
GATCCAGACGTAATCGCCGTCCTCCACACCGATGGCTTTGGCATCCAGCGGATGGATGTCGACGTACATCTCCGACACGAACGGCGAGCGCGGGTCGGTGCGATACATATCGCCGAACGGCCCGAACCACGCGGCGATGATGTCCACATCCGTCGGCGTCGTGTGCGCGCCGTGGCGGTACTTGGGCGTGTGGAAGATGAACTGATACCCGTTCTTGCGCAGCGGATGCTGACTGGCCAGCAGCTCATTGACCGTCTTGATCACATGCCGCACCTGGCGGGCATCACCTGACTGATCGGCACGATCGACACCGTAATCCTCCGGCTGTTTCGGCCGCAGTAGCGGGTGCGGCGCTGACACCAGTACCGCCGGTTCGTAGAACGTCGAATCGATCGGCTCGCGGTGGATGACCAGGTTCTCCCCGGCGTTGATGAACTCATCCTCATCCCGGTAAAACTCCAGCCGGCCGCTGCGCGTGTACCAGGGGCGATCCTCGTGCGTCTGCTCATAGCCGCCGTACTTGGGATAGGTGCGCGTCTGGGCGATGGCGGGAATGCCTTGGGAAGCCTTGGCTTCGAGATCTTCAATGCGATACCCGCGCGCCGCGACGGAATGATCGAGAATCCGCTGCAGATACGGCCGCGCCTGTCCATTTTTGACAAACTGCCAGTAGGCTTCGTAGCGGTCGTCGCCGGTGAGGCGGCCAATTGCTTCGCTCAACCCGGCAGCTACCTCGATGTCGCTGCGCGTGTCATGGATGCGCGGCAGCGGGGTGGTCGGGAAGCAATAGAGAAACGGATTGGTGACCGACAGCGTCAGATCCGGGTATTTGAACTCCGCCCAGCTGTCGACAGGGAAGACAATATCGGCGTACTCACAGCTTGCCGTCCACCACCATTCGCTGATGGCCAGGAACTCGACGCGCCGCAGCGTGTTGACGACCAGGTCGTAATGGCCTTTGACATTGCCGATCAGCGAGTTGGAGTTGGAGACGATGATGGCCTTGGTCGGCGTTGGCAGGTGCGTCTTGCCGGTCAGCACGTGCTTGCCGGACCGCAGGATCGTGTCGCCGTGGTTGAAGTAGTGGACGCTTTCCGGCTGGTAGTAGCGCCGCACGCGCGCTGGCTTGGATGGATCCAGCTCGATGTCGAACGGATTTTCGGCGATGTACTGCGGCAGGCCGCTGTAGAAGGCCGCGCGGTAGTTGCCGGCATAGCAGCCGACATTGCCGCCCAGGTAGCCCAGGTTCCGCGTCAGCGCTGCCACCAGCATGACAGCACGATCCTTCAGATCGTTGTTGAAGTACTGGTTGGGCCCCATGCCCATGGCAAAGAGCGTCTTCTCGGGATTGGCGGCGATCTGACGGGCGAGCGAACGGATCTCATCGGCCGGCGTCCAGGTGAGCTTCTCGACCTGATCGGGCGTGTAGCTCTGGTCGAGCATCTGGCGGGTGCCGTCCATGACGGTGCGACACTCGACTGTCTGACCGCTCGTGAGCGTGATCTGGAACGTCCCACTCAGGGCTGGATCGATGCCGGCTTTTACCAGGTGCTGGCCGACCTGGTCACGACTGACGGCAATGGGCTTGTCGGTTGTCGCGTCGACCATGACATAGTCGCCCCACTGGTTGCGACGCGACTCACTGACGAAGGCATTGGGCTGTTCATGCGGGGCGGGAGCTTTCTGGCCATCCTGCAGGATGGTTAAAGCGTTGCGCAGGGGCATGGGCCTGTGATCGACGAAGACCTCGTCAGCCCGCAGCAGCTTGCCCGTGTCCATGCGCACCAGCAGCGGCAGATCGGTGCGGGTCTTGACATACTCCTGATCGAACAACCCCTCGGCGATGATCACCTGGGCCAACCCCAGGGCCAGCGCCGGCGTTGTGCCGGGGCGAACGACGACGGCTTCATCTGCCTTGTTGGATGTTGCACTGTACTCCGCCGAGATAACGACGACCTTCGTGCCCTTGAGTCGGGCTTCGGTCAGCCAGTGCGAATCGGGCATTTTGGTGCAGATCCAGTTCATGCCCCACACCAGCACGAGGTTGGCGTGTTCGACGTTGCACAGGTCAAAATCGACCGTCTGCTGGCCCGTCACCATCGGATGCCCCGGCGGCAGGTCGGTGTGCCAGGAATAGTTATCCCACCCGCGCCCACCGAGCGCCTGGTCCGGGCCGACGCCGCGCAGCTTGCTGTCCAGCAGCGCCAGCGAATTGGCGAAACGGTACTGTGCGAAGATCCGGCTGATTCCCAGTGCCGGCATGCCGCCGCGGAACTTGATCGTCTGTGTGCCGGCGCCGCGCGTGGCATCGACCATCAGGGGGTCATACCCCTGGCTGGCGAGGCGCTGTGTGCCGGCATCACCGGTATAGGTTTCGGCAATGTTGACGATCGCCCGTGCGGAATACTCCATCGCCTGGTCCCAGGTGACGGCGACCCAGTTGTCCTTCCCGCGCTGCAGGTATTTCTCCGGGTCGACGGCACCCGTTTGCGGATCGCGGGGGCAGCCGTCCTCGATCCACCGCTTGAAGCCCTCCCGCATCAGCGGACGCTTGCAGCGCCGATCCCCGTAGAATCGGCGCACCAGTGCCAGGCCCTTCTGGCAGCATCGTGGATCCCAGCGGGCGCTGGCACGATTGCCCTCCAGGTCAGTCGCCTTGCCATAGCCAAAGGTGGGACTGATGCGCGTGATGACGCCATTCTTCAGGTGCGCATGCAGCAGGCAGTTGTGCGTGTCATTGGGAGCGCACAGGAATGTGAACGTTGAATCAGAACGGTACAGGTCGCGGTAGACCTTCTCCCAGCCGCGCTGTGGATAGCCCGACAGTGGATTGGTGACCCTCACCGGTTGCAGGTATTCCAGCCCCCGGGCCACGCGCTGCCCAAGCAGCGCCATGCCTGCGCCGGTGGTGGCGATCTGGAAGAGAAAACGCCGCCGGGTCAGACCCTTTCCCGTCCGTCCCGTGTTCTGGGTGGACGCGGAATCGGTTGATGGATCGTGTGCGGAATTGGTGTGATTGCTCATCTGGCTCATCCTGGGCAAGCGTGTTCTGGGTGGCTCATTGCGGCCGGCCGGGCTGATCGGCCGTGCTGGGGATGACATGCGCCTCCACGGCCTGGCCGCGTTCAACTATCTGCCGGGCGTGAGTCGTCAGGTCATCGGGCGACTGGGCCGCACCGTGATGGGCGGCATAGAGCAGCACGATCACCGGCATGGCGAACACCGCGGCGACACTGAACAGCAACAGGGCGATGGGAAGCGGCTGAGAATCCGAGATCGATGGGGGCTGGCTGGGCTGAGGCATGAGGGGCCTCCGGCAATGCGGTCGAAAGGCGCCGGGCCAAGACCGGCAAATCGAACCTCCAACCACTGTCGTATTCCCAGCATATATTTCTGGATATTTAGATCAAGAAGTTCTATTCTAAATTTTCAGGTCGGCAGATGGGCCTGCCTTTCAGGCCAGCTCCAATCGGATTCCAACATGCCCGTGACAGACCCGCCCAATCCTTCCTCTTCCGCATTGCTCAGTCCCCTGGCTGAGGAGCGTCTCGAAGCCTATCGCAGCGCAGCACGCCGCCAGCAGGCAGATTACGCCGAATCGAACGACAGCGGTGCCGACGCACAGTCGATGGCCATCTCGCCCCATCTGAGCGGTCACTATCAAACCCTGACCCAGCAGACAGGCGCAGCGCGGATTGGCATGTGGCTGTTCCTTGCCACCGAGATCATGATGTTTGGGGGGCTGTTCTGCCTGTATGCCGCGTTCCGCTTTCTCTGGCCTGAGGCGTTCCACTACGGCCATCAGTTTCTGGATACCGGCTGGGGCCTGATCAACACCGTGATCCTGATCCTCAGCAGTTTCACCATGGCCGTGGGGGTGCACTGTGCCCGGCGAAATCAATATCAGGCGCTCATGCTCTTCCTGACGCTGACGATCATGTGCGGCGTATGTTTCCTGGGCGTCAAAGCAATCGAGTATCGCCACAAGATCGAAGCCGGCCTGCTGTGGGGGGCGTACTTCCGGCCGCGGCTGGCGCAGGTCGATGCCACTCCCCTGCCGGCCGAGCCGGCTCTGGCCGCGGCGGCCCCTGCGAGCACAGCGGCCGCGGCGGGCGATCCTGCAGTGGGCAGGCCGCTCTATCTGGCAACCTGCATCGGGTGCCACGGCACGGACGGCGAGGGCATCGCCGGTATTGCCCCCACCCTCAAAGGCAGCACGTTTGTGAAGACGGCATCGCTCGAACAGTTGACGGCGGTGATCCGCGATGGACGGCAGCCGGATGCCCCCGACAGCCTCACCAACGCCCTCATGCCGGCACGCGGCGGGAATCCGTTCCTCGGCGACGATGAAATCAGGCATATTGCCGCCTATGTGCGAGCGCTGGGTGCCGGGGAAGCCAGCGCGGCAGGCACCGGCGGACCTGCCGCACCCGTGGACGCTGCCGCCGCCGTGCCGCGCTGGGTCGGCACGCGTCCTCCACAGCCGGACACCGGCCTGGCGGCAGAATGGCGCTATGACCCGAATGGGCTGATCGCTCTGCCGGCATCCTCCAACGCCGTGCCAGCGCATGCCGGCAAGTTCTTCGCGCTGTATTTTCTGATGACCGGCCTGCATGGCGTGCATCTGATCATCGCCATGGGCATCGTGGGCTGGCTGTTGTGGCGCGCATCACGCTGGCACTTCAACCGCGAATACGCCACACCAGTCGAACTGGGAGGACTCTACTGGCATCTGGTTGACCTGGTCTGGCTGTTCCTGTTCCCCCTGTTTTATCTCGTGCATTGACCCGGCCCGAATCGCTGCGCCAGCGCAGGCGGACGCAATACTGCCGTGCCCTACTGCTTTTCGTGGTGGGGACTGGAGTGGCCGGGGTTCATACTGCTCATGGGCCAGGCGGGCCTGACCGCCCATGCCCTCCGCCAGCGTTGGAAGCCAGGCAACCCGTGGCTGGCAGCAACGTGCCATGATCACTCTATCCGCATCTGGCGGCGCTGCGCGTTCTCTTGGATCGCCCGCTATGTCCCAGTGCTTCACGACCTGATTAATGCCACACTGCTGGTGCTGATCGATCATGAGGTGGGCCAGGACTGCGGTGCCAGATGCTATCCGCCCGCTGAACCCGGCCCGAAGGCCTGATCTATCTTCCAGGCGGTCATTTCACCGGCATCCACCCCCAATCAGGCGACTTTGCCGAATGGCCGGCGCGGGCATCCGTCTGTTCGCCTCAAGGGTTAACAGACACAGGTCCGATAAAGGCGATGTGACTCTTCTTGCGCATCCAACGGACGTGCGGGCCTCCCAGCGGGCGGCTGGCAACCTGCGGGCCAACCTCGATGCCTTGTATTCGACCCAGCCCGAGCTGGCCCGCGCTGTGGACGCCTTGAGCGATGAGACGGCTGCCCGCACAGAGCGGGAGTTCGTTTTCGCGCGCGATGGCTACCTGACCGCCCGGGAACAGGGCAGGTGGGCAACCGGCTGCTCGCTGCCGCTGAGGACAGCGCAAGTAATGCTCGAATCATTGCAGAACCGCGCTCCAGTCGGCTGCTTCCTGGAGCCGGCCCATGCCGCTCAACTGGCGGTGGTGCTGGAGCGCTTCGATCATCCGCAGGCGGTGATTGCGATTGTCGAAAATCTGCAAACCCTGCGTTTTCTGCTCCAGTGTCATAATTTTGCTTCCGACTTGGCCGATCATCGCCTCTGGTTTGCCGCCGGGATGGATTGGGCCGGAGCATTGGCCAGGCTGCTGCAGGAACGTGAGGGGCTGCCGGTTCCCTCCGCCTTTATCCGGCTGCCGACTCTGGCGGAAGAAACCGCCGAGGCGCGGATGCGCCAGGCGCGCGAGGTTTTTGCCGCAGAAACGGCCCGCCGTGCTGGCCGTGTAGCCGCAATCCAGCGGAGCTGGCCTCTGGATCACGCTGCCCGTGCCGCGGGCGGGAATGGTAAGCGGGTCTGCGTTGTCGCTCCCACGCATTTTCGACTCTGGGACGATGGCGGCTGGCTGCTGCGCGAAGCGCTGTGCTCCGCGTCGGCCAATTTCGTGGCATTTGACCCGGATCGCCCCACCAGCGCCTCGCCGCTGGCATTCGTGCAGGCGGCCACGGCGTGCGATGCGGTGTTGACGGCGGGCGTCTTCCGGGCCGATGTGCCGGATGTGGCCCCGGTGGATCTACCCTGGTTGACGTTGGCAACCTCTCCCCGGCTGGCCGCACCCGTGGCCCAGGCACGGCACGATTGCCTGCTGCTGGTTGATCCCGGGCAGCGGCAACAGGCCCTGGATCTCGGCTGGCCGGCCGAGCGCATCCACTTGGCCCACTGGCCATGTCCGGCCCGGGTGGCCACTTCCCGAAGCGCTGGCGCCAACGGCGAAAGCAGCGATGCGCGAGCGCCGCTGGTACTGATCGCCGACACGGCCTCCATCGATGCCCCACCCGAGCCGCTCGACCTGTCAAGCCATCAGTTGCTGTGGGAGCTCATCGGCAGCGAACTTTCGGCCGATCCGTTCATCCTTGGCAGCGATATCGGCCAGTACCTGGAAGATCGTCGCCGCCGGCTGCACATTGGCGAGGAGGGCCTGGACCGCGCCCTGTTCATCGACCGGCTGATCGTGCCGGCGTTCCAGCAATCGATCGCACGGTTACTGATCCGCCGCGGAGTGCCGCTGGCGATTCATGGCCGCGGATGGGAGGGTGTTGCGGGAACGGAAGGCACTTGCTGGGGGCCGGTTGTCAGTCGCGATGACTTCCTGGAGGTGATCGCGGGTGCGGGCGCCCTGCTGCATGCCTGGCCGATCCATGGCCCGCACCCCATCGATGCGTGGCAGCGGCCGGTGGCGCGGGCGCTGCAGCCAGATGAAAGCCGCCTGCTGGCGGTTGTCACGCAAGCGCTTGCCCCTGCGTCCAATCCCGGCGTCCCGTCCCTCACTACCGCGCCAGCCCTGTCGGCCGAGAACGTACTTGCGCTGCTTGATGGATGACGCAGGCTTGCCATCAACGCTAGAATGAGGCGATGCAATGTCGCCTCCTCTCCATCGGAGCGATGCTCCTGATAACGTCTGCCGGCCCCCTCAGCGCTCAGTCAGCGCAGCCGATGGCGGAGCAGGATGTTTCCGCGCCGGCCACCACTGCGCCCACAACTCAACCACTGGATCAGCTTAAGGCCGAGGAGCGCAAGGAGGTGCAGCAGCGGCTGGACAACCTGCGCACCAGCGGCCCGCACACCCGCGCTGAGATCATTCATCTGCAACAGGAAGGCAAGCGGATCGTCGCGCGCACCCAGATCCCCCCCACCGGCGGCAACCGCCGGCTGATTGTCAGCGATGATCCGCACGGCCTGTGGCACGGCACCATCCATGGCGATCCGGCGACTGGTGTTACCAACGGCTTTTTCCTGGTGGAGCGCTACGACTTCTCCGATCCGGAGATCGTCTTCTCGCTGGCGGCGGTCACCGCCAATCCCCAGCAGGTGAATATCACCGGCAACTGGGAACGGCCGGATGGCATGCTGCAACTGGACCTGATCGACCGCTTCGGCTCAGTCGATGATGAGGGCGGGATCGACACCGGCGGTGTGCGGCTGTTTGTCAGCGGGTTCGGGCTGGAAGGCGACCGCACTGTCAACGTGCGCGTGGAAGCGCCCGATCTGTTGACGCTGCGCCGCCAGCACCCGCGCCTGGTCAACACCTACCTGCGGCCGGTACTGCGCCAACTGGGTGAGGAGGCATTGCTGGCGATTGATGAGCGGCTGGCGTGGCAGGTGCTGGGAGATGAGCGGCCGGCTGACCCCCGGGTTGAGCAGCGGGTTCGCGAACTGGTGGCAAAACTCGATGCCGATGCCTTTGCTGAACGCCAGGCGGCGGCAGAAGCGCTCAAGCAGCTCGGCACCGAAGGCGCTCTGGTGCTGATGAAGCTTGACCGTGCCGCCCTCTCGCCCGAGCAGCGGTCGCAGATCGACCGGGTGCTGGCGCTGTACAAGCAGGCAACCACCGAGGATGTGGCGGCGTTGGCCGATGACCTGGACTTCCTGCTGGATGTGCTGCTGAGCGACAACGCCGAGCTGCGCAGGCTGGCACTGGAACGCCTGCGCGAAAAGGCGGGCGAGGCGATCACGTTCGACCTGTCCGCCCGCGCGGCGGACCGGGCCGAACGTGTCGAAGCGCTGCGTGCGCGGCTGCTTCCCCCGCCCACCACCCAGGCCAACGACATGCGCTAGTCCCAGCGCTGCATCTCCCCGATATGCGCAACGACTAGTGCGATTTTCGTTCGTCTGGCGTTTTTTCTGCTTTTTTGTTTGCAATTTTATGGCTGTCGTGGAATATTGAATGCTTGTCGGGCGTTATGCCGACAGAGAGATCAGTCATGAAGCTACGACCAATTCAATATCTCGAACGCAAAGCCGCGAGTTGGACGATAGTCCCGTCCAACTTTGACGGCATGTGCTATCGGTCTTAGCTCCCCGCCCTCGTCGGCCGGGAGTACTTCCCGGCCTGTGAATCCCTGCGTCATTCATATCCGGGAAGATCCATTTGACCGAGCCGCCCTGCGCGATTGCGGCCAACCATGCCGATTCGCACCAGGGTGGACACTGTGATGGATGACTCACGTAAGTAACGAAATTTACGATACTTACGAGGGAAAATAGTATGCCTGCGACCCAACTTTTCTACGCACCTGTTGTGCGAAGCAGGCACGTGCTGGATCGGATTCAGCCAGGCACAAGGTGGCGGCTCGCCCTCCCGTGGACAGCAGGCAAGCGGCCATTGGGGCGGCGGTGCTCCTTGCCGCTAAGCCCAAAGCTGGCCGACGGATCGCGCTGTTAGCTCAGCGGCAGAGCACTCCGCTGATAACGGAGAGGTCGGAGGTTCAAGCCCTCCACAGCGCACTGTTGATGCACTGGTAGCTCAATTTGGAAGAGCACCGGTCTACGAAGCCGGTGATTGAAGGTTCGAGCCCTTCCCGGTGCATATTATTGTAATTACGGTGATTGTATCTACTGCTGCATACCGGGAATCTAGTCGCCAGAGCCAGTGCTTCACCAGACGGCGGGCAGATCAGACCATCCGGGGCGCGGGAAGGAGGACGGCAGACATCCAGCAGACAGTGAACGCGCCGGTAGCTCAATTTGGCAGAGCCGCCGCCTTTTAAGCGGACGGGTGCAGGTTCGATTCCTGCCCGGTGCAGTCGGAATGGGTCCAGTAGCCCAATTGGCACGAGGCGGCCGATTCAGGATCGGTCTGTTGCAGGTTCGAATCCTGCCTGGACCACTGAAGGTGGTCTTTGACCACTTGTCCATGGTGACCTGCGGCCACCGATAGCAGTCGGCGGCTTCCGCCCTGACCGGCAGTATCCGACAGCAAGTGGCAGCGGGTGACAGATGACCCATGACCAGGTTGCGGTAGCTCAATCGGATCAGAGCGCGGCCCTCCGAAGGCCGAGGTTGGAGGTTCGACCCCTCCCCGCAGCGCTTGGCCGCCCCCGCTTGGCCCCAAGACATCCTGGGCCTGTTGTCCAGTGGCAAGGCGGCGAGCTTGCCCCGGAGGCATGAGGGTTCAACTCCCTTCAGCGTCCACCGTGCAGTGGTATTGCTCCGGTAGCCCAATCGGCAGAGGCACGTGGTTGAGGGCCACGTTGTTGCAGGTTCGAATCCTGCCCGGGGTACTGTTCGGCCGCAGTGGCCCAACTGGCAGAGGCGGCGATCTCAAGAATCGCTTCGGTGCAGGTTCGAACCCTGCCTGCGGCAAGAAAGGATCATCATGAGTAGCAGTTCATCTCCATCTGGCAGACAAGACGGAGGGTGAGCCTAACTGGTAAGGCACCCATCTCGAAAACGGGCGCAGGCAGATGCCTTTGCGGGTTCGAGTCCCTCACCCTCCGTTAAAGGAAAGCCGTAAGCGTTGCCAAATAACGCCTTGCGGCTTCTTTCATTTCTCGCCCCCTCACAGTGTCTGAAGATCACTTGTTTTTGTCTGATTCTGAAGCCAATTTGTCTGATTTTCCGCCAAAAGCAGTGAATAATCAGACAGTATTAGATATGAGGAAATGGGGGAAGCGCAGGGGTGAACTGAAGAAGGACAAGTCCGGTCAGTTCTTTAGGCAACTCGGCAGAAAACGGGGGCTGAAAGGCCAACCCAAGTTTCGCTTGGGTTCGGACCGTCAGAAGACAGAACTAGCCTATGTGAAGCTGGGCCTTTTGTGGGAGGTTGAGCTTGCACGACACCGGGCATTGCAAAGGGCCTACGATGCTGACTGGGATGCCGATGCTGCTCCGGAGCCGGCCTATTGGAGCGACGAAGGTCTCGCGATCGCGGAAGCAATCCGGAAACATCACAACGTCGTTCGTTTCGGTGTGCCGGACCATATCGAGGGGG
>CAYNMV010000046.1:4091-36460 GCA_964398315.1 uncultured Tepidisphaeraceae bacterium | reverse complement strand
CGGCGGTGGCCTTGCTGACGCGGGCATTTTTGCCGCCACCGCCCGGCCGCAGGGCCGCCGCCACGGTGCTCTTGGCCACCCGCGCGCGCTGCGCCACATCAATGAGCTGGGCTTGTTTCGGTCCCATATACATCGAGACTTTACCGCCAGTTCCAGAACGATTCAGGGCAGATCCGTGGCCGTGGCTCCGTCAGCAGCGCAGAGCCACGGCCGCTCACGATAATCAGGCCCGGCGACGCCGCCCCAGCATGCCCAGGCCCAGCCCGATCAGCGCGCCAATCGAGGGCTCAGGCACAAGCGTCACCTGCACGCCGGTGCCGTCCAATGCCGTCACGCTGAACGCCTCGGTATCCGTCACGCCATCCAGGCGGATGTAGCCGCTGTTGATGTAGCCCGTCACCGTCTCCACGTCATACGCCGGGAAGATCAGTGCCCCGGTGCTGCCGGAGGTGAAGTTGAAGTAGCGGTTGCCATATCCCAGGTACAACGTGCTGACGCTGCCCACGGTGGCCGTGCCGCCGGAAATATTGAAGCGATTGCCAGCCGCGCCGCCGCTCTCAAAGCTCACTGAGGCGGCATCGAACGCGCCGCCGGCCAGGATGTTGATCGTGCCGCCCAGGAGGTTCACCGCACCGAAGTTGGTCATGGTGCCGGCGACATTGATCGTGCCCGTGTCTTCCAGGGTGACGAACGCCGTATCGGAACGGAGCGTGCCCCCGGCATTGATGTTCACGAGCCCGGTTTCGCCGGTGGCGTTGCCAACGGCGAATTCGCCGCTCTTCATGGCATAGGTGCCGCCGTTATTGATGATCAGGGCGCTGGCCGTCTCAGTGCCACCAGCGCCAACCTTGACCCAGTGAGCCTGGTTCGGGAAGGCGATCGTGCCACCGTTCAGCGTGAGGGTTGTGTCGTTATTGATGGTATTCAGCGGTCCGCCCTGCCAGAGGTCCACGGTCCCGCCATTGACCACGATGTCATCGCCGGCAGCCGGGAGCACACCCTCCAGCCAGCGGGATACGTTCTGCCAGTCACCGCTTGACCCATTCCACGTCACCGTTGCCGCCTGAGCGGTGGATGCCACCATGGCCATTGCGCCGACTGCCACCAATGTGAACCGCATTTGAGACCTCCTGGGATATGCTGCGTCACGCGCGGACGCTGATGAACCTGCCTGGTTGACGGTACGTTCCGTCTACGAGAGCAACTCTAGCATGACGGAACGATTTGTCAAAAAGATTTCTTAGGAAATCCGCTCCTTCACATGTGGGAAATCCCCCACCCGCCGGGGCTGCCGGAGACGCTCTGGAAACGGCACGTGGCAAGGTTTCTGGCCCCGCCGCTCCAGTTTGACGGGACGTTCCGTCAAGTGTAGAGTCCTCGCGGGTTTTTGGCCGCTGAACCGCCCTCACCCTCTTTCTCCATGACAATTCCTGTTCACAACTATCGAGAGCGCGTCGTGGCCTGTTGGCTGGGTAAGGCGGTCGGGGGAACGCTTGGCCTGCCCACGGAGGGACGCAAGGGGCCGTTGAATCTGTCGTTTTACGATCCGGTTCCCACCGCCATGCTTCCCAACGATGACCTGGACCTGCAGGTCCTCTGGGCCTGCAAGCTGCATGAGATGGCCGACCCGGTTGCGGTGGACCGCGAGCACCTGGCCGACGCCTGGTTGCAGCACGTGCAGTTTCCCTGGGATGAATATGGTGTTGCCCTGCGCAATCTCCGCCGCGGCATCCGCCCGCCGCTCAGCGGCAGCACGGACAACTGGTTCACTCGCGGCATGGGGGCCGCCATTCGCAGCGAGATATGGGCCTGTCTCGCTCCCGGCGATGCCCCGCTGGCCGCCCTCTACGCCTATGAAGATGCCTGCGTGGATCATGCCGGTGAGGGCATCTGGGCAGAAGTTTTCCTGGCCGCCTTGCAGGCTGCGGCATTCGTCGAATCCGATCCTGCCCGCCTGCTGAAGACAGCGCTGGCGCAGATTCCGCCCGAGAGCAGCATCGCGGCTGTCGTGCGTGATACCGCCGTCCACTGGTCAGCCGGTGGCGACTGGCAGGCAACGATGCAGCATGTCCTGGATCATCACGGCCACGAGAATTTCACCGATGTGGTGATGAATATCGGTTTCACCGTACTGGGCTGGCTGGCCGGCGAAGGAGATTTTGACCGGGCGATCTGCACAGCGGTCAACTGCGGCCAGGACACCGACTGCACCGGGGCCACCGTTGGCGCGCTGATGGGCATCCTGAATCCCAAGTGCATCGGCGAGCGGTGGCTCAAGCCGATCGGCCGCGAACTGGTAGTCGACCCGCGCATCACCGGTATCACCCCGCCGGCGACCATCGATGCCTTCGCCGACCTGGTGTGCGCCTTGCGCCAGCGCCTGGCCAGCCGGCCCCCGGCAGCGCGGCCAGTGGATCCGCCAGTCGCGCCATCGACCGCCATTCCCGCCGAGGCATGGCCCGTTCCCGACACGTTTCAGGGTGATACGCCCCCACCCGCCCCGCCGGCGCCGGGCAGCATTCTCACCGATGGCTACTGGCATCGGCCGAAGGCATCTTTCTGGAGCGACCGGCGCATGGCCGTCCGCTATCGCTTCACCCTGCCGCAATCACGCGAAGTCCGTCTCATGTTCAATACCCGCCTGCCCGTGACCGTCTGGTGCGATGGCAAGCTGCTGCTGCGCTCGCCGGGCCGCCGCATGGGCCCCTCCTTCCATCGCACCCTCGCCGGCCAGCGGGCAGATCTCTCCCTCGCCGCCGGCCAGCATGAGATCATCGCCCTCCTTGATGCGCCCGCCGCCGATCAGAACGCCGAATGGGTCTGGGGACTGGGCGACCCGACAACCCACCAATGGCTGTTCCCCCAGTTCGACAACGCCGCTGCCCCGGCATGAACGCTCCGATCCGGCATACCCCATCAGCCGAGCCGTCGCCGCATAGATGTTCGCCATCGTGGCCAACCAGCGCCGGATTGCCCCCCGGCGGGCCTAAGTACATTCTGCGGCGGACCCGCGAGCCGAAGGGCCATGCGCATTGCCCCCGCGGGCGCAGGACATAACTGGGTGACTTCTAATGAGTTAGGGGGAAGGGTGGCTGACGGGACTTGAACCCGCGACCCCTAGGACCACAACCTAGTGCTCTGCCAACTGAGCTACAACCACCATGTAAGCGGTTCATTTTAGCGAGGGTTGCGTGGCGATCAAGCGCAGCGCGTGCCGGGCTGGGCGTGGCTGTGATGCCGGTGGAGCAAAATGGGCTGGCAAGGGGCCAGGAAATGATACCCTGCCATATCCTGGTGCGCCTGAATGAGCGTTTTTGCCGCTGGGCAGCGCATCAGATGGCAAGATTCTTAAGGTTCCTGGCCAACGGTGGACCGGTCATCTGAAAATCAGCGGCCGGTTGCGCATCTGATGGGGTGCAGCCAGGAGAGGAACACACTTCGTGCCAGCCAGTTCAACGCCCCATGATGCGCAGTGGCGGCGGATGCTGGAGGAGCAGGTGCGACAGAACGCGCCCCTGTTCTTCCGCATCGCCTGGCGGATGCTGCGCGACAACCAGGCGGCCGAAGATGTCTGCCAGCAGGCGCTGCTTAAGGCCTGGGCTGAGCGGCACACGATCAGCCAGCCCGAGCGCCTGCGTGCCTGGCTGACGCGCACCGTCGTCAATGCCAGCCTGGAACTGCTGCGTCGCCGCCGGATCGAGCAAAAAACCCTGGCGCGGCTGCCGCTGCCGCCGGATCCGGCCTTGGCGGTGGATGGCATTGCCGATGCCGATGCCCTTTCCAGCGCACTGGCGGCGTTACCTGAGTCGCTGCGCACCGTGGTGATCCTGCGCATCAGTCAGGGGCTGAGCGGCAACGAGGTCAGAGATCTGCTGGGCATGAGCGCAGCAGCGGTGTCTCGTGCACTGCACCAGGGGCTTGAGCAACTCCGCAGCGCCCTGGCTGACCACTACAGCCCACGCTGACGAAAATCGATCCGGCCCGGCGCATCAGATGAGATGAAAGGTCATCGAGCCATGCACTGCGAACTGATTCGACAGGATCTTCTCCAGCGTGACTGGACGGCCGACGACCTGCGGGCGGCCGGTGCCCTGCTTGAACACCTGGATACCTGCGCCGAATGCCGCCAGGCCCTCAAGGACTACGACCACCTGCGCACCGTGCTGCGGCTTCCGCCGGCGGATCCCATCCCGACGGATGGCTGGGCAGATTTTGAACAGCGCCTGGCCGGCCGGATCGCCCATCCGCCACGCCGGCTGGGATGGCGCGCTCCGCTGGCATTGGCGGCCAGTATCGCATTGCTGCTGGCCGGCTACGGACTGGCCACGCTCATCCGCGACGCGGGCGGCGGCCCGTCCGCGCTGCCAGCCGCAACCGAGTTTCGCTTCACCCCGCAGGATGCCTCCGCGCATGTCGCCGCGTTCCGGCAGGTGGCCGATGTCTTTGGCCAGCGCACCAGTTGGGTGATGGTGTCGGATCGGGCTTCGGATGTGGGCATCGCCCAGGCCCCGCTGGCGCCAGCGCAGCGGCTGCTGCTGGTGCGCCTGGTGCTGACCCACGAAGGACGCCCCGCCGCCACATCTGACATCGCGATCCTGCCGGGACAATCGGCGGATTTGCGCATCCCGCTGGCCGATGGGCAATCCATCCACTACCACATCCAGACCGGCGATGCCGTTTCATCGCGGCTGTCGGTCGCGGCCCGGATCACCCCTGTCAACGGGGCTGCTGAGCCGATCGCCTCACTTGCGACACAATTGCCTGTCACACCCGGGCAAAGCGTCCACGCCGGCGAACTGAACAGCGTCTCAGGACCATTTCGACTCTCAGTCGCCTTCGCACAGGCCGATCTGCCGGCCGGGGAGCCAGCGCGATGAATCTGGTCACCGCAATCATCGTCCTGCTGGCCCAGCACGGCTACTGGGTGGGCGGACAGGAATATCCAGTCAACTTTGCCTGGACCGTCCGGGCCAACCCGCCCCCCGCCACGGTGCGATGGACCCTGCTGGCCGGCGAGGTGCGCCTGGCCGAAGGTCAAATGCCGCTGCCGGGCAATGGAGCCGAAGGCGCTACCCTCACACTCCGCGCACCTGAAGTGCGCGTGCCGACGCAACTCACGCTCCGCTACACGGTGCGAACGGCTGATGCCGAGGGGCGCGAACTATGCAGTGGCAGCGAGCCGATCCGCGTCTTCCCGCCGATTGACCTGAAGCCCCTGGCCGGGCGGCTGGGGGAGCGCGAGCTGGCGGTGTGGGATGCTGATGACGGCCTGCCGCTGGTCCTGTCGGCGCAGACGGTGCCGCATAGGCGACTGGAAAATATCTCTGACCTGCTCACCACCCGGGCGGATCTCATTCTGGTCGGGCCGGACAGGCTTGATGATGAGCAGGCATTGGCCATCCTGCGGGACCAGGCAGCGCGCGGAGCAAGCATCATGATCTTCCGCCAGTCGCGCATCGGGCGCCTGCAGGCGTATCGCCTGGCCCGCCGGCCGGGGACAGCCCTGCGCTGGCGCACCGAGCATCCCCTGCTCAGCGACCTGCCGGCAGAGGCGTGGCAGTCGCTCATCGGAGCCGAGGAAATTGCGCTGGAGGTACCGGTCGATCATCCCGCACTGGAGCTGGCGTTTTATCCGCCGGAGGTCCACAGCGCCCAGCCCCTGCCGCTGGATGCCCTGCTGCTGACCCAAACCATCGGCAATGGCCGGATTGTCTTTTGCCAGCTTGCGGCGGGCGACTGGAGCCGTGATCCGCGCAGCCAGGCATTGCTGCGATCAACGCTGCAATATCTGCTGATGCGTCCTGTGCCCACGCCGCCGCCATCACAGCGTCTTTCACCATCCAGCCAACCAGTGCCTGATTCACCTGACACCAGCAAGGATCAACCATGAAACGCTTCGCCCAGCCGCTTGCGACACTTGCGCTGACCGCGATCATCACAATCATCTCACCGGTCCGCGCCCAGCAGCCGGCGACCCAGCCTGCGCAGGCAACCGCCCAGCCAGCACAGGACTCGATCACGGTGGCTGTGCTCGACTTCGACTCCAGCCTGCCCGGCAACGCTGACAGCGGCAAGCAGGTCTCTGAAACGCTCACCGCCCTGCTCGCCGGCCAGCCCGGCATCACCACCGTCGAGCGCTCGGCCATCGCTCAGGTACTGAAGGAACAGGAATTGAACGCTACCGGCCTGGTCGATCCACAGCAGATGGTGCGGGTGGGCAAGCTGGTCGGCGCCCGCATCCTCGTCACC
Source organism: uncultured Tepidisphaeraceae bacterium (assembly GCA_964398315.1). Taxonomy (GTDB): domain Bacteria; phylum Planctomycetota; class Phycisphaerae; order Tepidisphaerales; family Tepidisphaeraceae; genus JADLCB01. Next base: position 30,211 of record CAYNMV010000046.1, on the reverse strand, counting down.
GGCCGGGTTTTCGCGGTGGATCGGAGCGTTTTCATCACCGCCAAGATCATTGGTACCGAGACGACGCTGGTGGATGGCCTGCTGGTCAAGGGGCGGGCCGGCGGCGACCTGGGCGAACTGGCCATGGAACTGGCCGAGAAGCTGCCGCAGCGCCTGCGTGAATCGGCCCCGCGCCTGCTTCCACCCGCGCCGGCCGGGCCTGATCCATTCGAGGCACTCAAGCAGCGACTGGCCGGCAAGGCACTGCCAATCGTGCAAATCGCCCTGGAAGAGCGCCATATCGCCGCCGCCCGCGTGCCCGATCCGGCGGTGGATGCCGAATTGCGGCGAATGCTCACGCAGTGCGGGTTCACCATCATCGATACCGCCGAGATCGACCCCGGCAAGGCCGGCGTGCAGGTCATCATCAAGGGTGAAGCGATCAGCGAACTGGGCACGCGCATCGGCAACCTGGTCAGTTGCACCGCCCGCGTCGAACTGACACTGGTGGACCGCCAGAGCGGCAAAACGCTGCTGGCCGACCGCACCACCACCCGCGCAGCCGACCTGTCCGAGCACATCGCGGCCAAGACCGCCCTGCAACAGGCCGGCCACGAGATGGCGCTGAAGATCCTGACCCACTTCGCCGACACCGCGCCGGACAAGCAGTGAGTGCTGGCGAAAGAATGGCAGTGGAGACACGCGAGTGCGATGTGACGGCAACACAGGAGACAGCGGTGCATCCCACATCAGTCATCTCTTTGCCGGGACATCATCGTGCCGCCCTGCTGTTGTGCCTTCGCGCACTTCTGACAGCGCTTCTGCTGTCCACGGTGGTGACTGGCGCTGACAACCAGCGGCCGCCGGTGGCGCTGCTGGCAGCGGAGGTGCATGTGGAAGAGGGTACAGCCGGGCAGGTTGCCGCGCTGGTGGATGTGGCACTGCTCAAGAGCCTGGAGCAACACGATGGGTTTCGGCTCATTGACCGCCAGGCGATTGAGGTGCTCCTGCGCGAACGCGAGCTGATGCTGGCAGCGGGCCAAGCCGCCGCACCGCTGCGGCCCATGCTGGCGGCGGGCATCGTGATCTGCCCGGAGGTGACCCCCGTCCGAACCGGTGATGCCGCTGCGGCGGTGGTAATCGATGCCATCTCGGCCGACACCGGCAACCTGCTGGCATCTCGCACCCTGGCGCTGGCACGGCACCGGGATCAGTGGCAGCCGGCAGGCACCTGGCAGCCACAGATTGCTGCGCTCTGGCAGGAAGCGTCCGCCGAACTGCAACGCCAGCGCAGCGGGCTGCTGTTTGTGGATCGGGTAGCGCTCAAGAGTGATGAGATGCGCCTGCAGTGGCGAGCCGATCAACTGACCGATGCCCTGCGTGCTGCTGCCAGCTCGTTCAGGCACATAGCGCTGCTCACGCCGCGTCATCCGCTGGCGATGCGCGAGGAGCGGGTGCTGCGGGCGATGGGGTTGATTCGCGATGATGAGCAATGGACCAGCCCCGCCGCCGCCGCAACCTGGCGGCTGGAGACAGAGCTGGTCGAGGATGTGCGACCAAACCAGCCATCGGATCGGGCGCCGGTGCACATCACGCTCGTGCTGCGATCACAGACGGATGAACTGGCCCGGGCGCAGCTGAGTGGCACAGCCGGGACGATGGACACCCTCCTGGCCGAGGCAGTGGCCTGGGCCCAGCGCCACATTACCTTGCTTCGCCCCCACAATGCGTTGCCTGCCGATCAGGCCGAGCAGCACGCTCAGCGCGAGGCCGTACGCGAGCTGGCGGCGGCACGGGCGCTGGAGGCGATCCAGTACGATGAATCGCATCCCATCGAGCTTGCCCGCCGGGTGCGGGTGGCGCAGCATGCAATGCGTGCGGCCCATCTCGATCCGGCCAGCGAGCCGGCCGCCTGGTTGTCGGTCCGGTACCTGCCGGCCATCTACCAGCAGCGTGGCCACTACAAAACGCTGGCATGCAAACAGCGGCTGCTGATGGAGTATCAGCGCTACATCCAGCGCTTTGCCGGTCGCGTGCCCGAGCACCATCGCGCTGCCCTGGATGGCGCCTTCCGCGAGGGATACTATGGCGCTGCCCTCCTGGATCCGGGGCACGAGGGGCCGCAGCGCATTCTTCAGCCGCCGGATGAGCGATGCTACGCGCTGTATCGCATCAGTGTGCGGGCGCTGGCGGAACTGGCATTCCTGGAAAACACCGATCCGCGCTATCCGCGTCGTGGCAATTCCGATGATGTTTTCGCTCACTGGCTGCGCGGGCGGTTGATCCCGCATATTCCGGCGGACCAGTTGGCTGAGGAGGAGCGCTGGTGGCAAAGATTCTGGCAGGAGAAAGCAACCCGGATCGGCATCGACAAGACCGGACCGTGGGAGCTGGTTGAGGCAGCCTTTGCCGCCCGTGCGGGGGATGCGCAGCGCGTGCGCCGATGCTTCCAGGCACTTGCGGCACGCTATCCGAAGGCTGACACCGCCATCTGGCAGCTCTCGCACCGGGTGGATGCCGTGCAGCTTTACCTGCGCGCTGCCGGCGCGGATGACTGGCAGACCTGGCAACCCCGATTTACCGCAGCACCGCGTCCGGCCGGGCCATTGACCCGCCAGGCCTACAGCGCGTTTGAGAGCGCTCTCAGAGTCAAACCGCTGCCGGTTTGGGATGAAGCGGATCTGCTGCAGCTTGAACCCGCCGCCACGCTCATGCTGCCGCCCGCACTGACCGACCACGGCACCTTGCGGCGCATCGTGCCCTATCCACGGGTACGCGTGCTGCTGAACACGGGCGAAGCACTGTGGCTGATCGCGCCCGGGATTCTCGATACGGAAAACCAGGATCGGCCACACCGTATCTGGTCGATCCCACTGGCCGCATTGCAGGGAAGCGGTGAATTGGAAGTCACCCCGGCGGAAATCGACTGGCCGCCTCACCCGGGGCTGTCGGACGGGCCCAGGGCAACAGGACCGGTGATCACGGCCAGCCATGTGTCGCATACCGACACAGGACCGATCATCTGGCTGGGCACACGGCATCATGGGCTGGTGCGCTTTGAGCGGCGGGATGGCCAATGGACCGGTCGCTGGTTTGGCGCGGCTGAAGGACTGCCGGGCGGCGCCATTAGCTGGATTGGTTCGTTTAAGCGGGATGGTCAGTTGTATCCGATCGGCATGAGCTGGCTCAGCGTGACCGAACAACGCGAGGATGGCAGCCGGTTCGGCATGCAGCAGGCGACGATCTGGTCACTGGACACGGCCGCCGGCAGCTGCACCCTCCACGCCCGGCTGCCCCAATCACAGCGCCCCGGCGTGGTGGTAAAGCATGCCGATGGCCGGCGGGTGTCTTTAGCATTGTATGGAGATTCGCGCCTTGATCTGCCGCCCGTCGATGCAACCAGCCGGTTCGAGGCCGTGCAGCGAGGGGCCATGCAGATCATCACGCTGCGAGGCGACGGACCACTCCGCCATTTCACCGCGCCAATCGTGGATGACTTTGCCGGCTGGGCATCGGATCGGCTGGAGCTGCGCGAGCTGGATCCATCGGGCACGGCCACCATCGCCGCCCTGGCGGGTTCGCCGGCTCATTCAGCGCAAACGGAAGCCTTGCTCAAAGGGGAGATGCATCCCTGGCTCATCGCCTTCGGGCGCCCGGCCGCACCGATGGAAGAAGTGGCGGCGATGTCGACCGCAGCATCGTATCTTTGCCTGTCCACACGATTCACACCCGGCCAGAGCCGCCGGGGCGAGGCAGACCGCCTGGTGTTCTATCAACCGGCCCCGCTGGGGCAGGCCGATGCCGATCGCATGGATCGATGGGTCGGCCCGCTGCGGTCGCCGGATGCAACACCAGTCTTCGGGCTTCTGGGCGATGAAACGGGTCAAGTGTGGATCACGACCGGCGGCGGCATCTATCGGATTGATGCTGCGCAACTGGAACGGCTGCCGGGTCGTTCCACCGCCCAGTGGCGCCAGCAGTGGCAGGCCCGGTTGGCCGACGCTGATCCGGCGGTGCGGCTGCGCGTTCACCTGGCCAGTGGCGAATACGATGCGGCCCTGGCGCTGGCCAAGGCCCACCAATCCGGGAACACAAGCGCGGATGCGGCCCTGCAGCCCAGGCTGGATGAAGCGCTGGTAGTGGCTGAGACGCCCGGCCAACTGCAGCGGGCGGCTGAGCTGCTGGCGGAGATCGCCGAGGCGGATGGCACGCCCCCGGCTGCGCGCGAGTATGCCCGCCGGCAACGATTGCGAATCCTGGCCCGACTGGAACGCTGGCAGGATGTGCTCGACCTGCTGCCGCAGTTAACGCGATTTGAAACACCTTACGATTCGCTCGATCACGACTGGTACGCCCGCCGTGCCCGCCAGCGCCTGAAGGAGAAGCCGCCGCCCGCAACCCAGCCAGGACGATGATCAGCTCCACCGGCGCTGCCGGCCCGCCGGCCCGGCCTGATGGATGATGGACCCGCATCGGCTCGAACCGGCTCTGGACATATGCCGGCGACGGAAAGCATGACAACGCTTGCGCGACGGCAACGCCCCCCGCAGCCTTGCTCAGGCCAGGGGGATGCCGTGGTGCTGTTTTCACGCAGCAGCTTCCCCTTCACATCACCCTGCGGTACGCTGGCGCAGGCGACGCTGCGCATCATGATTGGACTGCGCAGCGCGACTGGGCTGCACACCGTGACCGGGCTGCACACCATGGCGGGATCATCTGCATCAACCAAGGGCCTGCCGCTGCCGCTGATCGCGGCGGCCCTGGTGTCATTTGCCGCATTGTACCTGACCGCTGAGCGCCCGCCCGGTCTGATCGCGGCCGGGGTGATCCTGCTGGCCTCCCGCTTCGTGAAGTTCCGCCTGCCGCGCGATCGCCTGCTTGGATGGATCGTGCGCCTGGTTCCCATGTCCGCCATCCTCCTGCTGACCGGGTTGCCGGAGGAGGATGCCTCGATGTGGTACGTCAAGCCGGCCTATACAAACCTGATCGGTTACCTGCTGGCGGTGGAGGTGATCATCCAGGCATGGATGCGCCGGCCGCCCACACCGCCGCCCGATCCCAGGGCCAATGCCCTGCGCGATCCGGTGCGCGCCCGCGAAGCCTCCGGCCTGGTGCTGCTGCTGACCGCCTTCATCATGACTGCGGCCGCCAATACATACGAGCGCGCTGCGATCCAGGCGCTGGCGCCGGTATACGCCCTGTGCATCATTCTCTCCCTGCGCGCCTTCACCGGCATGAGCCAGGGGCGTAACGGCGCAGGCGCCCACCAGGCACTTCAACCCCCTCAGCGCACGCGCTTGCCCGCCCTTCTTGCGCTGCGCATCCTGGCCGCCCTGCTGGCCCTGTTGCTCGGTTTCGGCAGCATCTATTTCATCACGCGCTACGAGCATCGCATCACCAGCTGGGCCATCGACCTGTTGCGTCACCGCCGGGATCGCAGCACCGAGATTGGTCTCTCGAGTACGCCGCGCCTGCAGGGCATCTTCAATCCTGATGCCTCCACCACCCGCGTGCTGCTGATCCAGGGCCCCATCGCCCAGCGTCATCTGCGCGCCCTGGCGTTCGACACGTATGAGGGACGTGAGTGGCTGCCCAGCCTCGCCAGCCGCAGCTTCGCACCGATGGACCCATCCCGGCTCGAGCACCAGCCATCCGGCCACGCCCTGCGTTTTATCCGCCTGGCCGAGACGCTGGCCATGCTGCCCATTCCGCTTGGCGCCATGCATATTGAAGCGCCCGTGCCGCTGGAGATGGACGTCCACGGCACGCTGCGCGAGACTGACCTGGCGCTGAGCTATTCGGCGGTCGTCTCCAACGCCCCGGTCGTGCAGGGGCCGCTGGCGATGTCGCCGACGCCTGAGATGCGTCAGCGCCTGCTGGCGATTCCGCCGCAGGTGGATCCGGCGGTCATCGAGCTGGCACGCTCGGTGGCTGGCGATGGCCCGCCGGCCCAGCGCATCGTGCGCCTGGCTTCGCACCTGCGCTCCAGCCACGAATACAGCCTGCGCTTTGAGCCGCGGGGCGAGCCGCTGAGTGATTTCATTCTCAACCGCCGCGCTGCCCACTGCCAGTATTTCGCCTCGGCCCTGGTGGTGATGGCGCGGGCAGTGGAGATCCCGGCGCGCTTTGTCAGTGGCTACTATGCCCACGAAGCCTATGGTGAGAACCAGATGGTTGTGCGCGACCGCGATGCCCATGCCTGGGCAGAGGTGTGGATCGACGGCCACGGCTGGCTCACCGCCGATGCCACTCCTCCTGGCGGCCTGCCGGACGGCCTGTTTGAGGAACCTTCCGCCTGGCAGCGCTTCTGGGAGCGCATCCAGGATATCCCCCGCATCGTGCAGGAATGGTGGCGCGGCATCAGCAAGGGCGCCCTGATCACGTTCGCCGCCCTGTTCCTGCTCATCGTGGTGCTCGTGCGGCTCTGGCAGTGGTGGCGTGCCCGGCCGCGCACGACCATGCGGGCCATCGATTACGATCCGGTCGATGCCGAATTGCTCGCCGCCGCGAAGCGTTTCGAACGCCTGCTGGCCCGCCGCGGTCTGGCCTGTCCCGCGAATCGTACCTGGCACGAGCACCTGGCACTCAACCCAACGCTGGACACCACGGCCGCCCGCGCCTTTGTGGACACCTACGCCACCGCGCGCTTTCGCCGCCGCGATCCCCAGGCCATCGCCCGGGTGATCGAGCACCTGGAGGCGGTGGAAGCCGGCGGCATTGCCCTGGACCCTGAACCTTCACAACCGGGAACTTCCTGAACCCACTCAAGCCATCATGGACAACACCCCCGACCCCCATTTTGCCGCCGGCGTAAAGCGCCTGGAAGAAAATCTCTCCGCTGTCATCAAGGGAAAGGAGCAGAGCACGCGCCTGTTGCTGGTGGCCCTGCTGGCCGGCGGACATGCCCTGCTTGAGGATGTTCCGGGCACCGGCAAGACGACGCTCGCCAAGTCGCTGGCCCGATCGATTGACGGCATCTTCCACCGGGTGCAGTTCACGCCCGACCTGCTCCCGGCCGACATCACCGGCAGCAGCTTTTACCGCCCGCAGGATGGCGCATTTGAGTTCCGCGAGGGGCCGATCTTCGCCAACGTCTTCCTGGCTGATGAGATCAACCGCACCAGCCCGCGCACGCAGTCCGCTCTGCTCGAGGTGATGAGCGAAGCCCAGGTGAGCGTGGATGGCCAGCGCCGGCCGCTGCCGCGCCCGTTCTTTGTCGTCGCCACGCAGAACCCGGCCGAATACCACGGCACCTATCCCCTGCCCGAGGCCCAGCTTGACCGCTTCGCCCTGCGCATCAGCCTGGGCTATCCCGATCATGACAGTGAAATCGAGGTCCTGTTCAGCCAGCGTGATCATCACCCGTTCGAAGACCTCACGCCGGTGACGACCTGTGAGCAGGTGCGACAGATGCAGGAAGCGGTCAAGAAGGTGCACGTGGAAAAAGCGGTGGCCGACTACATCGTGCGGCTGGTGCAGGCAACCCGGGAGGATCCCCGGCTGCGCCTGGGCCTGTCGCCGCGCGGTTCGCTTACGCTTTTCCGCACCGCCCAGGCGTGGGCCCTGCTGGCCGGCCGCGATTATGTCCTGCCGGATGATGTCCGCCAGTTGGCCGTCAACGTCCTGGCGCATCGCATCGTCCTCGACACCAAGGCCAAGTACGGGGGGCTGCGCAGTGAGCTGGTCATTCAGGAAGCGCTGGACAAAACGCCCGTTCCCCGATGAGCGCCGGGCCGTTGGAAGTGCACCGGGAATAGCCCCGAAAGGCCGGTTTGCTCGCGCTGATGCGTGGGCTTCATTTTTCAGCCGCGCGTTTCGCGGGCAGCTTCCTGCCACCTGCATCGGTGGTGGTCTTCTCCCACAGCGCATCGGGCACGAGGACGATCTTGCCGCGCGTGCGGCCGGATTCACTCAGGTCAAGGGCTTCGGCGAAACGGCTCAGGGGCAGGACCGTCTGCACGTGGATTTTCAGCCGGCCGGCATCAAACAGGCGGGAGATTTCCTCGAGTTGTGCGGCATCGGGGCGGAGCCTGACCATCGCCGCGCGCACGCCGTGCTGTGCGGCTACGTCTGCGGGAAGGGGATCGGTCACGCTGATCAGGATGCCGCCGGGCCGCAGCACCCGCAGTGAGCGGGTTTTATAGTCGCCGCCGATGGTGTCCACGACGACATCGAACGGTTCGCGGCCGGCGGATTCGAATGAGATGGTCGTGTAGTCGATGTAGTCATCGGCCCCGCAATCACGGCAGAACCCCTCGTTGCGCCCGGAGGCAACACCCGTAATGTGGGCCCCTTTCCAGCGTGCCAGTTGCACCGCCATCGACCCGACTCCTCCCGCCGCCGCATGGACCAGCACGCGCTGGCCGGGTTGCAGATCGGCCAGGTCGAACAATCCCTGCCAGGCGGTCAGGGTGACAGTGGGTGCGGCGGCGGCCGCGATGAAATCGAGGCTGGCGGGCTTATGCCCCAGCTCATCTTCCAGCGGCAGGGCATACTCGGCATAGGCGCCGTTTCGGCGCAGACTGGTGCAGCCGTAGACGGCATCGCCCACCCGGAATCGGCTGACGCCTTCGCCGGTGGCCTCAACGATGCCGGCCAGGTCAAAGCCGAGGATGCCCGGATCGGGCCGGCCGAGCCATGGCTGGCCAAATCCATCCCGCACTTTCCAGTCAATTGGATTCACCCCGGCCGCATGGATGCGCACAAGCACCTCGCCCGGCCCGGGGGTCGGGATGGGAATATCCTCGTAGCGCAGCACCTCGGGCCCACCCGCCCCGTGCATGCGAACGGCCTTCATCGTGGGCACTGTGGCAAGGGAAGAGCGGGCCATCAGAAGAACAGTCGGTTGATCAGGACGATGGCGAGGATGGCAACAACCATGAAAGCGATCAGCCCAAGCTGGATCATCAGCCCCAGTCGGGTTTCACCGTCGACCAGCTCTTCGCCCTTCGGGCCTAATTCCGGCGCCTGATACTGGATGACGCCGGCGTTACCGGTCCCGCCGCCGTCTGGATGATTCGATGCGTTCATAGGATTCCTGTTCTTTGCTTCAAGTATCGTGATGCGGCAGCCCACGTCCAGTGGCCGGCCGCTGATCGTCTGCCAACACCGGCACAGTGCCACATCGCACCGGGCCAATCGCCCTCTTGCTCCATCAAGCCTTCCCGGCTCCATCCACCCCCTCTCCAGCCGGACCGAAAAGCGGAGCAAAAAACACGCCCCAGGCGCAGGCGCCGGGGCGTGAAGGAGAAGGAGGAAACTCGGCACGCAATTGCTTTACTCAGCGCTGTCCATGCTGGCGGTGGCGCCGGCGGCAATAATGCTGGGGGGCAGCAACTGCGCCACCACGCCCTTGCCCACCTGGTTCATGTCCACCGGCTTGACCACCTCGGGGGCGATCACATTCAGGTTGAGTGCCGCCTCGGTGGTGGTCGTGCCGCGCACACCGACAAACTGGCCGATCATCGTCGCGATCGTGGTGTCATCGCTGCGCAGGTAGACCAGCGTGCGGCCCGACTGCGGATCGGTCAGGCGGTACAGCCGCCCCGCGCCGCGCTGAAGGCTTGAGGCCCGCAGGGTGCCCACGGCGGTGAAGACCTCGACCGCGTTGGCCTTGAGGTGCTCCTCGATCTCCTGCTGCTCAGCCTTGAGCGCCTGGCGGCGGGCCTGCATTTCTTCGTGTTCCCGGCGGATCGCCAGCAGCTCATCCTTGGCCTGCTTGCGGATCTTGAGGGCAGCCAGCCGCCCTTCGGCGATCCGGCGCATCGACTCGGGCAGGTCGGTCCCCTGGGCCAGCGCCTCGTAGCCGACCATGAGCTCCTCAACCGGCTGCTGCTCGAATGGCAGGTTCAGCGCCTGGGCGTAGCGGGTTTCGAGCTGGTTGAAGCGCTCGCTGGCGGCGTTGGTTTCCTGCGGCTGGGCGACGGGGGCAACCTCGGGGGCAGTGGCCGCATCCGCCTGGGACTGCTCAATCGCGGGCAGATCACCGGCCTCGATGGGCGTGGTGCTGATGGCGGACGACTCCACCTGCGGCTGGCGGGCGATGGGCTGCTGCGGGGCCGCCTCCACCGGGCTGCCGCCGGTCAGGGCGCGCACCGGGCGGACAAAATCCTTTTTCACCCACAGGTAAGCGCCGGCCGGGGGCTTGATCTTAAAATACTCATCCTGCTCGCCGATGATCTCAACCTCATCGCCGTCCATCAGGTGGGTTTGCACCTGGCTCTTGAGGGCGTTGAGCGAGGAGCCAGCGCGAACGGACAGATCATTCTTGGTCACGCGGCCGCGCTTGCCATCACCGTACTGCTGCACAAAGGCCTTGGAGACGTAGCTGAACGAGCCCTCGGGCGGCAGGATCTTCAGCCAGTCAAACTTGATCCCCACCACCGTGACCTGCTGGCCCTTGTCGAGCTTGGCGGTGGCGTAGTCTCCCTCGCGCGGACCGGAGCGGACAAAGGTGTTGGCCGCGGTGATCTCACCGAGGAACTGGTAAGGGGCGTTGGCGACATCGGGCGCGGGCGTTTCCTGCGCGATCAGGCAGGTCGGCACGGCCAGCGTCGGACCCAAAGCAATGGCAGAAACGAGCAGGATTCGGCGGGCAAACATTTGCACCTCCATGTGCGTCTGGACCCATCCTTTTTTTGCGACCGGCTCAGATGCGCCGGGCGCGGGTCCCTCGGATTTGGCTGTTCATCCCCGCGGCCGATGCCCATCAGCCCGTGCGGGAGATCCCCGAATGGAGGACAAAATAACGACTGTTTCATGGAAGTAAAGCAACTCTTGCGCGATTGGGCATGGATGACGTGATTTTGATGACGTGATTTTGCCGCCATCGGGCAGCGGGCCAGGGGTGGTGGCAGGATCGCAGGCTGCAAGCCGGTGGCGGGCTCGCAACTCACCACGGTCTCCGTTAGTTTCTGGCGGCGATGAGCCTGCGGTGGAGTTTCTCAAGCGTGGCCGATGACCTGGGGTGGGCCCTGGAAAGCGCTGAGGCGGAACTGCGCCTGGAGCAGGCGGTCTATGGCCTTGATGCGAAAGATGAGCGGGCACTGCACGCGCTGCTGGCGGAGAAGCTGGCCGGGCGCTATGACGTGGCCCGCGAGGTGCATTACCCCTCCAGCTTCGGCAAGAAACTGACACACCGCCAGCGCTGCGACCTGGTTCTCACGCCGCCCGGCCTGCCGCTGCGGCTGGATTCACGGCCGCCAACGCTGTTTGATCCACCCAATTTCTGCCCGCCGGAGCAGGGGTTGTGGCTGGAAATCAAATGCGCCTATCAGTTTCGCGAAGGCGGCGGACATCACACGCGCTACGGCGCCCAGTGGCGCAGCGGTGTTGTGGAAGACCTGCGCAAGATGGAGGCCGAGCCGCGCATCCGCGAGGCGGGCATGGTGCTGATCGTCTTTACGGAATCGGCCGAGGTGCTTGCCAAGGATCTGGACCTGTTCGAGACGGTGCTGGCCCAGAAGGAGGTACTGGCCGGCTTCAGGCAGGTGCGCAGCATTCCGATCTGGGAGCGCAACGGGCATCGCCTGTGTACGGTTGCCCTGTGGCCCACCATCCAGCGCGAGGTCTGACCGGGATGGGATGGTCGCGCTGGGCATGACACCCGGCACACGCCGATCAGCTAAAACGGGGCTATGGCCAGGCTCAGTGGCCATTGGATGAACCGCCAAAATAGCTGCGCAGCCGCGATGCAGAGCCACCGGAGCCGTTTTGCTGCCGGGCCACGGCGACCAGGCCGGCGATCAGCAAGCCAGCCCCCGCCAGTGCGGCAACCGTCCGCATCGGATGCATGGCGGCCTGCGTGTAATAGCTGTGCTCACGGACCATCCCATGCTCGCCATATCCGCCGCGTTCCTCGCCATCGGCACCGGGTTGGTACAGGGCATTTTCTTCGCGCGGGGCAGAGGGCCGGTCTCCCTGCTGGATGGGGACCATCACCTTCTCCATGACCCAGTCCACGATACGCGGCAGCAGCGTGCCCAGCAGTGAGAGCTGCGCCCCGCCGCTGCCGATGAACAGGTCGCGCCGGGGATGCTCCGCGCAGTGCAGGATCCCGCGGGCCACGGTCTCGGGGGCATAGACCGGCGGCGGGTTCATGGGCTCATGGGCCATGTAGTTCTTGGCATGCTGGCGGTATGGGGTGTCAATGGCGGCCGGCTTGATCAGCGTGACTGAGATCGGCAGCCCCGCCTCCTCCAGCTCCATCCGCAGGGCATCGGTAAACCCTTTGACGGCGTGCTTGGAGGCACAATACATCCCCTGGAGCGGGATAGCCCGGTCGGAGAGTGTGCTGCCTACATTGATCAGCGCAAAGCCCTGCCCCTGGCGCTCCGCCGCCCGGGCAGAAAAATGCTCGACCGCGATCCTGGCGCCATGCACAACACCCCAGAAGTTGGTTTCAAACAGCCGGCGATGGTCTTCCTCGGGCACCTCGGCCAGCCGGCCATAGATGCTGATCCCGGCATTGTTGATCCACGTATCAAAGCCGCCAAAATGCTCAGTCGCCGCCTCCGCCACCCGCCGCAACTCCGCTTCATTGGCCACATCCGCAGGGACGGCTATGGCAACCTGGCCGTGGCGATCGTTAATGGCTGACACCACCTGGTTCAGCACGTCTGCATTGCGCGAGGACAGCACCAGCCGCGCCCCGCGCTCGGCAGCGAGACGGGCGGTTGTCAAGCCGATGCCGCTCGATGCGCCGGTGATGACCAGGACCTGCTCGGAAAGTGGTTTAAGTCTCATGTTCCGCCTGTCACAAACGGCGTTCCGTTCGCTCAGCGGCGCGTGGGTCCAGCGCAGGGTGATTTGCTCGATCCCTGTCGGGCGGCGCCGCGGCAAAAAGTCGTGGACTGGGGTGTGGGAGAAATGGCTGGTTGTGGCGAATCACACCTGCGAAGTATTATAACCAACTTGTCACGGTACTCATTTCGCCATCAGGTCTGCGGAGGACTCAACATTATGTCGCATCAGCTCTCTCGCGGTCGGCTTGGGATGTTTGCCACCGCTCTCGCTGCGGCCCTGTTCTGGCCACAAATGGCTCAGGCCGCTGGTGAGGCGGACCTTGTCTTGCCCGATCTGTCGCGGGCTGATTTTTTCAACGGCGCGATCAATGGAGAACAACTGCTGCTGTGGGGGATGCTCATCCCGCTGGCGGGGCTGGCATTCGGGATGGTGATCTACAACCAGCTCAAGAAGCTGCCCGTCCACCGGTCGATGCTGGCCGTATCCGAGCTGATCTACGAAACCTGCAAAACCTATCTGAAAACTCAGGGTAAGTTCATCATCATCCTCTGGTGTTTTGTGGCGGCCATCATGGTCGTCTATTTCGGTTTCCTGGCCCCCGCCGAGCATTCACCGGTGGCGGTCAGCGGCGAGGCCGCCACCGTGCAGGCGCTACAGGGCACCACCGCCTCGGGCATTGAGGGCGCTGCTCTGGCGCCCGCCCCGCCCCAGCAGGATTATCCCACGCCTGTCCGCGTGCTGACGATCCTGCTGTTCAGCCTGGTCGGCATCGCCGGCAGCTACGCGGTGGCGTGGTTTGGCATCCGGGTGAACACCTTTGCCAACAGCCGCACGAGCATGGCCAGCTTGCGGGGCCTGGCCTGGCCGGTCTGTTCGATCCCGCTGCGCGCGGGGATGAGCATCGGCATGGTCCTGATCAGCCTGGAACTGATCATCATGCTGGTGATCCTGCTGCTGCTGCCATCCAATCTGGCCGGGCCGTGCTTCATCGGCTTTGCCATTGGTGAATCGCTTGGCGCGGCGGTGCTGCGCATTGCCGGCGGCATCTTCACCAAGATCGCCGACATCGGGGCCGACCTGATGAAGATCGTCTTCCGCGTTGAGGAAGATGATGCCCGCAATCCCGGCGTCATCGCCGACTGCGTGGGTGATAACGCCGGCGACTCGGTCGGTCCCACCGCCGATGGCTTTGAAACCTATGGCGTCACCGGCGTGGCGCTGATTGTCTTCATCATGCTCGCGGTGGCCGATCCCATTGCCCAGGTGCAACTGCTGGTCTGGATCTTCGCCATGCGCCTGCTGATGGTCGTCTCCTCCGGTGTCAGCTATCTCATCAACGAAACGGTGAACCGCGCCCGCTATGGCAATGCCCGTGAGATGGATTTCGAGAGGCCGCTGACGAGCCTGGTGTGGATGACCAGCCTCCTGTCGATCGGCATAACCTACCTGGCCTCCTGGGCGCTGATCCCGCATCTGGCGGGCCATGACACGCTCTGGTGGAAGCTGGCCACCATCATCTCCTGCGGCACATTGGCCGGGGCGCTGATCCCCGAATTGACCAAGGTGTTCACCTCGGTTCATTCCCGCCATGTGCAGGAAGTGGTGAACACCAGCCGCGAGGGTGGCCCTTCGCTCAACATCCTCTCCGGGCTGACGGCCGGGAACTTCTCGGCCTTCTGGATTGGGGGTGTGATGCTGGTGGCGCTGATGGCCGTGGCGTGGATGGTCAGCAATTACATGCCCGCGGGGCTGATGGTCGCGCCGGCGGTGTTTGCCTTCGGCCTGGTGGCGTTCGGGTTCCTGGGCATGGGCCCGGTGACCATCGCAGTGGACAGCTATGGGCCGGTGACGGACAACGCCCAGAGCGTCTATGAACTGTCGCTGATCGAGCAGGTGCCCAATGTCGAGGCCGAGGTTGAGCAACAGCTTGGCCAGAAGCCCGATTTCGCCATCGCCAAGCAACTGCTGGAAGAAAACGATGGCGCCGGCAACACCTTCAAGGCCACCGCCAAGCCCGTGCTGATCGGCACCGCCGTCGTCGGGGCAACGACGCTGATCTTCTCGATCATCATGGTGCTGACCGCAAGCCTCCAGGACCAGGCGGCCATCGGGCGGCTGTCGATCATGTACGCCCCGTTCCTGCTCGGCTTCATTGCCGGTGGCGGCGTGATCTACTGGTTCAGCGGCGCCAGTTGCCAGGCGGTTATCACCGGCGCTTACCGGGCGGTTTCGTTCATCAGGCGCCACATGAAGCTGGACGGCCAGCGTGCCTCGACTGAAGACTCCAAGCGGGTGGTGGAAATCTGCACGCGCTATGCCCAGGCGGGCATGTTCAACATCTTCATCGCAACGTTCTTCCTGACGCTCTCGGCCGCATTCTTCGAAGCCTACTTCTTCATCGGCTTCCTGATCGCCATCGCCGCTTTCGGGCTGTTCCAGGCGATCTTCATGGCCAACGCCGGGGGAGCGTGGGACAACGCCAAGAAAATCGTCGAGACCGAGCTGCGCATGAAAGGGACCGACCTGCACGCCGCGACCGTTGTCGGCGACACCGTGGGCGATCCGTTCAAGGACACCAGTTCGGTGGCTCTCAACCCGGTGATCAAGTTCTGCACCCTGTTCGGGCTGCTGGCGGTGGAACTGGCCATCCAGCTCACTGGCCCCACCCACTCGACCTTCATCGAGCGCTGGGAAACGATCCGCATGATCCTGGCAATCGTCTTCCTGCTGGTGGCGCTGGTCTTCGTGTATCGCTCATTCTTCGGCATGCGGATCGAAACCACCCAGGCGGATGAGCATCGCGCGATCGAAACGCTCCCCGCCACCGAGCCCGTCCGGCCATCGGTCTGAAGCGGCCCTGCAGCGGGCAGGCGCATGGTGATTTATGAGGCATGTGGGAGCGTGGAGAAAACCCACTCTCCCACATGTCTTATTCGGCCTTGACGTGTTCTTCCGCGAGGCGGCGGAGGCGGGCGGGCAGCTCGCCGCGGGGAATCCACTCGTCGCTCTGAGGGCCGATGAGGTACGCCCCGGCGCGCTCGCCGGTGACCATGTCGAGGGTGTTGGCAACCAGATAGTCGGCCTGGCTGGAAAGGCGGCTTTTGCGGCCGATGTCCAGGAGTTGCTCGCGCGTGCGGCCCACTTCCAGCTTGAACTTCACCAGCAGGCCGCGGTATCCCCACTCGCGGCGGAACAAATCGACCAGTTTCTCGGTTTGCCGCCCGAGAAACGCCACCTGCTCGTATCCACTGCCGATCTTCCCCGCCTGCACATCCCGCACGATCCACTGCTCACAGCCGTTGTCCAGCGGCCGGCGCTCGATCACCTGGAAACTGCCGGCCGGCGTGTAATCTGCTACCGCCGCCGCCATGAAAATGCCGGCATAGGATCGGGTTGCCACCAGGTTGGCCAGGGTGGCGCGCAGGTCGGCGTGGCTGGTGAAGGGGGTGCCGTGGACGCGGTGACGGGTTTGGGCGTGCCGCTCCAGTTCCGCAAGATGCTGCTGATTGCTGGTCAGCAGGTCCACCTCCCCCACCTCGGCCAGTGCGCGGGCGATGGCCAGGCCGGTGTTGCCGGTGAAAATGTTGCCCCAGTCGCGCACCTGGTCGATGCGCTCGCGCGTGTTGCCGGCTGTGACAAGAAATCGCATCGCGGCATCATACCGCGCCGCCGCTTGCGGCACGCAGGCGCGACCTGGGGTTCATTTAAAATCAGGCCGAATTCGATATAATGGCGCGCTGACTACCGACAATGGTTTGTGGGGAACGCTGTTGTGAGTGCGCGGCAGAAGACAATCTCACGCGAAGTGTCGTTGGACGGCCCGGGGCTTTTCTCCGGTGAGCGGGCAACGTTGACCTTCGCGCCGGCCGAACCAAACCAGGGCATCCTGTTCATCCGTGAGCAGGATGGCAAGGTGGCGGAAATCCCTGCGCACATCAGCAATCTGCAGAAACAGGCGCGTCGAAACACCTGTTTGAAAAACGGCACACTGCTGGTTGAAACCATCGAGCACTGCATGGCGGCACTGAGCGGGCTGGGCGTGGACAACGCCGTCGTTCGCGTGGCCGGCGGCGCGGCCGGGGAGATTCCCGGCGGTGACGGCAGCAGCAAGCCGTTTGTCGATGCCATCCAGGAAGCCGGCCTGATCGAGCAGGATGCCGAAGTCCAGCCGCTGATCATTCGCAAGCCGGTGCAGGTGACGCGGGATGATGCCACGCTGGCTGCCCTGCCCGGGCCGGAAGACAAGCTGGAAATCATCTACGAATTCGAAAACCCTGTGCTGGGCCGACAGATTGTCGCGTTCCATCTGGGGGATGATGATTTTGTGACCCAGTTGGCCCCGGCGCGGACATTCATCTTCGAGCACGAAGCCCAGGAGATGCGTGCCCGTGGATTAGGTAAGCACTTGTCGCCCAAGGAGTTGCTGGTTATCAGCCCCACCGGGCCGATCGACAACACCTTCCGTTTTGCCGATGAGTGTGCCCGCCATAAGCTGCTGGATCTGATCGGAGACCTGTACCTGATCGGTCGTCCGCTGCGTGGCCGGATTGTTGCCCGCAAGAGTGGTCATGCGCTGAATCACCTGCTGGCCAAGCGCCTGCTCCAGGAGGAGCAGACCCAGACGCGGGCGTCCATGGTGCATCGCGAGGCGGCACTGGATATCCGCCGGATCCAGCGCATCCTGCCGCACCGCTATCCGATGCTGCTGGTGGATCGCGTGTTGGAAATCGACGGCGATCAGCGGGCGGTTGGTGTCAAAAATGTCACCTTTAACGATATTTTCTTCCAGGGACACTACCCTGGCACGCCGATTATGCCCGGCGTGCTGATCGTGGAGGCGATGGCACAACTGGGCGGCATCCTGCTCAGTCAAAAACTCGAACACACCGGCAAGCTTGCCGTATTGTTGAGTATGGATAAGGTGAAGATGAGGAACCCGGTCGTGCCGGGGGATCAGCTTCTTCTTGAGGCCATTGCCGTGCGCGTCAAGAGCCGCACCGGCCATGTTCGGTGCAAGGCGTTTGTCGGAGACAAACTGGCGGCTGAAGCCGACATCAAATTCATGCTGGTTGACGCGGAACCCGTGTAAGGAGCGGGCGATGGGCCGGTCAGAACTGACCCACCCATGCCGACTGCCCACTGCCCACTTGTCCTAAGAATGCCCAAGATTTCTCCCCTAGCTGCTGTGGATCCCAACGCCCGACTCGCAGACGATGTCGAGATCGGCCCATTCTGCGTCGTTGGACCGGATGTCACGATCGGCGCGGGGACCAAGCTCATGAATGGCGTGACCGTCATCGGCCACACCACTCTGGGCAGCGGCAACGTTGTCTATCCCAATGCCGTCTTGGGCGCTGCGCCGCAGGACAAGAAATACCGCGGCGAGCGCACGCGCCTGGAAATTGGCAACAACAACCAGATCCGCGAGGCCGTGACCATCCACCTGGGCACCGGCAAGGGTGGCGGCGTCACCCGCGTCGGCAATGACAACCTGCTGATGGTCAACTGCCACCTGGGCCACGATGTCCAGCTCGGCAATCACTGCATCCTGGCCAACAACGTCATGATCGCGGGCCACGTCGTCATCGGCGATTACGTGGCGATGATGGGCGGCGTGGGGGTCCATCACTTTGTCAGCATCGGTGAGTTCGCCTACATCGGCGGCTATGCCCGCATCCACCATGATGTGCCCCCCTTCGTGAAAGTGGACGGGGCCGACCAGGTCCGCGGGCTGAACTCGATCGGCCTGAAACGCGCGGGTGTGTCGGAATCTGACATCGAGGTGCTGGAGGATGTCATCCGCCGGCTGTTCTACAACCGCGAAAAGCCGTTCAGCGTGATGCTCGGCGAGTTCGAGCAGCGCTTCGCCGATGTGGATCCCCGCGCCAACGGCGCCACCCGCTATGTCCGCCAGATTCTCTCGTTCCTCCGCCGCCGCGACCAGGGCCGCCATGGCCGCTATCTCGAGTCGCTGCGGGCGAAGTAAACAGCCTGCTTGTCGGAACGAACCCAATTTTTTCTGCGCTGTGTGACCGCCTTCCCGGCTCCGCAGGCCTCCGGCCGGATCGTCGGCGTGACCTGTGCCGGCCATGACCACAACAGGTAGTGGATGGGCCTGAGGCGCGCCATATTTTAGTGCATGTTCCACGTGGAACATTTGCGCGCAGACCGGCGCATCGCTTCGGGCGTTGTGCCAAACCCCCGCGGGTGGCCCTGCCGCGTGCCAATATGATGCCCCCGGGTGCACGTCCGATAACCCATTTCAGACAAGAGCAAAGACCTGTTCGGCCGATAAAGTCGAAACTGTGAGCCGACGCATCCCCTTCTCATTCCTTTTTCAGGGTTCCATCCGCAAACGACTCTGGCTGGGTGGGATCGCTTTGCTGCTGCTGCTCACCACCCTCGCGCTGGCCAATTCCTTCGCTGGAGCCAATGGTGTGGGCCGCGGCGATCTCGGTCTCGATTTTTCCGCCTTTTACACCGCAGGCACCTTCGTGCGCGAGGGGCGGATTGATGCGCTCTATGACCTGGAGACCATTCGCGCGTTCCAGCGATCACTGGCAGCCGAACACGGCCTGGCGATGGGCGAATCGATCGGCCCCTGGTGGAACCCGCCCTTTTTTGCCTGGGTCTTCGTGCCGTTGTCGAAACTGGCTTTTCCGCAGGCACTGCTGAGCTGGATGGGCATCAACGCCCTGTGCGCGCTGCTGGCAGCCGGACTGCTCGGGCGGGTGCTTGTGGCCGAGGTGCTGCGCACCTGGCGCATCAGCGGCGACAGCGATGATGCCGACCCCGAACCGCTGACGCCCCGCCCCGATACCTCCTGGCGCACCTGGGCACTGGTGCCGCTGCTGGTGGTGGTGTCGATGCCGTTCATCGCCACCCTCACGCATGGCCAGAACGGCGGCCTCTCGCTGCTGCTGCTGACGCTCATCGTGCTGGCCTGGCGGGCCGACCAGGCGATGCTCGCCGGACTGCTGTGCGGACTGTTGTTCTACAAGCCACAACTGGCGGCGGGCGTGGCCGCCGTGTTGGTGCTGTCGCTGGGGATCAAGGCAGCACTGGGACTGCTGTGCAGCGGCGTGGGGTTGATCGCGCTGACGCTGCTGACGCTCCCGGGAAGCCTCAGCGAGTTCCTCACTCGCATGCCCGCCAATCTCCAACAGGCGCAGGAGACCCTGCCCTACCTGTGGGAGCGGCACGTGACCGCGCTGGCCTTCTGGCGACTGTTGATCCAGGGCAAGGCGATCGGCCCGGCCACCAGCGCCACCGCGCTGCTGTCGCTGCAATGCGGATTGTTGCTCTGTGGCGCCCTGGTGGTCGCCGCCGTCAAGACCTGGAAGCGGCACAGCCCCCTCGATGGCCTCTCCCTGCTGGATCAGCGCCAATTGCGCCAGGTCCATCTTGATCGGCTGATCACCGCCACGATCCTGGGTATGCCGCTCATCATGCCGTTCTACTTCGATTACGATCTGGTGCTGCTGGCGATCCCCGCCACGTTGATGGCGCGCGAGTCGCTGCTGCACCAGGCGCGCGGCTCGGCGGCCGGCTGGTCAGAGCGAATCCAGTTTCGCCTCTGGACGGCGCTGTTCATCTGTCTGATGATTAACCCGCACCTGGCGCCGCTGGTGCGGCTGAACCTTGTGGCCGTGGTGCTGGCGGCAATGGCCGTCACCGCGATCGCACGGGCCTGCAAGCCGGTGCGGTTCACGCACCTGGTGGTACCAGCCCCGATCGCCCGCCAGGCGATCACGCCGGTACAGGTCCGGCGGGCAGCATGACCCTACGGGAAGGAACGTGGATGAAACTCAATTTCTGGCAATGGCTGGGCATCATCTGCCTGATTGGTGGAGCGATCGGCTACGTGTGGCTGCGGGATCGAGGTAGCGCTGATACCGATTCAGTGCCCGCACCCGTCGAAACCGGCTCGCCCGCCACCGCCCCGGGTATCTGAAGGCCAGCCCGCGATACCGGATAGTAATACGGCACGGCTTGTCAGCCTGCGCACCTGCGCCAAGCGTGCGGCCTGCTCGAATGGATATCATCCTGGCCAGGCGGAATCGGCGTGCGTGCGACCGCACCCCGCTGAACTGCTGGCCAGCCCCATCAGCGCTGCTGCGCCTGACAGCCAGCCGCTCTTCTCCACCGATCTGCCATGCGCACCACGATGCCCCTCGACATCGGCAGCGCCTACCTGCTGACCGCGCTGCGCGTTGGTTCGTGGGTCGTGGTGTCGGCCATCGTTTTCCGGGCGATGGGCGCAGAGGCGTTCGGCGTCTTTGCCCTGGGACGATCCACCGTCGGCCTGCTGGCCTATACCGCGCTGGGGCTGGGGCCGGCGATGATGCGACGGCTGCCCGAGGCCATCGCCGCCCGCCGCCCCGGCGCCGCTTCCGGCCCGCGTGGCGGCGTACTCGACTACCAGACCGCCATCCCTTCGCCGCGCGATATCGTCTACTCCAGCGGCATGCTGCTCGCTCTGCTGCTGGGCCTCATCGGTGCCGCTCTGGCGATCGTCTACAGCCTGAACTACGGCACGCTGCATGTCATCCCTCCGCCACTGCTGCGGGAAACGCGCTGGTTCATCCTCACGATGGGGCTGGGCGTGGTCCTGCGCATCACGAGCGATGCCAGCGGCGCGGTCCTCCAGACGCACGGCCGCATCGCGCTGGACAACCTGCTGCAAGCCGGCGCTGAACTGCTCTGGACACTCGCCTGCGCTGGCTGGGTGATGGGCCGCGGTGGTGACCTGGCGGCGGTGGGTATCTGTTTCCTGGTAGCCAGCGCTGTCCTTGCCCTGGTCCGCGCGGAGCGGGCACGCACGCTGATCGCCCCGCCGCGCCTGGCATACACCGACAGCGGCGAGATGATGGGGCTGCTGGCCTTTGGCGTGATGGTGATGTTCAGCCAGTCGGCCGAGTTCCTCTATGCCCCGGTGGACTACATCATCATCAACCGCCTGCTGACCCCCGAAGTGGTGGCCTACTACGCCCCCGCCCTGCAGATTGACAGCGCCCTGCTGCTGCTGGTGACCGCGGTGGGCGCGGTGCTGCTGCCCAAGGCAGCGCTGGCGCATACGGCCGGCAACCTGGCGCTCGTGCGGCAGTACTACGTTCGCGGCACCCTGCTGACCAGCCTGGTGCTGGCGGCGGCGGCCGTGCTGACGCTGGCCCTGTCACGCTGGATATTTATGCTCTGGCTCGGCAACGACATGGCCCCCACCCGCGCCATCCTGCCGGGGGTGCTGCTGCACACGGTGGCCGGCGGCTCCAGCGCGGTGGGGCGCTCCATCCTGCTGGGTATGGGCAAGGTGGTCCCCTACACCATCGCCGTCCTCATCGCGGGGGTGATGAACATGGTGCTGGCGTTCATCTTCGTGCGCTACCTGGGCTGGGGCCTGTGGGGCATCGTGATCGCCACCAACATCGTCGTCCTCACCCGCGCGCTCATCTGGCAGCCGTGGTACGTCCTGAAGCTGCTGAAGGGACAGGCCAGGCCAAACGGCCGGCAGCTTGTCAAGTGATCAGCCGGTAAGTCCCCGGCAGTGCCTTCCCCAGGGCATTCTCGCGAACCATGTTGAACAGCAGCAAGACCGTGCTGTCGCGCATCCGGCGCGGCTGAGTCTGTTGCCGCAGCATGTACAGCATCGGCGCCATGCAGCGGCTGCGATCGGGATTCACGATACAGTACCCACTCTCCACCTCATCCCCCGCACCTCGCGCCACTCCCACTGGGCCGTATCACACACCGCCTGCCCCCAGAGACACCCCAGGCCGATGGCATCGTCTTCCAGCTTATTTCGTGGTGGACGCTGCCGAGCATTCAGTTGCCGATCGACAAAGTGATAAATCGCCTCCACAATCACATGAGGCGCTGTGTCTTACGCCTCAAGCTGCCCGAAGGGCAGGTTCGGATTCATCGGGGCGGGTTTTTCGTAGGGAACCGTAGGCGTGAAGCACTGGCCGGACCGGGCTGAATCCAGGAAGCCCTGCATCAGGTCCAGGACCGCCAATGCCTGCTCGCCGTTGGCGCGGAAGGGACGGCCGGAGCGGATGGCGCAGGCCATGTCAGCCGCGCCGACGCTGCGACCGTATCCCTTGACAAACTCATGCGGCACCTCGCGCCATTCCGGCTCATCCCAGCCGCGCACATGCACCGGGCCGTCAAATCCGTTGGGATCCGGCACCTTCATCGTGCCCGTGGTGCCGTAGACGACGATCGGCTGCTTGCCTCCCAGCTCGGCATGGGCCATGGCGAAGCTCTGGATCATCGTGCAGATGCACCCATTGGCAAACTCGATGGTGCCGGCGACGTGATCGGGGGTTTCAACCGGGATCACCTTGCCGAACTTGGGGCCGGGGCCACCATCGCGATCCCTGTGCGTGATGGTGCGCTCGGGACGGCTGATGCGGGCCATGCCACTGAGACGCTTGACCGGCCCGAACAGGTTGAGCAGCGCTGTCAGGTAATAGGGCCCCATGTCGAACATCGGCCCGCCGCCCACTTCATAGTAGAACTCGGGATTGGGATGCCAGCTCTCATGGCCCTTGCCGCACATGAAGGCGGTAGCGGCAACCGGCTCACCGATCGCACCCTGCTCGATCAGCTTGCGGGCGGTCTGGATGCCAGCCCCCATGAACGTATCGGGGGCGCAGCCAACCAGCAGCTTCTTCTGCCTGGCATACGCGATCACCTTCCGCCCCTCTTCGCGGTCGATGCCCAGCGGCTTTTCGGCGTAGGTGTGCTTGCCGGCCTCCAGGCAGCGCATGGCGACGGGCAGGTGGGCCTTGGGCACCGTCAGATTCAGCACCAGTTCGATCGATGGGTCGGCCAGCAATTCATCCACGCTCAGTACGCGCGGCACGTTGAACTCGGCGGCCTTCTTCTCGGCGTTCTCGCGGACCACATCCGCCACCGCCACCACTTCCACCACCGGGAAATTCTTCGCCATCCCGAGATATGCGCCGCTGATCGCCCCGCACCCGATCACACCCATTCGGACCTTGTCCATTGCTGTCCTTTCGATGATGAATTGCGGCGTTGATGGTAGCAACTTGCCTTGCCGAAGCGAGAGGCCGGCCCGAATCGCATCATGATGGTGCGCCGGTTATCGCAGCGCTGGACTGCGGGCATGGCCAGCCCATGGCCCTGCCGGCCTACGAATGGATCGCCCGCTTATCGACGGCGAGAGCCGCTTCCTTGATCGCCTCGTTAAGGGTTGGATGACCGTGGAAGGCGCGGGCCAAATCCTCGCTGCTGGCGGCGAACTCCATCGCCACCACCGCTTCGTGGATCAGCTCTGAGGCCCGGGCATGCAGGATATGCACGCCCAGGATGCGATCGGTGTTGGCATCGGCGATGATCTTCACCACCCCCTCGGTCTCCTCCATCGCCTTGGCGCGGCCATTGGGCATGAAGGTAAACTTGCCGACTTTGATCGGCCCGCGGGCCTTGGCATCTTCCTCGGTGAATCCCACCTGCGCCAGCTCGGGATGCGTGTAGACGATGCCGGGGCAGGTGTGGTAGTTCACATGGCCGGCGATGCCGTTCATGCGCTCAACACACGCAACGGCTTCCTCTTCGGCCTTGTGCGCCAGCATCACCCCGCCGATGACATCGCCGACGGCGTAGATGCCGGGCACGCTGGTCTGGAAGGTCGTCGCATCGACCTGGATGAATCCCTTGCGATCCACCTGCACGCCCACCGCTTCCAGGCCCAGCCCCTCGGTCACGGGCCGCCGGCCCACCGAGACGATCACCTTGTCGGCCTCTTCAACGCCGCTCTGGCTGCCATCGACGCTCTTCCAGGTGAGCTTGACGCCCTTCTTGCCGATCTCGACCGACTCGGCGATGGTCTTGAAGCGGAACTTCAGCCCTTCCTTCTCCAGGGAGCGCTGGAGACGCTGGACCAGCTCCTTGTCCATCACGAACAGCGGGCGCTCCAGCACATCCAGCACCAGCACCTTGGCCCCCAGCCGCGCCCAGACGCTGCCCAGTTCAACGCCGATGTAGCCCGCGCCAACCAGGATCAGCTTTTGCGGCACCTCGGTGAGCGCCAGCGCCTCGGTGGAAGAGAGGATGTGCTTGCCATCGAACTGGAGACCCGGCAACTCGATCGGCGCTGAGCCGGTGGCGATCAGGATGCGCCGGGCGCTCAGCGTCTGCTTTGCCTTGCCGTCGCCGGCCACCTCAATCGTGTCGGCCGAACGGATCGTGGCCGTGCCGACGATGTGGTCGATCTTGTTCTTCTTGAACAGGTATCCCACGCCGCCGGTCAGGCCGCTGACGATCTCATCCTTGCGCTTCATCATGGCCGCCAGGTCGAGCGAGACCTTGCCATCAACCTTGATGCCATGCTTTGCCAGGCCATTGCGCGCCTGGGCGTAGCGCTCGGATGAATCAAGCAGGGCCTTGGACGGGATGCAGCCCACGTTCAGGCAGGTGCCGCCGAGATATTGCTTCTCGATGCAGGCCACGCGCATACCCAGTTGGGCCGCGCGAATCGCCGCAACATAACCGCCGGGACCCGCGCCGATGACGATGAGATCGTAAGGAGTGTCAGACATTTGTATTAGCACCTTGCCGTGCCGGAATCACATGAACAGCGGGAAGATGAGCAAACCAGCAAGGAAACCTTTCAATGCGATGTTGTGCTTGTCTTGAAATCGCCTGCACCTGCATGACCTGTCCATGCATTATATGCAGCGGCCGTAAGGCATCGGGACCGTCATCGGTCCCTTTGCGCTGCCTGCGCTGGAGGATCGCCTTGCAGGCCCTGGCATGATGGGCCTCCGGGGGATGCTACACCTCCAGCATCAGCCGGGCCGGGTCTTCCAGGAGTTGCTTGAGGCGGACCAGGAAGCTCACGCTTTCGCGGCCATCAACCAGGCGGTGATCGTAGCTGAGGGCGATGTACATCATCGGCCGAATCTCAATCTTGTCATCCACCACCACGGCCCGCTTCTGGATCGCGTGCATGCCCAGGATGCCCGACTGCGGCGGATTCAGGATCGGCGTGCTCAGGAGCGACCCGAAGACACCGCCGTTGGTGATGGTGAACGTACCCCCGCTGAGCTCTTCCAGCGACAGCCGCCCCTCGCGCACGCTGTTGGCCAGGCGCTTGATCTCGGCTTCGATGCGGGCAAACGACATGTTCTCGACATGCCGCAGCACCGGCACCGCCAGCCCGCGATCGGTGCTGACGGCGATGCCCAGGTGGACGTAATTGTGATAGACCACATCCTCGCCATCGATGAAGGCGTTGATGCGCGGGAATTCCTTCAGCCCCAGCACCACCGCCTTGGCGAAAAAGCTCATGAAGCCCAGGCCGACGCTGTGGGTTTTCTGGAACTGCTCCTTGTACTTGCCGCGCAGGGCCATGATGGCGCTCATGTCCA
>CAYNMV010000046.1:0-4081 GCA_964398315.1 uncultured Tepidisphaeraceae bacterium | reverse complement strand
TTGAAGGTGGTGAGGATGGCGGCGGTGTGCTGGGCGCGCACCAGTGTCTCGGCGATGCGCCGGCGGATCTTGCTCATCGGCACCCGGCGCACGCCGCTGGCGTCGAAGTCGATGGCCATGGGCTTGGGCGGGGCGGATCCCGATGCCGCCGGTGCGGCCGGCGGCTTGGAGCGGGTCACGGGCGGGGCGGCCGACTCGCTGTCGATCTCGGCCTGCGCCCGCTCGGCAGGGCCCTGCTCAGCAGCAGCACGGGAGGCGGGAGTGAGCCCGGCCTGCCCGGCGGCCCGGCGGGCCTCCAGGAACTTGAGCACATCTTCCTTGGTGATTCGCCCATCCGGCCCCGACCCCTGGATCTGGCCCGGATCCAGCTTGTTCTCATCCAGCAGCCGCCGCACGGCCGGGCCGTGGCGCTCCAGGTCGACGGGAGACGTCGCTGTGGCGGCCGAGGCGCTGGTTGCCGGAGCACTGGCGGCCGCGCCGGTTGCAGGCGGCGCCGGGGTCTGCTCGGCGGCCTGCTCATCCACCCGCGTGGTCATGCTGGCGGTGGGTGTCTTCGACACCGCCGACACCGTTCCCTCATCGATGCGGGCGATCACCTCGCCCACACTGACCGTGTCGCCCTCCTTGCGCACATGATGCACAACACCCGCCGCCGGCGCGGGCATGGTCACGTTGGTCTTATCGGTTTCGAGCTCGCACAACGGCTCATCAGCGGCGACGGTCTCGCCGTCCTGCTTGAGCCACTGCACAAGAATGGCCTGCGTGATGGATTCGCCAAGAGAAGGGATTTGCACCTGAACTGCCATGTGATTGATCCTGGTTCGATCCTGCTTTACCCGCCTGATCTTATCGCGAACAGCGCCTCGATGCGCGGCCAATTCCGCGTGCTTGGGATGTTCCGACGAATCGTCCGTAAACGCAAGTGTACGTAAGCAGGAATCGCCTGTGACCCCGGCAGACACCGGGTATCAGATCGATGCGCACGGATGGATCGTGCTGGTGATCCGTGGCAAACGCTTTGAACTGCGTTTGTAACCCCACCCGCCCCCTCCTGTCGGCCAAATCCGGGCCCCGCCCCAGCCCCTCAATCAGAACGGACCGGCGCATCAGCCGGCGGCGTAGGGTGCGCTCCGCCGTGGCGCTGGGGATAGACGGTGGTGAAGTAGAGCAGCAGCAGCCATCCCACCCACACCGCCAGCAGGCCGCCCAGCACAATCAGCAGCCTGCGCTGCGGCTTCATGGCGATGTCGTAGGTGCTGCCGCGAATACCGGGATCGGCCGCCTTATTCCTGGGAGGACGGGTCTGGGTCATGAGCGGCACTCGATCTTGTAGGCTTCATCGAAGGCGGTGGCGAAATCGTAGACGTTGCGAAAATCGTCGATCGAATCCTCCGGCCGCTTCTGCATCAGCCCCCCATCGACCAGGGCGTAGACGATGCGGCCGAAGTCGAGGGTGGTCGTGATATTCCAGCGCCGCAGCACGGTCCGGGCCAGCAAGCCCCACTGGCTCAGGGCGTAATCACGCAGGCCGAAACACAGTTCCTGCCCGGTCACATGGCGTGGTTCATCCTGGATGCTGGCGCCGTGCAGGCGCTCAACGGTGTAACTCAGGCCGCGCTCGACAAAATCAAAGGCCTCGGCCGGGTAAAGACCGAGTGCGTCGATGATCTCCTGGCGGGATCGGGGGCTGGGCACATCCGCGGGTGGCATTGCCCTGATCGTAACAGAGGGATAAACCGCTCGCCAAGTGGCGGAAACCGCGCCGGGTGGTCGATAACTTGGTAAATCGGGCGCCCCCAGGGGCGTCGCGGCCGGTGCGGCCCGGCAGCGTTGTTTGAAACGATCGAACGGCCGCCGGCAGTTTTGCACTGACTCCCGCGGTTCCTATAATGCCGCCGGCGATGGGGTCCAAGGACGGAGTTACACCACTCATGAGTATACGTGTGAATGTCGAGAAAGTGCTCGCGCGGGCCGCGGGGGCTTGTGCAATTGCCTTGTTGGCCGGCTGCCAGACCGCCCCGCCTCCCCAGTTTGACGCCCTGGCGTTGCAGCTCGATGAGCGCACCAGCGCTGGCGAGGTGCGTTCCCGGCCGATGAATCCCCTGCCGGGCGAGGAAATCCAAAGTCCTTATCTGGATGCCGACCTGCCGCCGGATGTGCGGGCACAGAAGCAGTATCCGCCCCCCACCACCGGCCCATCCGGGCTGATCGAGGGGGAATTGCCACTGTCGCTCCAGGAACTGGTGGCCCGCGCGGTGATGAACAGCAAGGACATCCGCGTGGCTGGCTACCAGCCTGCCATCGCCGAAACGAGCGTGATCGAGGCCGAGGCGCAGTTCGATCCGGTCTTCTTCGCCCGGGCCGGCTTCCAGCGCATTGACCGCTTCAACACCGATGGCGGGGCGCCCTTTGGCACCGAAGCCGATCAGTACGAGGCGGCCAGCGGTGTGCGCCAGAACCTGTTCAGCGGCGGGCGAGCCGAGCTGCGCTACGAGGTCGGCCGGGTCAAAACCGATGATGATCCGTTCACCGGCGACAACCCCTACTACACCACCGACCTGGTCTTCGAATTGACCCAGCCCCTGCTGCGCGGCTTTGGCAACGAGATCAACCGCGCCCGCATCGAGGTGGAGCGGAACAACCAGCGCATCAGCCTCCTGGAGCTGCGCAATCGCGTTGAGGAGGTCATTTTCGAGCTGGAGCGGGCCTACTGGCAGCTTGTGCAGGCCCAGCGGGATGTGCAGGTGCTGGAGCAGTTACTCCGCGAAACCGAGGCCACCGCGAATATCGTCTCCGCCCGCATCCGCCAGGATGCCTCGCGCGTGCAGGTGTCGCAGACCGTGTCATCGGTTGAGCAGCGCCGGGCGGTGCTGGTGCGGGCCAAGGCGCGGGTACGCGACCTGTCCGACCAGATCAAGCGGCTGGTGGGCGATCCGAACCTGCCGGTCTCCAGTGCGGTGGTAATCGTGCCCCGTACGGATGCGGTCACCGTGCCGTTCCAGTTTGACTACCAGGAAGCCGTCTCCACCGCCCTGGAGAACCGCCTGGAACTGGGCCAGCAGCAGCTTCGCATCGATTCGGCCGCGGTTGCCGAGCGCTTTTATCGCAACAATCTCCTGCCCGCGCTGAACCTGGTGGGCTCGGCATCATTGCAGGGGATTGATGGCGATGTGGGCGGCGCATTTGGCGACCAGTGGGATGCGGATCAGTTCAACTATGGCGTTGCCCTGCAATTTGAGATCCCGCTGGGCAACCGTGCCGCACGGTCGCTCTATACCCGCAGCCGCCTCCAGCGGCAGCAGGCGATCGACCAGTACCAGGCCCTGATCGACCAGGTGGCGCTGGATGTGAAAACCGCCCAGCGCGAGGTGCAGACCAGTTGGGATGAGATGGTCGCCACCAAGCAGGCGCGGCTCGCCGCCCGTGAGGCGCTGGACCTGACCATCGTCCGCCGCGAGGCCGGCGAACCCCTGACGCCCGAGTTCGTGAACCTCGAGTTGCAGTTGCAGGCCGAGCTGGCCCAGGCCGCCCAGGCCGAGAACCAGGCCATCGCCAACTACAACACCGCCATTGCCCGCCTGGAGCGGGCCAAGGGAACGCTCCTGCAATACAACAACGTGATCCTGCGCGAGGACCAGGTGGCCGCCCTGCAGAAGCCGGATCCGATTCGGTAGGCATCCACCCTCACACCAAACCTTCTGACTCTCCACCGCTCCCGGCGGTGGAGAGTCTTTTTTTGGGGGGGCGCCCGATGAGGCGGGGAGCCATTGCCCGCAAATCGGCAAGCATGCGGCGAAGTGCAGCTTCAAAAGTTTCCGGGCGGGTCGTCAACATGCCGGCATGACGAACCACACCTCCCCGACGGGCAAAGGCCCGCATCGTGATCCGCATAGAGAGACCTCTGGCGCAAGACGCTGACCGAACAGGCCGGCAGCGGCCAGAGCGTTCGCGCGTTCTGTGCCGCGCGATCTGAGCGAGCCCTCCTTCTACGCCTGGTGGCGGGCCATCGCCCAGCGGGATCACAAGTACTTCCGCATCATCTCGTGGCACGGATTTGCAAGTGCGCGCGGAGGGCGCTTGC
>CAYNMV010000045.1:0-36923 GCA_964398315.1 uncultured Tepidisphaeraceae bacterium | reverse complement strand
CGAACTCATTGCGCAGGTACTTCTGGATGACCGTCTCCATGTGCTCGGTCAGGTCACTGAGGCGCTGCTCGATATGCTCCGATTCGGTCCAGATGCGCGATCCCACCAGCGCTTCATCGTGATCGGCCAGGTGCATGAAGCCGGCGAAGTTCTGCCCCAGCCCCACCGGGTCAATGATCGTGAAGCGCACGCGCCCCGCTGGCAGGGTTGTCAGCAGGCGCGCCATCACCATTCTCAGGGTGTTGAGCCCCTCCTCGCGGCCGGCACGGTCGGCGTGGATCAGGAGGGACGAATGCCGCGGGAACGCGAGCGAAGCCGGCAGCGAGAACGCCTCGGGCAGGTCAAGACGCTGCGGAACGTGATCGGTGATCTGCC
Source organism: uncultured Tepidisphaeraceae bacterium (assembly GCA_964398315.1). Classification (GTDB taxonomy): domain Bacteria; phylum Planctomycetota; class Phycisphaerae; order Tepidisphaerales; family Tepidisphaeraceae; genus JADLCB01. Next base: position 36,548 of record CAYNMV010000045.1, on the reverse strand, counting down.
GCAGGTCGACCTTCAGTTCGCCGAAGCGCACCGCGGTGGCAAAGCGCTGCGGCGGGGTCCACTGCCGCCAGTCGGTCCGGCTCCAGTCCAGGATGGTGCGGCCGTCGGCGGTGCCGGTGCGGGCGATGGGATCCTGGATCTCGGCCAGGCCCGCCTCCCATTTCTGCTTCAGTGCAGCCCGGGCCGCGGCATATTCCTGCTCGGCGGCGGCGATCGCCTGATCGTGGCGCTGCTGCATCTCCTCCAGCTTGCGCACCCGGCGCTGCTCGATCTGCTCCAGGGCCTCGCTGCGCCACTGTTCCACTTCCGCCATGGCCTTGTCGCGCCGTTCGATGAAATGCCGGGTGGACAGGTCGAACGCCTCCTGGGCGCTGCGCACGGCGGCGGCATGGTTCGTACGGGCATTGGCACGCAGAGGCGCAAAGCGCTGCTTGAGGGCCGCCAGTTCCGCCTCCATCTTGCGCTTGGCGCGGGCCACGCGGGCGGCACGCTCCTCGGCCTGCTCCTCCAGGTGGGCCCGCGCGGCCTCGCGCGCCATGCCAATGGCCCGCCGCAGCGGGCCGTGGGTGGCGCGAATCTGCCTGCGGGCCACCAGCCGCATCGCGATGCCACCAACGATCAGCACCCCCAACGCCACCCCGCCGACAATCCCCAGCGTGCGCACATCAGGCGTGCCGCCCCCCTGGATCAGGTAAGTCGCCGCCACCGGCAGCCCCACCACCAGCACCCCCACCACCAGTGGCATCACACCCACGAACAGGCGTGGCGCCGGCAGGGTCTGGAGCCGCCGAAGCTGCGATTCGGCCTCCGCCAGGAACTGCCCCCACTTGGCTTCGGCATCCTTGACAACCGGCGGAATGGCCGGATCCGGCTCAACGATGCCGGTAGCCCCATACTTGACCAGCAACTGTGCGGTCTGCGCCTCCATCTGGCCAAGCTGCTCGAGGCGCTCGGCATGCTGCTTGGCGGCGTTCTTCTCATCCTCGCGCGACTGGGCAACCGTGGCCTCGTAGACACTCTCGGCCAGCCACGCCTGCTGGTCATACTGCTTCTTGATGTCCTGCTCAGCGCTGCGCAGTTCCAGGTCGGCCCGGCCGCGCGAACGGTCGAGGGCTTCCTGCTGCTCGCGGGTTTCGGATTCGAAGCGGGCGGTAATCTCGCCGGTGCGATGCTCGTACTTCTCCTGCACCGCCCGCTGCTGCTGCTGCACCTGCTGCTGCAGCGCCATGCGGGCGGCGGTCAGGTCGCTCTGCGCCCGGGACCGGGCCTGTTCATACGCCTGCTCGATCGCCTGCTCCTCATCGGCGCAGCGGCCGGCCAGGTCGATCAGCGACCGCAGCGCCGCCCGCTGAAGATCCCGGGGCGTCGCCACCTCCTGCCCATTGGTCTCGCTGGTGTCCATCTCTTGCTGCATGAGCGTTATGGTAAGGAATTACGATGTGCGGCGGGGAGAGAGGGTTCTCTTACCCCATCGCCCATCGTAGATCGCCGATCAAAACTTACTCCCGATCCTCGCTGCACTCGCTGCGGGCACGCGACAGCAGGGCGCCCATCTGGTCCATCGCGGCCAGGGTGCTGCGCAAGTCGCGCTCGATCGAGTTGATGTACTTTTCCTCGAACTGCTGGGCGATGGCATCCTGCCACTCGGCCCGCGTCTCCTGCCAGCGCACCTGCAGCTCGCTCATCCCCTTGGTCAGGTTGCCGCGGCCTTCAAACAAACCCATCGCATTGCCTCCTGTGCCGGCTTTCCGCGCGGCACGGTTTTTCAGCCCGTGCAGGGTGGATTGGAGCAGGCGAGCAGGTTTCGAGCAAACCGAACACCCGGATCGAAACCCGTGCCGCTTGAACAACTGTGCCGTATGGCTCGCATCCTAGTCCGATGGGCGCTGCTCAGGCGCATCGGATTCCTGCGGCGGTTCAGGCGCTTCCTGCTTGCTTGCCTCAGGCTGCGCTTCGGGGCGCTCCTCCACCGCCCGGCGCATCGAACCTTCCGCCTGGCTGGTGACCTCGGTCGGCGCACCGCCAAACCCGCCGGCGGCATACTCTTCCAGCTTGATGATAATCGCCTCCAGCTCATGTGCGGCCTGCGGCAAGCCCTGGCTGACCGCGGTGGCGAAGCGCTGCACCTGCCCCTTGTACATCATGGCTTCCTTCTGAAGCTGAAGGGTGTACTTGCGCACCGCCAGCACCTTCTGCTCAGCGATCTCCAGCCGGCGCTGGGCGATTTGCAGGGCCTTCATCTCATCCACCACCGACTGCTTTGAGCCGGCCGGGCCGGTAAACACCTGCTTCATCCGCAGCGCCTCCTTGGCCCGGCTGACCGCCTCCTGGCGCTTGCGCAACTCCGAAGCCCAGTGGGAGCGCGCTTCATTCTCCAGCCAGTTGATCGTGCGCACGATCTCGCTCTCGGCTTCGCCCAGGGCCACGTTGGCCTGCTCCTGGAACTTCCAGATCGCCCGCTTGAAGTTTTTCAGTGCGTCGATCGAGCCGACGCGCGCCTGCTCAGCCATATCAGTTGCCCGCTGCCGGTTGCCTGTGGCCGGTTGCACCCGCGCCAGGGATCGGCCACAGACGATCGGCAAGATTCCTTAACTAGCGCTGCTTGAGATACTCCTCCACCAGCGCGGCCTTCTTGTTCAGGACGGCCACATGCTCCTGCGAGGCCTCCATGAAACCGCTGAGGGCCTTGACCGTCTGCTGGAATGCCTCGGAAAACTTTTTCTGCTCATTATCCCGCCAGCTCTGCTCCAGGCCCCGCATGCGGGCATTAAGGCCCGACAGCAGGCTCTGCAGCTCATTGTTGAAGCGGTTCAGATCCTGCGCGAATCGGCGCAGCTCGGCGGGGTCAACGTGTGCTTTGCCCATGATCTTCCAGTGTACCCGATTCAACCCGCCAGCGGGAGCAATATCCCGCGGGTTCCCCCCCCGGCTGGATCGGTAATCGGCAACACGCCCCCTTTGAGGCTGCCCTGTAGCGCGGGATTGGCCGGGTCCTGCCCCCATGGACCCGATTGGCACCTGGGCAAGGCTTTTCACAGCCCGCCATCAGTCGGGGTGCTGGCCGTTGCGCTGGGCAAGAGAGCGGTCGGCGTAGCCGCGGATCTCAGCGTTGGGATGGTTTGTCCGGGCCCAGCGCAAGGCATCGGCGGCCTGACGGGTGGGCATCAACGAAAGAATGCCAACGGCATGAAAGGCGGGGCCGAACGAATCGTTCGCGCTGCCCTCTTTCATGATGGTGATGAGGGTGTCGGCCTGCTGCTCGATCGCCGCCCGGGCGCCGGGGCGATTGCGGCTGTAGTGACGGTAGAGCGATGAGAGGATCTCGCGCAGAAACGCCGCATCCGCAAGGGCCGGATCTGTACGGGCCGGCTCGATCACCGCCAGCAGGGCCGGCACGGGAGCGGGGTTGCGGGTTTCGCCCAGGGCATAGGCCGCCGAAGCGCGCACCGCCGGGTCGGGATCCTGGAGCAGCGCCTCCAGCCGTGGGATCAGGGCATCGGCTGTGCCAGCGCGAAGCTGGCCCACCAGCGCCCGAGGCGCCATCTGGCGGTCCCGGACATCGCCGTACAGCCGCCGCTCCAGCGCGGCCCGCGCTTCGAGACGCCGACTGTTACCCAGATCGATCATGGCACGGGCACGGATATCCGCACTGGTGTGCTGGGTCAGGGCAACCAGCGCCGCCACCGTCTCCGGCAAGTCATAGCGGGCCAGGGCCAGGCTCGCCTGCTGAACCACCGACAGATCAGCGCTGCGTGTCAGCTCCACCATCCGCGGCACGGCCGCTTCGGCGGAAACAAACTGCAATCCCGCCAGCGCGGCCCGCTGCACATCGGCATCGGCATCATCCAGCAGCGCCACCAGCGCATCGCGGTAATCCTGCCGCTGTTCGCTGGAAGCAATCTTGCTGGCGATGTACCGGTGCGATTCGCGGCGCAGCCACGGGTTGTCGCTGTCAGCTTCGGCCAGCATGGCCCTGTGGCGGGCGTGATCCTGCTTGAGCGCGGCTACCTCGATCAGCCGCCGGGCCGCGGCGATCTGCTGATCGGCCCTGGCCGGATCGAGGGTCTGCTTCCCCTGGCCATGGCCGCTGGCTACAAGCGATCCATCGTGCGCGGCCCGCGCCCACAGGAGGATGCGTTCTCCGGCCACGAAATGCACCGTTTCGCCGAGGCAGTGCTGCTGTGTGATGGGTGAGACGGTCACGCGCGGCCGTGGCGGTGCCCCCAGCAGCACCGTGTCCACCTCGACAACAGCGCTGGCCTTGTCCACCTGCATCACCTGCCCCGCGATCACCGTGTCGCTCTGCCCGGCCAGGTCGAGCAGGCTGTATATCATGACCCTCGCGTGAAGCGTGGCGCTCAGCAGCAGGCATGTGAAAAAGGCGATTTGCTTCATCAGTGGCTCCCAGGCTCATAGACGCCCGGGCCGCCGATAAGTTCCCCTCCGCGCTGGGCTGGCACGTGGGTATCCCCCCGCTGCTGTCCGCACGGCTCAGCAGGGGCTGACGATGTTCTCCGCCGCGGTCATGTCCTGCAGCGCGGTGCTGGCAGCGCGGGCTGGCCGGCGGGTTTCAGCGGGAAGCGGCGGCTTGGTGAGCTTGACCGGAGCCTTGGTCTTGGCGCTCTTGTACAGGGCATCCATGAGCCAGGAGTGCAGGATGCCGTAGCGCACGGGGCACAATGGCTCTTCGCGGCCGAGCAGGGCATAGACGAACGCCTTGTCCGGCGAGTAATGCGGATAGCGGACGTGGGGGTACTTGATCTTGTTGCGGCCATCGTAGTGTTCGAGGCGCCCGCCATGGATGCCGGTGTGAATTCGGCCCTTGTCGCCGGCGATGATCACCCCCTCATCCCAGCCGGGGTTGTTGCCGGAGATGGTCACGCTGCCCAGGATCCCGCCCTGCCAGCGGATGGTCATCACGGCGTTGATGTCCACCGGCATGCCCTTGTTGTCGATCCAGCAGAAGACTTCCTCGACCGGGCGATCGAGGCACCAGGTCAGGGCGTTGAACAGGTGGGCGCCGGTATCGTACATCTGGCCGCCGCCGGACATCTTGGGATCATGCCGCCACCGCCAGGTGTGCTTCGGCCCCTTGGGCCGCCATCCCTGGTGGCTCCAGGCGGTGACGGTCTGCAATTCGCCCAGGCCATCCGACTGAAGCACGTTGCGGATGTAGGCAAATTCGCATGAGTAGCTGGCCTGGAAGCTGACCTGGAGGAGCAGCCCGGTCTTCCTCACTTTGTCGGCCAGCTTCCGGGCGTGGGCGGAGCTGGTGACCATCGGCTTCTCCACCAGCACGTGATACCCATGATCGAGCGCCGCCATTGCCTGCGGGTAGTGGAGCGCGTGCGGGGTGATGATGATCACCGCATCCAGCTTCTTCGGCGGGTTTTTCAACAGCTTGTCGAACGAATCATAACGGCGGATGTCGTCACGGGCATCGAACTTCGCCCGCCAGAGATTGTTCATGTTCTCTTTGTTGGGGTCGCACAGCGCTACCACCTGCGCTTCGGGCACATCCTTGAGCCACTCGCCATGCGTATGCGACATCCCCCCACATCCCACGATCGCCAGCCTGATCTGATCCGCCACGATTTCGCCTCCTGGTTGATTGGCTGCCCTGAAACGATCCACGTGAAAGCCGCAAGCGACGGCAGGTCATGCCCAGCCATGCGCGCCGCCGGCTTCAGGTCTGTCGAATCAGCAATCACAATCACCGACAGCCCTGCTTCCGGTCCAGTGCGGTTCAATATAGCGTACCGCCGGCCCCGCCGCGGGGAAAGCTCCGCCGCAAGCAGCGCAAACGGCGTGTCCATTCGTGGACAGCGCGCCAAGGCGGTACGATGTGCAGCGGTGGCAGCAAACAGGAGCAGATGGGCATGAAGACGATTCGCTGGGGCATCATCGGGTGTGGGAATGTGACTGAAGTCAAAAGTAGCCCGGCCTTTCAGCAGGCGCCCGGCTCGGCGCTGGTTGCGGTCATGCGGCGGGATGCTGCCAAGGCGGCGGACTATGCCCGGCGGCACGATGTGCCGCGCTGGTACGATGATGCCGGCAAGCTGATCGCGGACCCGGAGGTGGATGCGGTCTACATCGCCACACCACCGGGCTCGCACTGTGACCTGGCGCTGCAGGTCGCGGCCGCCGGTAAGCCGTGCTATGTCGAGAAGCCGATGGCCCGCAACGCCGCCGAGTGCCAGCGCATGGTTGAGGCCTTTGACGCCACCGGGGTGCCGCTGTTTGTCGCCTACTATCGGCGGGCGCTGCCCGCGTTCCTGAAGGTCCGTGACCTGCTGGCCGAGGGGGCGATCGGCACCCTCACCGGCATCAGCTACCGCTATGCCGCGCCCTTTCATCGCCAGACAGCCGAGCAGATTGGTTGGCGCATCGACCCCGAGCAATCCGGCGGCGGGCTGTTTCTGGATCTGGCCAGCCACCTGCTCGATGCCCTCGATTTCCTCCTCGGGCCGCTGATCCATGTCTGTGGCCACGCCGCCAATCGCGCGGGCACATATGCCGTTGAAGATGCCGTTGCCATGATCTTTACGGCTGCCGGTCCTGCCGGCAGCCAGGCGCCGGCCGCGGGTGTTCCCGGCATGGCAAGCTGGAACTTCGCCGCCGATCAGGCCGTTGATGAGATTGAGCTGGCCGGCACCACCGGCACGCTCCACTGGCCGTGCTTCGCCCATGGCCGGGTGACCCTTCGCCGCGGCGACAGCACAGACACGTTCGACTGCCCCGCCCCCCGGCACGTCCAACTCCCGCTGATCCGCCAGATCATCACGCACCTCCAGGGCGGTCCCCCCGCGCCCAGTACCGGCCACACCGCCTGGCGCACCAGCCAGGTGATGGACACCGTCCTCGCCACGTACTACCGCGGTCGGGAGGATGCCTTCTGGCTGCGCGATGACTGGCAGGCCGCAGCGCGGGCGGCTGGCTCATCCCAGCAGTCAGCGCACGAATGATGGCTCACTCCGAAGCGGCGTGGGTGTGCCGATGGCCATTAGAATCACGCCGTGTGGTGGCGCACCCGCGCATACATCTGCGGCGAGCCCACTCCGGTAAGGCGCTGAAAGTCACAGGCACGGGGATGCCGCAGGCATGCACATGGAGACATGTACATGGACGGCCAGTTCTTCACTATCTGTTGCCACGGCGGCCGCTGGAGCATCGAGGGCTGGCACGGTGTTAATGGCGCCCGTTGACGGCCGTGCGCTTGATCGTATCGATGAGGTCGTCCGGGTCGAAAGGCTTGGTCATGTAGCCGGCGATGCCACAGGCGCGGCCGCGGGCGCGCTGCTCCTCACGGTCGAGTGCGGTCAGCACCAGCACCGGGATCGCCCGGGTCTGGGGGTCGGACTTGATCTGCCGGCAGATCTCCAGCCCATCGGCATCGGGCAGCATCAGGTCCATGACAATCAGAGATGGCCGCCGCTCGCTGACGCGCTGCAGGGCCGATGCACCATCGTGGGCAGCCCGGTAATCGAAGCCGGCCAGTTGCACGTAGGCTCCGACCAGCTCGTTGATTTCCGGGTCGTCCTCGACCACCAGAATGTCCTTGCCATCATCCATAAGGGCCATCCCCGACCAACGCACCTCTGTGGTATGTTAGGCACAAACAGGCGCCCGGTCAGCGCCGAGTCTGGTTTCGCCGGGATTTTGCCATGCCCCATCCTCTTCCCGATTCTGTTCAGCTCTGGCGGGCGATCGAGCTGTATCTGGCCCACGCCTACGATGGGCCACCGCCGCGGGCGGTTCAGCAGCGCCTCGATCAGGTGCGCCTCTCCGGCGAGGATCCGTGGCCGGTGTTCGAGCGCACCATGGTGGGCCAGACACCCCGCCTGAGCCTGCGCCTGGGCAACCGTTTCTATCCTCACATGAAACTCAGCATTGACCGCGCGCCGGATGGCCGGGGCATCCTCTTCCGGGCCGACACCCATGACCGGCACCTGGCGGTCCCGCCCGGTTCCGGTGAGCAGGCGCTGCTCCAGAAGCTGATGGAAGACAACCAGCGGGTGGCCCAGGCGATCGAGGCCGCCTGGGAGGCCGCCGCCCTGCCGACATTCAAGCGCTATCTGCGCGAAGACCTGGCCCGGCGCCAGGCGGAGAAAGGGTAGGCACAGCGTTGGCAGTTGGCCGGATGCGGCGGACACAGCGCCGCGCTGCCCGCTACCACTCACAACCAACTGTCCACTGAACCGGAACACCCGATGAAACACACCATCCTGGTCGTTGACGATGAGCCTGATGTGGTACGGAGCGTCAAGGACCTGCTCCGCCTGGACTACCGGGTGCTGGGCGCCACCACGGCCGATGAGGCTCTGCGCCTCATGGAGCAGGAAGAAGTGCATATCGTCATGAGCGATCAGCGCATGCCGAACATGAGCGGCGTGGAGCTGCTGGGGAAAATCCGCGGCGAGCATCCTGATGCCATCCGGCTGCTGTTCACCGGGTATGCCGACATCCGCGCGGTGATCGATGCCATCAACACCGGCAGCGTCTACCGCTATATCACCAAGCCGTGGGATCCCGATGAGCTTCAGGCGATTATCCGCGAGGCATGCGAGCGCTACGACCTGATTGTCCAGCGCAAGCAGTTGCTGAAAGCCCTCCAGCAGAAGAACGAGGAATTGCAGAAGCTCAATGAAGAACTGCGACAGAATGCCGAGCTGAAAAGCGCCTTCATCCAGGTGGCCAGCCATGAACTGCGCACACCGCTGACGATCCTCTCGGGCCTGACCGCCCTCGCCTGCCGGATGCCGGATGTGCCCGAGCAGGTGCGGGAGGTGCTGACCCGCATCCAGGGGGCCGGCGAGCGCATGCAGCACCTGGTCAAGCAGTTGCTGACGATGCTCTCGGCCGAGCGCTTCGAGCAGTTGCTGGAGCGCGCCCCGGTCGATCTCAACGCCCTGCTGGATGAGGTAGTCGAGGATGTGCGCGCGTTTGCCGAGTTGCGCCATCAGCAGCTCAAGACCTGCATCCCGCCGGCCCTGGGCACCTGGTCGCTGGACGCCGACAAGATCCGCGATGCACTCAATCACCTGCTGCTCAACGCCATCAAGTTCACGCCGGATGGCGGGATGATCTCGCTGTCGGCCGAACAGCCGGGCAATGGCACGATCCGCCTGATCGTGGCCGACACCGGCGTGGGGATCGACCGCAAGCACCAGGAGCGGCTGTTCGAGCCGTTCTTCACCGGTTTCGATGTCTCGCGGCACACATCCGGGCAGTTTGAGTTCGGGCGCAAGGGATTGGGGCTGGGCCTCACCGTGGTGAAGGCGTTCGTCGAGATGCATGATGGACGGGTGGAGGTGCAGAGCGAACCGGGCAAAGGCTCGACCTTCACCATCACCCTGCCGGCCGAAACCATGACCGGCGCCGGCGGGACATCGGATGGAGCGGCCCGGCCGACAGCCGGCGTGGCCGAAGCGCCCGACCCGGCGGCCGCGATCTGAGTGGGAGCGTTCCTGTGAATGCGCGATGGAGTGAACCGCGAAGAAACCAGGCCGGCTTCTGAGATGGCGCGAGCACCTCACCCGTGAGTGCCTGGCCGAAGGGGCAGGCGAGCCGCCGGTGTCACACCAGCAGGTCATGGCCTGGCTTTGCACCGGTTCGCTCCTTCGTGACGATCCGGCCCGCTCCTTACAAGGCCGTGGCCCAGTCTGCCGATGGGCGCGGAACGGGAGGTGTGGGCTGCCGGTTCGGAGCGCGATGCGATGCTCACGTATGCTGATCCCAGCTTCGTTCGCCGTGCGGTTGTCCTGGCGCGAATCTGCCTGATCGCGGTGGCGCTGGTGGTGGTGCTGGTGCTGGCCGGATGGGTGCTGGATGTGCGCCCCCTGCGCGACCTCATGCACGCCAATCACATCGCCATGAACCCGATGACGGCGTGCTGCTTCGCACTGGCGGCCGGATCGACCTGGGCAGTGCTGCCCCGGCCGACACCGCCGCTGCGCCGGGGGATCGGGCTGGGGCTGGCGCTGATCCTGCTGCTGATCGCCGGCGGGAAGCTGGCCGACTTTCATCCGCTGATCGACTTCCCGGTGGACCGCCTCCTGTTCCCCACGCGCACTAACACGATGGCGCCCAACACAACGGCGGCATTCGCCCTGCTGGGCATGGGGCTGCTGCTGCTGGATGTGCATATTTTCGGACGCTACTGGCTGCCGCAGCCGCTCATCCTGCTGGCTGCTGCCCTCACCCTGCTGTCGATCGTGGGCTATACCTACGATGCTCCCGAGCTGTACCAGTTCGGTCCTTTCATCCCGATGGCGCTGAACACATCGGTCACCCTCGCCCTGCTGTGCGCGGGGATCCTGCTGGCACGGCCGATGCGCCAGCCGGTGGCGGTGCTGGTCAGTTCCACCGCCGGGGGCACGCTGGCCCGCCAGCTTATGCCGGCCGCGTTCCTGTTTCCCATCGCACTGGGGTGGCTCTACGTGCAGGGGCTGCGGATGGACCTGTTCAGCGGCGACTTCGGCCTGACTGCCTTCGTGCTGCTGGTGGTGATCGTCTTCAATGTGCTGATCTGGTGGAGCGCGGTGCTGATTCACCGCCTCGATTCCGAGCGCTGGCGCGCCCGCGATCTGATCCAGCGCAAAAACATCCAGCTCCAGGAAACCGCCCGTTCCGAGCGCGCGGCCTATGAGGCCCTGAAAAAGGCGCAAAACACACTGGTCCAGTCGGAAAAGCTCGCCAGTCTCGGCCAGCTTGTTGCCGGCGTGGCCCATGAAATCAACAACCCGCTGGCGTTCGTCAGCAACAACGTCGCGGTGCTTCAGCGCGACATCGGGGCGCTGGTGGAGTTGCTCGAGCAGTACCGCAGCGGTGATGCGGTGCTCGCCCGCCACGCGCCCGAGCTGGCCGCACAACTGCGCCAGCGCGCCGAGACAATCGACCTGGCCTATACGCTGGACAACTACCGCGAGCTGGTGGCCCGCTCGCGTGAGGGACTGCGGCGCATCCAGCAGATCGTCAGGGATTTGCGGGATTTTGCCCGCCTGGATGAAAGCGAATACATGGAGGCGGACCTCAACGCCGGCATTGAATCGACGCTCAACATCGTCCGCGGCCAGGGCCGCAAGCGGCGGGTGGAGATCCGCACCGACCTGCATCCCCTGCCGCCGGTCACCTGTTTCCCCGCGAAGATCAACCAGGTCATCCTCAACCTGCTGACCAATGCCATCGACGCCTCGCATGAGAATGGCATCGTCAGCATCCGCAGTGAAGCCCACGACAGCCAGGTGCAGATCCAGGTCACCGACCAGGGCGCCGGCATCCCGCCCGAGATCCGTCAACGCATCTTCGATCCCTTCTTCACCACCAAGCCGCAGGGCGAGGGCATGGGCCTTGGCCTGAGCATCAGCTACGGCATCATCCGCGATCACGGCGGCACGATCGAGGTCGATTCTGAACCGGATCGGGGGACCACCTTCACCATTCACCTCCCACTGCGCCCCCCTGGCCACCCGCCATCCGCCGCCTGACCTGCCGGCAGCCGCTTTACGTCTTTGCCCCCCGCCATTACGTTTGCAGCCATGCGCATCATTGGCGGCGAGTTTGGCGGACGGAAGCTGATTCCACCGGAAGGAGATCAGACCCGGCCCGTGACGGATCGGGTCAAGCAAAGCCTGTTCGATATCCTCTCTCCACGCCTGGAGGGGGCGGTGGTGTACGACTGCTTCGCGGGCACCGGCTCGATGGGGCTTGAGTGCCTGTCGCGCGGGGCCAGCTACTGCACCTTCTTCGAGGCCGACCGCTCGACACTGGCCCGCCTGTCCCAGAATATCACCGCACTGCGCGTGCAGGATCGCACCCGCATCATCCCCGGCGACATCTTCAAATGGTTCGAGCGGACAACCACCCGCCCAGGCACCGCCGGGCGCATCGGCGCTGACCTGGTCTTCCTCGATCCGCCCTACCGCTTTGTCGTCGATCGCCCGGATGAGCTGATCCAGCTTGCCTTCCACCTGACCCACCTGCATCTCCAGCCCGGCGCACTGGTCATCTTCCGCCACGATGCCCGCGACAGGCTGGACCTGCCGAAACTCAACAAGGTCGATGAGCGGGAGTATGGTGGGATGATGATCGAGATGCTGCAGAAGACGGAGGAAGAATCCTGAAGGCTGAATGATCAATGCTGAAAGGGATGTCTTCTTCAGCAATGCCCTCCCAAGGCGTAAAGCCCCCCTATGGCGATCCACAAGTACAAGTTCTTTCCCCCCACCGATGCCGCCAAGGTGTCGCGCCTGCAGTTGACCGCCCGCCAGGTGGTGGAGGGGATCATCACCGGGCAGCACAAGTCGCCGCATCGAGGATTCAGTGTCGAGTTCTCTGAGCATCGTGAATATGTCCCTGGTGATGAGCTGCGCCATCTGGACTGGCGGGCCTATGCCCGCTCGGATCGTTACTACATCAAGCTTTACGAGCAGGAGACCAATCTCCGCGCCACCCTCGTGCTGGACACCAGCGCCAGCATGCGCTTTCCCACCACCGATGCCGCAGCCAGCGCCGGGCGGACAGCCACGCCCAAGATCGACTATGGCCGGCACCTGGCGGCATGCCTGGCGTACCTGCTGGCGATGCAGCAGGACCTGGCCGGGCTGGTGGCGATCGATGATTCGGTGAAAGTGGAGCTGCCGCCGGGATCATCGCCGGCCCATATCGACCGGCTTTTCAAGGCGCTGGAACAGCTCCAGCCGGGCAAGAACACAACCCTCGCCGCTCACCTGCACGGCCTGGCCGAGCGCCTGCCGCGGCGCAGCCTGGTGATCCTCATCTCCGATCTGTGGCTTGAACCGGATGAACTGCTCAAGGCACTCCAGCACCTGCGCTATCGCAAGCACCAGTGCATGATCCTGCATCTGCTCGACCAGGCCGAGATTGATTTGCCTTACGAACGGCAGATCACGCTCCAGGACCTGGAGACCGGCGAAAAACTTCAGATTGACCCGGCCGATCTGCGCGAAACCTACCAGCAGCAGGTGCAGGACTACTTCACCCAGGTCCGCCGGGCGTGTAACGATGCCGATGTCGAATATCACGCGATCGACATCGGCACCCCCTACGACAAAGCGCTGGTCAACCTGCTCGCCCGCCGGAGTTGATTCCACCAGCGGTCACGCTCTGCAAAAATCCGTGTGATATTGCAGGATACTTCACATAAATCTAGTCAGGTAAGGCTTTTACGGAAGAAATCCATTCCCGCCAAGCGGGCAATCCGTACCAGGCAAGTGACTCTCCAGGCCATGAACCAGCCGAGGGGGAAACTGAAAATGCACAACCCGGCACCACATGAAGCAACCGGGCTGCGGGATATCCTAACATAACTATAACACAGGTCCGCCGACTTGTCCACCTCGCAGGCAAAAAAAAATCACACTAATTGAGATAGTGTGAAGGCCCACCCTGCGGGCCATACCTGCCCACTCACCCCTGCGGGCGGCGGGCAAGAAGCTGAGAGAACCAGCGGCCGTCACGCTGGATGGCATCGCGGGCAATCAGTATCTCGAAGCCCGCAAAGGCGCGCGGCAGTTCACCATCGCTCAGCAGGTGCTCCGGCGAGCGCGGCTTGCAGCCCGCTTCCGCAGTACGGGCGTGGAATGTCTCATAAATGATGTATCCACCCGGCCGGATGCCATCGCGCAGTGCTGGCAGCAGCGGACGATGCAGATACCGGAAGACCATCGCAAGGTCATAATAACTCATGGCCAGAGCGGGACCGGCTTCCAGGTTGCGCTGCAGGGTGCGGACGCGATCGGCCACCCCACATCGCCCGGCCAGGGCTGCTGCCATTTCCAGGGCATCCGGCAGCCAATCAATCGCATCCACGCATAATCCACCCCCGTGCCGGGCGAGCCACACCGCCTCGCGCCCGCTGCCGCAGGCAAGGTCCACCGCCTGGCGGTGCCTGCCCCACGCCTGAAGCGGCTGCCCTTCCACCATCTCGATGTGCTGAATCGCCTCGATCAGGAAAGGACTCGGTCGCCAGAGTTGCACGCGCGGCGGGCCGGCTTCGGTGGCGCGGGTCAGGTCGATCAGTCGCTCGGCCACCGCATAGCGCCTCTGCCGCAGGAACGCCGCCGCGGATCGCACGCGCACCGGATCAGCATCCATCACCAGCAGGCCCGCCCCCGGCGGCGGCAGTTCATACAGGCGTTGCCGCAGCAGTTCCAGCGGCACGTTCGCCGCCCCCGGCTCGTGGGCGATGAGAAAATCCCGCTCCGGGCGCACATCCAGCAGTGCCGGCCCGGCCGGTGTCTCGTCGGCATCGCGCATGAATGCATCCTAGCACGCCCATGGCCTGCCGGTAGCCGGTGGGGTTGTATCGGCTTTTCCGCCTGTAGCGATTGCCGGTGTTGGGTGAGCAAATGGCTGATAATTTCGACGGCATCAGGCGCGTTGCGCCCACTTCTTACCTAAATGCCCCACCCCGCACCGACGATACCCATTAAGGAGAAACCCGAGTTGCCCCAGCGTCCACCGACGCTTCGGCCGCTACGGCTTGCCCGGTTTGCCGCGGGACTGATTCGTATCGTAGGTCCTGTGGACGGCCCGGCCGCGAGGAGAGGCAAATGCTCAGTTTCGTCAACAACTGGTTCGCGCCCAAGGCCAACCCCATCGGGGTGGACTTCGGGACCGACAGCCTGCGGCTGGCGCAGGTGCGCGTGGAAGGGGGCGAGCACCGCCTGGTGGCCGCCGCCAGTGCCGACGTGCCCAGTCACATTCGCAACGATGCCCGCGCCCGCCTCGAGTTCTTCGTCGATACCGTGCGCGACCTGCTGGCCCAGGGGCGCTTCCACGGCCGTCAGGCGATCCTCTCGCTGCCTTCGGCCCAGATGTACATCCAGCATCTGCGCCTGCCCAAGATGGATGAAGAGGCCCTGAAAAAGGCGCTGCCGTGGGAAGTGCGCGGCAAGCTGCCGATCGACCCCTCGGCCGCCCTGCTGCGGCACATCAGCGCTGGTGAGATCTATGCCGACAACGATCCGAAGCTCGAGGTGATCGTCATGGCCGCGGCCCGCGAGGCCATCAACCAGTACCTCGCCGCCGCCGGCAGGGCCCGGCTGGATGTAGTGGGCATGAACGTAGAGCCCAAGGCGCTGATCGACTGCTTCGCCCACATTTTCCGCCGCCGGACCGATGAGGACCAGACCAACTTTTTCGTGGATATCGGCTGCAACGCCACCCGCGCGGTGATCGCCCGGGAGGACCAGGTGCTGTTTGCCCGCTCGATCAACATCGGCGGCGAGCATTTCAACCGGGCCGTGGCGGCAGCGATGAATATCGGCGTGCAGGATGCCAAAGTCCTCCGCCTCAAGCTGTGCGCAGCCCAACTCGCCACTCCCGCCCCATCCGCTGAAGCGCCCGCCGTTGAGGCAATCGCCACGACGCCGCAGGCATCCCCGGCGGCTGACGCATCGGTGCAGGAGGATGACCAGAACGCATTTGCCCTGCTTGGCGCGGCGATGAGCGCGGCCGGCAAGCGCAACAGCGACGCGCCCGCGGTTCAATCCGCGCCGTCAGTGGATCGCCGCTCGCCCGGGCTGGCCGATGAGGCCCTCCCTGCCGGCATGACCTCCGAGCAGCAGCGCCAGTTGGAAACGGTTGCCGCTGCCTGCCAGGAGCCCCTGCAGCGGCTGATCGACGAACTGGACCTGTGCCGGCGGTACTACGAATCGACATTCCCGAACCGGCCGGTGGACCGGCTGCTGTTCGTCGGCGGCGAGGCCCGCCAGCGCATGCTCTGCCAGCAGATCGCACGGCAGATGCAGCTTGCCGCCCAGGTGGGCGACCCCATGGTGCGCATGGGCAAGACCTGTGACATCGGACTGGAAAGCGGCATCGACCGCCGCCAGCCGCAGCCCGGCTGGGCGGTGGCGATCGGCCTGAGCATGGGCCCGGCCCACATCAGCGCGGAGGTGAAATCGTGAGCAGCCCCAATCAGCTCAGTTTCCTGCCGGATGACTACCTGGAGCGCAAGGCGCGGCGGCGGACCAACCTGGTCTGCGCTGTGATCTTCTGCGGCTTCGTCATCGGCGTCGGCACGATGTCGTTTCTCAACGGCCGCACCAAGAGTGCCCTGGCCGAGCGCGAGGCGAAGGCCGAGGTCGAGTATGCCCAGGCCGCCCAGCGCATCAAGCAGGTGCAGGAGATGCAGGAGAAGCAGAAACGCATGGCCCGCCAGGCGGAGCTGACCGCATCGCTGCTGGAAAAAGTGCCGCGCAGCTACCTGCTGGCCGAGTTCACCAACGCCCTGCCGGCCGGGGTTTCGCTGCTGGATTTCAGCCTCAGCTCGCTGGTCCGCCAGACCCAGCCGCAGCCCACGACCAAGTTCGAGCAGAAGCAGGCGGCGCTCAAGACCGCTCCGGCCGAGGTGCGGCCCCGGGTCTATGACGTGCGCATCCAGCTCACCGGCATCGCCTACACCGATGTGCAGGTGGCCCAGTACATCAGCAAGCTGTCGGAATCGCCGCTGTTGCAGCAGGTCAGCCTGATGCTGGTGGAGGAACACCAGCAGGACGGCCAGAAGCTGCGCAAGTTCCAGTTGGAGATGCGGCTGAACCCCGAGGCCGAGGTGCGGTCAGACCCGAGGCAGACGCAGACCGCCGTCGTCGAGGTGGACTAGCACCTGCTGGATGATTCCCGCGGCCCGTAACCAGGATTGAACAGATGAAAGTCGGCATCCGAGAACTGATATTCCTGGCCCTGATCGCAGGCCTGATCACGATCAGCGTGCTCTACTTCCGCCGCGAGGCGATGGCCATTGCCGAGCGCGAGGCCCGGGTCGCCCAGAAGGAGGCGGCCATGGAGAACCTGCGCCAGGCGACGGCGGGTATCGAGAATCTCGATGCCAAGATCGTCGAGCTTCAGAAGGCGATCGCCTTCTTCGAGAGCAAGCTGCCGCAGAACCACGAGGTGGGCAAGGTGCTGGACGAGGTGTCGAACGTCGCCACCGCCAACTCGCTGGACACGCGCACCTTCAAGCCGCTGCCGGCCGAACCCAATGCCAACTACAACGAGCAGCGCATCGAGATGACGCTGGTGGGCGACTTCAATGGTTTCTACTCATTCCTGCTTCAGCTCGAGAAGCTGCCGCGCATCACGCGGCTGATGAACATGAAGCTGGAGAAGATCAACGACCGCGACGGCGAGATGATCGCCAAGGTGACGCTCAGCATCTTCTTCGAGCGCGACCCTGCGGCCGTGGCCTCCGTGAACTGATGCCCGGCGGCGGCCGGACTGACCAACACGATTCCAACTGGAGTGGAGATGGCAGACGAGATGGATGAAACGTATACCAGCGAATCCCCGATAGATGACCTGGCCCACACCCTGGGTGGCGGCGGCGAAGAGCCGTACATCGGCGAGGAGACCCAGCCGCAGAACCGCAACCTGATGGTGCTGCTGGGCGTGGCGCTGGTGGGTGCGGCAGTGGTCTGGTTCATGTACTTCAAGAAAGGCCCCGCCAGCGCCGAGGCCGCCAGCGCTGCCCAGGCCGACCAGACCATCTCGCAGTTCCTCAGCGATGGCACGCGCAACATCCGGCAGATGGAACAGATGCTGCGCGACACCGAGCGCGTGGTTGAGCAGTTCCGCTCTTATCCGAGCATGGCGCAGATGCCCCTCAGCGAGCTGCGGACCAACCCCTTCCGCTTCCACGACATGAGCGGCCAGCCAGCCGATGCGGATATGGCCCGCCGCAAGCGCGAAGAGGAACGGGCCGAGGCGCTCAAGGCGGTCCAGGCGCTGTCGTTGCAGTCCATCATGCATTCGGGCAATCACAAGGCCTGCATGATCAACAACCAACTGTTTCAGGAAGGCCAGCAGGTCAACGAGTTCACCATCGACCGCATCTCCCCCGACTCGGTCATCGTCCGCACGGGCGCGTACCGGTTCGAGCTGAAGATGCAATGAGGAGTTGATAGCAGGCAATGGCTATCAGCGGCAAACTGAATGTTCACCAAACGTCCATCCTCCGACTCCCCCACCGGCACCGCCGTCCTGGCTGCGGCCGATGAGATGGAGCAGCTCTACCAGCCGACCCAGCGTCCGCAGCGGCGCAGCGTCGAGCAGCTGCTGCTGGAGCGGGGCATCATCACCGATGAGCAGCTTGAGCAGGCCCGCGCCATGCAGGCGCAGACGCCGGGCAAGAACATCACGCTCATCCTGCTGACGATGAACGCCGCCTCCGAGGCCCAGATCCTCGAGGCGGTGGCCGAGACGCTTGGCCTGCCATTCGAAATCCCCGAGCGCAGCGCTGTCGATCCGGCCGCCTATGAACTGCTGCCGGTGGACTACATCCGCAAGCAACTGGTCCTGCCCCTGCGCTTCGAGGGGGAAAGCGAGGACCCCAAGAAGCGCACGCTCGTGGTGGCGATGGCCGACCCGAGCAACGTCTTTGTGCTGGATGATGTCAAGCGCAAGACCCGCCGGCCGGTGCGCATCGTCGTCACCCCCGGGGCCGACATCAACCGCCTGGTGGAGCAGATCCAGACCGGCCAGTCCGATATCCAGGTCGATGAGATCATCAAGGACATGGCCGAGGATGATGTGCAGGTCGTCAGGGAGGTGACTGACGACATCGCCGACCTGGAAAAGGCCGGCAGTGAATCGCCCATCATCCGGTTCGTCAACTACCTGATCGCCGACGGCATCAAGCAGGGCGCCAGCGACATCCACATTGAGCCGAAGGAAAAAGCCCTCAAGGTGCGCTACCGCATCGACGGCGTGCTGTTCGAGGCCATGAATCCGCCGTACACGATGCATGCCGCCATCGTGTCGCGCATGAAGATCATGGCCAATCTCGACATCAGCGAGCGCCGGCTGCCACAGGATGGCCGCATCCGCGCGGTGGTGCATGATCGCAAGATCGACCTGCGCATGAGCACCCTCCCCACCGCCTACGGGGAAAAGGTGGTCATGCGCATCCTCGATAACCGCTCGATCAACGTGCCGCTGGAAGCGCTGGGCTTCAGCGAGGATGCCCTGACGATCTGGAAGAAGCAGATCGCCGAGCCGCACGGCATCATCCTGGTTACCGGCCCCACCGGCTCGGGCAAGACCACCACGCTCTACTCGAGCCTGCGCTGCATGGATGGCAACAAGCTGAACATCAGCACGGTCGAGGATCCGATCGAATATCACCTGCCCCAGGCCAACCAGGTGCAGGTGCATGAGAAGATCGGGATGACATTCAGCGCTGCCCTGCGATCGCTGCTGCGGCAGGACCCGGACGTGGTCATGCTGGGTGAGATCCGCGATGCCGAAACCGCGCGCATCGCGGTGCAGGCCTCGCTGACCGGCCACCTGGTGCTCAGCACCCTGCACACCAACGATGCGCCGTCTTCGGTGACGCGACTGATCAACATCGGCGTTGAGCCGTACCTGATCGCCAGCGCGGTCAACGCGATCCTGGCGCAGCGGCTGGTGCGCAAGATCTGCCCGCATTGCAAGGATGTCTACCAGCCCACCGATGAGATGGCCGAGTTCCTCACGCTGCAGGGCGTGGATACCAGCCGGCTCTACAAGGGGCACGGGTGTGATCACTGCCGCAAGACCGGCTACAGCGGCCGGCTGGGCATCTACGAGATGCTGGTGATGGATGATGGGCTGCGCGATCAGGTGACGCGCAACCCCGATGTGACCCAGTTCCGCCGGCTCTGCCGCGAAAAGGGCCTTGTGACGCTGCGCCAGGATGGCTTTGACAAGGTCGCCCGCGGCCTGACGACGGTGGATGAGGTGTTGAGAGTGACCGAAAGTGGTGTGTGAGAGCAGTGTCGGTTGCCGGTTGCCAGTGGCCCGTTGAGGCTCCTGGGCTTCGGCTGGCAACCGGCAACTGGCAACCGAGGACACAATGAGCCTGATTAACGATATCCTGCGAGCCGCGTTCGACGCCAAGGCATCGGACATTCACCTGGCGGTGGGCCAGCCGCCGCTGTTCCGCGTGAACACGGTGATGACCCCGAGCGATTTTCCGCTGATGACGCCGGACGGCGTGCAGCGGATCGCACGCGAGCTGATGAACGACAAGCAGTGGGCCGCGTTCGAAGAGCTGCGCGATGCGGACTTCTCCTACGAGATCCCCGGCCTGGGGCGTTTCCGCGTCAACGCACACTTTCAGCGCAAGACCATCGCGCTGGCCTTCCGTACCATCAACGACAAGGTGCGGCAGATTGAGCAGCTTTTCCTGCCTGAAATCGTGCAGAAGCTGACCTACCTGCCGCGCGGGCTGGTGCTGGTGACCGGCCCCACCGGCTCGGGCAAGAGCACGACGCTGGCGGCCATGATCGATGCCATCAACCGCCGCGAGGCCGGGCACATCATCACCATCGAAGACCCGATCGAGTACGCGTTTGTCAGCGCCAAGAGCTGCATCGAACAGCGCGAGATCGGCAGCGACTGCCCCAGCTTCTCCAGCGGCCTGCGCCATGCCCTGCGACAGGACCCGGATGTGATCCTGGTGGGCGAAATGCGCGACCTGGAGACCACCAGCGCCGCCATCACGGCCGCCGAAACCGGCCACCTGGTCTTCAGCACGCTGCACACGGTCAACGCCCCGCAGACCATCGAGCGTATCATCGACATCTACCCCAGCGATCAGCAGAACCAGATCCGCTCCATGCTGGCCAATACGCTGCAGGCGGTGATCAGCCAGACCCTGTTCCGTCGGGCCGACCAGCCGGGCATGATCCCCGGCGTCGAGATCATGCTCTGTACGCCGGCGGTGCGCAACTGCATTCGCGAAAACCGGGTGTTTGAGATCCCCAACATCATCGAGACCAGCCGCGCCATCGGAATGCAGACGCTGGACAGCTCGATCAAGCAGCTCTACGTCAACGGCTATATCAGCCGCGAGGATGCGATCGCCCAGGCGGCGCACCCCGAGAAGTTGGAGCGTGCCCTGGCCGCGTAAGGAGGGTGATGGATCATGGGAATGGGCTGATGCATCGGCGCCCGCGGCGGGCCACTGGCCCGCCAGGTGCCGGCTCATCGCCCATCACTCATCACCCATCACCAACGAAACATGCCGACCTACAAGTACGAGTCGAAAAACGCCCAGGGCAAAGTATCCCGCGGCACGCTGGTGGCGGCCAACATCGGGGCCGCCTCCCAGCAGCTCCGCGAGCGCGGGGAGTACATCCTCTCGCTGATGCCGCTGGAAAGCGCCCGCAAGCGCGGGTCGATGAACCTGAACTTCTCCTTCGGCCCCAGCGCCAAGGATGTGCAGGCGTTCACCAGCCAGCTTGCGGTGATGATCCGGGCCGGCATCAGCATTCGCGCGGCCATTGAAGGGATCGCCGAGCAGACCGAGAACCCCAAGTTCAAGCAGATCCTCCTTCAGATGAAGAAGGATGTGGAGTCGGGCCGGCAGTTCTCCGAGGCGCTGATGCGCCATCCCAAGGTTTTCAGCCCCCTCTACATCAACATGGTGAAGGCGTCGGAGCTGTCCGGCGGGTTCTCGCGCATGCTCGATCGCATCGCCGGCTACCTGGCCCAGCAGATCGAAACCGCGTCGATGGTGAAGGGCGCGATGATCTACCCCGGCATCATCGGCACCATGGCGGTCGGCACCACCATCTTCCTGCTGGCGTTCGTGCTGCCGCGGTTCATGGTGATCTTCAAGGGCAAGGAAGCCGCCCTCCCCGCCCCCACCAAGCTGCTGCTGGCGCTGTCCAGCTTCATGGTCAACTACTGGTACGTGCTGATTTTCGCCCTCATCGCAGGCATCTGGGGCTTTGTCATGATGCTGCGCACCGACTGGGGGCGGCTCTGGTGGGACAAGACCAAGCTCTCGGTGCCGCTGTTCAAGAAGATGTTCCGCGCGCTGTACATCAGCCGCGGCCTGCACACGATGGGACAGCTCATCAACGCCGGCGTGCCCATGCTCGACACCATCAGCATCACCGCCGAGGTGAGCGGCAACACGCTCTATCGCCGCATGTGGCGGGCGGTGTACGGCGCGGTGAAGCAGGGCAAGAAAATCAGCACGCCCCTGCAGAAAAGCCCCCTGCTGCCGCGGGCCGTGGTGCAGATGGTCGGTGCCGGCGAGGAATCGGGCAAGCTCGGCGAGGTGCTGGA
Source organism: uncultured Tepidisphaeraceae bacterium (assembly GCA_964398315.1). Taxonomy (GTDB): domain Bacteria; phylum Planctomycetota; class Phycisphaerae; order Tepidisphaerales; family Tepidisphaeraceae; genus JADLCB01. The sequence goes on along the minus strand of CAYNMV010000045.1, from coordinate 14,468 downwards.
TGAAGTATCCGACTACTACGCCCGCGAACTGAAGGCGGTCATCAAGAGCGTCACCGCCATGATTGAGCCGCTCATGATCGTGCTGATGGGCTCCATCGTCGGCTTCATCGCCATGAGCATCATCCTGCCGATCTTCAAGCTCAGCAGCCTGGTGAAGTAACGGTTCAGGACATGGTCGCTTGCAGGATTTACGCCAACTGTCATCCCTGGCGTGGCTTGGGATAGCTTTGGCAAGGGTCTGGCGACGGGCCACCTTCCGAACCCTGGGCCCTCACCCTTCTAGATCCTGCCACAATGCCCGCAGGATGGTGTGCATGCGGGCATGGTGCCTGGGTTCGCCGGGCATGCCGTTGAAGAGGATCACGACTACCAGCTCCCGGGCGGGATCGGCGAAGGAGATGGAAGACTGGGCACCGCCATGCCCGAACGCATCGGGGCTGGCGCCGGGGCCGAAATTGTAAGGCAGCACATTGAGCGAGGTCTGGTGGGCCGAGTTGATGATGAGGCCCAGGCCCCAATCCATCACCTGCCGGAAAGTCTGATCGAGCATGCCGATGCGCTGGCGGCGGGTCATCTCGCGCACGCTGGCCTCCTCCAGCACGCGCGCACCCGACAGCACACCCCCGCCGAGCAGCATCTCATAAAAACCACCCAGTTCCCGCGCTGGCCCGCGCCCACTGGAGCCGGGGCGGATGATGGACAGTTCCGCCGGCGCAATGCTGTTCGGATCCGGTGTCATCGCGTGCCCATCGGTGCGATAGGTCATCGCCAGGCGCTGGCCATAGCGCTCAATCCCGGCCGCATCCAGCGCCAGGTGTGAATCGTCCATCCCCAGAGGCGCAAAAATCGACTCGCGCAGATACTGGTCAATCGGCCGGCCATCCACCCGCCGCACGATTTCGCCCAGCAGGAACCAGCTTGAGGCGATGTGATACCCCGCCTTCTGCCCGGCCGGCCATTCCGGCTCGGCGGCGGCAATCGTGGCGATGATCTGCTCCCAGTTCCGCATATCGGCCCGCGCATCAGCACGGCGCAGGCCCGCGGTGTGGGTCAGCAGGTGCCAGAGGGTGATGTCATCCTTGCCGTGGCTGGCAAACTCAGGCAGGTGCCGGGCCACCGGATCATCCAGGGAAAGCAGCCCCCGCTCGATGCACTGCATGACGGCGGCGGCGACGACTGGCTTGGTGCCGCTCATCCAGTGCAGCAGGTGATCGGCCGTCATCGCCACACCGGGCGCGGCATCACCAATGCCCAGGTCCGCCAGAACCTGCCCCCTGCGCCAGATGTACAGCTGGGCCCCTGGATGCAGGTTCTGCTCGACCCCCTTCTCGATCGCGGCGATGGTGTTGGCAAGCGGATGGTCCATGCCCCCCACTGTAGCCCACCGGCCGCGCGGGCCCAACCCGCAACCGTGCCGCCCCCCGGGCGCGCTCAGTCGCCCCGAGCGTTCTGCGAACTCCCGCAGATGATCGCCCGCCCATGAGGCGCAGGCGGACTGCATTGACAGTACGCAGGCACAGCCATCGGGCGTGCGTGGTTTTAGTGCCGCTGGCGTCACCTGCACGGGTGAACACCCGCGCTGGCTGTGCGCTGGGCGGCAGGTTCGAGTAAAAATGCAGCGCGCCAGTCGCCGGCAGGCCTCGTCTGCACTGCGGCAACCGGCCTGGCGAGCGACTGGCGCGCGACTGCGGTCCGATGCGAGACGGTCAGTGGATACCCTGGGCCGCCAGCCAGCGCTCGGCGTCGAGGGCGGCCTTGCATCCCATGCCGGCGGCGGTGATCGCCTGGCGGTAGGTGGGATCGGCCACATCGCCCGCCGCGAAAACGCCCTCCACGCTGGTCTGCGCGGTGAAGCGGTCGGTCAGTTCGATGTAGCCCTGGGCATTGGCCTTGAGCTGGCCATTGAGGAACCGGGTGTTGGGCGTATGGCCGATGGCAACGAACAGGCCGGCGGCTTCAATGGTCTGCTCTTCACCGGTGAGCACGTTCTTGATCCGCACACCGGTCATGCCGCGTTCTTCATCGCCGAGCACTTCCTCCACCACGCTGTTCCAGATCGGGTGGACCTTTTCGTTGTTGAGCAGGCGGTCCTGCATGACCTTGCTGGCCGGCATCTTGTCGCGCGTCCGGCGGTAGACCAGGTGCACGACACTGGCGAACTTGGTCAGGTAGTGCCCTTCCTCACAGGCGCTGTCGCCGCCGCCCACCACCACCAGCGGCTGGTTGCGGAAGCGCGGCAGCGCTCCATCGCACACCGCGCACGCGCTGACGCCGCGGTTCTTGTAGAGGTTTTCCGACTCCAGTCCCAGGTACTTGGCGCTGGCACCGGTGGCAATGACGACGGCGTGGCTTTCCACCGTGTTGCCGGCCGAGTCGGTCATGCGGAACGGCCGACGGGACAGATCGATGTTGACGATGTCCTCGGTGACGATGCGGGCGCCGTTGTGCTCGGCCTGCTCGCGCATATTCATCATCAGCTCAGGGCCGTTGATTCCCTTGGGAAAGCCCGGAAAGTTCTCCACCTCGGTGGTGAGGTTGAGCTGACCCAGCGGCAGCGTGCCGGCAAGGCGGTTCTCTTCGGAGATCGCCCCTTCATACACCAGCGGCTGAAGCTGGGCACGGGCCGCATAAATCGCACAAGTCCAACCGGCGGGGCCGGAACCAATGATGACGAGTTTCTCTGCCATGGGTGCAGCCGATTCTACGCGTGAAAATCACGCTGTCCAAGCCACCGGACAAACAGGCCAGATTGGCGGTGTGACATGCCGCAGGATGCTATAATCCGCGCGATGGGGAAGCGGATTATCCCGAATTATGAAACGCCACGGCACGCCCACCCCCCTGGCCAGCCGCCCGCAACGCCGGCCCGGCCGCTGGAGGTGCTGGGCATGTTCATCACCTTCGCGGGGGGATTGGCCGCAATCGCATCGTATATCGCTGGAGACACGGAGAAGACCCTGGGCAGCATGGCGGTGATGGCCTTCGGAGCGCTGGTCTGGCTACTGATGTATATCACATTCCTGCTGAAAAACCGGCCGGGGGCATGATCACACTGCCGGCGCGATTACACTACTGGCGCGATTTTACATGGCCGGCGGCATCACTTTGCCTTGGCGTGCAGCAGATCAGCGCTGCGCAGGGTGTTTTGCAGAAGCATGGCAACCGTGACCGGGCCCACACCGCCGGGCACAGGGGTAATGTGCGATGCCTTGGCGGCGACGCTGTCGAAATCGACATCGCCCACCGTCTTTTTCGTGCCGTCCGGCAGCTTGATGCGGTTGATGCCGACATCGATGACGACCGCCCCCTCCTTCACGTGGTCGGCGGTGATCAGGCCGGGCACACCCGCGGCGGCGATGAGAATGTCGGCCCGCTGGGTGTGTGTTTTCAAGTCACGCGTGGCGATGTGGCACATCGTCACCGTGGCCATCTGCTGGGTAAGCAGCAGGCCGATGGGCCGGCCCACGATCTGGCTGGCCCCTACCACGGTCACCTCGGCCCCGCGCAGTTCCACGCCGGTGGCGTTGATCAGCTCAATACAGGCCTGCGCAGTAAACGGGGCGATGAGCGTCTGGCCATAGACGACATAGCCGATATTGGCCGGATTGACCCCTTCGACATCCTTGATCGGATCAATGTGATACTGCAACTCGGTGGCGTTCAGGTGCTCGGGCAGGGGCAGGTGGAGCATGATGCCGGTGACAGCCGGATCATGATTCAGCTTGCTGATCGCCTGCAACACCTGCTCGTGGGTGGCATCGCGGTCGAGCTTGAGCAGTTGATACTCGATGCCCACGGCCCGGCAGGCATCGGCCTGTCGCTGGGCGAAGATCTCTCCCGCCGGCGAGCCCCCCACCAGCACCGCCACCAGGTACACCGGCCGGCCGGCGCGCTGATGCTCAGCGACGCGTTCCTTGACAGTCTCTTTCATGCGCTCGGCCAGCGCAGTGCCATCGATGATCTTCGCAGACATAGAAAGGCGATTATACGGGCAAGATCATTTTCGCCACAGGCGGCGGTGATCTCCCCACAGGCGCAGGTGGATTCAGGGGCATCAGCAGGCGCTGCCGGCGAATGAACGCGGCCCGGCGCGGGCGATCAGTGGCCAAGCCAGTGCACCGGCCCTATTGTCTGGCAGGAGGCAAGATTATGTCATGGACGGTCATCAATCCGGCAACCGAGCAGGTGATTGAGCAAGTCACCGAGCACACGGACGAGGAGATCCACCAGTACCTGGAGCGAGCGGGCGAGGCGTTTGCCCACTGGCGGCGGACAGCGTTCGATCACCGCAGTCGCATCATGCAGCGGGTAGCGGAGCGCCTGCGCAGCGGCCGGGCAGCGCTGGCCGAGACGATGGTGCGCGAGATGGGCAAACCCATCACGGCGGCCGAGCAGGAAATCGACAAATGTGCGGTGTGCTGCACGTATTTTGCGGAGCAGGCCGAGGCCATACTCGCCCCGCACCGCATCGAAACCGATGCGGCCGAGAGCTACGTGCGCTACGATCCGCTTGGACCGGTGCTGGCCATCATGCCGTGGAATTTCCCGGTGTGGCAGGTCATCCGGGCGGCGGCACCGGCGATCATGGCCGGCAATGTGCTGGTGCTGAAGCATGCGCCCGGCGTGCCGGGGGTGGCGCGGGCCCTGGAAGCCATCTTCGCTGAAGCGGGCCTGCCCCAGGGCGTATTCACCAACGTGCGGGTGAGTAACGAGCGGGCGCAGATGCTGGTGGAGCATGAGCGCATTGCGGCAGTCACGCTCACCGGCAGCACACGGGCCGGGTCGATCGTCGCAGCGCAGGCCGGGGCAAAGATCCGCAAGACCGTGCTGGAGCTGGGCGGCTCTGATCCGTTCATCGTGCTGGCCGATGCGGACGTGGAGCAGGTGGCGCACCAGGCCGCCCAGGCCCGCTGCATCAACGCCGGGCAGTCGTGCATCGCGGCCAAGCGGTTCATCATCGAGCAGCCGATCGTCGAGGCCTTCACCCGCGCGTTCGTGCAGGCGATGCAGGCGCTGCGCGTGGGCGATCCGATGGACCGCCAGACCCAGATCGGCCCCCTCGCCCGCCTCGATCTGCTGGAGCATCTGCAGCAGCAGGTGGGTCGCTCGCTGAAGGCCGGGGCCACCCTGGCCTGCGGCGGCAAGCGGCTGGCGCGCCCCGGCTACTTCTACCCGCCGACCGTGCTGACCGGCGTCGCGCCGGGCATGCCGGCGTTTGATGAGGAGACCTTCGGCCCCGTCGCCCCGGTCATCACCGCGCGCGATGCGGATCACGCCATCGAACTGGCCAACCGCACGAAGTTCGGCCTGGGTGCCAGCCTCTGGACGCGCGACCTCGACCGCGCCCGTACCCTTGCCGCCGAGATCGAGGCCGGCAATGTCTTCATCAACGCCCAGGTCAAGTCCGACCCCCGCCTCCCCTTCGGCGGCATCAAGCAATCCGGCTACGGCCGCGAGCTGTCGGCCGCCGGCATCCGCGAGTTCGTCAATACGAAGACCGTCGTGGTGGGATGAGGCGGCTGGAGGACGTTACTGCGGCGCGTCAGTCGGCTCATCCTTGCTCTGGCGCTTCATTACGCCGAACGGATCCATGAGGCTGTCATCCAGCTCGGCCGCGCGCATGAGATGATGAACCGCGTGCAGCAGAAAGCCTGAAACGGCTTCACGCCAGGCGCTGGGCGAGTGGGATTCGGGATCACGGTACAGGTCGGCCAGGCGCAGGAGATCCTCGGCCCAGTCGGTCATCTGAAATACGAATTCCCGCGTGCGATCATCCGATGCGGCGGGTCCGGCATCCTCGTGGCGATCCCGGAAATACCGCTCCAGAGCGCGCTCGATGCTCGCCTGCTGCTCACGGCTGATGGACGGATTTGTCATCTTCATACCCCTTTTTCGCGCCATCGGGCATCACCTCATCTCGCGTTTCCCGGCTGAACGGCCATCGAGCTGATGATGCCCCCCTGGATGCGATGCGGGGGCGTTTTGCGTGTGCTGCCGATCCCCCTACTCCATCGTCAGGATGACCTTGAGCACGCCGGGGCGGGCGGCGAGGTTCAGCGCCTCCACCCCCTGCTCCAGCTTCATCCGGCGAGTCATCAGGCTGATGACATCAATGCTTTTCTCGGCCAGGGCGCGGATGGCTTCCTTGAACGGGCCGCAGCGGCTGCCGATGACGTTGATCTCATCAATCACCAGCGGCGCCAGGTTGAGCGGCTGGCCATCGGCAACGGTGCTCTTAAGGACGATGGTGCCGCGGGGGCGAACCATCGCCATGGCGATTTCGAAGCCGGCGGCGCTGCCGGTGCAGTCCACCACCACATCCTGGTCATGGCGCGGGATGATGTCGGTCAGCAGGCGCGAGCGGATCGACCACTTCTCGCACAGTGCCAGTTTCTGCGGATGCTTGCCCACCACCCGCACCGGGCAACCCGCGTTGCGCAGCACCTGTGCCACCAGCAGGCCAAGCCGGCCATCGCCGAGCACGGTCACCCAGGTGCGGTTATCCAGCTTGATCTGCTTGAGCACCTGGAACGCCGCCGCCAGCGGCTCAACGAACACCGCCTGATCATCATCCACCGCCGCCGGCAGGGCATGCAGGTTGATGGCCGGCAGGCGCACGAAATCGGCGAAAGCGCCGGGATGCTTGTCGATCCCCAGCACGCTGCGGCTGCGGCAGTGGTTGGACAGGCCAGACAGGCACAAATCACAGCGCCCGCAGACGATGTTGATCTCCCCTACCACGCGCTGGCCGACCAGGTCTTTCGCCGGCGAGGCGACGACTTCCCCGACGAACTCGTGGCCGAGGATGCCGCTGAAGCCCATGTAGCCGCGGCAGATTTCCAGGTCGGTGGCGCAGATGCCCGCCTGCTTCACGCGGATGAGCGTATCCCCCTCTGCCTCCGCGGGCTCGGGGCAGCGGGGCTGGAAGCTGGGTTTCTGGTCGAAGATGAGGGCACGCATGGTCAATTGGAATCCAGAACCTCAGCCTCCCCCTCACCCCCAATTCCTTTCAGGACTCGCCAGGTACTGCAGCCACGCGGCCTCATCGTACTGGAAATCAGCGCCGGTGATCTGCGTGAGGCTGCGGCGGGCCTGCCAACTGATGCCAAAACGGCGGTCCTGCAGGTGGGCCGCGAGGATGCGGGCGACATCCAGCCGCCTGTAATGGCTCAGCGCCTCGGCCGCGGCGATGCGTACATCGGGGTCTTCCTGGGGCGTGCGCACAACCCGCAGCAGTTCGGGCACGGCCTTGTCACTGGGGATGTTCACCAGCGCCTTGGCCGCCTCCAGGCGCACCGCGGCGGCCGGATCGGACAGGCCGCGAATGAAGACATCCACCGCCGATTCATCGCGCGAGCGGTTCAGGGCGCGGATGGCGGCGGCGCGGACGATGGGGCTGGGGTCATCGCGGGCAATCTGGGCGTAGCGGGTGGTGTACGGCGCATCCTTGCCGTAGCTGCGGCGGACCAGGCGGTTAATGCCGATTCGGCGCTCATCGGGGAAATCGGGATCTTCCATGCGCACCGCATCCACCTGCGCGGTGCTGCCGGTGATCACATCGACCAGGCGGCCGCCGAACTCACCCAGTTCGCGGGCAGCGCTGGTGTTGCAGCCGGAGGCCAGGAGCGAAGCAGCGAGCAGCGGCAGTATCAGAAAGCGTTTCATCCGTGAAATTGGGGGTGAGAGGTTGTCGGTGCGGCTAAACCGCGGTCTTCATGCTGATGGCCGTGTCCATGGCCACCAGCTCATCCACCGGCACCAGCCGGGGAGCGTCGAGTTTCATGCCCAGGAAGCGTGCGGCGAGCCGGCCGAAACGCGGTGAGTCATCGGTGACAAAGCACTGGAGCGATCCCAGCGGCCCCGGCCCGCGCAGCAGTCCCCGCCGCAGCAGGCGCATCGCGACATCATCCGCCGCGCGCTCGGCCGAGTCAATCACGCTCACGCCCTGGCCCATCACCCGCTCGATGAGCGGGCGGAGGATCGGATAGTGCGTGCAGCCCAGCACCAGCACATCCACGTTCTGCTGGCAAAACGGCTCGAGGTACTGCTTGAGCGCCAGCTTCACCAGCGGATCGGCCAGCGAGCGCCCTTCCTCGATGATGGGCACCAGCAGGGGCGTGGCGGCCACCAGCAGGCGGGCGTGGTGCCGCCGGCGGACAATCGCCCGCTCATAGGCGCGGGAGCGGATGGTGGCCTCGGTGGCGATGACGCCAATGACCGGATGGGGCTTGTCGCCGGCCGCGCCCGCCGCCGCCCGCGCGCCCGGCTCGATCACCCCGCTGATCGACAGATCCGGGAAGGCGGCCCGCACCGCCGGCAGCGCCAGGGCAGTGGCGGTGTTGCAGGCGATAACCACGTGCTTGGGCTCATGCGGGCGCAGATAGCGGATGATCTGGCGGACAAAGCCGGTGACAGTGGCCGGCGTTTTTGAGCCATACGGCAGGCGGGCGGTGTCGCCGAAGTAGAGGATCGATTCCATCGGCAGACGCTGGCGCAGGGCCCGCACGACCGTCAGGCCGCCCAGTCCGCTGTCGAGCACAACGATGGGGGATTGCGCATGCGTCATGGCATCAGGCGGGCGGCATCAGCCACGGCCAGCCGGTAACAGGCGGGGATCATCCAGCACCGATCACGCTGCCCTGGCGGCCGCGGCAGGATATGAGCATGAAGCCTCATCCGCACTCGCCTCAGCCGTTATCGGACTTGTCCGCTCGATTGCTTGACAATTCGCGCCTATACTTACAGACTCCCGATCCCCAAGCGGCGGCGGCACTTGCGCGGCCCATTGGTTTTCCACGGAGCATGACCCATGGCTGAAACACTCACCGGCAAGAAAGTTCTCATCGTCGATGATGACCCCGACATCCTGACCAGCATCCAGGCGGCATTCGAGCCGACCGGGGCTGAAATCGACACCGCAAATAACGGCAATAAGGCGGTGGAGATTTGTGAGCAGAAGGACCCGGACCTGGTCATCCTCGACATGATGCTGCCCGGCCGCAGCGGCTTCCTGGTCCTCGAGAAGATCAAGGCGCGCAAGCCCCGCGGAGCCAAGCCGCATGTGATCATGATCACCGGCAACCAGGGCGCCCGGCACAAGATGTACGCCGAGAGCCTCGGTGTCAGTGAGTATTTCAACAAGCCGGTGAAGATGGACAAGCTGATCTCCACCGCCGAGCGCCTGCTGGGTGCCGAGGCGAAGTAAAGCCCCTGTACCATGCGAAATCACAGCCCACAGCCCCGTGCTGTGGGCTTTCTGTTGCGCCCCGACTGTTGCACCGCGGCCGGCAATTGGCCTGCGGGCGGCCCAGGGGTATGCTGGCCGCATGAACCGGGGGCCACTCACACCGCTTACCTATCAATCGGCACCGATCGATGATCCCGCGCATGTCCCCTGGCGGACGGTAGCGCGCCTGGTGGGCGGGATCGCCCTGCTGTGGGGGGTGGTGCAACTGCTCTTCAGTGCGACTTTCCTCTTCGGGCCTTTTCTGTCACGGGGAGCGGTCGCGCGATGGAGCAGCTCCGTTCCCTCCAGCGCCTGGGCGATGATGGAAGCATGGACGCACTGGGGCCGGCTGCTGGCAGCAGCCGTAACCTGCATTGCCGCCGCCGGGCTGGTCATGCTGCGGGCGTATGCCCGACGCACCCTGCTCGTGGCGATCAGCGTGCTGCTGGCGCTGGCGATGGGCAGCGCCATCACCCCTTTCTTCGGTTTCTGGTGGGGACCGGGGATGAGCAGCCGCGGGCTGGGGTCGCTGCCACCGAGCGAACTGGCCCCCCTTGTCGTGCAGATGGGGCTGGGGCTGTTGTCGGCCACGCTCCTGCCTGTCCTGATGCTGGGGCTCCTGACCCGGCCGCCGCTGGTGGCCGCTTTGCGCAGCAGCGGAGAAGAGTTGCCCATGCGCATTCAACTGCTGGCGATTCTCGTCCTGCTGGCGGGCGTGCTGGGAACACTGATCAAGCCAGTCCAGCTCCTGGCAGCGCGGATGCGTGATGCGCTGCCGCCGGGCACGCGGATGGACCAGCCCTACGGGATCACCTTCCTGGGCAGCGGCCTGGTGGCGACCTGGTATTCGCTGACACGGGTGGCGCTGTGGTGCTGCGCGGCGGCCATGGTGGTTGGCGCGATCGGGGTACTGGGCCGGCGGCCGGGGGCCCGGCGGCTGCTGGTCTGGCAGGCACGCATCGGGCTGGTGATCAATGGGGTGGATCTGGTGCTGAGCGGCACGCTCTTCTGGATACTCCACCCGCTGAACAGCCGCTACGGCGAAACCATGTCGGCGGTGCTGGTCATGCAGATCCTGAGCCTGGGGCTGGATACCTGGATCCTGCTGGCACTGGGCCGCAAGCGGGCGCAGGCGTTGTTCGAACCGCATTCCGTACCGCTGGCCCAGGCCGTTGCCCCGGCCACTCCCGCCGGGCCGATCGCTTGATTACCCCGGTGTTTTTCTCTATCCTTGGCCGATTCCCGATCGTGGCACAAGGTGTGCCGCCGGGGCCTAATATGACCGTCGCGGCGGCTGGCGTGGCCGGCTGGGTGACTGGTGTCTAGGAGTTTTTGGCCGTGAGCATCACCGCAGAGAAGAAGAATCAAGTCGTCAGTGAGTATCGCACGCACGAGAAGGACACCGGCTCGCCGGAGGTGCAGATTGCGATCCTGACCGAGCGCATCAACGCGCTGACCGAGCATTTCAAGACCCACAAGAAGGATCACGCATCCCGCCGTGGCCTGCTGAAGATGGTCAGCCGCCGCAACGCGCTGCTGAAGTACCTGACCAGGGAAGACCGGGCCCGCTACCTGCGGATTATTGCCCGCCTGGGTCTGCGTAAGTAACTCGTGATGGGTGATGGGCGATGGGCCGATCCCTGGCGCTGGGTGATAACCCGGGGCAGGGCGCGATCCAGTCCCCATCACCCATCACCGTAATCCGGGCTTCGCTTTTCGCCGGTTTCCGCCGGGCCTCCGGCCGGGCGAGAAAGCGGAGCCACCCGGACCCTAGCCGGGGCAACAGATCACCGATTGCGGATCTCGCATTGCGGATCTCGATCGACGAAGCTCGTCCGACACGGCCCTTGCGCCTTCGACGCCACGATTTCGCGATCCCCAATCCGATATTCGCAATCCTCTGACTCTGTCGATCCCGGCCTTTCATCCCCCGGAGGCCCTGAGGACAATCCCAATGCAAGCCATTCGTGTTACACGCGAAATCGGCGGTCGAACCCTTTCCATCGAAACCGGATCCCTGGCGAAACTCGCGCATGGCGCGGTTTCGGTGCAGTATGGCGACAGCGTCGTCTTCGGCGCGGTGGTCCGCGCTGCCCCCCGTGAAGGCATCGACTTCTTCCCCCTCCAGGTTGACTACCGCGAGCGCCGGGCCGCCGCCGGCAAGTTCCCCGGCGGCTTCATGAAGCGGGAAGGCCGCCCCACCACCAAGGAAATCCTGACCGCCCGCCTGATTGACCGCCCGCTGCGGCCGCTGTTCCCCAAGGGGTTCATGGATGAGGTGCAGATCCACCTCAACGTACTGAGCTTTGACGGCGACAATGACCCGGACATCTTCGCCGGGATCGCCGCCAGCGCTGCGGTGGCCATCAGCGATATCCCGCTGATCAGCCCCACCGCCCACGTGCGGGTGGGCCGGATCGATGGCGAGTTCATCCTGAACCCGACCGTCAAGCAGCTGGAGATCAGCGAGTTTGACCTGGTGGTGGCCGGCACGAAGCACTTTGTGAACATGATCGAGATCGGCGCCCGCGAGAGCGATGAGGACGTGGTCGCCGATGCCATCGAGTTCGGGCACAAGGCGGTGATCCAGATCGTTGAGATGATCGAGGAGCTGGTGAGCAAGGCCGGCCGCGAGAAGGTCGGCGACGTGAAGCTGCCCGAGCCGGGCTTCGTCGATGCCATCAGCGCCCGCGTGAGCGACAAGATCCGCGAGGTGAAGGGCAAGCCGGGCAAGGCCGATCGCGCTGAGGCGGTGGATGCCATCCGCGAGGAGCTGATTGCCGAACTGGCCCCGCCGGTGACGGACCCCAATGCTCCGTACATGGCCTATGTGCAGCAGAAGGAGCAGGCTCGCAAGATCCGCAGCGTCTTCTCCGACATCGAGGAGCAGGTGACGCGCGAGGCCATTCTGGCCGGCGTGCGGCCGGATGGGCGCGGCTACGAGGACATCCGCCCGATTACCTGCGCCGTCGGCGTGCTGCCGCGCGTGCATGGCTCGGCGGTCTTCACCCGCGGCGAAACCCAGGCGATGTGCACCGTCACCCTGGGCACCAGCAGCGATGAGCAGCTTGTGGACGGGCTGATCGACGAGTACAGCCAGAAGTTCATGCTGCACTACAACTTCCCGAGCTATAGCGTCGGCGAGGTACGGCCCATCCGCGGGCCGGGCCGGCGCGAGATCGGGCACGGCGCCCTGGCTGAGCGGGCGCTGGTCCCGGTGCTGCCGGCGATTGATGACTTCCCCTACACCGTCCGCATCATCTCCGACATCCTCGAGTCCAACGGCTCCAGCTCGATGGCATCGGCATGCGGCGGCTGCCTGGCGCTCATGGATGCGGGCGTGCCCATCACCAAGATGGTCGCCGGCATCTCCATCGGCCTGGTGCAGGAAGGTGACCGCAAGGTCCTGCTCACCGACATCCTCGGCGAGGAAGACCACTACGGTGACATGGACTTCAAGGTGACGGGCACGCGCGATGGCATCACCGCCATCCAGCTCGACATCAAGATCGAGGGCCTGGATTATCAGATCATCCGCGAGACCCTGTACCGCGCGAAGGCCGCACGGCTTCAGATCCTGGACATCATGGCCCAGACGATCGACAAGCCGCGCCCCAGCATCAGCCAGTGGGCGCCGCGCCTGCTGACGATTCGCATCAGCCCCGACAAGATCGGCAAGCTGATCGGCCCCGGCGGCAAGAACATCAAGAAGATCCAGGAAGATACCGGCGCCCAGGTGGACATCGAAGACGATGGAACCGTCTACATCTCCTCGGTGGATGGCGCGGCGGCCGAGAAGTGCCGCGACATCATCGAGGCGATGACCGCCGAGGTGAAGGTCGGCCGCATCTACACCGGCCACGTGGTGAGCATCAAGGACTTCGGCGCGTTCATCGAGATCGCCCCGGAAACCGATGGCCTGTGCCACGTCTCAGAGCTGAGCGATCAGTACGTGGAGCGCGTGAGCGACTACGTGAACATCGGCGATGAGGTGAAGGTGAAGGTGATCCTGATCGACGACCAGGGCCGCATCAAGCTGTCGCGCAAGGCGGCGATGCAGGAACTGGGCGAGAGCGATCCCGAGCGCGAGAGCGTGCCGGCCGGCCGCGAGGCCGATGCCGCCGGCAATCGTGCCGAAGGCGGCGATCGCGGCCCGCGCCGGGAAGGCGGCCATGGCGGTGATCGCCGCGGTGGTGGCGACCGGGGCGGCCGCGGTGGTGATCGCGGCGGCCGGGGCGGTCGTGGTGGTCACGGCGGTGGCCGAGGCGGCGATCGCGGCCCGCGTCGCGACTGATCGCCCATCCCCCTTCACAGAAGCATGAACCGCAAAGCCCACGGCAACCCTGCCGTGGGCTTTGTCTTTGCCCTTGCCGGGCATGCAAGTGCGGGTCTATTGCTTGACCGCTTCGCCCTCGCCGTGGGCCTTGAGGTCCTCGGTTGCGGATTCCAGCCTGGCGGTGCGCATGCAGATGTTGGTAGTCAGGCTGCCTTCGCGCTGACTGGCGTAGACGAACATGCGGGTGCCGCTGGGCACATCAAAGCCGCAGTCACCGCCGCCGAGGCCGGTGGCCACTGTGAGAGTCGCAGCGGTTACGCCCTTGTATTTGCGCTGCACCTTGAAGGTATAGCGCCAGCCATACTCGGGCGCTTTCTCCCGGCTGACGACCTCTCCGACGAAGACCACATCCGCCTTCTCCATCATGTCCTTCGGTGAGATCTGCACGCAGCTGCACGCCCACGCCGGGCGCACCAGGCTGATGGCGATGAGAACGACAAGGCAGGCAAGGGCTCGGTGTGACATGGCGGGCCTCCGCGGGCGCAAAAAAGAGCGGGCCGGGAAACATCCCGGCCCGCCCACATTCTCGCAAGCTTCTGACAGCCGATCAATAGCGGTAATGCTCCGCCTTGTACGGCCCATCAACCGGGACGCCGATGTAGTCGGCCTGTTCCTGCGTGAGCCGGGTCAGTTTCACGCCCAGCTTCTCGAGGTGAAGGCGGGCAACCATCTCATCCAGCTTCTTGGGCAGGACATAGACCTTGCCGCGCTCATATTTCACGCCGCTGAGGGTGGGCTTGCCGGCGTTGCTCAGGGCCAGGTCGATCTGGGCGACCGTCTGGTTGGTGAAGCTGTTGCTCATCACGAAGCTCGGGTGGCCGGTGGCGCAGCCGAGGTTGAGCAGGCGGCCTTCGGCCAGGATCAGCACGCTGTGGCCATCGGGGAAGGTCCACATGTCGTACTGCG
>CAYNMV010000044.1:33289-37539 GCA_964398315.1 uncultured Tepidisphaeraceae bacterium | reverse complement strand
TTCTCCTGCGACTGGATCAGCTCTTCCAGCAGCTTCTTGTCCGCATCATCCCAGTTATCCACCGGCTTTTTCGCCAGGGCGGCGGTCTGGTCGAGGATGCGCTGCTGCTCCTTGATGAACTCCTTGAGGGCTTCGTTGAGTTTTTCGAACTCGGCCCGCGTATCCAGGTCGCCACCCCGGCGCGACTGCTCGGTTGGGGTGGCCTCTGGCAGCACGCTCAGCATCGACAGCAGGCTTTCCAGCGTGCTGATAATCCGCCGCTGGCGGTCCTGCAGATCGCGATTGAGCGCCCCCCGCTGCTGCACAACCAGTTCCTCGAGAATCGCCGCCGACAGATCGATCGCATCCCTGGCCGGGCCGTGCGCCAGCACCTGGAGCGTCTTCTGGATGATTTTGGTCTGCTCATCAAACTCGAACCCATCGGCCGTTTCGATCATCAGCCCGCGCAGCTTCACCTGGCCGGCCCCGATCTTCGTCATCGGCTCGGGCTTGTCCGGCTGGAACGCAACCGCCTCGGTCAACAGCTCCTGCTGCAGCTTCAGCATCTCCAGCAGGCGGGCGCGGATCTGGTCGATCTGCTCCCGGCGCTCGGCGGCGATCTGCTCAGGATCGCGGAAGCGAATCTCGTAGACGGCCGAGGCGGTGGTCTGCGGACCGCCCTCGCTGGCGGCGGCCTCACTGGCGCCGGGAGAAGGGCTGAGGGCATCCGCCGATAGCGCATCCGCCCCCGTATCTCCCGGCAGCGCGGGGCGCAGCGCCCGGTTATCGATCGCCTCCACCTGCACGCGGATCACCTGGCCGTGTCGTCGCAGCTCTTTGGGCACATCCAGCACATGCTCGAGGGTGGCGCTCTTGTCCAGCGGGCGAATCTCATGCACCGCCGCCAGCGGCGTGCCGGCCGCCGTCGACATCAGCACCCGCCCCCGAGACAGGCCGTAATCATCGGCCAGCACAGCCAGCACCTTCAGTTCACTGTCGGGCGCAACGTGCGTATCCTGCCCGGGCCATTTCATTTCCACCGTCGGCGGGCTGTCGGGGGTGCAGGTCAGCAGGAGCGGCTCGGCCGGCACCGCCGAGGCGATCTGCCCGGTGGGGCTGAGCAACAGCGCCTGCACACGGATCGATTCGTGCACCTCAAACGCCGCGCTGAACACCTGCCCGCCGGCATCGCCCCGCATGGGAGCGGGCTGGCTCGATTCGCCCACGCGCAGCATCGCCCCGCCCATCGGCAGGTCGATGGCGATGGTCAACTCCACCCGCGCCCCCTGCGGCACGCTGAGCGGCACCTTGCCCACTTCATCGGGCTTGAGCTTGATGACCTGGCTTTCCAGCTTCGTGTAGGCCGGTGGGATCACGTGCACATTCAGCTCGCGCAACGCCACCTCCGGCACCACCTCCACCGTGTGCCACGGCGACTGCGACTGCCCCACCTCCACCCGGTATCTCAGCGATTTTTCCACCCAGTCCGCCCGCCAGGCATAAGACAGCCGCCCATCGGCCTGCACGGTCGGTGACAGCAGCGCATCGGGCAGCGTGTGATCAAAAATCAGCTTCGCCTGCGGCTGCTCCGGGCCGGAAGCGAGAATGGCGATCTCCAGCGGCTGGCCGGCGATGAGGGTGATATCACCGGGGGTGATCCGCTCGATCACCATGTCGCCGGTGCGGTGCACAAAGCGCGAGGGGGCGAGCATCTGCCGCCAGCCGTGCAGCAGCGGGCCGGGGAACAGGGCCGTGAGCACCAGCAGCGGCCCCACCACCGCCGCCAGCTTCAGCCCCAGCGGCCGCAGATCATCGAACTGCACCGCGGCATCCAGCGGCTTGTCCCGGGAGGTGCTCAGCACCTCATCGAAAATGGCCGGCAGGAAGGGCGATGCCTGCACATCCGGCGTCGCCGCCAGCAGCACGCTGTTGGTCAGCCCGTTGTGCAGGCCCTCAATGCGCCCCTCGACCAGCCGGGCCACCTCCACCGCCCGCGGCCGGATCATCAGCGGCCGGCCAATCCACACCATCCCCGATCCAATCACCCACGCGCACCACGCCATCAGCACGCCGGTGGTCATCCACCCCTCGCGCAGCAGATGAGCCAGCAGCGCTGCCGTGAAGGTGGCGATCAGGCCCATCCCCACCCACAGCATCGCCCCCCGCACCAGCAGCCAGACGCGATACTTCTGCCCGATCACATCGAGCCGGTCCTCGATCAGCAGGTACGAAGGATGATGGGTGAGCTGGGTCATGCGGCAATCCCTGTGGAACTGGCATTTAATTGTACCACAGCGCTGCCGGGATGTTGGGGCGGGGGCCGATTACCCGGCGATGGGCTGCTCCCGGTTCACCCCGGGGCCCTGGCCCAGGGCAGGGGTTGGCGGCTGGCGCGGCGGCTCACCGGCGCGCGGTTCTTCTCCCGCCCGCACCTGCCCCGCCGGTCCGGTGGCGGCCGGAGCGGCCGGGGTGGGGATGAACTGGGGCGGGCGCGGGGTGTCCACCAGCACCCGGGCATCACCCGTGATCAGGCGGGCATCGCGGGCGTTGAGCAGCCAGTTCCAGAACCAGCTCAAGAGCACCTGCAGGCGATTGCGGAAACCGATCAGGAAGGCGATGTGGATCCCGCCCCACAGCAGCCAGGCGACAAAGCCGCCGATCTTCCACCGGCCGATCACCGCCACCGCCTTGGCCTTGCCGATCACCGCCATGGCGCCCTTGTCGTGGTAGACAAATGGCTCACGGCGATCGGGGGTGGTCTTGCCCAGCAGCTCGCTGGTGAGGATGCGGGCGGCGTATCGGCCCATCTGGATCCCACCCTGCGCCACCCCCGGCACCGGCTGGCCGGTATCGGCCGAGCGCGCTGCCGCCATATCGCCGGTGATGAACACCTCCGGGTGGCCGGGGATGGTCAGGTCGGGCCCGACGATCACCCGCCCGGCGCGGTCCAGCGGCACCCCCAGCGTCTGCCCCAGCGGGCTGGCTTTCACCCCCGCGGCCCAGAACACGTTTCGCACCGGGACAAATTCATCCCCGATATAAAGGCCTTGGGGCGTGATGTTGGTGACGATCGAATTCAGGCGCACCTCCACGCCCATCTTCTCCAGGTCGCGCTGGGCGCGGGCGCTGAGCCGGGGCGGGAACGGCGGCAGCACGCGATCGGCCCCTTCGAACAGGATCACCCGGGTGGTGCGGGTGTCGATGTGCCGGTAATCGCGCGGGATGGTCTGCCCGGCGATCTCCTTGATCGCCCCGGCCAGTTCCACCCCGGTGGGCCCGGCCCCCACGATGGCGAAGGTCAGTGCTGCCCGCCGGGCCGATTCGCTCCCCTCGTACTCCGCGGTTTCGAAGGCCAGCAGGATTCGTCGTCGCAGCGCGGTGGCATCCTCGATGCTCTTGAGGCCGGGGGCGATGGGGGCCCACTGATCGTTGCCGAAGTAGGAGTGGGTAGCGCCGGCGGCCAGAATCAGGTAGTCGTAGGGCAGTTCACCCTCCGCGATGCGCAGGCGCTGGCGCTGCACATCCACCCCCAGTACCTCGGCCAGCACCACCTGGCAGTTGTCCACCCCGCGCAGGACCGTGCGGATGGGCGCGGAAATATCGGCCGGTGAGAGGGAGGCGGTCGCCACCTGGTACAGCAGCGGCTGGAACACGTGATGATTGCGCTGATCGATGAGCATCACCTCCGCCGGCGCCCGGGCCAGCCCCCGCGCTGCCGCCAGCCCCGCGAACCCCCCACCGACAATCACGATCTGTGGCCGTTGTGCCATCCTCGCACCTTTCCACTGAGCCCCGCCCTATGCAACAGTAGGCGCTTCCCGGGCGCTGGACAGCAGCGCGGGAGAAATGAATCCCCTGAAAACCCCGGGCCACGCGCGGGCAACCCCTGGCCATCGGCTGAAAGCGCTGTGCCGCGCCCGCGCAGCCCCCGGCCGCGTGCGGGAAGCCCCGCGCAGCGCCCTGGCCGGCCCGCGCAGCGCCTTGCCCTGTCCGCACAGCGCCCTGATCGCCCCGCACGATGGCTGCGGCCTGTGGGGTGTGGAGATGGAGCGGGCAGGCACCGATCGCTGGCGGGCAGGCACCGGCGACCGGCAGGCAGGCCGATGGTGGCGCTGGGGGCCGGGTTTACGGGGCACGCCACCCGATGCCCCATCCATCCGGCGGATCGGCCCGCCCGCTGGATCGTCCGATAGAAACCGCCCGGTGGATGCGGGGGAGGGGTGCGGTCAAAAAGTCATCGTTTCCCTTTGCAAAGGGAAACTTTCCCTGTG
>CAYNMV010000044.1:0-33189 GCA_964398315.1 uncultured Tepidisphaeraceae bacterium | reverse complement strand
GCTTTCGCTGTGCAAAGGGAAACGCCCGCTGTGCATGGGGAATCCCTCCCTTTGCATCGGGAATCCCTCCCCGTGCATCGGGCATTCCTCCCTTCACATGGAAATCCCAGTCCTGCGCCCAGTCCCCCATCCACCGCACCTCACCCGGTGATCCCGATGCCTGATCCGGCAGCCCCTGCTCCTCATCCGGTGGTCTTCCATCATCGGCTTGCGCCCGCCCGGCATGGATCGGCCTCCCTCTCACCTGTGCCCGGGTGGAGGGGGTTGGCTCGGCGGTGGTGCCAGGCACGGCCCAAGGGCGCGTGGGGCTGGTGCGGGCGGGCCACCCGCGGGCGCGGGTGGGGGATGAGCGGCAATGGGCGGACCTGTCCCACCGCCCCGCGCCCGGGCGGCCCGCGCGCGCTGGAGCGGGCGATGGGGGCCGGGCCGGGGCCAGACCGCAGCGCTGCTCAGCGGGATGGGGCCGGTGGGTTTGACAGGGTTTGCAGGGAGAGCACCGGGCGCAGCACCCCGCACATGCCCAGCGCGCTGTCGGTGCCCCGGCGATTGAAGTGGACCTGCGGCGGGGTATCCGCGGGCCGGGGCAGCGCGCTCAGCCGGCGGGCGGTCTGGTGGGCCCAGGCCAGCGGGCCGTGCTCCAGGTGATGCTGGAGTGCCATCACCCGGCCGGCCATCACCCGGCAGTGCAGCGTGATGAAGCGCTCGAGTTCGGCGAAGTAGGCCGGGCGATCATCGCGCCAGAGGGTCATGAGGTGCATGTAGCCGGTGACGGCGGCATCGCGCCTTTCCAACGCCCCGGCCAGGCCCGCGCGCTGGGGCAGGTCCATCAGGGCGGTGAAGCGTTCGGCATCGGCATCAACCGCGGGGCCGAAGTAGATCCGCGCTTCCCCGCGCTCCGCCAGGCCCGCGCTGCCCATCATGCCGAGGATGATCAGATCACCATCGGAGATGAGGCGATGCATCACCAGGGGCGGGAAGTGGATGTAGTCTCCGGGATGCAGATCGAGCGTGCGCAGGCCGTGCATCCGATCGTGAAACTCCACCCGTCCGGTGCCCTGGAGCACGAAGTAGCCTTCATCCACCACCGCGTGAACGTGCGGGCAGCCGCTGAAGGTGCCATCGGGCGCGGGGCGCTGGGCGTAGACGTGCACCTCGGTCAGCCCGATGCCGCCGATCAGCCCCAGGGGTGTGGCTGGATCGGGCGAAGCGCTGAGAGGCTGATCGGGTGAAGCAGCGGGCTGCGCAATCGAACGGGGGGTGTGGCTCATCGGCATACGCTCCTGTTGATTCATGCGCCCACCCGGGCGCTGGCTGAGCGGGCGCTGGGCTGGCAGGCGGTTCAAGGCAGAGTCGGCGGCGGGCGGCAGGCCCCAGGCCCAGGCCCGGCCAGACCCCACCGATGCCCCCCGCCCCGCCTGTCCCCCACCGCTTACCTTGTCACCCCCTCACCCGATCACCTTGTCATCCGCCTCCAGCTCCTCCCGCCGCACCGTGCGCCCCTGGGTAATCGAGCGCACCATCATCTCGCACGCAGCCATCGTTTCGAGATTATGGCGGGCGCTGATGCCCGGTTCCCGGCCCAGGGTGATCCAGGCGTGGAAGTCGCGCAGCAGATCGGTCTCCTCCCCGGTGGGCTCGGGGGGGATCTCCACCAGCGGGCTTGACCCGAACTGCTCGCGCGGGCGCTGATTGAACGTGAGGTGGCCGTTGTCGTTGAACAGGGCGCCACGCTCACCATGCAGGCGGAGGCTCAGGGCATTGCGGGCGGCATCGTGGGTATGGAGGTAGTGCACGTGGGTGCCGCAGGCGAACAGGAGATGGGCGGCGGTGTTGTTGTCATGTTCGTAGGCCGACCAGTCCGCCCGCCAGCTGTGGGCGGTCATCTCGCGCAGGGGGCCCAGCCAGGACAGCAGGTTGTCAAAGTGATGGCAGGACATAT
Organism: uncultured Tepidisphaeraceae bacterium; assembly: GCA_964398315.1. Lineage (GTDB taxonomy): Bacteria > Planctomycetota > Phycisphaerae > Tepidisphaerales > Tepidisphaeraceae > JADLCB01. The sequence continues at coordinate 31,250 of CAYNMV010000044.1, read as the reverse complement.
CCCACACCGAGGCGAAGGGGTAGGTGAGCGTGCGCGGATGGGGGCGGACGCGGTCCTGGGTGTACTCGATCAGGTGCGCCCGGCCGATGTGGGCGGGATAATCCGGATCATTCAGCGCCCGCCAGACCGCGCGCTCCGGGCCCTTGTAGCGGTAATTCTGGGCGATGGCGACGATAGCGCTGGCTTCGGCAGCGGCCCGCACCAGCTTGCGGGCGCTGGGCCAGTCCGGCGCCATCCCCTTCTCCACCAGCACCGGCTTGCCGGCGGCGATGCACTTGAGCGCCAGGGGCACGTGGTGGATGGTTGGGGTGCAGATGATGACACAATCCACCTCCGCCTCGGCCAGGGCACGATCGAAGTCGGTATAGCAGTCGGCCTCGGATAAACCGGTGAGCCTGCGGGCTTCGGCCAATGCCTCGGGGCTGACATCGCACAGGGCGGCCGGCTGGAAACCGGTGCGCGGGTTGCAGTGCTCCAGCGGCCAGCGGCCGCGATTGGCCACCCCCACGTGCAGCACGCGCAGCAGAGGCTGATCCGGGCCGATGGGCTGGGCAGCAGCGGGAGAGGAAGAGGGCATGGATGTCATTCGGTTCACTCCACAGCAGCACAGGGCCGGGGGCGGCGGATCGATCCGGCTGGATGCCGGGACGAGCTGGCCGGATGCCGGGGCGCTCCGGCCGGGCGCTGGGACAGCCCGATCCGCCCGCACGGGCGGCCACCCTGGCGCATAAACCACACCGCCGCCCGCCCCTAGCCCTGCCTGAATGTCTCGGCCAGTTCGGCAAACGCCGCCGCATCCCACTGCCCATCGCGCCAGGCCACGCGGTAGCGCAGCGCCAGCGTTTGCCCGGCGGCGAGCATCATCGGCTCGTGGAAGAGGAACGCGGCGTTCATGAAGGTAAAACCGTTGACGGACTTGCAGTACCAGGGTGAGGGCGCCCGCGGATTGGCCGGGTGATCGATCATGCCGAAGGCAACCCGCCGGCCCGGCCCCCCATCCACCGCCGCCTGCATCAGGCACCAGGGGTGCGGCTGGCCGGTGAGGGCGGCCACGGTCTCGCCGGGCACGTCGAAGCGGACATCGTGCAGCTCGCGCGAAGCGCGGAACGACAGCCCGCCATAGCCGCCCCAGGTTGTGAAGGGCGTGCGATCCAGCAGAAGGTCCTGGCTGGCGCGCAGCGTGCCGGTCCAGTCGAGCAGGCGCACATCCGCCTGTGTCTGGAAGGTGAGGGTGCGCTGCTCCTGCAGGACAGGGCCGGTGGCATCGCTGGTCCACTGCACGCTGTGGTTGAGGCGGACCGTCTCGGGGCCGAGCAACTCCACCCGCGGCTGGGCCTGGCCGATCTGCACGCCAAAGGGGGCGTGTTCTTCCCAGTAGTTGGTGCCGTTGATCAGCTTAATGGTGAACCAGAGGCCGCGATGCCAGATGTGATCCGACATCTCAAAGCCGCTGAGCACCACGCCGGCCAGGGTGGTCAACGGGTGGAGGCACGCCTTGGGGAGCGTGGGTTCGTGGCGATAGACAATCGCCGCACCCGGCGGGCCGATCTCGACCTGCCGATCGTAGATTTGCGTAATCATCAGCCGATTCATGCTCATCTCGCACATCCGGCCATCGCGGGCACGGCCGGCGGATCATGTCCCGCCCGGCGTGGGCGCCCCGCCGCCGCCTGTCCGGCGGCGGGCCGGGCCGTCAGCCCCATTCTAGCCGCGATCGGGCGGCTGCGGGCGCAGCGGGCATCAAAAACGGACCTCCTCGCCGGCTTCGGTCTGCAGCAGCAGGATCAGTTCCCGGCCGGACGGGGGCATGTCGGTGGCATCGATGAACCGCCCGCGGTCGTAGTAGCCGGGGCGCAGGCCGATGATCATCTGCTGCTCAACCGGGGGCTTGTCGGCGTGACGATTGCGGCGGTAGTCAACCAGCAGCCGGGCGGTGCCGTGATCGATCTCGAGATACAGCGGCAGCGGGGCCTGGTCCATCGTGCGGGCGGGCAACTTCGCCACCGCACGGCCGGTGCCGGCGGTGAAAGTCTGCCACAGCGCCAGGCGAATCCGGCTGTTGGCCTCGGCCGCCTCCGGAGTGATGGCGCTGCTGGCCGGCCAGTGCAACTCCCGCACCTCCCGCCCCGTTGGCACGGGCGACTGACAGCCCAGCAATGCAAACAGGCACACAGCGCTGATCAGGCGAACGGCAGACATGCCCGCCAGTATAAAGACAATCCCCGGCGGGCACAGGGACCGGGGCGCCTGGGGTGGCCAAACGATCCCCCCGCCGGCGGGCATGGGGGTTGCTTCGGACCAGACAGAAGAACATCCACGCACCCCGGAGGCCCTCATGACCCAGCAAACGAACCCAGCCAATGATCGCCGCGACAATCTGGCGGGGCAAGAGCAGGTAACCGATCCGATCACCGGCATCACCGGGGTGGGGCCGATGGTCCCGGCAACCGGGCGGGCCGGCGGCCACTGGGGCGTTGCCGCACGCTGGCTGGCCTTTGCCTTTCTCATTATCGTCGCTGCGCTTATGCTCTGGTGGGCGTTCTGATCGGGGCCGCGCTCCACACCTTTGCCGGCGCTACACCCCCGGCACGATCGGGCGTTCCCCAGGCCTATGGTTCAAACGATTGTTCAACCTCCCCTGCCCCAGGACCGCGAGACATCCGGGCAAACGCCCGGGTGGCTCACGCCCTGGCAGTGGATCCTGCTGGCGCTGGGCATCGGGGTCATTGCGCTGGCGATTGGATACCTGCCGCTGCGGCAGATGCTGATCGAGACCATCCGCTGGATCGAGGGCCGGGGCATCTGGAGCCTGCTGATTTTCATCGCGGCCTACACACTGCTGGTGACGCTGGCGGTGCCGGTGACGCCGCTTAACCTGGCATCGGGGGTGATCTTCGGCGCTGGATGGGGGTTTGTGGCGGCGATGGCCGGCGGGGCCGGGGCGGCGATGCTCTCATTCATCCTCTCCCGCTACCTGCTGCGCGACTGGATCCAGCGGCGGCTGCTGCACAACCCCCGCGCTGCTGCGCTGATGGATGGGGTGGCCGAGGACCAGTGGACGCTGATCATCCTCACCCGCCTCAACCCGATCCTGCCCTGCAGCCTGAAGAATTACGTCTTCGGCGTGACCGATATGCACTGGTATGTCTATCTGCTGGGCACGATCCTCGCCTATACCCCCAGCGTCTTCCTGTATGCGTATCTCGGTTCGGCCGGGCACGCTGAGGTGGTGGCCGACCGCGAATGGACAGCGCTGAATATCACCCTCTACCTCATCGGCGGCATCGTGGCGGTCGTGCTGACCGTGGCCCTGGCCTGCCTGGGCAAGCGCCGGATGGATGCGCTGCAGGCGCGCTACCGCGCCAACCACCCGGGCGCTGATTAGCCGGCCGGGATGCTCCCCCCTACAGCTTGTGCCACTTGGTTGCCTTGCCCCGCGCCTTTTCAACCGGGTACTTGGCCTCGTTTTGCTTCATCTTGCGGACAAATGCCTCGCCGAGGTCAATCCCCTGCGACTCGGCCATCAGCAGAACCGTATGCAGCACATCCGACAGTTCATCGGCCAGGTCCTGTTTGTGGCGGGCCAGATGCGCATCCAGCTCCGCACCGTTTCTCCATTGCAGCAACTGCATGACCTCCGCCGCCTCAACCGCCAGGTTCAGCGCCAGGTCCTTGGGGGAGTGAAACTGCTTCCAGTCGCGCTCCTCGCGAAAGCGGACCACCAGTTCCGTCAATTCGGCCAGCGTGATCGATTTACTCATCGATGCCGATGATAACCGAGGGCGCAGCGGTTATGATGGGCGTTCCTGTCTGAGGGAGAGACCGTGTGACGACTGAAGTCCAGACAAGCTCCTCACCCCCGGCCGAGAAGGCCAGCCGCTGGTGGTTCGTCCATCTCAGCATCGTGGCGGCGTTTGTGCTGTTTTTCCTGTTCATGGCCATCCTCTACTGGTACTGGCTGCAAACGCCCGAGCCGACCTCGATTATCCGCGTCCAGCCGGGCAACGCGCAGCTCGACGGCACGCGTGTCCGCATCGAGGGCCAGTCGCTGCAGAGGCCCATCGAGGTCGTGCTGAGCGAGGAGAACGACTACGGCACGCGCATCTATCTCGTGCCCGGCAATTACCTGCTGCGCATCGAACGGCCGGATGGCAGCGTGATCGTCAACGAGCATTTCGCCATGGGCCCCTATTACGAACGCACGGTCAGGATTCCCGGGGGGTCGGACAACCAGTAAAAGCCATTGCATGCCCGGAGCCTGTGCCGGCCGTACAGGGCGCTGCCGCCCGACCAACCAGCCGCGCTGGTCAGAACCGCGCTGGTCGGAATCGCGCTGATACCGCCCGACCATGCGATACTGCGAGGCGCGGACGCAGGCATACTGGCCCCCCTTTGTGAAAGGACACGAGCAATATGATGTCAAATAACGGCGGTGGTAAGCCTCTGATCGATGGCAAACCTCTTATTCTGGTGACGGAGGGTTCCGACCCCACCCCGCTCGCCTGGCTGCGCGAGCAGGCCGAGGTGCGCGAGATCAAGGTAGATGACCCCGCCTTTGATGAAGCGCTGCGCGATGCTGCGGGCATGGTCGTCCGCACCTACACGAAGGTGAACGATGCCCTGCTGGACCGGGCGCCCAAGCTGAAGGTCGTGGGCCGCGGCGGCGTGGGGATCGAGAACATCGACGTGGCCGCCTGCCGCCGCCGCGGGGTGGAGGTCGTCTACACACCCGATGCCAACACGCTGGCGGTGGGCGATTTTGTCTTCGGCTACATGCTGCAACTGCTGCGGCCGTGGCACTTCTTCCGCGAGCGCGTCTACACGCCTGAGGAATTCAAACGCATCCGCAACACGGTCCGCGGCGTTCAGCTCAACGAGTTGACGCTTGGCATCCTCGGCATGGGCCGGGTGGGCCGGCGGGTTGGGCACATTGGTGCCCGGGGCTTCGGCATGCGGGTGATCTACAACGACCTGCTGGACGTGCAGAGCCAGCTTGCCTTCGATGCCACCCCCGTGGACAAGCAGACACTCTTCCGCGAGGCGGATGTGCTGACGATTCACGTGGACATGCGCCCCGGCAATGAAAATCTGGTTGGCGCCCCGCAGTTGGCACTGCTCAAGCCGGCGGCCATCGTCATCAACACCAGCCGCGGTGAGGTGCTCGATGCCGCCGCCCTGGCTGAGGCGATCCGCGCTGGGCGCATCGCCGGGGCAGCGATTGACGTCTTCGCCCCCGAGCCGCCGCCGGCTGATTTCCCGCTGCTGGGTCTGGATAACGTTCTGCTCACCCCCCACCTTGCCGCCCGCACCGGCACCGCCCTGGAGAACATGAGCTGGGTCGTGCGGGATGTGATGGCGGTATTGCGTGGCCAGCGCCCTCAATATCCGGCGCCGTAGTGGGCCCATCGATCGAGTGCCCCCATGCAGATGCGCACAGGGGTGAGATTTGCGGCACGAGCGGCGAAGCTGACATCGGCAGCCTTACGCCGCCTTGCCCTTCTTGGTGGGCAGGGCGAAGACGCGCACGCAGTTGCGGCCTGAGTGCTTGGCGGCATAGACCGCCAGGTCGGCGGCCTTCACCAGGTGGGCCACGGTCTTCAGCGGGCCGGCTGGCTCGGCGGTGGCCACGCCGATGCTGCCGGTGACCGGCACCGTTACCGTGCGACACGGGACCGGCTTGGCCGCGATCGCACGGCAGATGGTTTCGGCAACCACCGCAGCCGTCGCGCGGGTCGTGTTGGGCAATACCAGCGCCAGTTCCTCTCCCCCGTAACGGGCGGCCATATCCTGCTGCCGGGCAGCGCTGCGCAGCAGCTTGCCGACATATCGCAGCACCTCATCCCCGGCGGGGTGGCCGTATTTGTCATTGATGGCCTTGAACTTGTCCAGGTCCAGGATCAGCAGTGACAGCGGCTTGCCCGTTCGGACCATCTGCTGGAACTGGGCCGCCAGGAATGCATCGAGCTGGGTGCGGTTGGATAATCCGGTGAGGCCATCGGTGGTGGCAGCCTGCTTCAGCTTGATATTCTGCTGCTGAAGGGTGGTTGCCTGCTGCTGGCTGCGCAGCGTCAGCTCGACCAGCGCTTCGTTGGCCTTCTTCAGAATTGCCTCGAAGGTCGCGCCCGAGGCGATGTTGATCTCGAACAGCGGCGCCACTTCCTTGGTGCGCCGGCCGATCTCCTCCAGCATCGCATCGCAATCGGCTTCGCTGATCTGGTAGGCAGACTGGCAGATGCGGCGCACCTCGGCAATCGGCTCGGCCGCGTTCTCATCCACGAACACATCAGCGCAGCGGCTGGCCAGGTGGATCACTTCCGCCAGCTTGCGCGTGCTCGGATCGGTTACCTGCTCCGGCGTGTGATGATGCGCCATCGGCACGCTCAGCACCGGCGGCAGCTTCCAATCTTCGGCCAGCAGCCCCGCCACATCGGCGTGGGTCATCTCCAGGGCCGCCCGCTCCACGTCCGGCAACTGGGCATGGTGCGGGGCCTGCTCGTGAATGTGCCCGTACTGCTCGCCCAGCACCTGGTCGAACACCAGCATGCCGATGTCCATCAGCAGCGCTGCCAGGAAACACTCTTCCTGCTGCACCACGCCGATCTTGTGGGCGATGGTTCGGGCGGCAGTGGCGGCGTAGATGCTTCGCCGCCAGTAGGTCAGGTGCTTGAAACCCCGGCTCTTGCTCCGGGTAAGATTCGTTACCAGCGAGAAGCCCAGCACCAGCGTCTTGACGCTTTGCAGGCCCAGGATCACCAGGGCATGGCTGATGGTGCTGATCGACTGGCTGCGGCCGTAGAAGCTGGAATTGACCGTGCGCAGGATCTTGCCGGAGAGCGCGGGATCCTTCGAGATGATCCGGGCGATCTCCGCGATGTCCACCTCCTCGCGCTGCGCCAGGTCGAGCACCTGCATGGCGATGCTCGGCAGCGACGGCAGCGTCGGGCATTGGCGAATGCGGTTGACGAGGGACTGGTTCATTACGATCTCAATACGCACGCAGCCCCTCTGCATCCTGGGCATGGAGCTTCCCCCTTCACTTATCGACTCGCGCCCATGGACCCTTAAGCGATGCAGCCGGCAAATTCGCTCTCACCCAGACATTCCACACCGCCCCACTGCCTGTCAGCCGGGCAAAGGATTATCGGCACCTGCCCACCCTGGGGCATGCCCTACCGCGGCGCACCGGGAAGGCGCGGCGAGTAGTAACGCTTGAGCCAGCGGCTCAGGCCATCGAGGCCGGGGAACAGCACCCGCTCGGTGATGTTGGCCTGGTCCAGCTTGTCGCGCACCTCCCACTTGAGCTGGCGCGGCAGGACCAGCCGGTGCCACACATCCGGGTGGTTGGCCAGCCACTGATCCAGCGACACCGTGGCGCTGGAAACCATGCTGAACAACGCGAACTGGTTGACGATCCGCTCATCCATGCTCGGCGGCTCGAAAAACAGGGCGAACGTTTCACTCGACAGCTTCTCAAGCTGCCCCAGGCTCGCGGCCACGCGGCTGAGCATCTCGGTGGTGAAGACGTCGGCCTCGTCTGCCTCCAGGACCTCGCGCAACTGCCTGGGCAGCAGGTCGTGAATCCGCTTGAAATCGACCATCCAGATGACGCCATCGCGATCAAAGGTGTCCAGGTCATCGGTGGCGAAATGCATCGCCACCAGCGGCGAGAACGTCCAGTCCAGCAGCCGCGTGGGCAGGCCGTGATGCTGGGCCAGCGAAAGCCAGTTCCACACCGAATCGCTGGGCACCGCCCGGTGGCTGGCATATTTCCGGAAATTGCGCAGCAGGTGCTTTTCCTTCCGCTCGAACTTGGGCCCCAGGCGGGAAAGGGTCGTCAGAAGCTGTGGCTCGGCGACGGTCATGCCGCGGAAGGCGAAGTCGCTGCGCCAGATCCCCAGCGGTTCCTTCCACGATCCGGCATACAGCCGCTCGTTCAGTTCCTCCCAACTGCTCACGCGAATCTCGGCCATGGCCTGTTTTTACCACGGACACCGCCCCGCCGCCGCGTGCATTTGCATGAACGGCATCCGCGCGATGCCGCAGTGCCCCCCATACGGCGGCCGCCGGGGCGAGGCCGCGCTCGGGGCATCCCACCCCGGCGGCGCATGCCTGTTTCGCCGGATTCTGCCTGCCCCGGTGAACCGGGCCGGCTTTGCGCATAAGATCGCAGATCGTGAACTGGAGCAGCCTTCTCACTCTCGCCGGCATCCTGCTGGCCATTGGCGCGTTTTGGACAGGGGCGATAGTCCTGCTGATGGCCCGGGCTGTGCTGCGCCCGCCGCGGATGACCGATGGCAAGGCGCTGCACGTGCTTAAGCGTCTCTCCCCCGGCGACCTGGAGATGTGCTTCGAGGATACCGTTTTCAGCGTGCGTGATGAGGCCACCGGCAAGCGCCTGCGCCTCCCTGCCTGGTGGATCCCCCACCCCCACGGCGGTGAACGCACGTGCATCCTCGTACATGGCTACGGGGATGCCAAGGTCGGCGCGATCGCCTGGGCGCCCACCTTCCGCGCCCTTGGCTTCAACATTCTTGCCATTGACCTGCGCGCCCATGGCGAAGCCGATGGCACGTTCACCACCGCCGGCTATCACGAGCGGCATGATCTGGCGCAGATCATCGACCAGCTCCGTGCCCAGCGTCCCGGGGCAACCCGGCAACTGGTGCTGTTTGGCATCAGCCTGGGCGCAGCGGTGGTCGCTGCCACGGCAGCGATGCGCGGCGACATCGATGCGGTGGTACTCGAATCCCCCTACGCCCATTTCGTCCATGCCGCGGCCACGCACGGGCGGCTGATGGGCATGCCACTGGTGCGCTGGCAGCGGCGGGTGGCGCAACTGGCCGGGTGGATGGCCGGCGTTGATTTCGACCAGGTTGCCCCCGTGCGACTGATCGGGCAGATCCCCTGCCCACTGATGTTGATTCACTCAGGCGCTGATCCGCTGATTGATCCCGCCGATGTGCAGGCGCTGCGCAATGCGGTTGACGCCCGCAGCGCCGGGCAAGGGCCGAGCGTTTTCTGGGAAGTGCCCGGCGCGTTCCATGTCCTGGGCTTGCAGGTGGATCCAGCTCTCTACCAGCAGACACTGCGCGGGTTCCTGGATGCCGCCCTCGCACCGGCCCGCCCCGAGCCGGTCTTCACACCGCGCGAAGCGTGATCTGCCGCCCCGGCCGCGGGCACCTTGCCTGGGGCCCTTACTTGGCGACGAATGTGATCGGGATCGAGTGCTCGGCAACGCGGCTGGCCAACTGGTCGACGATCGTCACCTTGAGCCAGTAGCGCCCCACCGGGATGGTGCCCGGCAAACGGATCTTGCGGACGATGAAAAAGTCGCTGCGGCGGGTGCGGCTCAGGTCCGCCACCGGGGTGGGTTTGTCGCGCAGGATCGGCAGGCCGTCGCTGTCGGTGTAGAGGACGACCTCCTCGGTCAGCCGTGTCTCCCAGCGGCTGGCCTCATTGAACTGCGACATGAAATTCTCCACCTCGCAATAGACGATCACATCCCGGTCCTGGCCGGCGACGAACTGATGATCGACTGTCTCATAGACGCCGTAGCCATCCACCCGGCGGCATAGTTCAACCACGGGGATCTCCAGGTCGGAGCGGGCACGCAGGCGTTCGCCGGCATCAATCAGCGGCTTGACCTTTCGACTGAGCAGCAGGTTGGGATCGGCCGTGATGCCGTTACGGAAGTTGGTCAGGCCGTCAAGGATGGCGGTGATAATTTCCTGATCTTCCTCGGGCAGGGCCGCCAGCCTGGACAGGTCGGGGACCGGCTTGCCCTGGATGAACTGAAGCAGTTGGTAATCAAGCTGGGCGGCGACATCGCGGGGGTAGTCCATAACCCGCTGTTCCAGTCGCCGGCGCAGGGAGGATTCGGCCGGGGTCGCGGCGGTCACCGCGGGCATCGGTGCCGTCAGCAGGGCCACCGGCGCGGGTTGGGTCTCTTCCAGGGCAACGGCCTTGTTGGCGGTGCCGCTTTCCGGCGCGGGCTCGGCCGGCAGCACGCGGGGCGCGGCCACTGCCGCGGAGGCTGCGCCGGGCAGATGCGCTGCGGGGGTAGCCGCGGCGGTCTCATCCGCCGGAGCGGAGCCGATGCGGTAGGCATCCTCGCTCATCCACTCCACCACCGATGGCACCGGCGGGCGGGTGGCGGCCTGGGCGAGCGTGCCGTTGCGCTGCATCTCCTCGGTCACGCGCTGGGCGTGGGCCTCGGTCTTGCGCACCAGCAGTTCCAGATCGTCAGGCGGCGTTGATTGCGCGGAAGGTTCATCCAGCGCAACCGCACGTTCGGGCGCTGTCTGCTGTGCCAGCAGCGCATCGGATGACCCCCCGGATGATTCAGATTGCGATTTCGGATTCTTGTCCTGGCAGCCAATCAGAACGGCTGCCAGCACGCCCGCGCAAAACAGGTGATGTAGACGCATAGCACCATCCTTGGCATCGCCCTCACGGCCGGTCTCCGACCGCCGTTATCCCGGGCTCATCATATCGTGATGCGGAATACGTGCAAACGATCCGCCAGCATCCGGCCGATATGGTTTTTTGCTGGGATTGTGTCCCGGGGTGGCGTAATATTGCGATGCACGGAACCGAAGGGGATGGTTGTCGGCCGGTGGGCGATGACCGGTTGCCAGGGGGTGGATTCAACCCATGCCAACTTAGGCACTTTCGGTTTCACGTTTGGTTACACCGTGAACCGGCTCGAGGGGATTGCCCGCCGCAGGGGTCAGGGCACGCGGGTGGTACAGCGGTTTTCAACCCGTGCCGCGCCAGATAGATATCAATCTGCTCTGATTGGGATACGGTCAACGGAAACAGCCTATGTCTCACTCGACCCAACCAACAGCCAGCCAGATCCGTGACCTGTATCGGCTCATCGGCGATGTCCGGGCGCTTCACGGCGATCGGATGGCGCAGCGCCGACTGCTGGTGGATGGAGCCTGTGCGCTGCTGGGGGCGGATGAAGGATTTTTCACCCATTTTGCGAACTGGGGGCGGGGCCAGGTGCCGCGCGAAATGGCCACCCTGCCCGGCAGCGTGATTGACCAGCGCGTGGCCCACTTTACCGAGCGGTTCTACCGCGAGAACGTGCTTCAGGCCGATGCGATGGGCGCAGCACTGTACGATGCCACCGCCGACCGGCCCACCACCGGCGCGCTCGCCTGGAGCGATGTGCGCAAGACCTACACCGCCGATGACTACCCGCGCTTCTATGAACTGACCCGCACTGTGCGCCTGGCGGACATCCTCGATCCGGTGATGCGCGACTCCACCGGGAATATCGTCGTGCTGAGCCTGCACCACATCGGACCGGCCAGCCGGGTCTTCTCAGCGCGGCACAAGAAGCTGGCCAGCATGCTCGCCGAGGAACTGAAATGGCTGCACGAAACGGGCCGGCTCAATATCGCCGCCGTGCTGAGCGAACCGGTGCTGTCGCCACGGCTGCGCGAGGTATATGACCTGCTGCTGACCGACCTGTCTGCCAAGCAGATCGCGCGGAAGCTGAACCTCAGCATCCATACCGTGCGCGAATACATCCAGGGCGTCTATCGCGCGGTCGGGGTGAGCGGCCGATCCGAGTTGATGGCCCGCCATCTTGCCCGGCAGTAGAGCGGACTCATCCGCTGATCCCTGCTGCCCGGTTGCCCAGGCCGCCTGCGAAGTTCAGGCCGCCTGCGGAGCGCGGGCGAGCTGGTCATGGAGCGACCGGCGGGCCTGGGCCACGATGGCGCCAGCATCGCGGATATCGCGCAGCAGTTCGTTGATGCCAGTGCTGTTGCGCTCGCGGTGGAGCTGCACCGCCAGCGACTCGCCCAGGCTCAGGAACCCCAGGTCCAGGTCGCTGAGGTGATCGCGCAGGTTTGCGCTGGTGCTGGTCAGACCGCGTGACCGGCGGAAGGTCTCCACATCCATGCCAAAGCACCGCTCGGTCAATTCGTTGGTCAGATCACGAAAATCATCACTTTCACGCGCCCCACGGCGATACCACTCGCGGGTCAGCTCGTGCCGGCCGGACACGCTGCGCAGGCGCTGGTCGATCCAGCGGCGGGTCCGCCCCTGGCGGGCATAGGCCTCTCGCGTGCGCAGGACCGCCAGCTCAGGATCGTTCTCCTCAGCCAGGCGCTCGATGGCATTGTGGGCCAACAGGGCACGCAGCTTCTGCGCCCGCCGGCCGGGAATGAACTGCACCAGGCGCAGCACTCCCTCCGCCTCCATCACCTCCACCGTTTCGCCCCCTTCCACATCAAGGTTGTGACACAGTCCCTCCAGCTCCGGCTCACGATGGCGCAGGTGTTGCCACAACTCACCCGCCGCGTTCGTCTCGGCCAGCACGGCCACCACATCCTCGGCCGCGTACAGCGTCCAACCGTCATTTTCCCACCGGCGGACGCGCTGGTCCTCCAGGAGCGTCCGCACGGTCGACAAGCTCATCCGTTTTTGCTTCATCTGCTTGCACTCCAATCATTTACGCCACTTATTAGTACGTTCCGGCAGGCCGCCTGGATCGCGCAATCCACCCCCGCGGCCCGGCCCGGCAGAAGCGGGCACAACCACGAAAAAAAGCACGATGCGACTCATCGCATCGTGCTTCTGATCCACCGCCAGGCGGTTTCAACCTGATTGGATGTCAACGGTTCCGCGCCAGCCACGCGGCTGGACGGTCAGGCCTGACTCACACGTGTCATTCCATCGCTCACACCCGCTCCAGCGCCACCAGATCCTCATATGTTTCACGGCGGCGGATGATGCGGTAGTCCGCCCCATCCACCAGCACCTCGGCGGCCCGCCGGCGATTGTTGTAGTTGCTGCTCATGGCAAAGCCATACGCCCCGGCGGTGAAAACGCACAACAGATCGCCGCGCTGGGTGCGGGGCAGGGTCCGGGCCTGGGCGAGGTAGTCACCTGATTCGCAGATCGGGCCGACGACATCGACCACCTCGCCATCGTGCGGCCGGGTCTCGACACTGCGCTCAGCCGGCACGTTCTCCGGGCTGGGCTTGACCGGCCAGATGTGGTGGTAGCTCTCGTAGAGCGTCGGGCGGATCAGGTCGTTCATGCCGGCATCGACGATGATGAACTGCTTGGCCCCGCCGGTCTTGCGATAGAGCACCTGCGTGAGCAGCACGCCGGCATTGCCGGCGATATAGCGGCCGGGCTCGAAGGCGATGCGATAGGGCTTGCCCTTCAGCAGCGGCACCAGCGCCTTGGCGTGCTCAGTGATGGGCAGCGCCTGGTCCGGCCGCTGGTAGTTGACACCAAAGCCGCCGCCAACGTCGAACCATTTGATCTGGTGGCCGCGGGCGGTCAGGCGGTCAATCAGGGCGGTGATCTTCTGCACCGCATCGACATACGGCTGGATCTCGTAGATCGGCGACCCGATGTGGATGTGGATGCCGGCAATGCGCAGGTGCTTGAGGTTGCGATACTGGTCGAAGACGCGCTCGGCCCGCTCGATGTCAACGCCGAACTTGGTCTCCTTCTTGCCGGTGGTGGTCTTGATGTGCGTCTTGGGATCGACATCCGGGTTGACGCGGATGGCGCCAACCGCCGGGCGGTTCATCGCGGCCGCCACCCGCTCAACATTTTCGATCTCCTCCTCGCTCTCGAGGTTGAACGCGGCAATGCCGGCCTCGATGGCCATTCGGATCTCTTCATCGGTCTTGCCGACGCCGGCGAAGATCATCTTCTGGGGATCGCCCCCCGCTTCGAGGGCGCGGAACAGCTCGCCGCCACTGGTGACATCAAACCCGCACCCCTCATCGGCCAGGAACTTACAAATGTTGATGTTGCCACACGATTTGATCGAGTAGCAGATGGTGGGGTTGAGCTCGGCAAAGGCGGATGCGATCTGGCGGTAGTGATGCAGGAACGTTGCCTTGGAGTAAACATACACCGGCGTCCCCACCTCCGCCGCGATCTTCGCCGCCGGCACATCCTCGCAATACAGCTCGCCGTTCTTGTACTGAAAGAAATCCATAGATCCGCGATTGTGGCATCCGGCGGCGGAAGAGGCAATGATGCCCCCACCCCGCCCCCTCCACCCTTGCGGGATTCACCACCGGTCAATTCGCCACTGGTCAACAGGTTGCCGAACGGGCTATCCTTATGGCGCCAGGGAAGAAGGAGAATTTCAGATGCCGTCCATTTTTCAAATTGCGCTGGTTGTTTTGCTGAGTCTTGCCGCCGCCGCTTACGGACAGGCGGATCGCCTGGTCGATATCGGCCCGACCCTGAGTGTGACCGGGGAGGCGCAGGTGTCCGCCCGGCCGGATCGGGCGGTGGTGGTACTGGGGGCGATCGCCCAGTCCGAGCAGGCGGATGCCGCGCAGCAGCAGATTAACCAGATCATGACCCGGGCGATCGCAGCCGTGCGCGATGCGGGGATTGCCGAAGAGCAGATCCAGACCGCCGGGCTGTCGCTCTATCCCGTTTACACCGATCACCAGCCGCGGGCGATGCAGAACGCCCAGGAGCCACGCATCATCGGCTACCGCGCCAGCAATACCGTGCGGGTTACGGTCGATGACCTGGCGGCCATCGGCCGCGTGATCGATGCGGGCATCAAGGCCGGCGCCAACCAGCTTCAGGGGGTGACGTTTGAACTGAAGGATGACACCGCCCAGCGGGCCGAAGCGCTCAAGCAGGCCGCCGCCAACGCCCGCGCCAAGGCCACCGCCCTGGCCGCAGCGACCGGCGTAACGCTGGAGAGCATGCACGGCATTGTCGAGGGCGGCGTCCAGGTGATCCCCCCGCCGATGTATCGCGCAGCTCCAATGGTTGCGATGGAGGCCGGCACGCCCGTTCAGCCGGGACAGATCCAGGTGCAGGCGAATGTCACGATCACCTATCGCATCGCCAACAACCAGGTGCGCGATGCTGCGCAGTAACATTGCTGCGCAGTAGCGCGGTTTGCCGTGGATCGGGCGGTGCCATCGGGCCACGGCTATGCTCCAGCGCATCGCGCGCAGAAGGGAGGCAACATGATCCGCCAGTCCATCGTTGTGTTGATTGGGCTTGCCCTGTTGGCCGGGTGCGGCGAGGGCAATGATCCGCCCACCGGCGCCCAGACGGCCCCCGGGGCGGCCGAATCCGCCTCACCCGCCTCCACCGCCACACCCAGCGCGGCCCCGACGGTATCCGAGGAGGCGATCGAGTTCGTGCGTCTCGCCGCCATCGGCGGGCTGTTCGAGGTGCAATCCTCCGAGCTGATCCTGGAAAAACTGGAGCAGGGAGACGAACGCGCATTTGCCGAGCGGATGATCGCCGATCACGGCAAGGCCAATGAGGAACTCAAGCAGCTCGCGCAGAGCAAGAACATCACCATCCCGACCGCGCTGGATGCGCCGCATCAGCAAAAGATTGAAAAACTCCGCGGCCTTGAAGGGGATGCGCTGGCCGAGGCCTATCACGAGATGCAGCAGGCGGCCCATGAGGCGGCCATCGCCCTGTTTGAAAACGCCTCGCAGAACCTGCCCGATGCTGAGTTGAAGGCCTTTGCGGCCAAGACACTGCCCACGCTCCGGGCCCACTACAAGATGCTGGGGGCCCACGATCATCACCACTGACGCGCGCTGCCGTGATTTGAGCGTGATGTGGCGATTGAACGATGTCCCCTGTGTGGGGTTGGACGTGGATTCAGGCGAGATCAGCGCTGATGGGACCAGCACTGATGGGGTTGAATGGTGCGCTCTTCCCCCCCGCAGGCGGGAGGAGCGCACGTTCCATGCACAGGAGAACCAGGCTGATCCGGCACGCGATGCATTTTCTCCCTGTTCTGCCCCAGCGCGAAACAGGCCAGCGTGCCATTTGGCGTGCGACGGGGCGTGTTGGCGCGTTCACGCTGGTTGAGTTGCTGGTCGTGATCGGGGTGATCGCCGTATTGCTCGCGCTGCTGCTGCCCGCCTTGAACAAGGCCCGGCAGGCGGCAAATCGGGCGGCGTGTCTTTCCAACCTGCGGCAGATTCACCAGTCGTTCCATCTCTACGCCCTGGCGCACCGCCAGCAGGTTCCGCTCGGCCATCGCTCGGCATCGAAACAGTTCAACAGCATGATCTACTCAACCACCATCAGCACCCCCGATGGCACGGTGTCGGACTGGGTTCTTTTCGGCCTGCTGCGCCCGGCCGGGCTGATGGACAACCCGCGCCTCTTCTACTGCCCCGCTGAGAGCAACCCCATGTTCATGTTCGACACGCCCGGCAACCCGTGGCCGGCCGATCCTGCCAGCGCCCCCACCGCCAACATCCAGGCCGGCTACGGCGCCCGGCCGGAGATGCGGATTCCCGACCCACCGGTGACACCTTCGGGCACGTTCTATCCCCGTCTGAGCCAGTTTCGCAACAAGGCCATTCTGGCCGACCTGACCGCCTCGGCCCCGCGCGTGCTCACTCGCCACCGCGACGGGGTGAATGTCCTCTATGGCCACGGCGGTGCGCAGTGGGTCAATGACCGCGAATTTCTCGATATCGTCACCGCTCTGCCTGAGCCCTTCACAACCGATTTCAACGATCAACACGATCAGATGTGGAGCATTTTCGATCGCCAGTGAGCCATCGCCGGCGTTTCCATCCCCGGGCAGCCTGCATGCAGCGCATGGCAAGCGTCTTTTCCAGCCGAACCGCGGGGGTTGCCGATGAGAAACGGATGCTTGCGCGTGGCTGTGTTGTTTTTCTCCTGATGATCGCCGGCGGCTGCGCGCCGCCGCGTACGCCGGCGTCGGTAACCCATCCCGATGCCTCGGTCAAAATCCGCGGCATCAAGCGCAGCGTGCGCCAGGGGGATCGCTCGGTCCTGCCGTATCTGGTGGCCGACCTCGACAGTGATGATCCGGCCGTCCGTTTCTATGCCATCGAAGCCCTGCAGCAATTGACCGGCGAGGATCTGGGCTACCGCTACTATGATGACCTGGTCGAGCGCCAGCCCGCCATCGAACGCTGGAAAGCATGGCTTCAGGCGCAGCCGTAGCGGGTTGCCCGTGCGACAGGCGGTCGCTCAGGCGCCGGCCTGCCAATTTGCTGGGCCGATCGACCGGCCATCCAGCGCAGCCAAAGGGCTGAACGCAGGCCGCAATTGCACCCGTTCATGGGGTTGGGGTCATCGGATCATATTGCTCACCCCGCAAATCGTCCGTTGGACCACCGGGCATGGCACCGATATAGTCCCCAATTCGGTTTTTTGAGGAGATGAATGACCCCGCTCGTGGTGGAAAAGGCAACCAAGCGCTTCCGGCAGGGTGATCGCGATATCACCGCCCTGCACGAGGTTTCCATCCGCGTGGCGGAAGGTCAATTTCTTGCGGTCATGGGCGCCAGTGGCTCGGGCAAGAGCACGCTGCTGCACCTGATGGCCGGACTGACCCAGCCGGATGAGGGACGGGTGCTGATTGACGGCACCGATATCAGCCGCCTGGGCGACCGCAAGCTGACCCTCTTCCGGCGCCGGCATATTGGCCTGATCTTCCAGGCATTCAACCTGATCCCAACCCTGACCGCGCAGGAGAACATCGCCCTGCCGCTGATGCTGGAACGCGGGCGGGCCAATCACCAGGCCAAGGTGGATGAACTGCTGAGCATCCTTGGCCTGGCCCACCGCCGCCATCACCGCCCTGATGCCCTGAGCGGCGGCGAACAGCAGCGCGTGGCGATTGGCCGGGCGCTGGTGGCCGATGCCACCGTGATCCTGGCCGATGAGCCCACGGGCAATCTCGACAGCGCCAACAGCCGCAGCGTTTGCGAACTCTTGCGGGACTTGTCGGCCATTCACAACAAGACCATTGTGATGGTCACGCATGAGCCGCACGTGGCGGCTTATGCCCAGGAAGTCGCCGTGCTGCGCGATGGCCGCATCGTGGATCGCTTTCCTGTCCCACAGGGGGATGACACCGGACAGCAGTTGGCGCTGAAATACGCAGAAGTGCTGCGATGAGCGGCCAGTGGGCAGTCAGCGATGATGCCCGCTGACTGGCGACTGCCGACCGATTTCCATGCTTCTCACCAAGCTCGCATTTTCCGACTTCCGCCATCACAAGGTGCGGGTTGCGCTGACGGTGGCGGCGATCACGCTGGCGGTGAGCCTGGTGGTGTCGGTCACAACCGGCTACGCCTCGCTGCGTGAGGCGGTGTTCCAGTTCATCAACCAGTACATCGGCTCGGTGGATGCCTTCGTGCGGCCCAGCCAGGAGTCGCGCGGGATCGCCCCGGCGATCCTTGAGCAGTTGGCGGCCGATCCGCAGGTGCAAAGCGCCATCCCGCGGCTGGATACCGAGGTGCCGATCATCAGCGGGCAGTCGCCCATCTCCAGGCGGCTGGCCCAGGTCAAGGGAATCCGCCGGCCCGATGATCGCGAGGTGGAAAAGCTGCCGCTGCTGGCCGGCGACTGGTTCGACACCGATGATGACCAGGTCGCGGTCATCGACCAGGTGGCGGCGGAAATCTTCGGCATCAGGCAGGATGGCGACCAATACGCCATCGGCCAGAGCTTCACGCTCCCCGGCTTCGAGCGAACGCTGTCGCTGCGCGTCGTCGGCGTGGTGCGCAAGCCTTCGTTCCTGGCGCAGCAGAACCCGGCGATCTACGTGCCGCTGCGCACCCTCCAGCGTTTTACGCATCCGGACAATCCCGATTACCTCAATCGCGTGCTGGTGATGTTGAAGACCGGCTCGGATGCCCGCGCCTTCGAGCGCCGCTGGGAGCCAAAGCTGGCCAAGATCGATCCGAACCTGCGCCTGCGGCTGGCCAGCGACACCCGCATCGAGGCGGCCCGGAACATGCGCGGGCTGGAGCTGCTCAGCTATCTCGGCGGAGCGGTGGCGCTGCTGGCGGCAACGTTCATCGTTTTCTCCTCGCTCAGCATGGGCGTGACCGAGCGGGCGCGCATCCTGGCGATGCTGCGTGCGGTGGGCGCACTGCGCGGGCAACTGGCCAGGCTGGTGCTGCTGGAGGGATTGTCACTGGCACTGCTGGGGGTGGTGATCGGCGTGCCGCTGGGCATTTTGTGGGTCCGGCTGCTGTCGCTCAAGTTCCCGCTGTTTTTCGGCGGCGGCATCACGATCGGCTGGGGCGGGGTGCTGTTTGGATCCGTGGGCACGATCCTGGCGGCCCTGGCCGCCGCCCTGCTGCCGGCGTGGATGGCGATGCGCACCGATCCGCTGTCGGCGATGGCGCCGCTGGCCGAGGCCCGGCCCGATCGCTTCCCCCTGGTCGCCACCCTCGCGGGGGTGCTGCTGGCAAGCCTCGATTCGCTGATCCTCATGGGGCCGCTCGATGCCGTGTCCCATGTGCTCGGACTGGCGCCGGAGGTCGGGCGGCAGGCCAAGCTGTTCGCCCATTTCCTGGTGGGCGTTCCCGGCATCATGATCGGCTTTTTCCTGCTGGCGCCGGCGTTCGTCTGGATTGTCGAGCGCATGCTCGGGCCGGTGGTGGCGCTGCTGCTGGGCGTGCGCTATTCGCTGCTGCGACAGCAATTGACCGGCGGCATCTGGCGCGCTGCCGGCACCGCCGCGGCGCTGATGGTCGGCCTGGCGGTGCTGGTGGTCATGCAGACTCAGGGCAACACCATGCTCGGCGGCTGGCGCCTGCCCACCCGTTTCCCCGATGTCTTCATCAGTTCTCCCTCCCAGCCGCTGACCCGCGACGATGTGGCGAAGCTGGCTGAGGTGCCCGGCATCCGCGATGGGGAGATCATGCCGCTGGCCATCGCCTCACCGCGCTTTGGCAGCGGCTGGGGAGCGATCCTGGCCATGGGCATCTTCCCCGATGCCACCATGTTTTTCGGCGTCGACCCGGACCTGGCGTTCGAGCTGATGGAGCTCGATTTCCGCGACAACGACGGCAACAAGGTTTCGCCTGAGCGACGGGCCGAACTGGAAGCCCAGGCGCGCCAGATGCTGAAGAAGGGCAAGCACCTGATCATCACCGAGGAATTCCGCGCCCTGCAGGGGTTGAAGGTGGGCGATCCGTTCCCCCTGCGCACATCCGAGCGCGGCGAGGTGGATTACATCGTGGCCGGGATCGTCTGGTCGCCGGGGCTGGATGTGATCGTCGGCATGTATGACCTGGACCGCACCTTCGAGCAGCGTACGGCATCGAGCGTCTTTGGCACGCTGGATGATGCCCGCGAGGACTTTGGCGCCACCGAATATCGCCTGCTCGTGGCCAATCTGGATTACGGCGTGGAGCGCGAGGACATCCTGGACCAGGTGAAGGCGACGCTCGGCGAGCGCGGGCTGCTGGCCTACGACATTCGCCACATCAAGTACACCATCGAGCACACCTTCCGCCAGCTTCTGATGTTGATGAGCACCGTCGCGCTGGCAGCGCTGACGGTGGCGAGCCTGGGCGTGACCAACACGGTGATGGCCGCGGTGCGCAGCCGCCGCTGGCAATTCGGCGTGCTGCGCAGCATCGGTGTCACGCGATTGCAACTGCTGCGTCTGGTATTGGCCGAGGCGATCCTGCTGGGGCTGGTCGGGGTGACGCTGGGGGTCACCACGGGGCTGACGATGAGCATCAACGCCAAGGCACTGGCGGCGGGCATCCTCGGCTACAACCCGCCGCTGGATGTGCCCTGGGGCATCGTGGGGATCGGGGCGGCGGCGGTGATGCTGATTGCCCTGCTGGCCAGCCTCTGGCCCGCCATCCATGTGGCGCGTGCCCAGCCCCTGTCCCTCCTTCAGGCCGGCCGGGCAGCGGCATGAGCCGTGCCGGGCGCCATCGACGATGGCCGCCGCACAACGGAAAACAAAACAGAAAAGGCAGGCGAAAAAGACGAAAGGCACCTGGTCCAAACCCGGCATGCCCGCTGGTCCTGTTTCGCCTGCCCCTGGTTTTGTCGTCGTGATATTGCGGCTTTGTGATGCTTCCGCTTCAGCAGCGCTCGCCCATCAAGCGGCGTCTTTCACGGCCGCCGTCACCTTCTGCGCAGCATCGGTCAGGTCGGTGGCGGCTATCAGCGTGGGCAGTTCGCTGCGGGCGGCGGTGAGGATTTCCCGCGCCCGCTCGACGTTGGTCCCTTCCAGCCGCACCACCACCGGCACCTTGAATCCCACCTCGCGGCCGGCCTGCACAAGCGCTTCGGCGATCAGGTCGGTCTTGGCAATGCCGCCGAAGATGTTGACCAGGATCCCCTTAACCGCCTCATCGGCCAGCAGGATGCGGAAGGCTTCGATCGCTCCTTCGGCGGTCACGCCGCCGCCGACATCCAGGAAGTTGGCCGGCTCGCCACCGTGCAGCTTGATGATGTCCATTGTCGCCATCGCCAGACCCGCCCCGTTGACCAGGCAGCCGATATTGCCATCGAGCTGGATGTAGTTGAGGTTCGCCTTCTGTGCCCGCACATCCAGCGGCCGCTCCTGGCTCTCATCGGCCATCTGGGCGATCGTCTCGTGACGGAACAGAGCGTTGTCGTCGAAGTTGATCTTGGCGTCGATCGCCAGCAACTCACCCTGCCTGGTGATGACCAGCGGGTTGATCTCCACCAGCGAGGCATCGGTTTCGCGGAAGACCCTGGCGAGGTTCATCATCATCCGGGCCGCCTCGCGCACCATCTTGCCTTCGAAGCCGAGGCGATAGGCCAGCTCATTGGCCTGATACGCCTGGAGACCCAGCAGCGGATGCAGCGGCACCTTCAGCACCTTGTCCGGGCTCTTGCGCGCCACTTCCTCGATCTCCATGCCGCCTTCGCTGCTGGCGATCAGGGTGACGGTGTTGCGGGCGCGGTCGATGGTCATGCCCAGGTAAAACTCCTTGGCGATATCGACGCCGGGCGCTACCAGCAGCACGTTGACCGGCACGCCCTCGGGGCCGGTCTGGTAGCTGACCATGCGGTTGGAGAGCATGAACCTGGCCGCCTCGCGGGCTTCCTCTTCGCTCTTGACGAGCTTGACGAAGCCTGCTTTACCGCGTCCGCCGGCATAGACCTGCGCCTTGACGACACAGAGGCCGGAGTTGAACTTGCGGAACGCCGCCGCCGCTTCATCGGCCGTGCGCACGACCTCCGCCGGTGGAATCGCAATGCCCGCATCGCCGAGAATCTGCCGCGCCTGGTATTCGTGGATTTTCATGACCGGCCCAGTGTAATGGCATCGGGGCGGTGCGACAAAGGGGCGGTGCGGGCATACCGGCGGTGGGTGCCAGGCCGGACAGCCCCGGATGCGGAGGCCGCGTGCTATCACGCCGGCAACAATGGGGAGGTGAGATGGAGCGGGCTGAATGGGTGGGCAAGTTGCCGTGCCGCCCTCTGTGTGCGTCTGTGGCCATTCTTGCCAGTACCTTCGCGTCTGCGTGGTTCAATCAGCCCACCAATAGCGCAACAAAAACCGACCCGCGGACAGGAGAAGGAGGTCCGCGGGCCGGCGTAAGCGTTTTTCGTTGGGGTTTCGCTGGGTGGTGTTCGTTACGATGCGAGGGGCTGGGTGCTGAGATAGAGGCCGAGCATGCCCCGGTCGAGGTCTTCCATGTCAACCAGCCGGCCGGCCACTTCGACCTCGCGATCATTCACGCGGGCGACACGGGTGACGGCAACCCAGCCGATCCAGTCGTTCTTGGGCTGCGGAACTTCGGCGGCGGTATCGACGAAGGGGCTGATGCCGGCGTAAACCGGCAGTTCCAGGCGCACGCGGATCTGCTGATCAGCGCGGATGCCCGCATCACTGGTGCGGATGCGGATGCCGCCGGCGGACAGATCCACCAGCCGGCCCAGGGGACGGCCGCCGCGGGCGCCCCCCTCCCAGCGGTCCACCGTGATCTCGGCCGGCTCCATGTCATGCCGGTGATGCGCCCGGCGCTCAATGCCCGGCCGCATGCTGTCCATCTCCAAGGCTTCCAGTTCGCCGCGTTCGAGGGTGTCCGCCAGTACCATAGTTGCTCTCCTGTTAAACTGGACAACTTTTTACATTGAAGATATCGGTCAACAGGCGCGGCAACATGAGAAAATAGGCAATTTAGATTGTTTGGAAAACTTGGGAGGAATGCGACGCACCAGGCCCCGGAGCGCTCTTCGCCGATCCCAAGCACTGGCATATCAATAATTTACGATGGATATACCCCCTATTGTCCTGCCATCACAGGGCAGATGCCCCCGGATACGGCGGGCTGCCAATGCGGTTCTCTGCTGACAGACCATCGCACCGCCAGCGAGCCATCACGCCGGAGGCCAACTCCATCATGCACCCCGGGCGCACCGCGGATGCATGCCGTAAGGTATGTAACTGACGGCGTTTATCGCTAACACCGAGTTCTCAATGGGTTGCGATAGCTATTTGATCGCTGCAGCGCGGGCCAGGTCCTCATCCTTCCCGGCGACCAGCAGGGTGTCCGATTCGTTCAGGGGGGCATCGGGGTCGGGCGAGGCACTGAGGGTATCGGTCAGGACATCATGCAGGGCCACCACAGTGATACCGTAGTGGGTGCGTAACTCAAGCTGTCGCAGGGTTTTACCTTCCCACTCGGTGGGCACGGCCATTTCCTGGATACTGAACCCGGGGCCAAGGCGGACATAGTTGAGCAGCGCCTTGCCGCTGAGGCGGGTGGCCAGGGAAAGAGCCGTTTCGCGCTCGGGGAAGATGGTGTCCGTGACGCCCAGACGCTCCATCACCCGGCCGTGATCATGGCTGATCACCTTGACGTAGATATCCTGCACCTCCAGATCGCGGAGCATCATCACGGCGAGGATACTGGCGGCGATGTCATCGCCGGTGCTAACCACACCGGCATCAGCCCCCCGGGCGCCAAGTTTTTCGAGGATCTTGATATCGCGGCCATCCCCCACCACCGCGCGGGTCGCGTGGGCAGCGACACGGTCCACCGCATCCTCATTCTGGTCCACCACCGCCACCTCATGCCCCAGGGCATGCAGCGACTCGGCGACACTCGATCCGAAATTCCCCAGGCCAACGATGACAAAGCGCTTCATAGGAGATTCCTGCTGGTGGCGACGGGTCTTGTGTTAAGGGCCGGGTGCGGCGGCCATCCGCGTACCAGGCCGCCGCCCCATGGTGCCGGCTCATCCCACCACCACATCTTCATAGGCATAGCGGAATTTGCGCAGGCCGCGATCACGCGGCAGGGCCAGGGCAGCGGCGAACACCAGCGGGCCCACCCGGCCAACAAACATCATCAACGCCATCAGGATTTTACTGAACGGACCCAAATCCGCCGTCACCCCCATGCTCAGCCCCACCGTGTTGAAAGCACTGACCACCTCAAACATGTACTCCAGGAAATTAAGCTGGGCGATCGGGCCGGCACTGGTGCCCATGGTGCGGCGCGTTTCGGCCACCGCCACCAGCAGGATGCACAGCGTCATCAGCCCGAACGCCACCACGAACAGCCCCACCGCACGCTGGATCGTCTCTTCCGGCACCGACCGGCTGGCCACGGTGACGATCTGGCGATTGCGGAAGCGTGACCAGGCCAGCAGACCGATCAAAGCGACGGTCGTGGTCTTCAACCCGCCAGCGGTGGAGCCGGGTGAGCCGCCAATGGCCATCAGCAGGATCGTCAGAAAATTGCTACCGATGGATGCCCCGCCGTAATCGAGCGTATGAAACCCGCCTGACCGGGGGGTGATGCACATGAACAGGGCGTTGATGATCTTGTCGATCGGAAGCAAATGGTTGATGGTTAACGGGTTGCGCCATTCCAGCCCGGCAAACACCGGCCACGGCAGGATAATCAGCACCACGGTTGTCACCAGCACCAGGCGCGAGTGCAGCGACAGGCGAAAGCGTTGATCCTTCTGGCGGGCGCGGTACCAGAGGTACATCTCCTCCATCGTCAGAAAACCGATGCCGCCCAGGATAATCAGGACCATGAGCATCCCGAGCACCAGTGGTCGGTGCTGGAAGTTCATGACGCTGAGCGTGAATGTGCTGAAGCCGGCGTTGCAGTAGGCGCTAATCGAGTGGAAGGCGGCCGGCCAGAACGCCTCGCGCCACCCCAAGTCGGGGATCCAGGCGAGATACAGGCCCAGCGCCCCCAGCAGTTCGATGCCGAAGGTGAACAACACCACATCGCGCAGCAGGTGGGCTGGCTGCACGTGCGGCGCGACGGCGGCGGTTTCCATCGTCAGTGCCTCTGAACGCAGCGACAGCCGCCGGCCCAGGGCAATGATAATCAGGCTGGTGAAGGTGATGATCCCCAACCCGCCGAGTTGGATCAGCGCGAGGATGAACACCTGACCGGCGAAGGTGAAATAGCTAGCGGTATCAACGATAATCAGGCCGGTGACGCATACAGCGCTGGTGGAGGTGAACAGGGCATCCAGCCAGGAGAGCGTATCGCCGCGGTACAGCCCCGGCAGCCATCGCAGCCCGAGGGTGCCGACGGCGACCAGCAGCACAAACGACAGGACGAACAGCTGCGGCGGTGACAGTTGGCGCCAGGGCGAGCGGCGCCGGGGCATCACATCCCACTGCGAAAACCAGCTATTCCGTTGGTGACTCAAACTCTATCCAACCTTACTCGCCCGTAAAACGACTGCGGATTGTATCGGGTTTGGGCTGCATCAGCACGAAACCCTGTTCAGCCTCGCCGCACACAGCAGGTCCGTGCCATGCGGGCGACACCCGGATCGCTCGGTCTGCCGTCCTCGTTCTCAACCCACCACCACATCTTCATAGGCATAGCGGAACTTGCGCAGGCCGCGATCACGCGGCAGGGCCAGGGCAGCGGCGAACACCAGCGGGCCCACCCGGCCAACAAACATCATCAACGCCATCAGGATTTTACTGAACGGACCCAAATCCGCCGTCACCCCCATGCTCAGCCCCACCGTGTTGAAAGCACTGACCACCTCAAACATGTACTCCAGGAAATTAAGCTGGGCGATCGGGCCGGCACTGGTGCCCATGGTGCGGCGCGTTTCGGCCACCGCCACCAGCAGGATGCACAGCGTCATCAGCCCGAACGCCACCACGAACAGCCCCACCGCACGCTGGATCGTCTCTTCCGGCACCGACCGGCTGGCCACGGTGACGATCTGGCGATTGCGGAAGCGTGACCAGGCCAGCAGACCGATCAAAGCGACGGTCGTGGTCTTCAACCCGCCAGCGGTGGAGCCGGGTGAGCCGCCAATGGCCATCAGCAGGATCGTCAGAAAATTGCTACCGATGGATGCCCCGCCGTAATCGAGCGTATGAAACCCGCCTGACCGGGGGGTGATGCACATGAACAGGGCGTTGATGATCTTGTCGATCGGAAGCAAATGGTTGATGGTTAACGGGTTGCGCCATTCCAGCCCGGCAAACACCGGCCACGGCAGGATAATCAGCACCACGGTTGTCACCAGCACCAGGCGCGAGTGCAGCGACAGGCGAAAGCGCTGATCGCGCTTCTTGGCGCGATACCAGAGGAGGAGTTCTTCCAGTGTCAGGAAGCCGATCCCGCCCAGGACAATCAGCCCCATGGTGATGGTCAGGACAATCGGCCGCTGCTGGAAGGCGGTCAGGCCGCCACTGAAGGTGCTGAAGCCGGCGTTGCAGTACCCATTGACGGCATGAAACACCGCCGGCCAGGCCGCCCCCCGCCATCCCAGATCAGGCAGCCAGGCCAGGTAGAGCGCAATCGCGCCCAGCAGTTCAATGGTGAGCGTAAACAGGACCACATCGCGGAGCAGTCGGGCTGGCTCAATATGCGGAGCGACCTGCGCGGTGTGCATCGCCAGGGCATCGGACCGCAGCGACAGCCTGCGCCCGAGGCTGATAATGATCAGGCTGGTAAAGGTGATGATCCCCAACCCGCCGATCTGCACCAGCAGCAGCAGGAACAACTGGCCGGTGAAGGTAAAATAGGTGGCGGTATCCTGCACCACCAGGCCCGTGATGCAGACAGCGCTGGTGGCGGTGTAAAAGGCATCCAGCCAGGAAAGACCCTGGCCCGTATACAGCCCTGGCAGCCACTTGAGGCCCATGGCGCCGGCGATCACCAGCACCAGGAATGAACAGACAAACAACTGCGGCGGCGACAGCTCGCGCCAGGGGGATCGACGCCGCGGCGTAACATCCCACTCAGGAAACCAGTTAATCCGTCCGCGACTCAATCCGCTCCGTTCCCGTTAATGCGAGGGCGGCATGTTAACCCGATCCGGCCTCACCTGTACATGCATCGTTCAGGATGGGTTCGTTCAGGATAGATCGGCTCAGGATAGATTCGCTCAGGAGGGGGCCGTTCAGGATTGGGGTTGGCCAAGTGAGTGCAATCAGGTCGGAAGGCAAGCAGGCCGGCCACGACAATGGCGCCGCGCAAAGATGACGGGGCGACACGTGTCTGACCGACAGGCGCCGCCCCGCATCAAAATCGGGTTACTCCCACTCCAATTGGCTTCGTTCCGAACTAGTACCGAGCCGCGTTTTCCAGGATGCTGCCCGGGCGGACAAACCGCTCCCACGCCTCAGAATGACACTTGGGGCACACCGAGGGGGGCGTTACTGAGTTGTCCGCTTCATAGCCGCAGCTCCGGCACTGGAGCTGGAAAATCGCCATCCCGCGGTCCCCGCGGGTGAATGGGTCATACGTGGCGAAATGACCATGTGACGCGAACTTCTCCATGCTGATTGACATCGTAAGATCCCTTCTTCCTTTGGGTTACGGCTTAAAGTCGCCTTAACGCCCCTGACAAATCGCAATATGCGTGCCAGCGGAAGAAAAAATCGAACGCACCCCAATCCGCAGCCAACCAGACCCTATCCCCCGCAAAGACGTGACAGACCAAATAAACGGACCACACTGTCGTGTGGTCCGAATCAACGCCATTATGTCGCATAACGCGTCATTTTGTCATGCCTCGGTCAAAACGTCGTCCGGCTTCCCGCTGCTTTTGATCGGGAACCCTTCCTGCTCGTATTTCTGAAGCTTGCGTTGAAGCGTGCGCACGCTGATCCCCAGCTTGCTGGCGGCATGCGTGCGGTTGCCGCCGCTGGAATCCAGCGCATTGGTGATGGCCAGCCGCTCCAGTTCATCCATCCTCAGGCCCGTGGGGATTTCCTCCGGCTTGGCGCCGGTCAGGGTGCTTTCGCGGATGCGATCGGGCAGGTCCGATTCGGTGATGACATCGCCATCGCTCAGCACCATCATGCTTTCCAGGGTGTTGCGCAACTCGCGCACGTTGCCCGGCCAGCGGTAGTTCATCAGCCGGCGCACCACATCCGAAGACACCTTCTTGGGGGGCGTGTGCTTCGATTCGGCAATCTCCTTCAGGAAATGGTCGATCAGCACCGGGATGTCATCCGGGCGATCGCGCAGCGGCGGCAGGCTGATCGTCACCACGTTCAGGCGGTAATACAGATCCTCGCGGAACGTGCCTTCCTGCACCATCTTCTGGATGTCCCGGCTGGTGGCGGCGACAACGCGCACATCCACCTTGCGGTCCTCGGCACCGCCAACCGGCGTAACTGTCAGCGTTTCCAGCACGCGCAGCAGCTTGGCCTGCAACGGCAGCTCAAAATCGCCAACCTCGTCGATGAACAGCGTGCCCCCATCGGCCTGCTCAAAACGCCCGATGCGGCGATCCGTCGCCCCGGTGAACGCCCCGCGCACGTGGCCAAACAGTTCGCTCTCGATCAGCGTGGATGGCACCGCCGCGATGTTGACCGGGACAAATGGCCCTTTCTTGCGGTTGCTGTTGTGATGCAGCGCCTGCGCGACCAGTTCCTTGCCCGTGCCGCTCTCGCCCAGGATCAGCACCGTTGAATCCACCGGCGCGGCCCGCTGGATCTTGGCGAACACCTCTTTCATCTGGCGGGAGGCGCCAATGATGCTGTCGAGGCCAAATTTCTGGTCCAGCCGCCGGCGCAGGTTTTCGATTTCCTGATCCTTGCGATTGGACTCGATGGCGCGGCGAATCAACACCGTCAACTCGTCCTTGTTGACCGGCTTGGTGATGTAGTCATACGCCCCGGACTTGATGGCCTCAACGGCGGTGTTGACGCTGCTGTGGCCGGTCAGAAGGATGAACTGCGTCTCCGGCCGGCGCTTTTTCCACAGCCCCAGCAGATCCAGGCCGCTGACATCCCCCATTTGCAGGTCGCTGAGGACCACATCAATGTTTTCGTCAATGTATCCGAGTGCCTTGTCGGCATTCTCCGCTCCGTAGACCGTCAATCCCGCGGTACGCAGGAGCTGGGTCAATGCGCGGCGCTCGGCCTCGTTGTCCTCGACCACGAGAACTCGCCCGGCTGGACTCATAATTACCCTCTTTTCAACTCCCTATTATAACGGACCTACAAGTGCGTCGTTCCGTCATATCATACGTGATGCGTGCTTCACAACGCACAATTTACCGAGCCCGCTTCATTCCCCGCCCCCCCTCTGCCCGCCTGCCCCCTTGGGGCTGAACCTGGCCTGACAGATTCAGCCCCCGCACAGATTCATCCGTCGCCATGTCTGCCACAGGTGACGTGCCCCGCTCATCCGGTAGAATCGGATGCCGATGCTCGCCCGCTTTCAGCGTCTGAATATCTCCCTGGCCGCCAAGTGCCAGATCCTTTTCGGCGCGGCGGTGGTATTGATCATCGCGGCGGCGCTGTTCGTCCCCTGGCAGCGCATGGATGGGCTGATGGAGGACATCAACCAGCGGGCCGCCGATACCCTCGTGCACGCCGCACTCACGCAGCATGAGCGCGAGCAGCGCGCTGCCCGGGATGCCCCCACCACCCGCCCCGCCGTTGCCACCTGGCCGGCCACCACCCAGCCCACGGCCGGGGATGAGCCTGCGCCCTACGGACAGCCTCTGCTGGTCCCGGCCCACGCGCTGGAAGACCTCGAATCGCTCACCTCCTTCCAGCGCCGGGCCTTCCGCGATTTTCTCACCGGCCGGCGGCTGACCTACGCCTCATATTATGACCTGCCCGATGGGGGCACCGGCTATCGTTATGCCCGCGCACTCTACCTCGACACCAGCACTTCATGCCTGAGTTGCCATACCGATCCCGGGCCGCTGCGCTCCACCCGTGCCCGCGATATCGCCCGAGCCAGCGTTTTCACTCCCCCGCTGGCTCCCACCACCGTGCCCACCACCGGGCCGGCCACCGCCCCCACCACCGTTCCCGCCGGGCTGGACCCGGCCGAAACGCGCGGCGAACCGCTGGCCGACATCCTGCCGGAGAACTTCATCGGCATGGTGACGGTGCAGATCCCCTCGCAGGTGCCCACCAGCCAGTACCTGCTCAACCGCGTGTTCCTGCTCACGGCCGGCCTGCTGGCCGGATCGCTGGCCATCGTCGTCTTCTACCTGATCACCACCAAGCTGATCCTCCAGCCCGTGCGCGTGTTGCAGGAGACAGCCGAAAAGGTCTCCGAGGGGAACCTCAACATCCGCTCCCACATCCATACCGGCGATGAGTTCCAGCAGCTCTCCGAGACCTTCAACACGATGCTGGCCAATCTCCAGGCCACCGAAAAAGAGCTGCGCGCCATCAACCGCAACCTCGACCTGAAACTGAACCAGCTCGCCGAATCGAACCTGGCGCTGTACGAATCGAACCGCCTTAAGAGCGAGTTCCTGGCCAATGTCAGCCACGAGCTGCGCACGCCGCTCAACTCGATCCTCGGCTTTGCCGAGCTGCTGGCCGATGCCGCGGAAAAGGCCCTGGACAGCAAGAGCCAGCGCTACGTGCAGAACATCACCCGCAGCGGCCGGCATCTGCTGGAACTGATCAATGACCTGCTCGACCTGGCCAAGATCGAGGCCGGCCGCATGGAAGTGCGGGTTGAGCCGCTGTCCCTGCCGGACCTGTTCGAGGGCCTGGCCGGCATCCTCAAACCGCTGCTGGAACCGAACGAGCTGTCGATCGTCCAGACCATCGCGCGCGATGTGCCGATCCTGCACACCGACCCGGCCAAGTTGCAGCAGGTGCTCTACAACTTCCTCTCCAACGCCATCAAGTTCAGCCCCCGTGGCGGGGTGGTCACGCTTGCCGCCGTGCGCGAGGATGCCCAGCACATCCGCATCAGCGTCACCGACCGCGGCCCCGGCATCGATCCGTCGATGCACAAGGTCATCTTCGAGAAGTTCCGCCAGATCGATTCCAGCATGACCCGCGCCTACCCCGGTACGGGCCTGGGCCTGGCCATCAGCAAGGAGCTGTCCGAACTGCTCGGCGGCCGTATCGGCGTCACGAGCACGCCGGGCCAGGGCGCGACCTTCTGGATCATCATCCCCCTGAAAATCGCCCCCACCAGCGCAGACATGAAGGACAAACTGATCCTGGCCACATGATGGGCAAGCGCATCGCGCGCTGCGCGCCGCGATGC
>CAYNMV010000043.1:2184-37852 GCA_964398315.1 uncultured Tepidisphaeraceae bacterium | reverse complement strand
CAGAGCACCGCTTTCGTAAAGCGGGGGTTGTGGGTTCAAATCCCACCTTCGGCTTTCTTCGTCTTTCCCGCCAGTGACCGCCTAAGCCCCTCATTCACAACGGCTTCCGACACATCTCGACCGGCATCCGCTTCGCCGGTGACCGCCTGTCCACCCCCTCTGCCAGCCGATGGACCACTGCGCCTTTCACTGCGCCCAGCCGATCCGCCGCCTTTCGTCCCCTCGGCAACGGCCCTGCCATCGGTACCAGTCGCCTGTGCAGCAGTCCGCCCATCGGCAGCGGGAAGCGGCAAGCGCTCGACCGCTTCGGCGAGGTTGTAAGCGCGCAGGTGGTTATAGTTCTTCATCGTCAAGCGCATCTCGGTATGCCGCATCAGGTCCATCGCGACCTGCGGCATGACGCCCGCCTCGGCCAGCATCGTCCCATAGGTATGGCGAAGGGCATGAACGTCGGCCCGTCGGCCTCCTTCATCCTCGTAAGGGATGCCAGCCGATGCGAGGAACCTACGATGTTCGTCCATCGACGGTACGGCAGCGAATACCTTGTCGCCATCCTCCGCATCACCGCGCAGCTTCCGCAGTTCCACCGCCAAGTCAGCCCGCAGGGGCAGTGCGTCGGCTCGCTTCGCCTTCGTCGCCTTCGCCCGCAGTTGCAGGAATGGCGACGGTGAGTTCAGCCGGAAATCGCCCCACACCAGGTCCTCCACTTCCTGCCGACGCAGGCCAGTGGCGAGGATGAAGCGGTAGACGGGCCGGTATTGCTCAGGCACCACAGCCAGCAAGTCGCCTACCTGCTCAGGCGTCAGCGCCCGACGCGGACGGCGCACGTCCGCCGTCTCATCAACCTTAGCCACGCCGATCATCGGATTCGAAGCCCAGCGCTTCCGTTTCACGCACCAGTTCCCGAACGCTCGCACCGCCTCAAGATAGAGGTTCTTCGTGCGCGGGCCGATCTTCACACCCGGTAACTTCGCGCACGTCTCGCCGACTGTCTCGCGCCACCGGCAGAACGAATCCGCCGAGATGTCTCCCAGCACCTTCCAGCCGCACGCCGCAATCAGCTTGCCCAGCCGCAGCCGCGCGTTGTTCCGATACTTGTCGTCGCGTCCCATCGCCTCAAGATCAGCGATGTAATCGGTCACATGCTGCGCGATCGGACGATGCCGGTGATCCTTGTACGGGTCTATCAGCCCTTCCTCGCCACGCGCTTTTGCCCGCTCCAACTTCGCACCAAGCTGCTCGCTGGCACCCTTGTCCGTGTATCCCTTCGTCAGTTTCGGCCTGCCGTTGACGTAATACTGCACCGTCCAGTAGCGGGATTCGACGTATCGCGCGCCCGGTGCGTCCTTTGCACACTTCCGCCCCTTCTCATCAACCCACCGGCCACG
Source organism: uncultured Tepidisphaeraceae bacterium (assembly GCA_964398315.1). GTDB lineage: Bacteria > Planctomycetota > Phycisphaerae > Tepidisphaerales > Tepidisphaeraceae > JADLCB01. The sequence goes on along the minus strand of CAYNMV010000043.1, from coordinate 36,464 downwards.
TTTGAAAACACTTGCCATTTTCTCAACCTTCCTTCTTGACCTGCCGCACCGCCGACGGATCGACTTGGATGTTCATGCCGATCACGTCGGCGATGCGGTCCAGCACGTCCAGCGACAATCCGGCCTTGCCTGCCATGAAGCGGCTCATCGTCGCTTCTGAGTAGCCGCCGATCGCCTTGCAGATCCCGTAACGGCTCATGGGGGCGTCGGCGATGGCCTTGCGAATCTGATCGCTAAGCTTTGCTCTTGTGCGCTTCATGCGGCGCAGAAGTCTACCCTGTACTGTTCACTTGGACAAGTATGATTCGTAACGGTAGCGAGTCGCCTTCCCAGTGGCAGGGCCACCCGCTTCCGCCACGCTTAACACGCCGTCCGTACACAGCATCAGCAGTCGCCGCGCGACAGTGCGATGATCGGTCCGTAGGTACTTGGACGCGCTCCGACCGGACAGGAAGAAGGGGTTCTCGCCCGCCCGCTCCTGCAACACCATGCACCAGCGGACCAACCGTCGCGTCGTGTTGCAGTCGTAGTTGTCGGCGCATTGGGGGAATGGCCGCGCATCGGCCTCGGCCAGTGCGGCTTTCAACGGATTGCCCAGCCCTGCAAATTTCACCCTCGGCCATGCGACGACAAAGTCAGCCCATGTGTCGTCGAAGGGCTTCGTGGTGATATAGGGCGTTGCCCGACGGTGCCAATCACGCACAATCGGCCGCAGTTCTGCCACGGGTCGAGATGCGAGTTGCTCGATCCCCTTTAGCCCTCGCGCCAGATCGAATACCCGCCGGTTCCGTTGGCCTGACGCCGTTGGTAGCGTGGCCTCGATTGCATCTACCACCGCTTCCAACGTGAGCAACCCACCACTTGCTTCTGTCTGCGTCTGTATCTCTGTCTGCTCTGTCTGCTCTGTCTGCTCTGTGTCATCGTGCATGCACCACAGCGGCAGGTCAGCAAGAGGTTGCTCATCAGGTGATACCTCCCAGCAGTAGACGCATCCTGTCGCGTGTATCGAAGGCGGCGCAACGACGCAGCCGTTCTCCGCTCGCAGGTCAAGACCTTGTGCGATACGACCAGCGCTATTCCGCAAGGGTGCGTCAGCAGGGCAGCGAAAGTACCAGTGCTGTCCGTTCCCGGTCCGTGCGGTAGGCGTCTTCGGCAGCGCGCCATGCCGCGCCTGCATCCCTGCGAGCGATTCCTGCCCGCCATGCCGCTCGTCTACATCCAGCACGACGACACCGCTGCGCGAACCTGTTCTGATGCCGACATTGGCGTCGGGCCATTGGCGCCACCACCTGCGGATGCGCTCAGGATCGGTCGTCGCAGCGTTCAAACCGTTGCGCGGTCGTGGGTGCTTGCCCGGCTTGCAGTGCTTTGACCGTCCCTGACAAGTGCAGCGTCCCTCCGGCGTTGGCGCATGGACGGGAAACACGGCCCATCCACGCTCAGCATAGGATAGCGCGGCCCGAAGGCAGGGTGCATCGCTCATGATGCACCGCCTTTCGAATACTCTGCAATCCACTTCTCGACGGTCTGCCGCCGCCAGAGCCGCGTCTTGCCTCCCATTGCGATGTCCGGCGGGGGAAAAACGCCAGCGGAGATCCAGCGGTCTAAGGTGCGTTCAGCGGCAGGTATGAAGTGCGTTCGGATGAGCTTCTTTGTCACAAGGGCAGGGATGTACCTTGGCGACCCAGCTACAGTCTCCGGCGCACAGTCAATCTGGCCTAATGCTTGTGTGGACATAGCGAAACCCTCAGTTCCGGTCACTCCGCAGCCCGACGCCACGCGGCGTCCAATGGTGCTTCATGTCCCGATGTAGAAGGTTTCGACGGGATTTGGTGGAGGATGGTGAAGCCGTGGCGGAAAACCCGAGTCAAGGGAACTACGCCAGCAGGCGGTATCCGCCCTTGCTCTTGCCGCCTGGAAAGCCCAGAACGGCTTGCCAAGAAACGGACTTTCTTGCGAGCGCTTTCAACACTGAAATGGCGGAACCGTCTACGGCTTCCAGTTCGGATTTCTTCAATGGCTTCGGCCATGCAGCGATGAGCGCGCGCACGAGCGGGTATTCCTTCGCGGTGAGCAGTGTTCCTGGCTGACCGTAGACGATTGCGGGATCATCTGGACCTGTCAGCGCGACGGGACATGCACCCGGCTGCACATTGACGAGCGGAGCTTGCCGTGCCGCGAGGAACATGGCGTCGGTCTTGAGCAATTTTGCGGCAGCGCGCACAGCGCCGCCCGCTTGCCACGGCGACCACTCGCCGAGGGCGCGGACGAAGTGCATGGCATCCAACCCAGCAGCCTTCGCGCCGGCGGCTATGTAGAACCCCGACTCCGTCAACGCGTGGTGCATCTGCCGGATGTCGTCAAGGCTGTCGTGGAAAAGCGCCTTCGCCGCTGGCTCAATCGGCGCGGCCGCGATCTGTTCCCCCGCGACGCGATGCTCCCGCTCCAGATTCTCCATGTCGGTCAAACCTTGCAGAAAGGCGTCAATGCACGGGATCAGCAGTCGCACAGCTATGGCCATGACTGCTGAATCGGTCTACAGCAGACCGACACTGCAAATCTCTGCGTAATTGCTGGGTATTATGTGCTTGGGCTGTCCGACAGCCAAGTTCTTATTGGCACTTGCCGGTCCCGGCGGTCATGTGGACGAGAAGCCACAGGCTGCAACACTCCGCGCCAGAAGTTGATAATGGGGCGGCACTTGTCTCCCACCACATCCGCTGGGAAGCATGCCCATGAGCGGGCGTCCATGGAGCCTCGTGCTTGGGCGTCCGACGACGCACGCCCGTCCAGTCAGACCAGCGGCGGCAGTGGTGGCAGTTTTCGACGGCGCACGGGTCGCACCTTCGGCAGCGGTGGCGGAACAGCCAGCGCCTTGCCGATATCGTCCGCGCGGACGCGCAGATTGCGGTGCCTACCAGCCCCCACGTCGATCACCGGCAGACGCCCGCTCTTGACGAGTCGCTTCACGGACGATTCGGACAGGCGCAGCAACGCGCCTACCTCGTCGAGCGTGAGATACTTCGGCAACATCTCAGCCCCCTTGGGCGTGTCCTCTGTACTCATCCGTACCTCCGGTCATCCAACTCGCTACTTGCCCGTCCGACCCAATAGCGCGTTACTGGTTTGGGGCGTTGCGGGTGCGTTTCACCGCCTCGACCCACTTCAATTCCATCGCTGCTCTATCCTTCTGTTCAGCCGTCAGAGGCGTGAGCGGTCGCCGAGGGTCGAGCGAGTGGTCTGCCTTGTCCTTACCGGCCGCTTGCCGGTTCTGACGCTCTACGTGGCGCGCCAACCGGCGCATCACCGCCTGTCGAACCTTGATGAAGATGTAGGCGAGACTCGCCACCCCTGCCACGGCGATCAGGCCACCAGCAAGGGCCGCAGCGATAGTGACCAGAACCTTCATGAGTGGTTCCATAGCTCGATCTCCGGCACGGTCAGCCTTCTACTTCCCACGCCGCCCATGTAGCGAGTATCAGCAGCGCCAACATGAAGTACGCGCCGTAGGATGTGACCAGCCACAACGCTCCCGCTACAACGGCTGCGCTCAATAGGGTGCCAAGAACAACGTAGGTGCGCGGAATCACGGCCGCTGTCGTCGTCTCGGCATCGGAATCATCACCCGTTCCGCCACTACCGCCGCCGCCACCCGGCTTCGGCGCGCGACCAGAGGAACCCCCGTGGCGACTTCCCAGCAGGACGTACAGCCCTGTGGAGACTGCGAGCAACGTCACCATCTGCACTCCAAAACGATGCACGTCAATGCGCGCGGTGTGATGTTCGCCGTGCGGGGGGCGAAGAATGAACCCGTAGGCCCCTTCACCTGCCCGTCTACGCTTAGCTGCGTAATCGTCGTTGTAGTGGAAGTACCAAGGCGGTACCGCGCCCATCCCCAGCGCCGCCAGTGTCGCCAACAATATCACCAGCCGTTGAGCTTTGTTCATGCCGTCCCCGCTGCACCCGTAGGTGCATAAAAAGAGCGTCGGACCAAGGACGCCCAGCGAGGCCCCGGCAAGGGCCTATACGGCACGCCACATGGCCGACGCCCCTGTCGGGGCGCGGCCTCAAGCGTGCTGCCGTATAGAAAGACTTGCCGGTACTTCGCTGGGGCAGCGCTCGATGCTCCACGCATCAAGTTCAATATGTCTGGCCGCGCGTACGGCCTCGCACGCTCATGGCGTGCGTCCATCAGTTTACTGTCTCACTGCCGGGACAACCAACGGGGCAGGGTTTGGACGCCTAAACCGGCCTCTGTGACAGCGTGAAGCACAGCAGAACCAGAGGTCAATCCCGCTGCCTCGGTCGCATTGCGAATGGTGCCGATGACGCATAGGCTGCATGTCCATGGCCGCGAGCGCGGTATGTTGCGATTGGGGACTTGGACCCATAGCGGGCATTCAGCGGTCCCCTGAACTGTCAACCGGGATCGGCGAAAATGGACACTCAGGCGGTGGAACCCTCAGCGGACGCTTTGGCAGCGATGGAGCGGTTCGTGGTGGAAAACGACGACCTGCTGGAACTTGAAGCAGCGATCGGCAGGTTCAACGTGTTCGACGCGCTCGGCGTCGCGCGGCGAGAGATCAACCATTCCAACTTCCTCGCCTTCATCCTCGATCCCGCCGAGTCACATGGGCAAGGGCAGCTATTCCTCAAGGCGCTGCTGATGGACCTGCTCAAAGTCGCACCGCAGGCAGCACGCCCGCTGTCGCCCATCGAGTTGGACGGCACCGAACTTCGCGGGGTGGAAATCAGGCGCGAGTGGAACCACATCGACCTGCTCATCACCTGCCAGCAGCCGCCCTTCGCGATCGTCATCGAGAACAAGGTCGATTCGCGGGAGCATTCGGACCAGTTGCGGCGCTACGCTGAAAGCATGCGGACGCACTACCCCGACCTGCGCCCGCTCTACGTTTTCCTCACTCCCGGCGCTGACGATCCCTCAGAGTCGGCGTGGGTGCCGTACAGCTACGCGGACATTCACCGAGTGCTGAAGCGCGTTCGCACCACCTACGCTAACGCCATTGGCGACGACGTGCTGATCTTCCTCGACCACTACCTCACCCTCATCGGGACGCGGTTCATGGACAATCCCACCATCGACGAACTGTGCAGGCGCATCTACAAGAACCACCGGCAGGCGCTGACGCTCATTTTCGAGCGTGCCGGCACTTCGGCCACAAGCCTGCTGGGGGAGCTTCGGGACATGCTTCGTGACGATCCGCGATGGAAGATCGTCAGGGAAGCGACGGGCTTCATCGACTTCGTGCCGGTCGCATGGTTGAACTGGCTTCCGCCGGTGGGCAATGAGTTCGAGGACCGTCGGGCGTGGATTGTGTTCCGCCTCGACGTGAGCCGTCAGCAACTGGATTACTACGTTCAGGTCGGCTTGATGGAGGACACGGGCAAGCGACGCCAGATCATCGACGTGCTGCTGGCCGAAGGGGAGTCCATCGGCTTCAAGCGCAGGAGCAACGTCACCGTCACCGACCGCTACACCCGCGTGTCGAGTCGAGAGAAGCTGGTCGGCTGGAAGGATGGCGACGAGCCGGATGCCGCAGATGTCATATCGGCGGCGCGGAAGAAGCTCAATGCGGTCCACGCGCGAGTCATCGCCATCCCCGAAGCGGTCAAAGCGTCTATACTGCGCATCGCATCAAGTCTTGCGTGATGTCCCGCTCGGTGGCGTCGGCGACGCCCTATAACCGGCAAATACCGCTCTCGTTGAGCGTCAGAGCGGCAGCGGCTCATCATTCCTGCGGCCCCCCTTGCCTCGCCGGTGGAAAACCCGATCCTATGCCCTCCGCGGCTCGATGAAACGCCGGTGGAACCGGCAGAGAGGCGCACAAGGAGGCTACGAGGCGCGGCATGGAGGCCCCGACGTGGCGAAGAAAAGCAAGAATGGAACGAACGGCAAGGCGCTGCCGGGCGAGCCGCTGCTGCCGGTCCAACCACCGGCGAACGAATGGCTCGACATCCCCACGCTGGAAACGTGGCTGTGGGATGCCGCCTGCGCCGTGCGCGGGCCAGTCGATGCGCCGAAGTTCAAGGACGACATCCTGCCGCTGGTGTTCTACAAGCGGCTGTCTGATGTGTTCGATGATGAGTTGGCGCGGATCACCGCCGACCCATTCGACGGCGATGCCGAGATGGCGCGCGAGAGCATCGACGCCGACCACGCCGCCGCCCTGCACGAGAACCGCAAGCCGATCGTCCGCTGTTACATCCCCGGCAAGTACGACTGGTACGCCATTCGCAATCCATCCCGCCAACGGCAAGCTCGGCGAGTTCATCACGGATGCGCTGCACAAGGTCGCCAAACTCAATCCCGCCTTGACCGCACAGGCAAGAGAGAAGGGTCTTCATCGCACCGGCATTTCGATTACATGCTCAGCGTCGGCCTCGATCTTCCCATCCGCCAGCAAACTGATTACTTCCCGCAGCGGCCGGGGCTGGCGGAGAAGCAGTATTTGACCCGGAGGTAGGTCTGCGACAGTCTTCCCATGGTCGATGGCCGTTCTCCGGGCCTTGCTGATCGCCGCAACATCAGCGGATGGGTCATATAGCATGACGACATTAACCAGTTGATTCGGCTCGATGGGGCGGAACAGCGTCACTTCTCGCGTATTGCGTTCAACTACGGGAACGCGGAAGATATCATTCGCGCCGATGTCTTTGAAACGCACCACCGGCTCAACGGTCGGCGCCCGCCCGCTCGTGGCTAAACCTCGATATGTCTGGACATTGGGCGAGTGGTCACGATAAGCCAACGCGAACGGGTGTGTTCCCACGATCCACGCTGGGCTGGACTGCCCTAGTTCCGGATTGACGCTTCTTGCCACGTCGAGCAGCACACGGAGATCCCGAAACGACTGCCACGGGCCAGACGGTTGATCGGGCTGATTGTCCATATAGAGCAGGTTGAGGAAGTCTTGGGACGGCTCTTGTGGCGACTTTGGCCAACAGGGCAGTGCGTTCGCCGGACGTGTGGCATCAGAACCGCACGCCTCAACTAGGACGGCTTTCCAAGAGGCAAACGGTGTGTGCGTCGCCCGGATCAGGTAACGGCGAAGCTGCGTTGGACGGCCCCCTTCCGCAACCAGATAGGTTTCCAGTTCGGGCGGCTTCGGCGCGTCATACTCTAACCCGGCTCCTAAGCAGCCGGTGGAACTGGCGATGAACACTGCGCACAACGACAGAACCCGGCCCGCTAGCAAGACAGAATCGACCATGTTCGTTCTCCATGAGCCTGCATATCAATTAGGGATTCAACGTCGTTTGAACTGCCTCGGCTAGATCGGCGAGCAAGATTCGCTGGACGTCATCATCCTCCGCAATGCCGCGACCGCTATTCCCCTTGTTCGTATGGTCAAGTCCCTGCGGCCATGTTCCCGCGCCGGTGTCGGTGAAGTGTTCTTCAAAATGTATGGGATCTCGGCCCCAGCCATCGGAAACATCCGACCACTGCACCGGGTCCAGCGGATCCCCATCCACGATAGTCCCGTCCCGCCAAGGTGGAATCGCGCCACGCTGATAGATGTTGAAATGCTTGACTGTCCCCACGGCAACAGGAAAGGCTACGTTCTGCATGACCTCAATCGGGAACTCGATTTCGGAGAAGGGCGTCCCATAGCTGTCGAGAGAATCGCCAGTTCCTGTCAGGTTGACGTTGACAGCGTCGATGTAACCCGTCCAGAAGAAGTTGACTCCGCCGCCCACGATTCCCTGTAGACGCTCGCGTAGTGCATCATTGCGCCATGCCTCTTGCGCTAGCGCCTGCACAAGCAACTGAACGCTGCCGCCGCCGTGACTGTAGCCGACCAGACCAATATTTGTCACATTGTGTTGGGTGATCGCATCCGTGATGAAGGCGAGCGCTCCCGTCGCCTGTCCTCCCGCATCCACTCGCGCATCGCCCGCCGCGAATGGATTGGCCCGACCCAGCACACCATCGCCACATCGGTCGGTGTTGAGGAAAAACTGATTTCCCGGATCTTCGGGGAAGAGAGTGACAGCGAAGTTGTTATACGTATTTCGGATGTTGTCCGCGATCTGGTAAATGCCACTCCCCTGAGCGACATCCCAGATGTTGCCACGTGTCCCTTTGAACCCTCGCGACTGCGTGTGTCCCGCGAAGGCCATGATAAGCGTCCGTCGCCCCTGATTGCGTGGATCGTCCCAAAAATCCAAAGGGCCGGTGCCATCAGGTCCGTCTCGATCGGTCAATGGCTGACTCCCATCGCCATCATCCAAACCACCCCCAGTATCGGGGATTCCATCGCGCCACGCCGTATTGTCAGTCAGCCCCGGTGGAGGCGGCAGGGGCTGGCGAGCGGTGCCGCCGCTCATGCCTCGGCCGGTTGCTTGTTGGCCTCCGCCTTGTGCCGTCACATTAACGCCTTGCTGCTGCTGCTGTTGTTGTTGTTGCTGCAACATCGGCTGCGACGACTGACCTTGCTCCGCCTGCTTGCTGAGGGCGAATAGAATGAACGTGCCATCCTCGCCGGACGCCAGTTCGTTGATGCTGACCGTCTGACCGGCATTGATCGGCTGAACCCCCCATGAGTCGCGGTACAACTGGAGTTCAGCAGGGTCGTAGTCGAAAGTCAACATGGTATCTGGCGTGGCGTTGCGGACGATCAGCGCCAGCTGCGCGATCCCGCTGTCGTCTTCGAGGTGCGGCAATGGCGTTGGGGAAGTAGCCTCATCCAGTTCGGCGGCGGCAGAGTTGTCATGGATTCCGTCCGCGTTGTCATCTTCGAAAAGGTCCAGATCGACCGTCAACGTTCCGCTCGGTTCATCGTTGTCGGCAATCGTTGCGGTTGCGCTGTTGGGCGAGCCGACGATGTAGACCGATCCTGCCACCAACGTCAGCAGGACCGTTTCGTCTTGCTCGCTCAGAGTGTCGTCAATCGCGGTGAAGGTCACGGGGACTGATGACTGCCCGGCGGCGATGGTGACGGCTCTGGGCAGGGCGGGGTAGTCAGTTCCTTCGCTGGCGGTGCCGGTGGGGGCTAGCAGATTGACCGTCAGGGGCTGGGTCGTGACGCCGGTGCGGGTGATGGTGAAGGTGGCGCTGGTGGGGCCGGTTTCGGTCGCTGTGGGGTCGGTGGCTTGGATGGAGACGACGGGCAGCACTGGTTGCGGCGGGTCGTCGTTGTCTGTGATCGTTGCCGTGGCACTGCCGGGTGTGCCGACGGTGTAGCTTGTGCCAGCGGCAAGCGTGAGGAAAACCGATTCATCTGGTTCGTCCAGCGCGTCATTGACGGCGGTGAACGTGACGGGGACGGACGACTGACCAGCGGCGAAGGTGACGGTACGCGGCAATCCAGTGTAGTCCGCTCCCTCCGTCGCCGTGCCGGTTGGGGCATTGAGGAAGACGGTCAACGGCTGGTTGACATCGCCGCCGGCGCGGGTCAGGGTGAAGGTGGCGGCAGTCGGCCCGGCCTCCGTTGCTGTGGAGTCGGTGGCCGCGAGCGTGACGGCAGGCAGGGTGGGTTCGACCGGCACATCTGGCCGGATGGTGAAGACCATATCGTCGAAGTCTTCGTCGTTCCAGCCCCACACGGGGCTGACCAAATCCTCCACCTGATACTCGATCTCGCCCGGCCACAGGTCGGTGGGCTGGGGGTCCGGCTTCTGGAAATGAGGGTAGCGCAGACCCGTCTCGCGCGGGTCTGGGTCAGGGTTGGCGGCGCGCGGCAGGTAGAAGTGCAGGGGCGAAGCACCTTGGACATTGTCGGGGTTGCCGGTGCGGGCGTTGGCCAGCGTATCGTTCTGCACCAGCAGGAACGAGAGGTAGCTGCCCGCCGGGGCGTTGATCTGCACGCTCGTACCCAGCGGTGTTCCCGTGCGGAACAGCGCCGTCGCCAGTTCAAGCGCCCGGCGGCTGTATCGGGCATCGCCCGGGAGGATGGTTTCGCCATCAGCGAGAGTCAGGCTGTGGTCGGGACCGTTGACCGGGAACCATGCAAGTTCGTTGTTGTAGGTGGCATAGACGCCGCGCCGAGTCATGGAGACAGTGAGCGGCACCAGTGGCGCGAGGTTGTTGGTGATCGACCCGTCGTTGATGAAGCCATCTGGCGCATCGATGGCCGAGCCGACATCGAACTCGCTGGCCAGACCGTCGCCCGGCAGCGGCCACGGGACTTGGTAGGCATCCTGCGAACCCCGCGCGACATCCAGTACCCACCAGAAGTCGTCATAGTCGCGATCGACCTCGTTTTGTCCGGTCTGCTGGTTATAGCTGTCTTCCAGACCAATGACTTTCAGGGCTGGATCGTTGGGGATGATGCTCGCGCCCGGCTCGCGGGCATGGACTTTGTCGCCGGTATTGATGTCGAAGCTGCCGACATGGCCGAAGGGGTGGCTGATGGTCTGGCCCGCGAGCGGGCCGGACGTGCGAAGGATGTTGGTGACGCCGCCAAGGACGAGCGTGGCGGCGTGCTGCCAACTGTCGGCGTATATCCAGTTAGCCTGTCCGGGATCATCCTCGTCCAGCTTGTCCGTTTTGACAGCCAGACCTGTTGTCTGCATCTTCCATCCGGCCTCGCCCTTCCCCCTGTATTCGATGCTGCGGACCTTGTACCAGCCCCGTGTATCTTGTGCTTCGGTGACGGCCATGGCGGGCATGGGCGCGGTGAGAAGCGAGTAAGTCTTGAGCTGATGGTTGCCGTTGACGGCGCTGACGCGGAAGTCATAAGCCGTGTTGGGCTTGAGGCCAGTGACGACGGCGGACGTGTGATTAGTGCCGACGACGGCGGCCTTTCGCCAGCCGCTTGCCTTGCCTCGCTCGGTCATCTCGACGCGGTATCCGAGTTCGTTTGGGGCGCGATCGTTCCATCGCAGGTGAGCGCTGTTGCCACCCCAAGCCGTCGCCGCCAGATTCGTAGGGACCGATTGTGACAAATCTCTGGTGGGCGTGATGCTCAAGCCGAACGATGCGCGATGCGGGCCAGCGGGATTCAGGAATCGGAGCGTGTAGCCGCCCTTGGGAAGAAAGGCCCTCAGCGGCTTTCCGCCCGCAGTCACCATCCCCAACTGCTTGCCGCTCGCATCCACCAGCTTCGCGGACAGTCCGAACGTGCCGCTGGCCAGCTTGAGTTCCGCGTCGATCGGCTGGGTGACGTGGAAGTTCATCTGGAACGGCAGCGATCCAGCCGGGACATAGCTGTTCACGCCGACCGGCGATTTGCCGATCGCGCCGACGTTCGTCAGCGGGGGCGCGGGCTGAGCGGGCCTTGATACAACGCCTCCGCTGCCGGGCAGCATCCCGCGTTGCCAATACTGTGGCCACGCGCTGGCGCTCAGCAGCCGGCGCTGCTCCAACGTTTCGCACACCGCTTGCGTGATGGCGTCATGCACGCGCACGCACTTCCGAGCGACCGACGGCGAGGTGGCCAAAGTCATAGCAGCCCCTTGAGTTGAGTTGTTGCATTCGAGCTGGCACTGCGGCGATAGGAACCCCACGTTGCAGTGCAATCGCTCTACAGCGATTGATCTGACCGTAACGTCTGCATGGGTCGCATCAAGCTAATTCTTGCGAAGTCGCGAGTTGCGGACGCAGCAGGTGCGTTACTGAATGACATGGCCAGTTGACCGTTAAGACAGAAGCTTTTGACGGCCCTCGCTGCGCGGAAACGTTAGAATCCCGGATCAGCGCAGGCAAGAGCGCTTCTCCCGCCTTGCCCATGCCCGTGCAGATGCTGGCCATCTTCGCGATTGACGAACGTGCGGCTTCCTGAATTGCGCACCCAGACTTGAGGAACTGCATTTCGTGATCCGCCATCAGGCCACAACGATCGGCGTCCCAATCCCGTCGATTCACTTCCGCGCCATGCGGACGAAGCGGGCCAGCATGTCCACGCGCGGCCGCATGACGGTCGATACGGGCCTGCTACGGGTGCCGAGAGAGCTTGGCGAGTTCGTCATCGTTCATGAACTGGTCCACCTGCTCAGCCCCAACCACGGCAGAGTATTCAAGAGCTTCATGCACGCCTACATGCCAGACTGGGAAGTCAAGGAGAGTCGGCTGCGCAGCTACGCCGCCCGCACGTTCAAGAAGCTGTCGGACACGCCAAATTGAGGCGCACTTTTCAGCATATTCTGACACCCCTACGCGGGCGTCGAGCGACGGGGTGCCGCCGGGGGGGGCGGGGGTCAGTACGGGTCGATGATCTCGCCGCGGTCGTTCGACAGGTCCACCAGCAGCAGCGTACCGCGCTCGCCAAGGCCGTTCTGGATGATGCCGATCTCTCTGCCCACCTGCTTGCTCAGCACGTCGAGCAGCGGCTTGAAGTCGGCGGTATCATCGTCGGCATGGACGATAGCTACGGGCCTTCGCATGCGGCGCAGGCGCGGCAGCGGGTTCTTGATGCGGATGGTATTCATCGGCCAGCCTCTCTCCGCGATGGACACGCGGCACGCACCATCGCCACGATGCCAGCTTGCATCGCCGGGGGCAACTGCGGCCACGCTTCGACCACCACGGACAGCTCAGCGCCGCCCGGCTCGCCAGCGAGGATGTACGCCTTCCGCGCTTCCCAATCAGCCAGCGGCCGCGCGCCGGTCGGATCATCGGCGATGGCACCGAAGTAGTACGGCCTTCCCTTGACCTTCTTCGCCCACTGCCCATTCGGATGCGGGAACAGCGGGAAGTCTGGCCGGGGCTTCTGCGGCTTCGCTGGGGCGTTCATAGGTTCACTCCGAGCTACGAGTCGGCTGTCTGCCCTATCGGGGCTGTAGAGGGTCACAAGGGGCGCTCGCGCGCATTGCCAGCGGCGTCGCTGCTCATGCACCGACGCTTCGGATCATGGCCATGATGGCTGCGCGGATCGGCTGCGGGAGGGACGGCCAAGCATCGGCCAACGCACGGAAATCGGCATCGGCGGGCATCGGCGGAGAAAGGGCTACTGCGCCTTTCACTGCGCCTGATTGCTGAATTTGCTGGTTTTCTTCGGGAAGTGCCGGGGATTCAGATGGGTTCAAATCCCACCTTCGGCTTAACCTCACTAATGACAAGGGCTTACGGTCATCACCGCAAGCCCTTTCTCATTGCGCGGATCGATCAGGCACCGGCCGCGGCAGCGGGGGACGCAGCCGGGGATGCGATTTCAGACAGGCGGCGGCGATGCGCCTTCAGCACGTCGCTGCGGGTGATGAAACCGGTCATCCGGCCGGTGGCGCGGTCGATCACCGGCAGCCGGCCGATGTCGTGGCGCACCATGTGATCGGCCGCCGCCCGCAGGGTGCTGTCGGCGTATACCACCACGGGCGGGCGTCGAATCAGGCTCGCCAGCGGCTCGCTGCCGTCCAGTTTCGGGTCCAGCAACACCCGCCGGGTCAACACGCCCAGCACGCGCCCTGCCTCATCCACCACTGGAAAGCCCTGGTGAGACATATCGGGATCGGCCGATTGCAGCCAGGCGCGCACCTCCGCCGTGGTCTGCCCGCTGCGCAGGGAGATGACGCGCTTGGCCGCCACCTCGGACACCCAGACCTGGTCGAGGAAGTCCGGGGCATATTCCTGCGGCACCCGCACGCCGCGGCGGGCGATTTTCTCGGTCATGATCGTCGTGCGCATCGTCAGCGATGAGATCAGGAACGCCGCCGAGCAGCCCCCCAGCAGCGGCAGCAGGCCCAGCGGCTGAAGCGTGGTTTCGAACGCGAAGACGGCGGATGCCAGCAGTGCCCGCGAAGCCCCGGCGAAGATCGCCGCCATCCCCACCAGCCCGGCAATGCGCGGATCGACCGCCAGGCCGGGCAACAGGGCATTGAGCCCCATGCCCATGATGAACCCGCACCCACCGCCAATGGTGAACAGGGGCGCCAGCGTGCCGCCGGAGGTGCCGCTGCCCAGTGCGATCGACCAGGAGAGGAACTTCATTCCCACCAGCCAGACCAGGAACGAAACGGTAAACTCGCCGGAGATGGTTTGCGTGATGTTGTCATACCCCACCCCCAGCGTGCGCGGCGCGAAGTAGCCCACCAGGCCCACCGCCAGGCCGCCGAGTGCCGGCCACCACATCCAGTGGATCGGCAGGCGCTCAAAGGCATCCTCGATCCAGTAGACCGCCTTGGTGACCACCACCGCCAGCAGCCCGATCAGTGCCCCAATCAGCACATACCCCATCATCGCTCCACCGCTGGGCTGGGTCAGGTCCGGCATGGGAAAGACCGGATGAAACCCCTCGAAGGCGATGCGGGCGGCGGCAGCCGCGCTGGTTGCCAGGGCTACCGGGATGAGCGATGCCGGGCGGAACTCGAACAGCAGCAGCTCCATCGCCAGCAGCACCGCCGAGACCGGCGCTCCGAAGGTGGCCGACATACCCGCCGCGGCACCCGCCGCCAGCAGGGTTTTGCGCTCGGCGGCGGTGGTGCGGATCACCTGCCCGATCGCCGACCCGATCGCCCCGCCGGTGGCGATGATGGGCCCCTCAGCGCCGAACGGCCCGCCGGTACCGATGGCGATGGCGCTGGACAGGGGTTTGAGGAAGGTCAGCCGGGGCGCGATGCGGCTCTGGTTGGTCAGCACCTGCTCCATCGCCTCGGGGATGCCGTGCCCGCGGATCGCCTTGGAGCCATACCGTGCCATCAGCCCCACGATGACCCCACCGATGGCCGGGATGATCAGCACCCACCATCCCAGGTTCGCATCGGCCGGCGAGGCCTCGTGCCAGGAGAACCGCTGGAAGAACGCAAGATTCGTGATAAAGGCAATCAGGTGGATCAGCACCTGTGCCACCGCCGCCGCCACCAGCCCCAGGGCGATGCACCCGATCGACAGGACCGCCACCCGCCGATCCACCGGCGTGCGCTCGGAAGGAATGAGCGCGGCATCCAGCGCCGGCCCCATGGAGGGCGCAACCGGCAACCCGGTGGTTGTCGAGGCATTCTCGGCGGTGTGACTGATCGGACTCTCGGGACGGGATGCGGGCGGCTCGGTCATACGGCGTTTCGGGTTGGCTTGAAACCGGCGGAAAGTCCCCTGTTTAGCGGATGAGCCCCGCCCATGCTACCACTGCGCAGGTGCTTTTTTACATTAAGCTGATCATGGCTGATGACATGACGCCCCGCCTGGGCACTGAGAGCGCTGTATCGCCCCCGCGACGCGATCCGCAACATTTCAACACAGCGTTCTCAAGGCTACTTGTTACCCCCCGGTTGGCCGGCCTGGGTTGCCTAGCCGCCTGATGCGCTTCTGGATCATCCTCGCTGATATCATCGCCCCGGCGGCCCCGCTGGCCCCGCTGAGCCTGCGCCAAGAGCCCGGCTGGATCGATGCCATCAGCGGTGCACAGAAGCACCAGGTGGTCTGGTGAATCGGCATATCCTCGGCACCGGTGGTGCGCGAATCGCCTCTCACCTCCCGGTATCGGGCATTCGGCGAATACGCGGCCACTCGGTCAAGTGGCTGATCAGTCTCTACCCCGCGCGCTCGGGCTTGAGGATCACCGCGCCCAGGGGCGGGAGGGTCAGGGTGAGGGATTTGGGCCACTGGTGGTGGGCGAGGGGAGAGGCTTCGAGCGCGCCCATGTTTCCCTGGCCGCTGCCCCAGTAGATATCGGCATCGCTGTTGAGCAGCTCGCGCCAGCGGCCGCCGATGGGCACACCGATACGATAGTTGTGGCGGGGAATCGGGGTGTAGTTGATGGCCACCAGCACGATGTCCTTCGGATCGCGGGCCTTGCGCAGGAAGATCGTCACGCTCTGGGCGGCATCATTGGCGTTGATCCACTCGAAGCCGAACGACTGACAGTCGCCTTCGTGCAGGGCCGGCTCTGCGCGGTAGAGGCGGTTCAGGTCATCAACCAGCTTCAGGATGCCACGGTGTGATGGCCAGTCAAGCAGGTTCCAGTCGAGGCTGGTGTCGTGATTCCACTCGGCCCACTGGCCAAACTCACCGCCCATGAACAGCAGTTTCTTGCCCGGCTGGGTGAACTGGTTCACCAGCAGCAGGCGCAGGTTGGCAAACTGCTGCCAGGGATCGCCGGGCATCCGCGCCAGCAGCGATCCCTTGAGGTGCACCACCTCATCGTGGCTCAGCGGCAGCACGAAGTTTTCCGTGTACTGGTACATGCCGCGGAAGGTGAGCTTGCTGTGGTGATACTGGCGGTGGATGGGATCGAGCTTGAAATAGCTGAGGGTGTCATTCATCCATCCCATGTCCCACTTGTAGCCGAACCCCAGGCCGCCCAGGTAGATCGGCCGCGAAACCATCGGCCAACTGGTCGATTCCTCGGCGATGGTCTGGGTTGCGGGAAACTGGGCATACACCTCGCGATTGAGCAGGCGGAGGAAGTTGATGGCGTCGATGTTCTCCTGGCCGCCGAACTCGTTGGGAATCCATTGCCCCTCATCACGGCCATAGTTGAGGTAAAGCATCGAGGCCACCGCATCGACCCGCAGCCCGTCGGCGTGGTATTTATCGAGCCAGAACAGGGCGCTGGAGAGGAGAAATGCCTTCACCTCGTTGCGGCCGTAGTTGAAGATGGCGCTCTTCCAGTCGGGATGGAACCCCTGGCGCGGATCGGCGTGCTCGTAGAGATGGGTGCCATCGAAAAATTTCAGGCCATGCTCATCCTCCGGGAAGTGGCTGGGGACCCAGTCAAGAATCACGCCGAGCTCGTGCTGGTGAAGGTAGTCGATCAGGTACATCAGGTCCTGCGGCGTGCCGTAGCGGCTGGTGGGGGCAAAGTAGCCGGTGGTCTGATAGCCCCAAGAGCCGTAGAACGGATGCTCCATCACGGGCAGGAACTCGACATGAGTGAACCCGCGATCGATGAGATACGCGGCCAGCTTCGGTGCCAGCTCGCGGTAGGTCAGCCAGCGGTTATCTTCTTCCGGCACGCGCATCCATGAGCCCAGGTGCATCTCGTAGATGCTTACCGGCCTGTCCAGGCGCTGGCGGTCAGCGCGCGAGCGCATCCACGACTCATCGTTCCACTGGTAATCCAGCCGATGCACGATGGACTCCTTGCGCGGCGGCATGCCGTGCAGGAAGCCAAAGGGATCGACCTTCTCCACCGTGTAGTTGTTGTGCCGGGAGACGATGTGGAACTTGTAGTGCGACCCCTCGGCCGCCTCGGGAATCTGCCCCTCCCAGATGCCCGATGTCCCGCGCACGCGCAGCGGATGGCGGGCCTTGTCCCAGTCATTGAAGTCGCCGATGACCGAGACGGACTTGGCGTTGGGAGCCCAGACAGCGAACTGAACCCCGCCTTCGGGCAGCACGTGTGCGCCGAATTTCTCGTACAGCCGGCTGTGGGTCCCCTCGTTGAACAGGTACAGGTCCTGATCTCCCAGCCGCACTGATCTTTCTTTTGCCGCCGTGGTCATGAGCATCCTCGAACAGGAAAGCAGCGCGCGAAGACTGGCCATGCAGTTTCACGCAATCGCTTGGTCCAGCTTTACTTCTCCAGCATGTCCAGCACTGCCCGCAGCGGGATATCCACCCACCTGGGCCGGCTGTTCAGCTCGTAGCGCACCTCATACAGCGCCTTTTCCAGCAGCCAGATGCGCAGCACCCGCTGGGCATCGGCCGGCACATCGGGCAGCAGATCCGGCCGCACGGTGCGCTGATGGCGGACATAGCCGCGGACAAATTCCCGCCCCAGCCATCCGCCCCAGAGATGGGCGCCGAAGATGTCGCGCTCGCGCAGCACCGGCCGGGCCTCGGCCAGCGCGGCCCAGTGCCGCCGCAGGCCGGTCCACGCAGCATAGTCGAAGCTGCGCACCATGCCCGCCACGTCCTTCATGGCCGAGCGCTTCAGTCGCCGCTCTCCTACGCTGCGCAGCGGCTCGCCCTCGAAGTCAATGATGACAAAATCCCGGCCGGTCCAGAGCACCTGGCCCAGGTGGTAATCCCCATGCACGCGAATGCGCGGTGTGCGGATCGGGTGATCGATCAGCATGCGAAAGGCGTGCAGCAGATCTCCCTCGTGGGCCAGCACGCGCCCGGCCAGGGTGCGGGCCTCGCCCTCGAGGCCGTCGAGGTGCTGGCGCAAAGCCTCCAGCGAAGCGCGGGTGGTATTGCGCATCGACTGCATCAGCCCGCGCTGATAGACGAGGCTGTAGGGCTCCGGGGTGAAAGCGGGATCGCCCAGGTCATCGGCCAGGGCGGCGTGCATCTCGGCGGTGCGCTGGCCCAGCAGACGAGCCAGCTCCAGCGGCTCGGCGATGGCGGTGGCAACCGGCTCGGGCGGATCGCCTGCCTCATCAGCGCAGCCGCTGTCCTCAGGCAGGCACAGCGCCCCCACCCGCTCGGCCGCCAGCGCGCTGAGCATCTCAAAAAAGCGATGGGCGTGATCGAGGAAGGTATCCCAGGCGTCCGCCTGGTGGGGGATGTACTGCAGCGCCAGGGCGAGCGTGCGCGGCTCGCCGCGGCCGAGAATCTCGATCGCGCCGGCCACCGGAGCGGCGTGGGCAAAGCCCACCCGCGTCAGGTGCTCGCCCACCTCCAGCTCAGGATTGCGCCCCTCGCCGATCTTGCGATAGAGCTTGAGCATCAGCGCCTCATCGAAGGCGATATTGCTGTTGCTCTGCTCACGCTCGGGGATGCGCGGCAGCAGGTCCGTGATGGCCGGCGCAATGCCGATAGACCGGCCGCGCAGCTTCACCTGCTGGCCGGACAGTTCCCCGCCGCCCATCGTCAGATGCAGCAGCCGGCGGGCAAAGTGCTCATCCATCATGGCATCGCGCACGTGCCAGGGGATGCCATCGCGATCGATGAGGCGCAGCAGCACGCCGGGGGCCTCGGCCTCCTCCGGCTCGCGCTCGGCCAGCAGGGGCAGGGCATAGGTTTCCGGCTCTCCATCGACGAACTCCACCTGGAGCAAAAACAGGGCCTGCGAAGCGGTGGCATCGGGTGAATCAAAGTCGATCCGGTCGAGGATGCGCACGGTGCGCAGCGTCCGGGCCTTGGAGACGAACCAGCGCCGTCCGGGCAGCAGTCGCGGCAGGCGCTGGCACAGGAGCCGGTGCACCGCTGGCTCGCGCAGCAGCCCATCGCCGGCAACAGGCAGGTGCAGGTCGTCCGTACCCGCTTCCTCGACCGGCTGCGCTGCCGGCGGCTTGAGCTCAAACCAGTAAAAGGCATGCGGACCCAGCGCCAGCGGGTAGCTTCCCTCCTCGGCGATGACCGGAAAGCGCGTGTGGCCAAACATCTCCACCGGGGTCCAGTGCAGGTAGTCGGACAGATCCAGCCGCACCGGCTGGGCAAAGCGCGAGAGATTGGCCACCACCAGCACGCGCTGCTCGCCATCGTCGCGCACGAACGCCAGCACCTTGCCGTTGGCCGGGGTGAGAAAGCGAATCGCCCCGCGGCCGAAGACGGGGTATTTCTTGCGCAGCGTGATGAGTCGGCGCATCCACCAGAGCAATGAGGAGGGGTTGAGCAACTGCGCCTCGACGTTGATCGTCTCGTAGTGGTATTCGGGATCGATGATGACCGGCAGGAACAGGCGCTGGGGATTGGCGCGGCTGAAACCGGCATTGCGGTCAGCGCTCCACTGCATGGGTGTGCGCACGCCGTTGCGGTCGCCGAGGAAGATGTTGTCCCCCATGCCGATCTCATCGCCGTAGTAAAGGATCGGCGTGCCGGGCATGCTGAATAGCAGCGCGTTCATCAGCTCGATCTTGCGGCGATTGTTATCCAGCAGCGGCGCGAGGCGGCGGCGGATGCCCATGTTGATGCGGGCTGCGGGGTCCGCGGCATAGACCCGCCACATATAGTCGCGCTCCTCATCGGTCACCATCTCCAGCGTGAGTTCATCGTGATTGCGCAGGAACATGGCCCACTGGCCGGTGCGCGGCAGCGGCGGGGTCTGCTCCAGGATATCGATGATCGGGTAGCGGTCCTCCATGCGCAGCGACATGAACAGGCGCGGCATCAGCGGGAAGTGGAAGTTCATGTGGCACTCATCACCATCACCTTCCCCGAAGTAGGCGCTGGCGTCCTCGGGCCACTGGTTGGCCTCGGCCAGCAGCATGCGGCCGGGCCATTTCTCATCCACGTGCTTTCTCAGTTTCTTCAGAAACTGATGGGTTTCGGGCAGGTTCTCACAACTGGTGCCCTCGCGCTCGTAGAGATAGGGCACCGCATCGAGGCGCAGGCCATCCACGCCCATCCGCATCCAAAAATCGAGCACCTCAAACACCGCATCATGGACCGCCGGGTTGTCGAAGTTGAGATCGGGCTGGTGATGATAGAAGCGGTGCCAGAAATACTGGCCGGCAACGTGGTCGAAGGTCCAGTTGCCCGGCTCGAAATCCTTGAAGATAACCCGCACGCCGGCGTACTTGCCGGGATCGTCGCTCCAGACATAAAAATCGCGCTCCGGGCTGCCCTTGGGCGCTCGACGGGCGCGCTGGAACCAGGCATGCTGGTCGGAGGTATGGTTGATCACCAGTTCGGTGATGATGCGGATCTGCCGGCGGTGCGCTTCATCGATGAAGCGCCGCACTTCATCGATCGTGCCATAGGATGGGTTGACATCGGTGTAATCCGAGATGTCGTATCCATCATCCTTCAGCGGCGAGGGATAAAACGGCATCAGCCAGACCGCCGTCACTCCCAGTTCTTCCAGGTAATCCAGCCGTGCGATCGCCCCGTTGAAATCACCGATTCCATCGCCATCGGAATCACTGAACGACCGCACGTGCATCTGGTAGATGATCGCGTTGCGATACCACAGCGGGTCAGATGCCGCCAGCGCGGCGCGGGAAGGGGTGATGGCAGGTGCGGTGGTCATTGTTCCTTGCGATTGCCGCGGCTTGCGATTGAGGGGTCCGGGCAATCGCAAACCGCGACGTGCCATGTGAAAATCACACAAAGTATTCAAAGTTAAACTCCGTCCGTGCATGGCGGCGGACGGCAAATACATGGACCGGCAGCGAGCCGGGATCGAGGCCGATCACCGCGCGGGCTCCCTGCCAGCGATAGCGCAGGTCGGTCAGCAGGTCATGGACCTGGAACGGCTGATCGGGTGCCAGGTTCATCGCCGCCAGGTTCAGTTCGACATGCCCCCACTGCTCGTGCCAGGGATCGGTGTTGGCCGCCACCAAGATGGTGCTGTCACCGTGCGTTTTGCTGAAGCAGATGAGGCGATCGTTGTCCACGTTGTGAAACACCAGTCCACGGTCATGCTGCAGGGCCGGATGGTTTCTGCGGATGCGGTTGATGCGGGCGACCAGGTCGGCCAGCGAGTGAGGCTGGCTCAGATCCCACTGGCGGATCTGATACTTCTCGCTGTCGAGGTATTCCTCGCTGCCGGGTTGCGCCGGGCGGTGGTCCATCAGCTCGAAGGCCGGGCCGTAGAGGCCGTAGTTCGCGCACAGCGTCGCCGCCAGTGTCAGGCGCACGATGTACGCCGCCCGGGCATCGGTTTGGAGGTACTCGTTGAGGATATCGGGCGTATTCGGCCAGGCATTGGGGCGGAAGAAATCAACCACCGGCGACGTGGTCAGCTCGGTGAAATACTGCCGCAGGCTCCGCGGATCGTTCCGCCAGGCGAAATAGGTGTACGACTGGGTGAACCCCAGCTTGGCCAGGCGGTACATCACCTTGGGCCGGGTAAACGCCTCGGACAGGAACACTACCCCGGGATCGCGCTGTTTCACCTCGGCGATGAGCCACTCCCAGAAGGGCAGCGGCTTGGTGTGCGGGTTATCCACGCGGAAGATGCGCACGCCTTGCCCATGCCAGAAGAGCGTCACGCGCAGCAGCTCGTTCCACAGCGCTTCGTAGTCCGCGCACTCGAAGTCAAACGGGTAGATATCCTGGTATTTCTTCGGCGGGTTCTCGGCATACTGGATCGACCCATCCGGCCGGTGGCGGAACCACTCGGGATGCTGCTTCACATACGGGTGATCCGGCGAGCACTGGAACGCCAGGTCCAGCGCGATTTCGATGCCGCTGACCCTGGCCGCATCCACCAGGGCAGCAAAATCATCCAACGTGCCCAGTTGCGGATGGATGGCATCGTGCCCCCCTTCCGGCCCGCCGATCGCCCAGGGGCTGCCGACATCATCGGGCCCGGCAACGGCTGAGTTGTTGCGCCCCTTGCGGTACTGGCGGCCGATCGGATGAATCGGCGGCAGGTAGAGCACATCGAACCCCATGCCGGCGATGTAGTCGAGCCGGTCGATCACATCGCGCAGCGTGCCGTGGCGGTTGGGATCGGGCGAGGCGGAACGCGGGAACAGCTCATACCACGCGCTGAAGCGGGCCCTGGCACGATCCACCCAGAGGCGCACCGGCGCCGGCCATGCGGTCACGAACCGCCGCGGGGCGTGCCGGCGCATCAACTGCTGCAAGCCGCTGCCCAGCGCCACCTCGGTTGCCTCATCGATTTCATCGGAGCGCAGGAAGCGCGCAAAAGCATCCAGCGCCTCGGCCACATCCCCAGTGGCCGCGGCCGCGGCGTCCTCGACCAGGACAGCGCCGATCTTCAGGTCCACCGCCACGTTCTGGCCGGCATCCATCCGTTTTTTCAGATCGCAGCGCCACGTGGCAAAATGATCGACCCACGCGCGCAGGCCGCACTCATGCCACCCCACCACCTGCACATCGAACTCAGCACACCACCGGTCATTGCCCAGCGGCCGCATGTCCGTTTCCTGCCAGTGCTGCGAGCCGGCCGGGCGATGCAGCAGCGCTGCGCTGACCTTGTCGTGGCCATCGGCGAAAATGTCAGCCTCTACCCGCACGGTTTCGCCGACCGAATACTTCGCGGGGAAACGCCCTCCCTCCACGAGCGGCACGATATGCTCAATGATGACCCGGCTGCGTCCCGGCTGGCTGGGCTGCGGTTGGGGCGGCGGCTCCACCATCGTGGCGGGGTCCATCGTTGTGGCGGTGGCGTTCATGACGGCTCTCTTACGGTAAGTGGCCGGCGGCCAATCAGGGCAGGGTCAAAACGACCTGCCGCTTCAATCCCTGCGAGCAATCCGCGCACCGCAGAGCCCGTGCCAGCCCCTCTTAAAGCGGTTTGCCAGGGGGTGTCGTGCCGCTTTTCGTGGCACAGGTTTGCATCGAGCTGCCATCCACCCCGGGCCGCATCCGCCGATCCACCGGATAGGCCGGATCCGCGCTCACGCTCCCCCGCTTGCCGGTCGATGACAGGATAGTGAAGCATCCGGCCCCAACCGAGCCTGACCGTATCGACTTGCTGCTTCAGCGGGTGCTGGAAAGAATCCAGCGCCTGCGCCATGAATTTGCTGCCCTGGGATGCACCAATCATGTGCGGATCATGCCCGCACAGCGCCAAATCCACCTGACCATCACCCGCCCGGTACTCTGCGGCGCGATTATCAGCGGCCTGGGGCTGGGACTGGCTGTTGCCATGTTCGGCAGCAGTCTCGCGCAGTCCGATCATCGCCCGCACCTGACCGATCTGCTTCGCGCGGGCCCTGCCCGACCGGATGTGCTGGATGTGACGGGACGTTGAAACACCCGGGCGGCCAGACATGCACAACTCGATGTGACGACCGGCGCGGTGATGATCGGCGCGATCACTGCCTTTCGCTTGCCCATAGGCGGTGCGGAGATCAATAGGCCCCGCCGATCACCTGGAGTGCCGCCGGATGGGTCTGGAAGGGGGTGAGCAGATCATGGCCCGCCTCGCTGATAGCGATCATGTCGCAATGTCGGACACCCCCGACACCTTCCACATAGACCGCCGGCGCCAGGCTGAGGACCATGCCCACCTCCAGCACATCATCGCTGGCCGGGTGGATGATCGGACGGGCATTGTGGTGAATGGCGTGGAAGCCGACACCGTGTCCGCCGATCATCGGCCCGCGGGCCGCCGGTGACCTATCCCCCACAGTCGCCGCGGAGGAGCCTGTCGCAGGCGTGCGTGTCGCAGATGCGTTTACCGCTGGCAGGCTCGCCGCTGGCGGGCCTACCGCAGGTGTGCTCACCGCAGGTGCGATCACCGCAGATGTGATCACCGCAGGTGCAGGGTGGCGGAAGCCATGGCGGTCGAGGGTGCGATGCATGACGTGGTAGAGGTCGGCGGCCCGGGCGCCCGGGCGCGCGGCCTCCAGCGCGGCCTGGCGGGCGGCGAAGACGGCTTCGTACATCCGCCGGCAGCGCTCATCGGGCGGGCCGATGCAGTAGGTGCGGACGATGTCGGTCCAGTAGCCATCGGCGTAGTTGTTGCACTGGATGACAACGGTATCGCCCTCTCTCAGCAGGCGATTGCGCGAGCGCTGATAGGGGCGATATGCCTCGGCGGCGTTGGGGCCGGACATGCAGAAGACGAATCCATCGGCCCGCTCCACCTTCACCGGATTGTCGCGCCAGGTGCTGAGCCAGAGCCGGAAATTCATCGCCGCCTCGGCCTCGCTCACCCCCGATTGCAGGCGCTCTGACCCCAGGTGGAACGCGCGCTCGGCGATGCGGCAGGCGATGGCGATATGCTCGATCTCCCGCGGGGTTTTGACCGCCAGCAGCCGGCTGAGGACCTCATCGGCCGGTACATGCTGCGCCGCCTCCGCCGCCTGCTTCAGCACGCGCTGAATCGTTGAGCCGTACAGGTGCATCGAGACATAGGTGGCCGGCTGGGCGATGTCGCCCATCTCATAGCCAATGTGCCCCCGGGTACAGCCGAGGATCTGGAGCATTTGCTTCAGTGGCGGGCAGACCAGTTCAGAAACCGGGGCGATGCGGTCGGGCAGGCCGGTGGGGAAGGTCAGCAGGTGATCGAACCGCCCATTGCCGGTCAGCTCCAGCTCATCCTCGGGCACGATCAGCCCCAGCCCGCCGTCGGCAGTGGCGACCGCCAGGCTCGTACCCAGCACCGGCCAGTAGCCCGTCAGCAGCAGTACATGCACGGGCAGGGCGCAGACCACCGCATCGAGCTTCGCCGCCTTCAGCGCGGCCTGCACCCAGGCGATCCGTCGCTCATCCACCATGGCACCGCTCCTGCTCTGCTGCCACCATAGCGAGCCAATCGCATGCCGGGTGCTGTGAAAATACGGGCAGGATCTGGCGCAAGCGACTGGCCTGACTGGCCCGCAGAACCGGGCGCGCCGGCATGGTCCAGTTGGTGGCTTTCCGGCTGGCCGCCTGCCAGGGGCGGGGCAACTTTTTTTTGCAAATAAAGTGGACGAATGGCCGCCGGTGTGTTATAGTTGTGTTAGGCATCTTTAGAGGGATGCCCACCGAGCTTCGATTCCGTTGCCGGTGCCTGTCTCGAACTGCATGGGCTTGCCAGAAGCTGCCGTGGTTCCCCACCCGGACGGCACGCCCTTAGTCGCCGCAAGTGTCTGACAACACCTGACTTGCGGCAGCCATCCTGAAATGCGATTTCCTCCCCGTCTGACCATGACACCGCAACCACCGCGCCACCGCCCCGGATGTGACCCGCACAGCCATCAGCCAATCAGCCATGAGGCCGGTTGTGCCCGGCTGCGGGCTGGTCCGCTGGAGCGCCGATCAGCGGTCTGGATCGGCCAGTTGTTTGCGCGCGGCCTCGCACACCGCCATCACGGCCGGATGTTTCAGCTTCTCTTCCAGGGTGATGGCATAAAAGCGCTCGCGGACCTCATCAACCCGGCCAACCAGGCGCACGCCCAGCTCTTCACGCACCTTCTGCGCCATCACCGACGGGGCGGGGAACACGCCGGCCCCGGTCTGCCCGAAGCCGAACAGCAGCGCGGCATCATCGTACTCCCCCACCACCACCGGGTGGATACGGCGGGAATCAAACCAGAGATTCAGCGATCGCCGCAACTGCGTGTGGTCGGTGGGCAGCAGCACCGGCTGGCCGCTGAGCGACTTGGGAAACCCGCGGCGCAACTGCCGGGCCAGCGCTGGTTCAGCGAAGAACGAGACGCCGGACTCGCCCAGCAGGTGATTGAACGCCTGCACCTGCACCGCCGTGCCGATGGGGGCATCGCTCAGGACCACATCGGTGCGTCGGGCGGCCAGGTCGGCCAGCAGGCGGTCGGCCTTGTCCTCACGGCAGATCAGCCGCACGGGCTGCTCCAGGCGCAGCGCCGGCTCCAGCAGCCGCCGCACCACCATCTTGGGGATGGCATCCAACACCCCCACCGACAGCCGCAGCGGCCGGCCCGCCGGCTGGTGCTCCAGGGCGTTCACCATCTCCTGGCCGAGGGAGAAGATCTCATTGGCGTAGTTGAAGGCGATGCGCCCCGCCTCGGTCAGCTTCAGGCCGCGCCCCACGCGGTCGAACAGCCGATGCCCCACCGCCGCCTCCAGCTCCTTGATCTGGATGCTGATGGTCGGCTGCGAAACCAGCAGCTCTTCCCCCGCTCGGGCGATGCTGCCTTCGCGCGCAACTACCCAGAAATAATAGAGATGATTGTAGTTGAGCCACTTCATGCGGACAGCATAACACATTGATTAAAACAATGCTTACCCTAGAAACTTCATATTTTACCTATCCGTTGGCGCATCCTACACTTGTATGCCGGATGCGAACTTCCGGCCTCATATTGACCCTTCCAAGGATCAGGAGGTGCTGTAATGCTGATCGACACGAGAGCAATGGGGTTCACCCTGACGCCGGCGATCGTGAGGCATGTGGAAGCGCGGATGGAGCGGGCGCTGGGCGCGTACGCGCGCTGGGTGTTCAAGGTCACCGTGCGCCTGGACGACATCAATTCCGACCGGGGGGGAGTGGACAAGCGCTGTAGCGTGGTGGTGGCATTGCGTCGCCACGGCGTGGAGGTGGCCGAGGCTACTGACAGCGACCTGTACGCTGCCATTGACGCCGCCGCCGAGCGGATTCGCCGTTCGGTGGGTCGCACGGTTGGGCAGCACCTCAGCAGCGAGCGCCGTGACCGTCAGCGGCCGGGCACGCTGCTGGCAACGTGAGCGACCGAACCAAGTTGTGGCCGATCGCCCCGTGGAGGATCGGCAAGAGTGTGAGATGACGCAGTCTGACGACCATATGCCCTGTCGGGCGCTGGAGATTCACCTGTTTGAGGCGGGCCATGAGGCCCGCCTCCGCAAGCGGATGACCCGCTTCAGCAAGGTGCGCCTCTGGCTTGCCTGATCCCGCCTTCCGGCCACCCGTCGGCAGGCGGGCTGGCCGATCGTCTTTCGAGAAAACCGATTCTTCCGATCGACCGTTCGCCCGCCCCCGCGCCAGCAGATTTCGCTGTGCGGGAAACGGCGCTTGCGCGGAGGTGTCCGATGATCGCAGAACCGATGCAGGTGATGATCTCGCGGGCCGACCAGCAGCGCCTGCAGCGCATAATTCATGCGCTGCGCGCATCGATGCCGGGCGGCGGGCACTGGCGCTTGCCGCTGAACGCCCTGGAGCAGCGGATCATGCACAGCGAGACGGTGGATGATGCCGCCATACCGCCCGCCGTCGTCACCATGAACTCGACGGTGTGCCTGCGCGAGATCGGCAATGAGGGGCGCAGCGATGTGCTGACGCTCGTCTTCGATGCCGATCCCTTCGGCGGCTCGGTCTCGGTGCTCACGCCCCTGGGCATCGCCCTGCTGGGGGCACGCGTGGGCGATGTGGTGGAGTGGTCTACCCGCCGCGGCCTGCGGCGGGCGGTGATTGAACGAATCGTATTCCAGCCCGAAGCGGCTGGTGAGGTGGATCAGTAACCGCGGCACCGGGCCGTCGGTGGCATGTCGGCCTGATGTCGTTTGAGCGTCTTTCCAGGCAGTGACATGCCGGCGGCCGGGGGTCGCCAGATGTAAAGGAGCGTTTGCCATGATTGCTCAGCGTGTTTCATCCAAGAAGCAGATCATTGTCACCGAGAATGATTTCGACCGCCTGCAGTCGCTGGTGGACTCGCCCCGCTACCGGGCAACCCACGCCACCCTGCTGGCGGGCCTGAAAGAGGAGCTGGACAGCGCCAAGGTGGTCCCCGCGGGCAAGGTGCCCAAGGAAGTCGTGACCATGCACTCGCAGGTGCGCGTGCGTGACCTGAAGCTGGACGAGACCGAAACCTATACCCTGGTCTATCCGGAAGAGGCCGATATTGATGCAGGGCGTCTGTCGGTGCTGGCGCCTCTGGGCACCGCCCTGCTGGGCACGCGCCTGGGCCAGACAATCCGATTCGATGCGCCGGCCGGCACTCGACGGCTCAAGATCGAGCAGATCCTCTACCAGCCGGAACTGGCCGGCGACTTCCACCTGTAACCCTGTCAGAAAGGAGTTTGGCCATGATTCTTACCACGCGCCCCACATCAGCGGCCGATCGGGACCAGATCCTGTCCGAGGTTGACCAGGCCCTGCGCTCATGGGTGACCTATGCGCCGTACCTGGATTTTTTCCGCCGCGAGTTGCGCTGGTCGCGCGCCCTGCCGCCGGAAGAGGTTCCGCGCGACGTGATCACCATGTACTCGCGCTTTGAACTGGTTGACGGCCACACCGGCCAGACCAGCACCCATACGCTGGTCCTGCCCAAGGAGGCCGACGCCGACGAAGAGAACATCTCCGTGCTCAGCCCGATGGGTGTGGCGCTCTATGGCGCCCGTGAAGGTCAGGAAGTCTGCTGGCTTTCGTCCGCCGGCCCGGAGACGGCTACCGTCAAGCGCGTCCTCTACCAGCCCGAGGCCGCCGGGCACCATTTCACCTGAAACGCTCCCTGACCCCGCACCACGCTGCGGGGTCAGGTCGTTTGCTGCCAGCGCCCCAAGCCGCGTGCGGATGGTGCCGCCACCGCGTCCTTTTGACGCCCAGCCCCCTCCATGTGACGATGTGCCCCACCCGCTCCCGAAGGATCGCCCGAGCACGTTGGCGCTGAGCCTGAGGGCATGATCGACTCCCTCTTGCACGATCGGCGGGTTTGCCGCATGCCTCTACCACCTATCCGAACCTTGATTGTCCCCCTGCTCGTCGGTGCGGCGATCACGTTCGTCGTCGCGTGGGGATGTGCGCTCTGGTCGCCGGTGCGGGCCACGGTCGATCCGTTCCCGAATCCTGCCGGCATCGCGGAGACTGTCGATCCCGACGGAAATGTGGGGCTTTATTACCGCGAGAGTGGGTTCGGGTGGACCTGCATGTCGCTGCGTGGTCAGCGCTCGGTGACGGACGGCAGGAAGAACGTGTTCTGGTCTGGCCCGTATGGCGGCGTCTTCCACCGCGTCGCCGGATGGCCCCTACCCGCGCTCAGGTCACGTGTTGAAGTGCTGGATAGTCAGGTTTCCAATCGATACATCGATGGTGAGCCGCCGTCGCAAATACTGACGCAGCGCCGACGGTGGGATCTACCCGCGCGCGAGATCGTCTATCGCGGCATCGCCACCAAGGACGTGCCGAGTTGGCTGCACGCCTATCTGGATCGGCGGCTGCCACTTGTGCCGCTGCCGCTTGGCTTCATAGTGGACACGCTGGTGTACGCCATTGCCTTCGCGCTTCTGGCTGGAGCCGTCCGGCGGGCGATGAGGATGTGGCGTCCCGCGCCTTGTGGTTTCGCTGTGGTCACAGAGAGTGGCGCCTAATTACGGCCCTTTAGTCCCTGGCTCCTCGCATTCACCTCCCTCACTCCCTCATCCCCCCGCGGCGAGGCCCGGCACCTTCACCTCGGCATCGTTCTGCTGCGGCGCGCCCGGCGTGCTGCGACCGTCACGGATGTAGCGCTGGAGCTGGGCGGTCATCTCGGCCACGCGCTGGGGCTCGGCGGGGGCGCGGTCGTTGGTTTCATCCGGGTCCTCGGCCAGGTTGTAGAGGCGGATGCGCTCGGGCTGGTCCTTCTCGGCGGGGAGGAAGATCAGCTTCCACGGCCCCGAGCGGATGGCGAAGGCGTGATTGGGGGCATGGGCGATGACGCCGGGTCGCTCAAATCCCCGATCATCGCCGCGCAGCAGCGGCAGGATGCTGGTGCTGTCTTCGCCGGCGCTGTCGGGCAGCTTAAAGCCGGTGATCTGGGCCGCGGTGGCCATCAGATCGGTGGTGCTGATGGTCTGGTCACAGACGCTGCCGGCCGGCACCACGCTGGGCCAGCGCACGACAAACGGCACGCGATGGCCGCCTTCGGCGATGGTGAACTTATGGCCGCGATACGGACCACTGACGCGATGGCCGGCCTGCTCGAACGGTTCGAGGCCGGGGACCGGATCATGGCCGTTGTCGGTCAGGAAGAGGATCAGCGTGTTGTCGGCGATGCCTGCGCGGTCCACCGCATCGGCGACTGCGCCCAGTGCGGCATCGGTTTCCATGATGAAATCGGCCAGCGGGTTGATGCCGCTCTTGCCGCGGAACGCTTCAGATGGCGCGATCGGATAGTGCGGGCTGGTCAGCGAGAAGTACAGGAAGAATGGCTGGCCGGCCTTCGCCCGCTGCTCAACATACTCCACACTCTTGCTCACCAGCGTCGGGAGGATCGCATCAAACTTCCATCCCGGCGCCCTGGGGCCCTCATGATTGACGATGATCTCCTTGATGATCTCCTGGTGCTCGGTCGGCTGCACAGTAACGTGCTGGTTCTCGATGAAGGTGAACGGCGGATAGTTCGGCACATCGACGCCGAAGTAATAGTCGAACCCGCGCTCGGTCGGGCCGCCGGTGATCGGCTTGGTGAAATCGAGCTTCTCATCGGTGCGCGGCCAGTTCCATCCCAGGTGCCACTTGCCGATGCACGCCGTGTGGTAGCCCTGGTTGCGCAGCATCTGTGGAAGGGTCAGGCGCTGCTCGGGGATCGCCGGCCCGGCCCACTTGGGCAGCGCAGCGCGAATCCCCTGCCGCCAGTGGTAACGCCCGGTGAGCAGGCCATAGCGCGATGGCGAGCAGACCGGCGAGGTCGTGTGGGCATCGGTAAAGCGCATGCCGCGGGCGGCAAGGGCGTCGATGTGCGGCGTGGGAATCTTGCCGTGCTCGGGGTTGTAACTGGAGACATCGCCCCACCCCATGTCATCGGCCAGCACGATAATGATATTCGGTGGCATCGGCGATGCACCCTCACCCGCAGGCGCTGCGCCCGGCTGGGCCTGTGCGGCAGCGCGGGAGGCGAAGGGTATCCCCCCGATGCGGCTGGCCAGCATCGCCAGCGCGCCCGCCCCCGCCGCCCCGAGGAACGCCCGCCGGCCGAGTGTAGATTGCGTGTGGGTCTTGCTGTGCATGATGAATCTCCAGACAGGGCAATGGACTCAAAACGCCGCTCTGGCTGCCTCTTTCCCTGGTGCAGAGGCAGTCGATCCCCTGGCCGCCGGCACCGGTGTTTGTCGCCGGGCGCGGGGTCCACTCTAATCCTTCAGCGCCCCGGCCGTCAGCCCGGCAATAATCTGGCGGCTGAAGACCAGGAAGACCCCCAACACCGGCAGCGTGCAGATCACGCAGGCAGCGAAGGTCAGGCCATAGTCGGTCGCGTAACTCGACTGGAACATCGTGATCCCCACCGGCAGGGTGTACTGCTGGGCCGAATCCATGAATACCAGCGGACCCAGAAAATCGTTCCAGCTTCCCAGGAAAACGAAGATCCCCAGTGTCGCCAGGATCGGGCGGCTCAGCGGCAGCATGACATGCCAGTAAATCCCCAGGCGCGAGCAGCCATCGATCTCAGCCGCCTCTTCCAGTTCGCGCGGCACGTTCTTGAAAAACTGGTACAGCAGGAAGACCCCAAACGCCCCCGCCGCCGGCGGCACGATCAGCGCCAGCGGGTTGTCGATCCAGCCGATCTTGTCCAGCAGCATGTAGGTCGGCACCAGCAGGATCTGCCCCGGCACCATCATGGTGCCGATGATGAGGGTGAAGAGCATGCCGCTGCCCGGCGGACGCAGCCGCGCCAGGGCATACGCCGCCAGCGAGGTCACCGTCAGCACCAGCAGCGTAGCGCTGGTGGAGATGAAGATGCTGTTAAACAGCCAGCGCAGGATCGGCACCTCCTCGGGAGTGCTGAAGATGTAGCGGTAATTCTCCAGTGTGGGCTTCTGGGGCAGCACGCTCTCGAAGCGCACGATCTCGCCATCGGGCTTGAAGCTGGTCAGCACCAGCAGCACCACCGGCAGCAGCCCCGCCACCGCCCCAAGCAGCGCGATCGCCTCCAGCAGCTTCGATCCGCGTTTCATCAGCGTCCCCCTTTCGCGCGGGCGCGCTGATCATCCCGCATCAGGCGGAACTGCAGGATGGCGAAGACCGCGATCACCACGAACAGCAGCCAGCTCATCGCCGCCCCGTAGCCGAGGCGATAGTTGCGGAAGGCGGTCTCGTAGATGTACTGCATCGCCACGCGGGTGGAGTTGAGCGGCCCGCCACCGGTGACGATGAACGGCTGGCCGAATACCTGGAACGCGCCGATGATGTTCATCACCACCACAAACAGCAGCGCCGGCCGCAGCAGCGGCAGGGTGATGTGCCAGAACGCCCGCCATCCCACCGCCCCATCCAACTGTGCCGCTTCGTAATACTGCTGTGGAATCTGCTTCAGCCCGGCCAGCAGGATCAGCACCGGCCCGCCGACCGTCCACCAGACGGTCATGATGATGATCGAGAGCATCGCGTTGGCCGGCGTGCCGAGGAACTCAATCTGCACGCCAAACGGTCGCAGCAATGCGTTGAACAGCCCGACATCGTTGATGTAGAACCAGCGCCACATCAGCCCCACCACGCTGATGGTGATGACGGTCGGGGCGAAGACACCAATGCGATAGAACGCCTGGCGCTTGCCCGGCACCGAGTCGATCGCCACCGCCAGCAGCAGCGCCAGGGGGATGGTCAGCGGCACGGCCAGGATCACGAAGCGGAACGTCGCCCCCATCGCCTGGTAAAAATAGGGATCATTCAGCGCTTCGGTGAAATTTGTCAGGCCGATGAACCGGGCCGGCTCGATCGAGGCCATGTCATAACGCATGAAGCTGAGCACCAGCCCGAACAGCAGCGGCCCGAGCAGGAAGACGGTGAACACCAGCAGATACGGGGCCAGGAACCAGTAGCCGCCCCATCGACCCTGTCTCATGTTTCGGCCCTTTCCGTGATACGGGCGAAGTGGGCGGCGGCCTTTCGAATGTTGGCCGCGGCCTCCCGCAGCGCCACCTCCGGTGTCGCCGCGGCACGCAGCACGCGCTCGCAGGCAATGTCGAACTCGGTCTGGTACTCGAAGGTGAATGGCGTACTGGGCATGTACTGGACGTAGGGGATCTGCCTGGCGAATTCCGCCTGCACGGTCATCGCCTGGAAGCGTTCGCTCTGCCGCAACGACTGGCGCACCGGAATCTGGCCGCCTTCGGCCCAGTCCAGCGTGTGATCCGACAGGTAGCGCAGAAACCGGATCGCGGCGGCGCGCTGGGCCTCGTTGAGATGACTGGCCAGGCAGAGATTGTGCGATCCGGCCCACACCGCCGGCTCATGGCCACACACCGGCACCGTCGCCGCGCCGAAATCCAGGTCCGTCTGGCGGGTGGCATCCTGCAGCTTGAAGATACCTGCCCAGACCATCCCAACCCGCCCCTGGCGGAAGGCGAGGAACGCATCGAGGTTCTGGATCGAAGGAACCACGCGCAACTCATGGATCAGCGATGCGCCAAAGCCGAGCGCTTCGCGCGCTTCGGGCGAGTCGAGTGTCACCGTCCAGCCATCCTCACCCAGAATGCTGCCGCGCCACTGCCGCAGCAGGGTGTACATGCTGACGCGCAGCCATTCATAGACGAACCCCCACTGCGGTACACCATCCGCACCAGTGCCTTTCAGCTTGTACAGGGCATCGATGAACTGCTGGCGCGTTTCCGGCGGGCGGGTGATGCCAGCCTCGGCGAACAGCCGACGGTTGTAGTAAACCCCCGCCGGATGACAGTCGATCGGCAGGCCATAGGTGATGCCATCCCGCTGCACCGCGGCGATCACGTTGTCATCAATGTCATCGCGGTCGATGCCGCCGATGGTAAATACATCATCCACCGGCGCCAGCAGGTTGGCATAGAGGAATCGTTCCAGGCTGTCGGTGTGGACGACAAAGATCTCTGGCGCACGCTGGCTCATCGCCGCCACGAACAGCTTGTTGTAGTAGGTCGCCCACTCCATCCGCTGCATGACCACCTGCACATCATCGTGTGCCTCATTGAACTGGCGGATGATCTTCAGGATGGTGCGGCCATCGGGGCCGGTAAATCCGTTCCAGAAGCGAAGTGTTATGCCGCGCGATCCGATGTCCCGACAGCCGCTGGCCAGCAGCGCGCTGCTCAGCGCTGCCGCCGACAGGCGGGCAAACTGACGGCGAGAGATCACGCGGTCGGCGATCATGGCTCCAGCGCCTCCTCCCCCGCTCCAACACCGGCCGCGGCGGGTGTTTCAACCTCCCCGGCGGCAGGTGTATCCGCCCGCTCGCTCGCGGCAGACTTGCCCACCGCAGGC
>CAYNMV010000043.1:0-2084 GCA_964398315.1 uncultured Tepidisphaeraceae bacterium | reverse complement strand
CACCGCAGGCGTGCTCACCGCAGGTGCGTCGGCGGGGCGGGTGGTAGGCGTTTGCAGTTCATCGGGCATGAAGGGTTCTGCGCGGAGTTTCACATCACCGCGCACATCCCGCTCGACGACCACGCGGGCAATATGGGTATTCCGTGGCTGGGTGCGGCGGGGGTTGGGATGGGCGTGGAAGAACGTGATCCATCCCCGGCCATCGGGGGCGGGCGCCATGCTGTTGTGGCCCGTTCCCATCAGGCCGCCAAAGCGGTGCAGGAAGGGATTGTCATCCCGCTTATCCCATGGCCCGAAAGGAGTGGGGGCGGTGGCAACACCCACCGAATAATTGTGCGAAGCCCAGAACTCGCCGGAGTACATCATCACGTAGGTATCACCTTCGCGGAAAACGAAGGGGCCTTCGTTCCAGATATGCCCTTCCCACGGCTGGCTGGGCTCGATGCACATCAGCGGCTCGCCCACCGGCGAAAGCAGATCATCGCTGAGGCGCACCACATAGATCTGACCGCTGCCGTTGTTCTCGGGGATGTCGGCCACGAAATAGAGATAGGCCTGGCCATCTTCATCGATGAACGGCTCGGGATCGATCACCGACCGCCCCAGCAGCGGCATGCGCGGTACGACCTCCTTGAACGGCCCGAGGGGTGAATCGGCCACGGCCACGCTGATGCGCACGCTGCGCCGGCCCCCGGTGCCCGGCAGCACGCCGTTGGCGCTGTAGAAGAGATAGATCTTGCCCTTGTGCGCGATGACGCCCGGCGCCCAGAACTGATGATCGCCCCAGACCCCCTCGCCGCGTGACAGCACCTTGGGACCTTTTTCCCAGGTTCGAAGATCGCGCGACATCCAGACCGTGAAACTGATTGTGTCGGTGGTGCCATAGAGGTAGTAAACCCCCTCATGCAGCAGCACGGTCGGATCGGCCATCCCGGGGACGACCATCGGCGGCGGGGGGATGTCGGCCGCCGGGCGGGCCGGTGGTTGCGGCAGCGTGTCGATCCCCGCCGCCAGCCACGCCGAAGACTCGAGCGCTTCATCGCTGATGCGAATCTCATCCACATAGCCGTACAGCCAGCTGTTCGGCTGATTGTTGTACGCGCCGCGGCCGATGACCCACTGATCGGTCGATGGGAACAGCCCCCCTTCCACCGGCGTTTCGGCCTCAAGCTGATACCCCTCACCATCAAAGCGGTTCAGGTAGAGCTTGAGGGTCGAACCATCGCAGACGGCGGCAAAGGCGTACCAGGTATCCGTCTTGAGCGGCTTGCGCGAGGCGGCGTAGCGGTAGCGGCCAGCGCGATCGATGATGTTGACCGACAGGCAGTCGCGGAACAGTTGCCCATCATTGCGCCCCGCCACGACAACGGCGAACGGCTGATTCGGCACGCGCGGCACCGGCCGGCCATCCTTGGAGACGATGACCTGGTATTTTTCCCGGATGCGCTGGGAGAGGGTATCGAGGCGGAAGAAGCCCTCAACCGTGAACTGCCGCAGCTCCGCCGATTCAATCGGCACCGGATTTTTCGGATCGCCGATGGTGTAAAAATCCTGCTCGCCGACGAAGCGCACCGCGCGGGTATTGGGCATCTCGCCCGCGAGGCGCGGAAGTTGCTCGACGGGAACGAAAGTACCGGAGGTGTCAGGCGGGTGCAGCGCTTTGCGCGTGTTCCAGGTGCGCAGGTCGTTGCCATGGCCGGAACTGTCAGCGGTGGTGGTGAACGGCGGGCTGGTGGTGCCGAGTTCGGCCTCCAGCTTCTGCCCGACCGGATGGTCCTCGAAGCGCCAGTATGCCAGCGTCTCGGCCAGTCCCGCCGGTGCCAGCCAGCCCAGCAGCACGATCAGCAGGAACCCTACCCTCGCCGGCAGAAAACCATTCCGCATGCCTTTCGTCCTCGCTCGCTTCCCCCAACAGATGGTCATTAAACGCCAAGAGGCAGAGATGCGGAGCGGATAAAGTGAACTTTGAAGACCCGGCAGGCGCGCACCGCGCGCTCACCGGCCGTCTT
This sequence comes from uncultured Tepidisphaeraceae bacterium, assembly GCA_964398315.1. Taxonomy (GTDB): domain Bacteria; phylum Planctomycetota; class Phycisphaerae; order Tepidisphaerales; family Tepidisphaeraceae; genus JADLCB01. The sequence continues at coordinate 75 of CAYNMV010000043.1, read as the reverse complement.
GTTCATCTCTGCCCTTCTTCGCCGCTTCGCGCGTTGCCGCTTGCACGCCCTGCCCTAGCTGTTGACCCCCGAGGC
>CAYNMV010000042.1:10250-38833 GCA_964398315.1 uncultured Tepidisphaeraceae bacterium | reverse complement strand
GGCCAGCTTCACACGGAGTTCCACGAGCTCCATGCTACTCTGGTACGCCTCTCAACGCCTATTTCGCCTTTCGCCTACGGGACTATCACCCTCTCTGGTGCGACTTTCCAGACGCTTCAACTAGGCTATTTCAGCTCGAGGCGCCCACAACCCCAGGCCGAAGCCTGGTTTGGGCTAGTTCCGATTTCGCTCGCCGCTACTGACGGAATCGATGTCTCTTTCTTTTCCTCCAGGTACTTAGATGTTTCAGTTCCCTGGGTTCGCTCTACCTGCCCTATGCATTCAGGCAGGAGTGACTGGCTGTTACACCAGCCCGGTTTCCCGATTCGGAAATCCACGGATCAACGCCTGGTTACCGGCTTCCCGTGGCTTATCGCAGGTTCCCACGTCCTTCATCGCCTCTCGATGCCAAGACATCCACCATACACCCTTAGTAGCTTGATCACATTTATCGATCACCGTCATTCGAGCCGCAATCACCCGCCTGTGCTCACTGATCGGGCAAGCCCAATCAACTCACACTCGCCGGCGACCACGCCTCTCGACAGGGCAGTCGTGACGCGGCCGGTCATACGGACCCGGCCGATCGATAACGTATCAAATCACCGAAAAGGTGCTCGACGATGTCCACCCGACGGAAAGCCGGGCGGGGGATGCCGCCCTAAGCAGGGGTGGACACCGCAGTGTTTCTATCACCTTGAACCTCAGTATTCACTTGTCAAAGAGCAATCCGATCCTCACTGGTACGACAACACGAGGCTGCCGGTTCGCTCGGGCCGGATTTTCAAGTTGATTCACGCCGGTTTCCCGGCCGCATCAACGTCGATCAACTAAGTTAGCCGATCCTATCTTTCCGCCCGCCGGCCGTCAAGGCCCGGCGGACAGTTTCACTTCGACTGACGCTGCGTCAGCCTTGAGCGATCAATCGCCGGTTTCGCCGGCGACTCCATTTTTGCGTGGGGTCAGCCGGAAACTAGCGGCGGGAGAAAAGAAGAATCTTGCTCAATCGGCTGATTCCTTCTGAGGACTGCCTCGTTCTCCTCGATCGTCCGAACCACTCCGCCGCACGCGGCATTGTTGCTCGGTTGATCAGTCGGCCGCGAAGTATAGCTCTGTTTTTCGACCCGTCAAGCGATGCGCTGGATTTTTTCAGGTCGCAGCAGCTTGCTACTCACCGCCGGCTAATCATTTACGTCACACCGGGCTGCCCGGGCGACGAGGTGGCAGAATGTAGCGGGTGATTGGCCGAATGCAAGGGGTGCGCGCGGAAAATTCTTCTCCGCCTCCCCTCGCCTGCCGGGGGACCGCTTCGCGGCGTGGCCGGACAGCACGAACCAGATACCCGCAATGCCGTACCCAGCTTGCGCTGCCCGGCCGGGATCGGATACCATGCCCTGCGGCAATGCCCCGGATCATCGATTACCCCACCGTGCTCGAACAAATGCAGCGCCAACAGATGCGCTCGCTTTACCACAACAGCGGCGCTTTCGGGTTCATCGAAACCAGCCGCCTGCACCACCGCGGCTGGATCGGCCCGGCTGATCCTACCCTGCGCCCCGAGGCCCAGGCCCTGGCCCGGCGGGTGATCGACCCGTGCGAGGCCAGTCTGGCCCAACTGGCGGAGCAGGTCTGGCAGCAGATCACCCCGGGATCGGCCTGGGTGCTGCCGATGAGTCACTGGGCCTATGAACTGGACTTCGGCTCCCGCGACTGGCTCCCGGCCACGCTGGAATCCCTCGGCGTAGACCTGAGCCATCTCCAGGGGCAAAACACCGCCCCCGCCATCGCCTTTGACCCTGACGAAACGGCCCCCTTCCGCCATCTGGTTGCCCAACTGCTCGAACATCTTGCCGGCAGTGACTTTGCGCTAGCATTCCCCGGCTGGCCCCTGCGGTGCACCATCCATCATCACAAGCAGTTGTGGTGGACAACCAACGACTCGACGCTGCTGGCAGGCATCGACAGCATTGGCGGAAATTCAGGGCTGCTGGCCCAGTCCTGAGGCCTCACCAGACCGCCTTGCCGGGACGGCTCACGCCGCTCTATGCCGGCTCGTGAATGAAAACAGCCGGCCAGGGCAACTGATGAGCCCGGCCGGCTGAAATACCACTCAATTTGTCAAAACGATGCGATTTAGCAGCGCTATCAAGGGCCGCCCTGCCCCTGCGCTGTCAGGTTGAGGCTGGTTCAACGGCCTCGACCACTTGCTCATGCTGTCGGGTCTGCATCTTGTACAGCGCCCACAGGGTATTAAAGCCCACGTAGAAGTACCCGCCGGCGAAGATGAGCAGGAACGGCACGCTGAATCGCCCCCACTTGTAGTAGAGGCTGATGAAGACACAGCACGCCATGTAGCAGCCGAAAGCAATCTCGATGATCGGCAGCATCAGGCGGTTGAGGGTCAGGAAGTTCCGGCGCGGCGGCAGATCGATGGTGCCGGCCGCCGGCGAGCCGGAGGATTCGCCCGCGAAGTAAGTGGCCGAGTGGGCAATGCTGGCCGAGTGCTTGCTGGCCCCGGTCACGCCATACTTGGGCGTGCGGACGAACTCACTGGGCTTCTTGCGGATCGCCGACCAGCACGCCTCAACCACCGCCTTGGCATTGTTGACGCAGATGCCCACGCCCAGGCCCATCAGGAACGGCAGATGCAGGACAGTCTTCCAGCCTGTCTTCGGCCCGAACAGCTCACGCTGGCCAAAGACAAAGAACGTGCTGGCCGAGCAGGTCGCCAGCACAAACAGGCTGGCGGAGAAGACGATCCGGCTGATGTATTCGTTTTCCTTGAACGGGCTAGCGATGTTGAAGAACGTCGGCCACATCAGCACCGTCACCAGCACCATCAGCGGATAGACCAGCGTGTTGGTCAGGTGGAAGAAGGCCTCGGTCTTGATTCGCCATGGCAGATGCCGCGAACGCAGGATCTTGGGCAGCAGCTTGATGGCCGTCTGCACCGATCCCTTGGTCCAGCGGTGCGCCTGCTGCTTGAAGGCGATGATCTCCGGTGGCAGCTCCGCCGGGGCGCAGAACTGCGGCAGGTAGACGAACTTCCACCCCTTCATCTGGGCGCGGTAACTGAGGTCCAGGTCCTCGGTGAGCGTGTCATGCTCCCAGCCGCCGGCATCGTCGATGCACGAGCGTCGCCAGACGCCAGCGGTGCCGTTGAAGTGCATGAACCGTCCGCTGCGATTGCGGGCGGTGTGCTCGATCATGAAATGCCCATCCAGGAAGATCGCCTGGCTCTTGGTCAGCAGCGAGGCATCGCGGTTGAGGTGATCCCACCGCACCTGCACCATGCCGACCTGCTTGTCGGTGAAGTAGTGGACAACGTTTTTCAGCACATCCCGCGGCGGAATGAAGTCGGCGTCAAAGATGGCGACGAACTTGCCTTCGGCGATCTTCAGCCCCTCGGCCAGCGCCCCGGCCTTGTAGCCGACGCGGTCTGTCCGGTGGATGTACTTGATCGGGTACCCCTTGGCCGCCCATTCCTCACAGCACTTCTGGCAGATCTCCTTTGATGCATCGGTTGAGTCATCCAGCACCTGGATTTCCAGCTTGTCCAGCGGGTAATCGATCTGGCAGGTGGTGCGGATAATGCGTTCAGCGACCGTCCCCTCGTTGTACATCGGCAACTGCACCGTGATCTTGGGCAGCTCATGGAACTCGCCGACCGGTTTATAGGTGTTGTCCCGATGCTTCAAATACAGGTACAGCAGAACATACCGGTGCACCCCGTAGAGCGCCACCAGTGTAAGCGTGCCCAGGTAGAGCACGACGATGAGGTGGACTAAAAAGCTGGACCACATGAGGTCAATATCTCAATCTGGGCCCGCGCCCACGCATCGGTGATGACATGGCGGAAGAACCCTCAACTTCAGGCTCGCCGCGAACGACGTCTATTTCGCCTCAGCAGCCGGATAACGGACCGGTTCTCTGGTATCGAAACAATGCCCCGACAGGCGGCAAACATGGAGCTCTTCCCAAGCGCTCCAACGGCGAACCCACGTGAAGGGTTCATATTCTAAAGCACCCTGCGCAAAAGTGTCAACAACGGGTTGTAATTACGATAGTTATGCCAAGTCCGGCAAGGGCGAAGCTGGGTAAGCAGGGCCTGTCCTGCCGGCACCCCGGCCTGGCACTGGCAGCGCGGGCTTGCCCAGGCGAGGGCCCGCAAAGGCCGGTTCATGGGCCGTTGCCCCCTCTGATCCGGTCTAGGACCGGGGCATGGTTGCCTTCAGCGGGTCGGGCCGGCCCGCCTGCTGGAATGCCTGCTCGCGCATGCGGCATCCCCGGCACGTCCAGCACGGCTCGGCGGTTTCGCCCAGGCAGCTCCAGGTCCGCTCAAACGGCGCCCCCACCTGATAGCCCACATCCACCACCTGCCACGGCTCCAGTTCCAGCAGTGGCGCCTGAAGCTCCAGTTCCGCCAGGCCGCAGGGCATTTGCAGCATCTCATTCCAGATCTGCACGTACTCGGTTGCCACCGCCAGGTCATCAGCGTTGGTGCCGATGCGCAGGCCCAGGTAGATGGTGGATGCCTCGTAATGCCCGGCAAAACGGGCGGCAATCGCCACCAGCGGCGTCAATTCGAGCAACTGCTGCTGCACCGGCCCGGTCTGGCGGGTATCGCCGGCCACCCCCGCCGCTCCGGCCATGCCCGGTGCGGAAATTGCCATCGCCCAGGGAATCCCCAGCGCGTGCTCGCGGTACGGCTTGAAATGCGCTACCTGCTGATCATACGCCAGCCGTGCCCGCGACTGCCCCTGGGGCACCACCTCGGCATGCAGCAGCAACGGCCGGTACTTCTGCGCAGCCAGGGCCGTGATCACCGCGCTGTTCATGCTGCCGCTGTTCAGGACGATCGCCAGATCCTTTGCCATTGGCGATGCATCCTATCCGTGTTGGGAAACCGGCGAAATTGCGCTTGAAGGTCGCGCCAATCCGTACGTACAATGTTCATGCCGACTTTGCCCGGAGGTCCGCATGATTAAGACACTCACCCGCCAGGGAAACTCCGCCGCCCTCATCATCGATCGCGCGATCATGGAACTGATGGGCATCGACATGCAGACCCCCCTCAAGCTGACCCTCAACGGCCGCCAGCTCGTCATCGAGCCGGCCGATGGGGTAGACCGGGAAGTCAAAGCCCACCAACCCATGCACAACACCGCCGAAAGCTGCGCCCAAGGCTCCAGGAAAGGGGCGGATTGATTGGACACAGCCTTGATGCGGCTTCCGGGCCAGGCGCTATCAGCATGCAGAACAGGATCTGGCCGCACCCCTGTCGGCCGATGACGGCCACATATCTTGGAGCATTCACCAGCCGTCTTCCGATGAAAATATGGGACCGCCACCCTTCTGCGCGGCCTGAAAGGCACCGGCATGTACGACCTGTCCATCGTCCTCCCTACCTGCAACCGCGGCGAGCTGCTGGAACGCACACTGGCTGCCATCTACGCCGGCACCCGCTGCAACTACGAGATCATCATCGTCGATGGCGCCAGCTTTGACCGTACCCAGGCCGTGCTGACCGAGGCCCAGGTGGACATGGGCGATCGCCTCAAGATCATCCGCGAAGAGCAGCGCGAAGGTTTCGTCAAGGCCGCCAACAAGGGATTTAAGATCGCCGCCGGCCGCAACGTCATGTGGCTGAACGATGATGCCCGCCCGCTGCCCGGATCGCTGGATACGGCCCTCTATCAGCTTGATCACGCCCCCGATGATGTCGGCATGCTGGCCCTGTTCCACCGCTTCCAGTCGCCGCGAAACGTGGCCTATGAGACGATCCACAATGGCCAGGTGTACCGCCTGCTGCACGTGCGCGGCACCCTCTATGCCAACTTTGGCATGCTGAAAACCGACTATCTCCGCACCCTGGGCTATTTTGATGAGCGCTTCTTCATCAATGGCGCTGACCCGGACCTGTCGTTGAAGGTCTGGCACGATGGCAAGCGTATCGTGCAGGCCTATGCCGCCCTCATCGACCACGATGAGCATGCCGATGGCCGCCGCTACATCGACCTTCCCCGCGGCCAGGATGACAATGCCCAGCTCTTCGCCAAGTGGGACCTGCCGGCCAAGGACCCCACTCGCAACACGTTTGATCCGCAAAACCCCTGCACACTGCGCGGCCTGCGCACCCAGGCAGCCAGTCTCGCGGCCTGAGAATGGCACCATAGCGCATCCTGCATCATCGGCTTCTCCATCCCGATGGCGCAGGATGCGCTGCACGCTACCCATCCCGCCTCACTCACTCCGCAACTGGCAACTCCCCCCCTGCGCGTCTATCCTTTCGCCCGCATGGGTCTGATGCTTTCCAGCCCGCCGCAGCGGATTCTGATCATCAAGCCGAGCGCGATCGGGGATGTGGTCCACACCCTGCCGATCCTCAATCTCCTGCGCCACCACTACCCCCAGGCGCACATCGCCTGGCTGGTGACACCGGCCTGCGCAGGTATCCTTGAGGACCACCCGCAGCTCGATCAGCGCATCGTCTTTGACCGGAAAGCGCTCTCCCGCTGGTGGCGGCACTGGCCCACCTGGCGGGCGCTGCAGCGCTTCACCCGCGCACTGCGGGAGCAACATTTCGACCTGGTGCTTGATCTGCAGGGCCTGTTCCGCTCCGCCTGGCTTGCCTGGGCCACCCGCGCGCCGGTGCGCGTAGGCTTTGCCAATGCCCGCGAAGGCGCGCCGCTGTTCTACACCCACCGCGTCCGCATCGATTCGATGGAGCAGCACGCCATCGAGCGTTACCGGAAATTGCTGGCTTTCATCGGCTGTCCCACCGCCCCGATCGTGTTCCCCTTTCCCACCGATGCTGCCGACCGTGCCTGCATCGCCGAACTGGCCGGTGATCAGCCGTATGCGGTGGTGTTACCGGGCACCAACTGGCCGACCAAGCGATGGCCGGTCGAGCGCTTTGCCGCCCTCGTGCCCGAGTTGAAAGCCCGTTTTGGCCTGGCGACCATTGTCGCCGGCTCGCCGGCCGAGCGCGAATTGGGGCAGCAGGTGCCCGGCGCCCTGAACCTGTGCGGTCAGACAAGCCTCCGCCAGCTTGTCGCCTTGCTGGAGCGGGCGGCCGTTGTCATCGCCAATGACTCCGGCCCGATGCACATTGCCGCCGCCCTCGGCCGGCCGCTGGTCACGCTGTTCGGCCCCACCAACCCGATCCGCACCGGCCCGTATCAGCGCCTCGAAGTGGTTATCCGCCTCGACATCGCGTGCAGCCCCTGCTACTCGCGCACCTGCTCCCACCAGAGCTGCCTGCAGCAGCTCCCCATCGATCCCGTCCTGGTCGAGATCGAGCGGCAGATCGGCAGGCATCCGGCCAGTGCCCCCGCAACGAGCGCTGCCCCTGCTAATCCCGGAGCGTCCGAACCGTTGCCCGCAGCCCAATGAGGCTGGAGATGATCGCGGCCAGCAGGCGCGCCACGATCAACGTACACCCCACGAAAACACGTTCCTGGCCGCCCTTGGCGATCTGTACCCAGCCGACGATCTGCCCCACGATAAACGCCAGCCGCATCACGAGGATGCAGAGCAGCTCGTACCCCGATATTCGATCGGCGAACGCCTGTTCGTGTGTCAACGGGCGGCACGGCAGGCCCTGTTTGGGTGCCCGCGGTTTCAGTAATCGATCAGGTTCCGCTGGTGGATATGGAGAGAAAAATCGCGATCTGCGTCCCGTTAAACAGCGCATGCATGAAGATCGGCACCCACAGGTTTCCCGTCTTCTCGTAGGCGTAGCCGAACCCCACCGACAGGACAAACAGGGGTGCGATCCACAGCCACTGCCCATGCACGGCGGCGAACACCAGGGAGGTGATCGCAATCGCCGCCCAGCGCGCCATGATGCCCCTCGGCGGCCAGGCCTGCGTGTCCGGCATCTCTGCCGCTTGCGGGCCGGTTCCAGCGAGCCCCCCCTCCTGTGCCAGCGCGGAGTCACGGCCGATCATCTCACTTGCGGGCGAATCCGCCTCCGGCCCGGCCAGCAGCCGCACCACGAAGGTCTGCATGATCCCGCGGAACAGCAATTCTTCGAATAACGGCGCCAGCACAACCGCTGAGACAACCAGCAGCGCTGCGCCGGCCGGGTGCTCGGCCAGTTTCAGTTGGGTCAGCACAGTATGGACCGGGCCCGGGATATCCAGCACCCGCGTCAGCCAGTCCATCAGCAGGCCCATGGCGTACACCAGCGGCAGGAGGGCGATCATCGCCACCAGCGCCTGCCACCCGGCTGGGAGCATCTGGCGGGCTGTCAGCCCCAGACGCTGAAGCCCCTGCCGCCGCACGATGGCGCTGCCGGCCAGAATCACCGCCGCCCCACCTAGGTATCCCATCGCGCCGACAACCACGCCACGCCACGCCTGGGCCACAGGCAGCCCGCCAGCCAGTCCGCCCCCCACCATCACACCGCCCAGGCCGGCGATGAACAGAAGCACCAGCACCGCCGGCCCCTCCCCCGCTGCCATTCGGCGCGGTCCCACGATGGCCGTCGCCCGGAAGATGCCCGCGGCTTTCAGGATCCATCCCGCCAGCACAAGCCACAGGGGTAGCGCCAGCCATGACAGCAGTATCAGCCACGGGCTGCTCAGCGGGACTTCCATTGGCTGGGTGGTGGCCTCGATTCCGTTTGACATCCATCTGGTCCTGTCTACACTCCGGTATTCGCGCAAAAGCCCACGGATTGATGCCGTGGGCGTTTTCGCTTCACCCGATTGGCGCCATTCAGAGCGGGCGCATTCTACGCACACCGCCTGCTGTTGTCCCATGAGCGATATCCTTCAACAGATCGTCCACACCAAACGTCGCGAGGTTGAGCTGCGCAAGGTCCACACCCCCCTGGAACAGCTCAAGGAGACGATCACCACCCTGGGCCGGCCGCGCAATTTCTTCCAGGCTGTCACGCAGAAGGCCGATCCGCGCCCGCTGAACCTGATTGCCGAGGTGAAAAAGGCCTCCCCCAGCGCCGGCGTCATCCGTCCTGACTTTGATCCCGTGGAAATCGCCCGCCAGTACGCCGCCGCTGGCGCCAGTGCCCTGAGCGTGCTGACCGATGAGGAGTATTTCCAGGGCAAGCTGGAGTACATCCACCAGATCCGCGATGCCGTGAAGCTGCCGGTGCTGCGCAAGGATTTCATCATCGATCCTTACCAGGTCTACGAGAGCCGCGCCGCCGGGGCCGATGCCATTCTGCTGATCGCCGAGTGCCTGCAGACCAATGAGCTGATTGACCTGCAAATCCTCTCGACGGAACTGAACATGACGTGCCTCATCGAGGTGCACGACATGGATAACCTGATGCGCGTGCGCGACCGGGTGATCGGCTTTCCCCACAAGAGCTACAGCCTGCTCGGCATCAACAACCGCGACCTGCGCACGTTCAAAACGGACCTGGGCAATACCCTGCGGATGGCCGAACTGGTCGAGGACCGCCGCGTCCTGGTCAGTGAAAGCGGCATCCACACCCGCGCGGATGTGAACAAGCTGGCGGATGTGGGTGTCAGCGCCATCCTGGTGGGCGAAAGCCTCATGCGCTCCGATGACATCAGCGCCAAGATCCGGGAACTGCTTGACTAAGACGGCATAAACAGCCGCGGCGCGCCCGGTCCCGGCCCCAGGCGGCGTGGCCGCGTCATATTGCCTCCCGCAATACCTGCTCCAGCGCTTCATCCGACAGCACCACCGGATTGAACTTCATGCTGCTGGACCGGCGCGCCAGTTCAATCATCGGGCGTACATCGGCCTGGCTCAGTCCAAAATGCCCCAGCCGCGGGATGTTGAGCAGCCGCGACAACTCCAGCGTGCGCTCAACGGCAAAAGTGATCGCGGCCTCATCGCTCATACCCTGCTCAGCCGACAGCGCCCGCCCCACCGCCGCATAGCGAGCGAGCCTGGCCTGGTCACCCGCCCTGGTCAGCGCTTCAATATTGGCCCGCAACACGCCCGGCAGCAGCGCCGCGCAGATCGTCCCATGCGGCACCGGGAAATTCGCTCCCAGCGGCGCGGCGAACCCATGGACCGCGCCCAGTCCCGCGTTGGTCAGCGCGATCCCACTGAACAGCGCCGCCAGTGCCATGTCAGACCGGGCGGCCAGATCCTGCCCATCGCGATACGCCCGCAGCAGCGCCTGCCCGGCTCGTCGCACGCCTTCCAGCGCCAGCGGATCGGTCAGGGCGCTGGCTCCACTGGAGGTATAGGCCTCAATACACTGGCACAGCGCATCCATCCCTGACCGCGCAGTCACCTCGGGCGGCACATCCACCCCCAGCGCCGGATCAATTATCGCTGCCCGCGGCAACAGCAGTTCGCTGCGGATGCTCGCCTTGAACTGTTTCTCCGGCAGCCCCACCACCGCATTGCGGGTGGCCTCGGCCCCGGTGCCGGCCGTCGTGGGCACCGCGACCCACGGCAGTGCGTCTGTCGTGATCTTGCGGCCCTCGCCGACCACTTCCATGTAATCGCGTGCGGCCCCCCCATTGGTCAGCAGCCCCGCCACCGCTTTGGCCGTATCGATGGCACTGCCGCCACCCAGCCCCACTACAACATCGCATCCGCCTGATCGAGCCGCCGCCACCGCCGCATCCACATCCGCAACCGTCGGCTCCCCGCGCTGATGCCACACCCGTCCCGGCTCCAGTAGCATCCCCAGCCATTCCTCCAGCCGCGGCTCCATTGCGCTGCCGTTGTAGATGACCATGGGCCGCCGACCCAGGCGCTGAACGATCGGCGCCACCTGCCTGACCTGGCCGGCACCGAAAAACACCCGCGGGACGATATTGAACTCAAATGATTGCATGCCTGGCATCTATGCGATGCAGCGCGGTCCACCGGTCCGCATCACCTCATCGGAACCTCAGTCGGTCACCTCCGGCATACGCTTGATGCGGGGATCGGTGAATACATCCGCCTCATCGCGCGAGCGGCTGGAGAATTCCGTGACAACTGCCCCCTCCTGCCCGGCCTGGAACCAGTGCAGCGTGTTGGGCGGGATGGTGTACTGGTCGCCGGGATGCAGCTCGATCTCGTGGAAAACGGTGTAGTAATCGCGGCTGGCCGCCGGCACTTTCGCCTTGGGGCAGGCGGCCGGCTCTCCCTCGACATACAGCCAGACCGATCCCTGCCGGCAGCGAAACGTCTCCATTTTTCCGGGCTCCCCATCCACCGGCGGATGGCGATGCTCAGGACAGGTCTGTCCCGGCAGCAGCACCAGTTCCTTGCCGCAATAGCGGTCGGTGTTGACATAAACCAGCAGCGCCAGCCCCTCCTCGGCGAACCGTCCCAGCCCGAAATCGGCCACCTCCAGCGACTGGCGGTCCTGTGCGCTCAGGACGACCCCCGCCCGCGTCAGCACATCCGCAATGTGCTGTTGAATTGCTGCCATTTCCGCCCGCTTCATGGAAACCTCCGCGTGAAGTGCCATCGAATCACCAAACCGACTCCCCGCCGCAAGCCGATGATCAGATATATTCGTCTCCCGAGCGGCCGTTTGCCAGATTATGTCAGGATTCATCCCCGTCCAACTTGGCGGTTTCAACCGCGTCCCGGTCGAGCCATGCCACCTGGCCCGGCCCGAGAGCGTTGCCGACCTGCATCACCTGGTGACCGATGCGCCCTGCACCATCCTGGCCCGTGGCGCAGGCCGGGGATATGGAGACAACGCCCTCAATCGCGATGGCGGCCTGCTGCTCACCCAGCGGCTCGATCGGCTGCTGGAGTTTGATCCCGCCGAGGGAATTATCCGGTGCGAAGGCGGCTGCACACTGGCCAAACTGATCGAAACCTTCCTGCCCCGGGGCTTCTTCCCCCTGGTTACCCCAGGCACCAAGCTCGTCACCGTTGGCGGGTGCATCGCAGCCGATGTGCACGGCAAAAACCACCACCGGGATGGTTCTTTTGCCACCAGCGTGATCGATTTTGACCTGCTCACCGGCAGCGGCGATGTGCTCACCTGCTCGCAAGAGCAATATCCTGACCTTTTCTGGGCAACCTTGGGCGGCATGGGCCTGACTGGGACGATCCTCACCGCCCGCCTGCGCCTGCGGCGGGTGGAATCGGCATTCGTCACCGTGGAGTATGAGCAACTGCCCGACCTCGACACCGCCCTGGCGCGATTCGCCGCCACCGACCAGCAGAGCCGCTACTCGGTAGCCTGGATCGACTGCCTGGCCGGCGGCGCGTCGATGGGACGCTCGGTGCTGATGCGCGGCGAGCACACCCCCGCCAGCCAGGTGCCCGAGGCGTTCCGTGACCGACCACTGGATTTCCTCCATCGCCGATCGCGCACCATCCCCTTCCACCTGCCGCCGTTCGTACTCAATGCCTGGACGGTGCGCACGTTCAACCGCGGCTATTACCGCCGGCACACCCCCGGCCGCCAGACAATCGACTTCGACACGTACTTCTACCCCCTGGACCGCATCCGCAACTACGACCGCCTGTACGGCCGGCGCGGGTTCGTGCAGTACCAGGCGGTCCTGCCCCGCGCCACCAGCCGAGAAGGACTGGCGCGCATGCTGCATACGCTGTCAGACAGCGGCAGCGCATCATTCCTGGCGGTGCTCAAGTCGATGGGGCCGCCCAGCGGTGGCCTGCTCTCGTTCCCCCTTGAGGGCCACACCCTTGCCCTCGATCTGCCCAACACCGGCCCGCGGCTGCGCGAGGTGATTGATGCCCTGGACCAGATCGTCCTCGACCATGGCGGACGGGTATACCTGGCCAAGGATGCGTTTCTCACCCGCGAACGATTCCGCCGCATGTACCCCCGCGCTGAAGAATTCATGGCCATCCAGCGCCGATTTGATCCCAGGCAGCGCCTGCGCTCCTCCATGGCCATGCGGCTCGGGTTGGTCGAGCCATAGCCCCGCACCGCCGGCACAGAGCGAACCCTGCTGGACAAACCTGCCATCGACACCTGCCGGTCTGCCAGGACGGTACCAACGGCTCTGGCTGAATGACTGTCACATCCGGTCATCCAGGTACTTGAACGTCTCCTTGTGGCTGAAACGGCTGAGGGTCTGGTTGAACAGTTCGACAAGCTGCGGCTTGGTCCAGTCGCCGCGGGTCAGCATGGCCTGGATGGTCTGTTCAAAACGCTCCAGCGAGGCCGGATCCCAGCCGACATCGCTCTTGACGATGCCGATATCGGCAAAGCGGTCCCAGTCCACCCGTTCCTGATCGGTATAGAACTCTTCGAAGTCCTTCTCGCCGGTGGTATCGCTCTGCTCGAAGAAATAGACCGGCCACTTGCGCTGGGCGGCCAGTTCCTCCACCTTTGCCCGGGCTTCATCCTCGCTGGCACACTCGTAGGGTTCATAGCCAATGCTCCGCAGGTAGCGGCGGGCCAGGTTGGAGAATTTTTCCAGGTGCAGCTTCTCGCTGAGCTTGGGAAAGAAGATGTCGCGGCTTTCGCCGAAGAAGGTGCTCATCAGGCAGAGGATGGCACCCTCGCTGTCGGTGACGAAGTAGCGCCGCACATCATCTGGCGCGGCCAGCGGCTGGCGCTTGGCGATGCGCTGCGTCCAGGCATGCGGCAGTGAACCATCGGAGAACGCGACGTTGGCGAAGCGCGCGGTGGAAACCGGGATCTGCTCTGACCGCCTCATCAGGAACATCTCCATGATGCGCTTGGAGGCCCCCATCATGTTAACCGGATTGGAGGCCTTGTCGGTGGAGACGCAGAAATACTTGCGTGCGTTCATTGCGATCGCGCCCTGCACGGTGCGATCGGTGTTCAGCACGTTGACGCGGATCAGGCGCATCAGCGTGAAGGGGTCTTTCTCGCTGCGCACGTGCTTGAGGGCGGAAAAGTTCAGCACATAGTCATACGGTCCGTTGGCCGCGACCATCGCATCGTATTCAACCCCGCCGCAATCGAGGGCGAAGGTACGGAAATCGCCATCGATATACCCCATCGAGCTGCGCACGTCGCGCACCAGTTCCGCCAGGTTGTTTTCGGAGATATCCACCACATGCAGCACGCGCGGGCCGCGCTGGAACAGCTCGCGCACCACCGCGCTGCCGATCGACCCGGCCCCGCCGATAACCAGAAACCGCCCGTCGCGCACCGCTTCATCCATCGCCGCCCCATGCCGGGACAGATCCTGCGTGAATAAAGGCTCGCTGCGGCCGATGATCGAGAGGAGCGTGGCAGTGCGGTCATAACGACTGGATGCGTTGGACATGCCATAAAGGTAATCCCCCGCCCGGCCGGTTGAAAGCCACCGGGATGCCTGCGCCCCGCATTCTTGCGCGCGATCCTACTTTGCGGCGAAAGAAAACCGCCCGCAATGCAATAGGCGAAAAACCACGCCCGGCGAAGGTGGGCTCGCGAGGAGGCGCGGGCGGCAGGCCCGTGATGCATCCGCCTTTCACTTGTGATTCGGCCGATCAGGAACCGGCGGCGGCAATCAACCGGTCGAGTGCTGCACGGTCTTCCAGGGTTGCCACAGCGGCATCGGGATGCTGGGCCGCCAGTTGGGGCAGGGAGTAGTGCCCGGTTGCCACCGCCAGCACCCGGCACCCGGTAGCGTGCGCGCAGGCGATGTCGCGCGGGGTATCCCCGACCAGGATGATCCGTCCCGCCGCGATCGCCTGGCCAGTCAGCATCGCATGCGCCCGCCGGGCCGCGGCCACCAAAGCAGGACGATCCGGCCCGTCCTCGGCGAACGCTCCCAGGGCAAATGAGGCGGCATCCAGCCCTGCCGCCGCCAGTTTCAGTTCGACCGCCCGGCGATAGTTGCCGGTCAGCAGCCCCACCATGACATCCGCACGCTGCGACAACTCCGCCAGCCGCTCGCGCACGCCCGGCAGCACTTTCACTTCCGCCCGCACGCGGTTCAATTCCGCTTCCAGCTCGGCCAGATATGTTTCGCGATATTGCTCCAGGTGATCGGCAGCCTGCTCGATGCCACAGCGCTGGGCAAGCTCCTGAAAGATCTGCGGATCGGTGGTACCCACCGTCACCGGTCCCCATTTCAGCCGCTCACCCAGCACCCGCACGGCGGCGCGCTCGATGCAGCGGCTTGATGCCCCGCCGGTGAGCAGCAGTGTTCCATCCACATCGAACAGCACGAGCACCCGCGCCATGGCATCAGCCCTTTCCCCCACCGCCCTCAGGCCATACCCGGCTGCCGGCACCGGCCCAGCATGCCAGACGATCACTGCGGTGGACGAAGTACAAAAAACGACTCCGGGAAGGCGATCACCTTGAACACCGGCGGCCGCATCTCATCGCCCTCTTCGGCGATGATCCCCCAGCGCATGCCGGCATGTGAAGGCGCTGGATCGTACAGCACCAGCCGCGCCCGCCGTTCGGGCATGAAAATGCCCACCGGGTTGTAGATGTAGGTTTTTTTCGATACCGGGCAATGCAGATCCGGCACCTCGGCCCCGCCCGGCCCGGCCTCCAGCTCCGCCAGCGACATCGGCAAATCACCGGTGGCCGCCAGGTGCAGCAGCAGCGCCCCGCACAGATCGTGCATCTGCGTGGCACAGGGATCCACGTTGGTGATGGGCGCCACCGGTGTCGTCGCGCCCGCCCCGCCCCCGGCGGGCGCGGTCCCCCGTCCCGAGTCCGACTGCCCCGGCCCGGCGCATCCCGCCAGCGCCACCATGACCACCAACAAGCTCGCCATCCACGTCCGCATCACTGGCTCTCCGCGGCATCAACGGGGTCGGCGATCGGCTCATCGTCGATCGCCGGTACATTCACCGGCGGCGCAGTGCGCCCGCGCTGCATGCCTTCCATATGCTGCTCGAACGTTCCCGGCTCCACCGCATGGGGAACGATCTGCACATCCCGCTGCTCATCAGCGCTCATCGCCTCCAACTGATCCGGGTCACTGGCCACATGCGGCGTGAGGAAGATCAGCAGCTCGGTCTTGGCCTTGGTCGTGCGGTTGCGCTGGAACAGCAGGCCAACCAGCGGGATGTCGCCAAGGATCGGCACCTTGTCAAGGGTCTGCGTCTTGCGGTCCTCCATCAACCCGCCAATGACGATCGTCTGCCCGTTGCGCACCCCCACGCGCGACTGCGCTGAGCGCTTGGCGATGATGGGGCTGGAGACCTGTTCGTTGAGCGGCACGCTGCTGCCGGTCAGGGCGCTGATCTCCGGCGCCACATCCAGGATCACCAGCCCATCGGGATTGATGTGCGGAATGACATCCAGCAGGATGCCGATATCACCGTACTCGATGGTGTTGATGATACCGCCCTGGTCGGTGATGCGCGAGTTGGTGATGAATGGCACTTCCTGGCCGACGGTGATGCTGGCCAGCTGGTTATCCGAGGCCAGGATGTATGGCCGCGAGAGCACATCCAGCTTCCCCTCGGTTTCCAGGGCACGGATAGCAGCGGTGAAGTTGGATTCCAGGATCTGCACCACCAGCCCGGTGGCGTTCGCGCCCTGGGTGGGGATGTTGAAATTGGTGCCCGCCTGCTGACCGTTGCCGCTGGCACGCAGGTTCAGCACGGACAGTTCGGTGCCCAAATCGGTGGCGTTGTCGTGCGTCACCTCGGCGATCAGCACCTTGATCAGCACCTGCGCTACCGGCTTGTCCAGTTCTTCAAGGATCTCGCGCACCTTCTCGTAGTTGGCCGGCGACGTGCGGACCAGCAGCGAGTTGGTATCGGGATCGGCGATGATGGTCACCTGTCCGGCCAGGTCGCCGGCCGCCTGCTGGGCAGCTGGCGACAGACGCGCCTGGGCGCCACCCCAGCCGCCGGTGCGGCCGGTGGCGACCGTCTGGCCGCGTCCAGCGGTCTGACCGAGGGCGCCGGTCCGTGCACCGGCCGTACCAATGCCGCCGCCCGTGCTGCCGCGCGAGCTGCGGCTGCTGGTGCCGCCGCGTGTGCTGGTGCCACGGCTGCTGCGAGCGGTGTTAAGTGTGTTCTGCTGCACGCCCAGGGTGCTGCCGCGCGAGGCGGTCGGGTTGCCGAAGACACTGTTCACCACAGACTCAACGTTCAGCGCCTGGGCATTGCGCAGGCGGAAGACGAACACCTGCTCATCGGCCACGGGATTGGCATCCAGCTCCTTCAGCACTTCAGCGACGGCGGCAATGGCATCATCCGAGCCGCTGACGACCACGCTGTTGGTACGGGGATCGGCCGACGCACTGATCCGGTTGCCCAGCGCGGTCTGCTGCGCTTCGCGCTGAACCTGCTGCCGCATACGATCGCGCCAGTTGGCGCCGCCGCCGCCAGGTCCGCCGCCGCCACCGGGTCCACCGCGCCCGCTCTGCTGGCCGCCGCCGGGACCACCCACGCTTACGTTGCTGAACACTTCATTGATCAGCCGCGCGGTGTCCGTGGCGCTGGCATACTTGAGCGGGAAGACCTTGATCGTCACCGCATCGGCCAGCGAGGTGTCCAGCGCGGCGATGATTTCCACCACGCGCTTCACATTGGCAGAGGTATCGGTGATGACCAGCGCGTTACTCGATTCGTTGCTGGTGAAATCGGCCAGCGGGTTGATCAGAGGCTGCAGATCGGTCCTGAGCTGCGAAGCATTGGCGTAGCGCAACGGGATCACCTGGGTGATCATCTCATCGGTCTCGGCGATCAGCTTCGGATCCGACCCACTGTGGACCGGGATATTCATGCGCTTGGACTGATCGCGCGTCACGATCTTGAGAATGCGGCCCTGCTTGATCGCGCTGTAGCCGGCGTTGTGCAGCACGGTGTTGAGCAGCGATACCGCCTCGTCGGCGTTGACTGGCTGGCGGCTGGTCAGCGTGACCCGGCCAGTGGGCTTGACTTCCTTGACCACCACGTATCCCGCGGCCGCCGACAGCTCATCGAGTACCACATCGATACTGGCATCGCGGAAGTTGAGCACCAGGCCGCCATTTTCCCGCGTGACCTGGCCGGTACCATTATTGCCGTTGCGGGGCGGCACGGTTCCGGGCGCGGCATCAGGCTGTGCAAGCTGGGCGGGCGTTCGGGGCTCAGCCGGCGGCTGAGGCTGCAATGGCGGCTGGGGCCGTACCGGTGGAACGGGCGGACCCGGAACAGGCCGCTGAGGCGGCTCCGGCTGGCCAGGCTGCCCGGGCGCTGGCGGTGCGGGTGGATCCATCGGTCCATCATCATCATCCGCATCACCGGGCTGATCCGGCCCATCGGCTCCATCCGGGCCATCGGCCTGATCAGGACCATCGCCATCAGGCGCCTCGGCGGGATTGGCCTGGACAAAGCCGCCCTGGCCGGGCTCAACCGGCACGGGCTCTCCCTCAACCGGTTCACCCTGCACGGGTTCACCCTGTGCCGGTTCGCCCGGCACAAGCTCTCCCTGCCCTGGCTCAATCACCACCGGCTCCTCGGCCAACGGCATGGGCTGTGCGATCACGACGCCAGCGCAGGCGGCGGCCAGGATCATGGACCACCGCGCCATCGCCACCACATTTCGCCCCGCGGGACTGTTATTGCACTGCATCTTAGTTCCTGTTGAGTTGTTGCTGCCGATTACGCCGCATGCGCTCAAGCACGCTCATGGTCGATGGATCTGCCGAACCTTCCGTGGCGGCAGTCGTTTCGCTGCTCGCTTCCTCGCCACCGCCTGCATCGCCGGTGCTGCCCGAGCTGGCAGCGGTGACATCGGTTGGGGCGGTGCCGAAGGATGGTGACAGGCTGGAAGCGGCAGATGCACTGGCCCCGGTCAGGTCCTGGCCAATCTCCACCCAGCGCACGATGCCATCGGTGTTCTGATAGGCGACGGCATCGATGGCGATCTCGACCACCATGCCGTGCCCCACCGTCTCACCGGGCGCCACCCGCACCGGCTCTCCGCCGGCAAGGTTCTCGAAGTAGGCCCGCACCGTGTCTTCTTCAAAGACGATACCGGTGAGCATGAGCGACTGCTCGACCGTGCGCTGCGGCCTGGCGGGCCGGGAGCTGGGCTGGAAAACCCGCACCGGCCGGCGGCCGCGCTCGCGCAGGAAGATGTTGTTGTCCACCACGGCGCTATAGCGCTCATCAAGCGCATCATCGCGCCGGCCGAAGCCGCGATCGCGGCTTTGTGCCGGGCAGAGCGATGCCGTGAGCATCAGCGCTGCCACCGCACCGATCACCAGGCCATGCAGGCCGCACATCCGCTTGTCAGGCTGTTGTCTCATCGCCGCACCTCCGTGTCGCCTGCATCCGGCGGCAGGTAGATTGTGGACAGGCCGATCGTTACCGACAGGTCATCGGTGTTCTCCTTGCGCGCCGTCAGCTGGATGTCACTGATGCGCACCGGGATATCGGCACTTTGCACCTGGTAGAGAAACTGCGCCACCTGCCGCATCGAACCGATCGCGGTCGCCCGGATCGTGATCTTCTGGAAGCCCTCTTCCCGCTCGCTGCGCTCTGGCTTGAGCGACTGAAGCGACAACCGGCTCGCATCCGCCCATTCGCGGGCGCGGTTCAGCAGTTGCACCTCGCTGTCGGGTGCATTGGTCATGAGGGTGCGGCCGGCCATCTCGGTCCAGCGGCGGCGCGCATGCTCGTCGTTCTCGAAAGTCCGCCTGGCCGCGTCCAGGTCGCGCTGAGCGGTTTCGACACGCTGCGATGCCTCGCCGTACCGTGTCCACAGCGGCGTAAACATCACCTGGTCCAGCACCAGCGCCCCCAGCACCACGCCGGCCACGATGCCGATCCGTTTTTCACGTTTACTGAGCATCTGGCCCTCCGACGTACGTAAAGCTCATGGTGAAGGTGATATCCCGGCTGGCGCCGGTGGATTGGCGCATGTCGCCAAGCTGCATGTCCGCGAACCGGGGATTGGCCTTGAGCCGGTCCAGCAGCGCTAGCACGGCCTGCTGGTTGCTCGCCTTGCCCTGCAATGTGCCCCGGCCGTTTTCCCGGAGGGTGAAGCTGGTGGTCCAGATTGCCCCATCGGTGCCGTAAGCCAGCGCAACCTCACGCAGGCATTCCAGCACCGGCGGGCGCTGTTCGTAGTAGCTGCGCCCGTATCCAAAACGCTGCAATCGCGCCTCGGCAGTCTTCAGGCTGTCGGCCTTGGCGGCTAGTTCCTGATCCAGCCGATCTGCCTCGGCTTCGAGGCTGACAACGCTGTAGTAGAACCAGGCCAGGCCCAACACCACCAGCACTGCGGCCGCAATGGCCATCAGGGTCGGGCGGTTGAAGCGGCTGGACTTGGGCGGCGCCAGGCGCGGGCGGACAAAGTTGATCGGGTGATCACCATCCGGCACGGCCATCAGCGCCACCGCGATAGCGGGCAAAAATGCTTCCGGCGGTTCGCGGCCGGCCGCGCCATTGAGCGCCCGGGCATCTACCTGCGCGCCCATTGGCCGCAGGTTGGTCAGCCGCTCGATGCGCAGACCCGCCCGCTGCGACACCTCGGCAAAAGCATCATCATTGAGCGGCCGGCGATTCCACAGCAGCACCGAGCCGGGTGGGCCGGAATCGCTCGGGCGAAGCATGAGTGTACGCCGCAGTTCTCCGGCGATGGCGGCGGTAAGGGCGGCCTCGTCTCCCCCGCCGCCAGCCAGATGGCGCAGCAGGAACGGCACGCCCTGGCGCTGCCAGACCAGTTCACCCCCCTGCTCACCCATGACCACCAGCGGCTGATCATCCCCGCCAAACTGCCGCAAGACCGCCATCGCGGTCGAGCCGGCGCCGATGAGCTTCAGATCCGCCTCCCGGCAGAGCACTTCGATGCGCTGGAGTTGCCGCCGGGGAATGCCCACCAGCAGCACGCGGGCCGGCTGATCGGAACCAAGCGGGCCGGCGACATCAAAGACCATGTCCTCTACCGCCAGGCGCTCGGCCTGCAATTGCAGCATCGCAATGGCGGCCGCTTCATCCACCGGCGGCAGTTCGCGCTCCTGGGCCAGCATCCACTTGGCCGGTACACCCACAACCGCCGACCGGGCGCCCAGGCCGTGCTCATCGAGCCACTGCTTGAACGCCTGGCCGAGCGCTTCGGGCTGGTCGAGCGACGTGCCGGGTGGAAACGCGAATCGCGCCAGTCGTTCCACCGTCCGGCGCTTGCCGCGCAGCAGCACCTGAGCGCAGGCGATGCCGCGCTCGTCAATGGTCAGTCCCAGGATGCTGTGCCTAATCATGCCAATCCGTTTCCGTCCATGGCCCCGGCCCTTCGCCGGCGCCGGCTGTTTGTTCATCGACGCGCGCTTCACACCCGCATCACTCACACTCGCCTGCGCCTGTGTCCGCATCAGATGCCGTTCCCGCTGCGCAGAGCCTGGCGGATGGAATCATCCAGGGGCCAGCCCTGCTCGGTAATGTCGCGGCGATAAACGATGCGCGGCGTGGCTTCGGTGGCATCGACCACGATGCGCACCCGGCAGAAAGACCGCCCGTTACCGCTGACCGCCACGATATCGGCCGACCAGCACCCGCCGCGGCCGGTAATCTGATCGCCCATATCAATCAGCTTCTGGCTTACCCGCTGCGGATCGCCAAACGCGTCCAGCACCCAGGCAATCGAGCCGGGATCCGTGCTGCCCACGGCCCCGCCCAGTGGCGGCCGGCGGGCCAGCAGAGTGTCGGCATCCGCCTCACTCAGCCCCTCCAGCGTCATTAGCACCTCGCGGGGAGCGGCGTTGATGTTTACCCGCAGGGGCGGTGGTGCGCCAGGATCAGCCTGCGTGGTTGGCTCCACCAGCACATACGGCTCAAGGATCTGCAACTCATCCACCTTCAGCCCGGTGCGGATGGCAAAGTCGAGCAGGTTGCGCATGTTGCCCTGGCCTAGCAGATCGCCTACCTCATTGCCGCGGGCCTCACCAAGCTGCTCGCGGAGCATGTCGCGGAACTCCTGGCGGGTCTGCTGGCTGTTGGGGTTCAGCCGCTGTGTGCCATCCGAGGCAACGCGCGCCGGCTTGCCCCAGACGGTGAAGAAGTTGAACAGGCCCTGGCTCTGGTAGAGTTCCGCGGCGAACGTGCCGGCGATCAGGTCTGATTCACCGCCGCCGCGCGGGCCGTAAAGCAGCTCGCGGTCCATGCCGTTGACCAGCAGCAACTCCTCAACCAGTTCAAACGGCTGGTTCTTGGCGCGATAGCCATCCTCCCGCTGGAGGTACGTTTCGCTCTCAGCACCGAGATTGGTGACATTGTCATCCGCATCCCGCCAGTCGATGATGGACGAAGCCAGCTCATCGGTCATGCCCGGCAGGCGCAGCAGCACATCGCGCGGGGCAAGGTTCAGATCCAGCTTGGAGGATTCATCCACCAGTCCGAACTGCGGCAGGGTTGGATCGTTGTAGTCCGGCCGCACGATCCAGAAATAGCCCGTGCCTACCGGCACGGCCTCAAAATCGGTCTCGGGCAAGGTCTCTACCGGATCGGTGCTCTCGGTCAGGAGCGCCAGCACATACTGTTCGGCACCGCGGGCGATGGCGCGCGCTTCGGCGGCCGAGTGCTCATTGGCCGAGGCCCGCACCTCCACGCGCATCGCCTGCCCCAGCACGATCACCATCGACACCATCGAGAAGAGGATGACCATCGCCACGATCAGTACCGTGCCGGCACGATGGCGAGCAGCAAACCGCCATTCGCTGCGCAGCGCTGTCTCCCGGCACGCAGGGCTCATGGGCGGCCGCACCACTTCAGGCAAGCCAGGCTGGATGCAGCGTTCACTCATCGGCATCCTCCTCCACCGGAGCGGCGGTACAGCTCAGGGGGATCACCTGGGTCATGCGATACGGACGGGTATCATCCACCGGCGAGGGAATATCGAAAGTGATCGTCACCTCCACCGCGCGGGGCAGGCCGCCATCGGTCTGCGAATCCCACTCGGTGTACCAGGCATCCCCATCGAAATACCGCAGCGCCAACGACTGAACGCGGGTTGACAGCACTTCTTCCACGGGATCGAGCTCGATGGGGGCCAGCAGGTTCGGCTCGACTTCCCGCACCAGGGCCGCTGGATTCCTGTCGGTGCGCAGCGCCAGGACCACCCGCCGCGGGCCTTCGGCAAACGGATCATCATCGGCCGCGGTGCGATCACGGGCGATGGTGCGGAACTCCAGTTCATCGGCCTCAGCGCCCGCCGATCCCCCGGGGACACCGATGAAGAACCCGCCGAGCGTCCCCCCCGGCGGCAGGATCGATTGCAGGTCCTGCTGGATCAGGTCCATCACGATGGCGCACTCGCGCATCGCCTGCACCTGGTTGGCGGCGCTGATGCGGCCTTTGAATGCGATGGACAGGGATGAATACAGTGCTGCCCCGATGGCCGCGATCATCGTGGCCGAGAGGATCAGCTCCAGCAGTGTGAACCCGCCGCGCCGTCCTCGTCCGTACGCCGTGCGCACCGGGCGCTGCGTGTGCGCCAGGCGGGCCACACGGGCCGGCTGCCGATGCAGCGCCCGGGTGGAGCAGGAGATTGGACGATTGCAGATGATCATTGCGTCATCAGGGACTGCGGATACATCAAGCTCGTCAGCACGACCGAGCGCTCTTCGCCACGACGGGTCCAACTGACGGTGACCTGGGCCTCGTACAAGCCGTACTCGCGGGCAACGCTGGTCACCTCCCAGCGGTACTCCGGCCAGTCCTCGCCGAAGTCGCCGTTGCCGCTGAGCAGCGCAGTATCCTGCTGCACAAGCAGTTCATTCAGCTTTGCCTCGGCCAAGCGGGTAGCCTCGGCCTCATGGCGGGCGCTGGCAGCGGCCTGCATCGACAACGTCACGCCGCGCATCGCCACCGGCAGCACGATGCCGACCAGCACCAGCGTTGCCAGCACCTCCATCAACGTCACCCCACGGCGGCCGCGGGCGCCACGACGGGCGATGTCGCCGGGCCGCGTAACGCCGGCATGCCCGGCCGGGAGTGTGCCATCGACCCGGGTCATCGCATCCCTCCTGCCGGGACCAGGCGGAACGAATCGGCCGGTGTCGTGGCGGCCAGCTCGGTGACCTCGCCCCACTCGGCATAGAGGCGGATCACCGCCGGCGTCACCCGGCCATTGGGATAAAACTCTACCCCGCCGATCCCGCCATCCAGGCGCTGGATGTCGATGCGCAGGCTGGGCGACAGCCTCACCTCATGCTCGAACTCGCTGGCCGCGGGAGCGGCGCTGTCATCACCTTCGGGCCCGACGGCCACCACGCGAAACGCCGTGCCGCTCGGATCAGCCTCCAGGCGGTGCACCTCGGCGGTGTGGACCGCCTGGCTGCGGGCATGGCGGGTGGCGGCGATGAGCTGATCGGTCGCATCGCGCAGCTTCGATCCCTTGTTCCATCCCCGCAGCGAAGGCGCAACCATCGCCATCAGCGTGGCCAGCACCGCCAGCACGAGCACCAGCTCGAGCAGCGTGAAGGCAGCACGTTGGAAGCGCGGACAGCGCATGTCAGATCATCTCTCCCAGTTGCCGATATCATCTTCGCTTTCGCGGCCGTCAGGACCGAACGACCAGACGTCGTAGCCCTGCGGGTTGTAGCGGCCGGGATAGCGATACTGGTATTCGTTGCCCCAGGGGTCGCGCGGCATGCCGCCATCAAGATACGGCGCCCGCCAGCCGGTGACGTTGGCCGGCTGCACCAGCAGCGCCCGCAGCCCCTCCTCGGTCGTGGGGAAGCGGCCGTTGTCGATCTCGAAGCGGTCGATCGCGCCCTTGATGTTGGAGATATCCGCCCGGGCGGCGACCTCGCGGGCCTGTTCTGAGCGCCCGGTGAACTTGGGGATCACCAGCGCTGCCAGCACCCCCAGGATCACCAGCACCAGCAGCAACTCCATCAGCGTGAAGCCACGCCGAACAGCATTCTTCCGATAGTTCATGGTCTTCCTTCTCATCACGTCCCGTTTCTTGCCTGCTTACCGGATCATGTCCTGCAACGTGAACAGCGGCAGAAGCATCGCCACCACGACCGTGCCGATCAGGGCGGCCATCGTCAGCAGCAGCAGCGGCTCGGCCAGCCCGACCAGGATCCGCAGGTTGCGGTCCAGATCACTCTCGAACGCGGTGGCCAGCCGCTGCAACTCCGCATCCAGCCGGCCGGTCTCCTCGGCCACGCTGATCGTCTCGATCACGCTTGGCGGGAACAGCAGCGTGCTGGCCGACAGCGCCCGGCTGAGGGGCGTGCCGCGCTGCACTTCCTCGATCGCGTGCTCCACCGTGTCCTGCAAAGTCTGATTACCGATCGCCTCGCGCGCCACCCGCAAGGATGCCACCAGCGGCACGCCCGAACCCACCAGGGTCCCGAGCATGCGGCAGAAGCGCACCAGCGCAAAGCGGGCGATCACCGTGCCCAGGGCCGGGGTCTGCAGCACCGCGCGCTCCAGCCGCCGGCGGCCCTGGTCGGTGCTGGCAGCCCGGCGCAGCGCCATCGCCGCAATCACCCCCGCCAGCACGAGCACCAATCCATAGTTCAGCAGCCACTGGCTGATGGCCACCACGATCCGCGTCAGCATTGGCAGATCCGATCCGAACTGCGCGAAGATCGAGCTGAACCGCGGGATGAAGAACGTCAGCAGGAACACCAGCACGCCGGTGGCCACGACGGCCAGGGCAATCGGGTAGATCAGCGCTGTCTTCACCTTGCCGGTCAGGTCCTGCTCGCGCTGGCGGAAGTCGGCGATCTGCTGGAGGACCACATGCAGGAAGCCGCCGGTTTCGCCAGCGCGGACCATGGCCACGTAAACGCCGCTGAACGCCCGCGGCCACTTGGCCAGGGCATCGGCCAGCGGCTCGCCGCCGACCACATCATCGTGAATCTTGCCCCAGACGCTCTTGGCAGTCGGGTGGGACGCCTCGCGCCGCAGCAGTGCCAGCGCCCGCGACAGGGACAGCCCGCCGGCCAGCAGGTTGGCCAGCTCGCGGGTGAACGCCTCGACCGCCTTCCGGGGCACGCGGGTGGTCGCCGTCACCTCCGCCGGCGCGACGGCCGCGCCGTTGGTCTTCTCCTCGATCGATACCGGGGAGAGGCCCTGGCCGAGCAGCGCATCCATCGCCGAGGCGCGCGAATCGGCGGGCAACGACCCATTCAGTCGGCGCCCACTTCGATCGACCGCAACGTAGGTAAAGACGGCCATCAGCGCACCGCCTCCCCGGCCGGCCGAAGCTCGATCCGAGGCACGCCGGCCTCTTCATCCTTGGTGTTTCGAATAACCTCATCAACCGTGGTGCGCCCTTCGCGCACGATCCGCCAGCCGTCTTCGCGCAGGCTTCTCATGCCCTGCTCCATCGCCACCTTCCGCAGTTCGTGCGAGGGGGCGCGCTTCAGGATCAGCGAGCGGATCTCATCGGTCACGGCCATGATCTCAAAGACCCCCTGGCGGCCGCGGTAGCCGGTGTTCTGGCAGTTTCGACATCCCGCGCCCTCGTAGAGCACTTCCGGCACCAGGTCGCCGAAGGTCGATCGCAGCTTCTCCACCTCGCGCTGCGGCATCTCGCACTTGCAGTCAGGGCAGATCAGCCTTACCAGCCGCTGCGCCATGACCATCTCCAGCGAGGAGGAGACCAGGTACGGCTCAACCCCCATGTCGATCAGGCGGGCGGCAGCGCCCGGGGCATCGTTGGTGTGCAGGGTGCTGAAGACCAGGTGGCCGGTCAGCGAGGCCTGCACCGCGATCTCGGCGGTTTCGCGGTCGCGGATCTCGCCCACCAGCACGACATCAGGGTCGTGACGCAGGATGGCGCGCAGCCCGGCGGCAAAGGTCAGCCCGGTCTTGTTCGAGACCTGGATCTGGTTGACGCCGCGCAACTGGTACTCCACCGGATCTTCGATGGTGATGATCTTGCGCTCAGTGTCGTTGATGGCGCTCAGGCCGGCGTACAGCGTGGTGGTCTTGCCCGAGCCGGTCGGGCCGGTAACCAGCACGATCCCGTGTGGCATGTCGAGCACCTGGTTGAACAGCGCGGCATCGCGCGGGGCCATGCCAAGGTGCTCGGGGCCCAGCAGGGCATCGTTGCGCGCCAGGATACGCAGCACCACCGCCTCGCCATGGATCATCGGGATGATCGAGACGCGCACGTCGATCTCGCGGCCGCCCAGCTTGACCTTGATGCGGCCATCCTGCGGCAGGCGTTTCTCGGCGATGTCCAGGTGGCTCAGGATCTTGATGCGCGACACGATGGCCGCGTGGAACCGCCGCACGTTCGGCGGCACGTTGGCCTCCTGCAGCACGCCGTCGATGCGGTAGCGCAGACGGAGCTGATCTTCGAACGGCTCGACATGCACGTCGGTCGCCCGGCTGTCGATCGCCTCGGTGAGAATCTGGTTGACGAACTTGATGATCGAGGCATCGTGGGCCGCGGTGCTGGCGTCGAGGTCGGTCTCATCCTCGTCGATCACCTCGATGGCCGCACCGGCATCGAGCGACTGGAGGGTATCGGCTCCCACGCCCAGCAGGCGCTTGATGGCCCGGTCGATCTCGTGGGCGGGTGCCAGAGCGGGCGTGCAGTCGCGGCCGGTGGCCACGCGAATCTGGTCCAGCGCGGCGGTGTCGCTCAGGCGCGACACGGCAACCAGCGTGCGGCCATCGCGGTCTTCCAGCGGCAGCACGTTGTGCCCCACCAGCACGCGCACCGGGAACTGTGACAGGTACTCGCGCGACGGCGCGACCTTGTCCAGATCGACAAATGGCACATCGTAAACCTCGGCCAGCGCGCGCAGCAGCGCCTCCTCGCTCAGGCCGTCGGCGGCGATGATGGCCTCTTCCAGCGGCTTGCCGCCGGCCAGCAGCTCGCGCGCACGGGACACGCCCGCCGCATCCAGCAGGCCGCGCTGTCCGAGAATGTCGATCAGGTGACTCATGAATACCGGTTCATTAGAAATCGATCACGTCTGATGGTCGCAGACGGCTGATGGCCGCCCGGACGGATCGACATCGATCCGCCCGGGAGCCATCCAGCCGCTCGCCTGTGACTGGCCGCGGGAGCGGCAGGCCACAAGCGCTATTCCAGCATCCCCATCGTCACCAGGACGGCTTCCTGGCGCGGGGTGAGGACTTCCTGCAACTCCTTACGGGCCGCGGCCAGCTCGGCTTCCGCCTTCTCGCGGGCCGCGCGATAGGCATTGAGCCGCTGCTGTATTACGGCCTCATTGGAGCTGTCGTTCTGCACGGCCTCGCGCAATTCGCGGCTGGCGCGCTGCAGCTCGGTCTCGGCCTGGTCGCCGCCGCCACGGGGCCCACGGGCACCGCCACCAGCCCGAGCCGCCCGCTGGGCGTTGTTGACCTTCTCAATCATGGGCTGCAGGACCTGCCACTCCTCATCCGTGGGGCGCAGTTGCTCCTTGAGACGGTCCATCATCGCCTGGCGCATCTGCGCCGGGTCCATCCGCTGACGGCGCTCGCCGCGCTCGCCACGATCGCCCCGGTCGCGGGGCTGTTCCTGGGCCAACGCCAGGGATCCAATCAGTGTGCTGCCGATGAGGGCAAGCATCATCAATCCACGTTTCATGACCCAACTCCCTTTCTGAGCCACACAGGCTCAAAACAATGTGGTAACGACCACGTTTCTCACCTCACCGCCGTCACCGGCGACGACGGCGCTGTCCGCTTGCGTGTCACCTTGTCTCGGCATCGCTCATCGCGGGCGGTTCGGCATTGTCTGCCGCAGGCGGCCGGGCCTGGTTCGTTGCCGGTGACCTGGATCCGCCGCGATGCCGATCGCGATCCCG
>CAYNMV010000042.1:6773-10150 GCA_964398315.1 uncultured Tepidisphaeraceae bacterium | reverse complement strand
CCGATCGCGATCCCGCTCATCCCACTGCTTGAGCATCTGCTCATACTTGGCCCGCTGCTCGGGGTTGAGCATCGCCTTAGTCTTCTCGACCGCCTCCTGGTAGGCGTTGCGCCACTCGTTTTCGAGGGCGGTCCGCTTGTCCTCGTAGTCCTTGAGGATCGCCTCATACGCCGGCGTATCTTCAGGACGGATCAGGGCCACGATGGCGGCGTCGCGCTCCTCGCGGAGCCGACGGCGCTGCTCAGAGGCCTGGCGGCCGCGCCGACCGGCGGTTTCCGACCAGATCTCGCGCATCTGCTGCTGCTGCTCGGGCGTCAGGCCCAGTTGCTGCACGAGGTAGCTGCCCGGATCCGAGCGCCCGCCGCGTTCCTGCGAGGCCGGCTGCGTGGTGGACTGGGTCACATCGCGGGACGCCGCCCGCTCACCGCCGCGAATACCGACGATCAGCCCGGCGAAAAAGGCCACCGCGAAGCCGATAACAACGATCAGCCGCGTCATCATTGCGTCCTCCCCGCCACCGCCAGATCGGCGGCCATCCAGCGGGCGGCCACCAGCGTTTCGGGCAGCGGCTCATCGTTGGCCGCCAGCAGGACCAGGTGATCCATCGCCGGGACGGCAGGCACGCCACTGTGGACCTGCTGGGGCATCGGCGCAGGGCGACTCAGGAGCGTGACCACCACCACCGCTGCCGCGGCGGCGGTCAGCCAGCCGGCCAGCCGGCGCACCGCGCGCTCGCGCTCCATCCGCAGGCCGCCGCGCAGCCGCTCCAGCGTGATCTGTGACGGCTCGGGCATCGGCGCCGCCGCGATCAGCGCAGACAGGCGCTGCAACTCCGCCAGTTCACGGCGACAGGCATCGCAGCTCAGCAGGTGCTGCTCTACCGCGACCACCTGCTCGGTGGACAGTTCGCCATCGTGATAGGCGGCGATGAGGTTGTGCGGATCGAAGGCCATGGTTCACTTCACCTTCATCAGCGGCGGCTGCTCAGTACATCGCTGCTAGGTACATCAACGGCGGCCGCTCAGCGGTCGGCAAACAGCCGCCGCAATTGCTCGCGGGCACGGTGCAGCCGGGATTCGACCGTACCCCGCGGAATATCCAGCGTGCGGGCGATCTGGTCGTAGCTCATCTGCTCCAGTTCCCGCAGCACGATCACCTCGCGGTGCTCGGGCGCCAGGCGCTCAAGCAGGGTCGCCAGGTCCAGCCGGGCATCCACTTCCGGAGCAACATCCGGCAAGGGCGGCGGCGGGGTCTGCTCTTTCTCGCGCAACCAGCGCTGCCGCTTGCGGCGGAGCAGCGCCACCTGGCGGACAAGAATGGCCACCAGCCAGGTCCGCACCGCCGATGACCCATCGAACCGCGCCCGCAGGGACGATGCCAGGCACTCCTGGACCGCGTCCTCGGCATCGTGGTCCGACCGGAGCGACGCCCGGGCAATACCAAACAGGTAGCGCCCATGGCGCTCGACCAGTTCGCGGAAGGCCCGATCATCTCCGGACTGCGCGCGCTGTAAGAGTTGGTCATCGGCCGGCTCTACGCCCATGCGCCCAGCAGTCCCTTCACTGATATGGTTGCCACAAGGGGGACAAATCTTCCCGAAAATAAAAATATAGCGTGGGAGGGGAAAAAGGGCCGAATTTCCGCGCACCAGGAGAACAGCCAGGGGCAGCATGGTGCCCCTGCCGCCAGTACAGGCACGCGCAGGCAGGCCGCGCGAGTGCTGAAGAGGACAGGCCCGACAGGATGACGCGGCCTGGCGCAGAGGGGGGCGCCTATTCGCCGCGCATCAGCTTCTCAGCGCGAATGGCAAGTTCCTGCATTTCGCGGGCGGCGGAAACGAAGTCGATGACCATGGTCTGCACCGCCCCGCCAGCGCTGCCGGTGTCGCGCACGGAGTAGGCGGCGAATTCCTGCTCAATCAGCTTCTGCTCCGTCTCGCGGCTGGTCAGGTAATCGATCAGCTTGCGCGCGTTGTCTGGGTGCGGGGCGTTCTTGAGCAGGGCAACGGTCGTCGGGATCAGCAGCGTCCCGCGACGGCCATCCGCCTGGTCGGGGATGACCATCTTGACCGGCTGGTTCTGAGACAGGGCATGGGCAACATCATCGTTATCGGTCAGGCCGACCAGCATCTGCCCGGAAGCGACGAAGCGAACGACCTCGGAATTGCTGCCCAGCACCGCCACGCCGTTGGCGTGCAGGCCGCGGAAAAAGGCATCGGCCTGTTCCTCACCCATGATCTGGTAGAGCGAGGCCACATGCCCGCCGGTGGTGCCGAAACGGGGGTTGGCGATGGCGATCTTCCCCTTAAGCCTGGGATCGAGCAGGTCGGACAGTTCATCAATGCCAGCCACCAGCTCAGCGTGGGCCGGATCGGTGTTGATCACCAGCACGCGGGCGCGCAGGCCGGTTGGGGTATAGACACTGGACTCCGACTTCCAGGCCTCGTTGATCTCCCCCGCTCCGGCCGGCTCATACGCCTCCAGCAGGTTGGCATCGGCCAGGCGCTGGGTGTGGAAGTTTTCGTTGCTCCACCAGACATCCGCCTGCACGTTATCGCGCTCGGCGATCAGGCGGTTGGCCAGCCCCGCGGTCTTGGACCCCTCATCATCGGTGCGCAACTCAACATCGATGCCGGTCTGCCGCTTGAAGTCAGCCACAATCGTCTCGGCGTAGGGCCGGTCGATCGCCGTGTAAAGCACCACCTTGTTCGCCGCATCCTCCCCACAGCCGATGATGCCCAGCGAGATCAGACAGACAAGAGATGAGATGAGCGTTCGCATAGGGGGCAGTTTATCCAATCGCACAGGGATGTCACTGGAGCAGGCAGATGTGATTTCTGCCGGTTGTCGCCGGCCACTTGCCACCTGTCACGCATCGCCCCATGGAAGGCAGAAAGTGATGCGCCCCGGGTGGGCGCGTTCGAGCACCGCTTCCTGGCCAGCGCTTCGACCTCCCCGGCGTATAGCGCATCACTTGTGACCCATCACCCGTGACGACTGGCGCTACTCGGCAACATCTGCTTCCATCGCCCCAAAGTAGTTCTTCACCGCTTCGCGCGCCTGGCGGGAGACGCGCTCGGTCTGGACTTCATCAACGGCCTGGGCCTCGGCGGCGGCGACGACATTCTTGAGCGTTTCCTTACTCTCGCCCTTGAGGCCCTGCGGATCCTTCACCAGGAAAGACGCCAGCAGCTTGCCTTCTTCCGAAGTGGCACTGGGGGCGTGTTCCTGCTTGATGGTGAACGGAGCGGGCGATCGACCGGCCTGTCCACCAGCGCCCTGCCCGGGACCACCCATGCCGCCACCCTGCTGCTGGTTGTTGCCGGCGGCCCACTGCTGCTGGCCCTGGCCTTGTCCCTGGCCTCCCTGCTGGCCCTG
>CAYNMV010000042.1:0-6673 GCA_964398315.1 uncultured Tepidisphaeraceae bacterium | reverse complement strand
CCGCCGGCCTGCTGGCCTTGCCCACCGCCCTGGCCGGGCTGCTGGCCCTGGCCCGGCCCCATTGCCTGCTGGCCACCGCCGCCGGGCTGTTGACCGTTGCCTGCGGCCTGCTGGCCTTGCCCGCCCGGCTGCTGGCTGTTGGCCTGGGCCATGGCCTGCTGGGCGGCCTGCTGCGCCGTCTGCTGGGCGGCCTGCACCTGCTTCATGTCGTTTTGCAGCGCCTGCAACTGCTGGAGTTGCTGCTGCATCGCCTGTTGGGCGGCGGCCATCTGCTGATTGCCCTGGCCGGCCTGCTGACCCTGCTGACCCTGCTGGCCTGCCTGGGCACCCTGCTGCATCGCCTGGGCCATCTGCTGGGCGGCCTGCGCCATCTGCTGGGCGTTGGCCTGGGCATTGGCCTGCGCCTGGCCCTGCTGGATAGCCTGCTGGACCGCCTGCTGCATCTGCTGCACCTGCTGCTGGGTGAGACCCTGGTTGGCGGCCATCTGCTGCATGAGCGCATTGGCCTGCTGCTGAAGCTGCTGGGCGGCCTGCTGGCTGCCCTGCGCGGCCTGCTGCATCAACTGGGTCATCTGCTGCGCCTGCTGCTGAGTGGCGCCGGCCTGCTGGAGCTGTTGCTGGATCTGCTGCTGCACCTGCGGATTCTGTGCCTGCTGCTGGAGGGCCTGGGCCATCTGCTGCATCTGGCGGGCCATGTCCTGCTTCTGCTGGTCATCAAGCTGGTCGAAATTCTCCACCGCCTGCTTCAGTTCATTAATGGCCTCGGCAAAATTGCCCCGCGCCATGTTGCGGCGGGCATCGGCTACCGGGCCCTTGTCCTCGATGGGCGGAATCATCCCCTGCAACAGCCGCTGGCTCTGCTGGGCCTCAACGAAACGGGCGTTTTCCGTCAGGTGCTGGCGGAGGGCATCATCGGTGTCCTGCAATGCCTGCATCGCCTTGAGATGCGCCCGGGCGGTGTCCTTGGGTGGATTGGCCAGCAGCGATTCCAGCTCGCGCTGGGCATTCTTGATCTGCTCGTTATCCCCCACGCTGTCGGCGATCGACTGCACTTTCACCAGCGCCTCGGCGACGATTTTCTTCGCCTCCTCGGCCTGCTGGGCCGCGGCGATACGCTGCTGGGCCGCCGCCTGCCGCCCGAACAGGTCCAGCGGCGAGAGGTAGCTCATGCCCCAGGCAATCAGGAACAGCAACACCGCCGCAAAGACTGGCCGGGGAAACGCCAGCGGAAAGCGCCGATGCAGCGAGACGTTGTCGGCGGTCTGCTCGGCATCGCGCACCGCAGCCTGGGCGAAGGGATCGGGGTTGCCGCGGGCATACAGCGCGGTGGAGAATTTCTCCTTCAGCCCCAGTTCCCGGTCGATCGCCACCGCCGCATCGTGCGCGCTGGGACGCTTGAGCAGCGCCCAGGCGATCGACCCGATCACACCGGCGGCGATGCCGGCGTAGATGAACCAATCTACCCGCGGCGGGCGAAGGCCAACCAGGATCCAGGCGATCATCCCCAGCACGATCGCCGCCGCCAGCCCCACCGATGCCCATGCCAGCGCATCCAGCAGCCGTCCCAGCGCCAGCCTGTTGCGCACGCGCGTTACGTGTTCATCGAGTCGAGGCATGGATCAACCCCTGTTCTGAGTCGTGCGCCTGTTCCGAGCCAGGAACGGCGGCGGTTTCGCATCCCATGCTGGGATGCGGCGAGCAGGCCCGCCCGCACAATGCGAAAATCCAGCGCAGGCGGCGCCGGTCTATTCTACCCCCACGGCGGGGGCGGTCCAACCGAATCCTTTGACGCTCCAGGCCCCTTCCGGGTTTTGCAAAAATCGGTCAGTAAAGCACCGATGGGAACCAGCACCCTTCCTGCGGCTGCTGATACCAGCCCATGGTCATGAGGGTCATCGGCTTGATTACCCGCAGCCCCTCCTTCAGCAGCCAGCGGAAGCACCCTGCCTGGCGAATGGGCATGCAGAACGACAGGGGCTGGGGGTTGAGGGCGCCAGCGCCGATCAGCAGATCGTGCATGTCCTGCTCACTGGCGGCCACGCCATGGTTCAGCGGCCAGAAAGTGGGAGCCGAAGCATACGCAGTGATGCGGCCCTGCCGCTCCAGCACCAGCGGCGCGAAGACGCCCAGGGCATCCCGCAGTTCCTGCGTGCGCTCGATACCGTGGATCTGCCGGCACAGGTCGGCGCAGGCAGGCAGGTCTTCTTCCCGCATCGGGCGCACCGCCTCCTGATTGGCCGGCCGGGTGGCCGGCGTGCCGCATACCAGCGCCAGCGGCTCGCGGGCTTCGAAGCCGAGCGAGGCGTAGAGGGACATCGAGGCGGTGTTGAACGCATCCTGCACCAGCCGGATGCCGAGCGCACCCCGGCCCCGATCGATCACCGCCTCCATCAGCCGCCGGCCGATGCCCCTGCCCTGGCAGGCCGGATCGATGGTGATCGGCCCGACCCCCCGGATGGCATCATGCTCCAGCAGGAAATTCGACCCCACCACCTGGCCCGCGCATTCGGCCACCACACCCCAGATGGCCGGGTGGCTGGTAAACAGCCGGGCCAGATCGATACCCGCCTCAACGGAGGGAAAATCCGGTGGAAAGTGATGCCGCTGGCCGATCCCGGCGAAGGCCTCGTAAATAATTCGCCCGCAGACCCCGGCATCGGCGGGGGTGATCTCACGCAACACCCACCCCGCCGTCTCGGCCGATATCCCAACCGCCTCCGTGGTCATGATCGGATCTCCCGTAGAGTTTGAGGAAGCAACGGAAGCATACCCCGGAATCCTCACTCAGGAGATGTGATTATAAAATGAATGCCTGCCGGCGATGCGGATGTGTCCGCTTCAGTCCTTGGACTGTTCAGGCCTTGGACTGCGGCCGCAGTTTGGACGCGACCACAACACCCAGGCCGAGACCGGCAACAAGGCCGATGCCCGCGCCGATGGGGACGTTGCGCTGCCGCTGGCGGGCAACCTCGGCCCCGGCGGAGAAGGCCTTCTGGGCCTCCAGGAGTTCCCGCGAGCGATCCCGCGTCTCCCCCGTGGCCCGCGGCGCAGGGGCGGATTCATCCGGGCTGCTGACTATTGATCCAGCGATGTAGCCCCCGGCCAAGGCGCAGACCATGGCGATCAGCAGAACGATCACAATACGCATAGCAGTGGCTCCGTGAGGCCCCCTTAGGTGGACAGGTGCAACGTGATGCCACTCTACCAGCTTTGCAGGCGAGAACCATCCGAAACACAGCAATCAGGACGGTTTGTCGCGCTTGGAGCTTCTCACATCCGCCCCAGCGGCATATCCGGCAAGGCAGGCCAGCCTTGAGCGGGCTTGCGCGGCCGATGGATCACGCCGGGGCATCCGCCAGCCAGCTCCACTCGGCGATGCTGCTGGGCGGCAGCGGGGAAACGCCGAGATGGCGGAGCATGTTCAGGCACTGGGCGCGGTGATGGGTGCCGTGCGTGGTGGCATGGGTCAGGATGGCGCTGCGGGTCATCCGCACCACCTTGCCGCTGCGCAGGGTGCGGGTGGTGAGCTCATCGAGGGGCCGGCGGCGGACTTCAGCGTTCAGTTCCTGCCAGGCTGCCTCGGACAGATCGCGCAGTTGTTGGATTGTCCGCCGCTGGCCATCGCCCTCCAGACGCGGGCGCAGGTCCCGCCCGGCCAGGGAATCGGCCCAGGTGCGCAGCACCGCGACCATGTGCGTGAGCGTGTCGTGCAGCGAGCCGTGGCCGATCTCGAACCGTCGGTGCAACTGCTCCTCCGACAGCCCTGCGCAAACATCCAGCAATTGGATGGTGGCCCAGCGGTCGTGATGGAGCAGGATCGACAGGGGATCGCTTTCAGGCATGCACGCCATCATATCGACCGCCAGCAGGCCGGCGAAAAAAAGGCGCGATGGACTTGACTGTGGGCGCTTTCTGTGTTAGGATAATGTTATACATCTTTCCCCTTCTGCCACCGCGAGGTGCGACCGCACCGGCCGGGGTGGCGGGCTGGTCTTTTGCACCTCTTCGATTATGCATCCCCTTCACTTTGCACTGAGTGCGGCCTGGGCCGCGATCAAACCCAGATTGCTGAACGATCCCGATGAGCTCCGGGCCCGGCCGGCCCGACAGCGATCGTTGCCGCTGCCCGCCCCGCCGCGGCCGATGTGCGTGGCGCTGCGGGCCTCGGCTCGGCGCATCAACCCGGCGACGGCGGCGATGTCGCCATACCGGGCGGCCGATCCGCAGACGTCCGGGCCGCACGAGGTGGTGCTGAGCGCCCGGCTGGCGCGCCGGGTCTGCCGGGCGCTGAACCCGACGGTGCCCTCCAGCTACGATGCGCACGAGTTCGCCGAGCCTGTGGGGCTGACGCCGGCTGCGCTGCTTTACCAGCGCAGGAAGGGGTGGCTGCGGTTGGAGTACATCAAGTGGCGGCCCTGTCCTGGAGAGTAATCAGAGGGGATGCAGCGCTTTGCAGATCATGGAGGTGCGTTTCCTTCAGTTCGCCCTGTGGCTGAGCTAAGGGGTGACGGTTCGACTTGCGTGCAAAAGCGGCATTTCGTTACCCTGCCTGGTTCCACGCATGCTCCATGACTTGCAGGAGCAGGACAACTCAGAGAGAAACTGATGGCCGCGACTGATTTTCGTGACAGGCTGTTACAGTGCCTCGGAGGCGAATGGCCAAGGCCCGGCGAGCTGAACGTGCGCCTGCGGGAAAAGACCCAACACAAGGGCTTCACCATCGAGTCGGTGTACTACGATGCCGAGCCGGACGATTCGATACCGGCCCTGTTGCTGATCCCCGATGGCGTCTCAGCGCAGAAGCCGGCCCCTGCTATTGCCGTCTGGCATCAGCATAACGGCGAGTACCATTTGGGGAAGAGCGAGCCGGCGGGCCTGGCGGGGGACCCCATGCATCACACCGGGGCCGCGCTGGCTCGCGAAGGATATGTGGTGCTCTGTCCCGACGCGCTCTGCTTCGAGGAGCGCCAAGACCCGGAGAAGAAGCTCCGCGGCGGCGACTATGAGCGGTACGCGTTCCTGCGGTACGTCGTCTCCGGCAAGTGTCTGGCCTGGAAGAACATCCTCGACATGAAGCGGGCCATTGATTTTCTCGCCAGCCGGCCCGAAGTGCAGGCCGAGAGAATCGGCTGCTACGGGCATTCGATGGGATCGACGCACACGTGGCTGGTCGGCCCGTTCGAGCCGCGGCTGAAGTGCCTCGTCGGCAATTGCTGCCTGCCCACCTACAAGGGCATTCATCGCGAGAAGATTCTCCACTGCTTCCCGAATTTCATCCCGGGCATTCTGCCCTACGGTGACACGCCGGACATCGCCGCGCTGATTGCTCCCCGTGCTCTGCACCTCAACTTCGGGGAGACGGACCATGGGTGTCCCATTGTGGATATCCCCGAAGCAATGGAGACGATCTCGCAGGCATACAAGAGCATGCACGCCGAGGAGAACTTCTCCTACTACATCGAACATGGCTCAGGGCATGTGCTTTCCGAGAAGATGTGGACGTGGGTGAAGAAGGTCTTCACCAGGCATCTGCGTCCAACATGACTGAGATCGTCCCTGGGCCTGCGCCGCGGCTAATGACTGATCCCCGGGCTTGCCTTTCTGCAATCCGGATAGTTGCTTCTGCATCCGCCGGCGATGCGGGCAATGCGGCGGGTTGATGGTCGGCCGGCCGATGCAGGTTTTGATCAGGGCCTGCACCCTGCGGCCTGTACTTAGCCTACCCGGGCATGCCGGTGATCCGCTGATCGACAAAACGTCTCGAGTTAAGGCCTCTGGAGGTGAGATAGAAGAAAGCCCACGGAGGTGATCCGTGGGCTTTCGTGCTGTCATGCGTGTTGGCAGCGGCAGGCGGTTAGTACATGCCGCCCATGCCACCGGCGCCCGCACCGGCGGGTTCGGGCTTGTCTTCCTTGATCTCGCTGACGACCGCATCGGTCGTGAGCAGCAGGCCCGAGATGCTGGCGGCGTTCTGCAGGGCAGCGCGCTCGACCTTGGTGGGGACGATAACACCCATCTGGACCAGGTCGCCGTACTGGTGGGTCAGGGCGTTGTAGCCAAAGTTGATGTCCTTCGACTCCTTGACCTTCTGGGCGACGACCGAGCCATCCACGCCGGCGTTCTCGGCGATCTGCTTGATGGGGGCCTCGATGGCACGGCGGACGATCTCGATGCCGATCTTCTGGTCTTCGTTGGCGGCCGCCTCGCGGGTCTTGTCCAGCACGCGGGCCGCGGCGCGGAGGACGGCCACGCCGCCGCCGGGGAGGATGCCTTCTTCCACAGCCGCCCGGCAGGCATGCAGGGCGTCTTCAACGCGGGCCTTCTTCTCCTTCATCGCCACCTCGGTGGCCGCGCCGACGTGGATCTGGGCGACACCGCCGGAGAGCTTGGCGAGGCGCTCCTGGAGCTTCTCGCGGTCGTAGTCGCTGGTGGTGTTGTCGATCTCCGTCTTGATCGCCTCGATGCGGCCGCGGATGGCCTTCTCATCGCCAGCGCCTTCGATGATGGTGGTGTTGTCCTTGTCGATGGTGATCTTCTTGGCGCGGCCAAGCTGGTTCAGCTCAACGTTCTCAAGCTTGATGCCCAGCTCTTCGAAGATCGCGGTGCCGCCGGTGAGGATGGCGATATCCTCGAGCATGGCCTTGCGGCGATCGCCAAAGCCGGGGGCCTTGAC
>CAYNMV010000041.1:0-39463 GCA_964398315.1 uncultured Tepidisphaeraceae bacterium | reverse complement strand
ATGATGCGATCAGCCTTGCGCTTGCTGATCTTCACCAACCCGCTGTCGCCCTCGACATCTTCGAGGAGGACCTGGACTTCATCACCGATCTGCACGTTCTCCGGCTCGTCGAACTCGCCTTTTTCGAGGATGCCCTCGCTCTTGAGGCCCAGCTCGACGACGAAATCATCGCCGGCGTGGGCGCTGATGCGCCCCTTGACGATGGCGCCCTGGGTGATGTTCTGCACGTCCTCGGCCTTGATCAGACGGCCGATATCATCGGCGGCATCGCCCAGGGCGGTGGCGACGGCAACATCCACGTCCGTGTCCACATCGCCGAGGCTGTTAATCAGGTTATAATCGACCATAGAGTTCGTTGCGGCCGGAGGTGGCCTCCGACCTGTCCTTTGTTTGTGCGTGGCCCAAAAAAGAAGATCGCCGGCATCCACGCCGTGCCGGGCGTCCCGCAACCCTGTCAATCCTCGAGTGGACCGTCCGCTCGATGGGGAACGCACCATTCTATGCCCCCCGCACCCCGCCTGCAACCGCCTGTCGGGCCCCGGGCGGCAGATCAGCCGACCCGGCCGCTTCACAAACGCCGCTGGGTGCGATACGATGCGGGGCTCGCAGTGGGCGAGGCAGCGATTTGCCGTGCCGATCCGCTGCGTCGCGTTATTTTCAGGAACCGCCAGTTTGCCTGAGGAAGCCATGGCCGATACCGACAACGCCACCGCCGTCCAGGAAGAAGAGTACACCTACAACGTAAAGGTCGAGGACGCTGGCCCGGCCACCAAGAAGGTGTCGATCGAAATCCCCGAAGAGCGCATCAAGGATGTCCTTGAACAGCAGTTCAGGGACCTGAAGCGCGAGGCGGCCATTCCCGGCTTCCGCGCCGGCCGGGCCCCCCGCAAGCTCATCGAGAAGCGCTTCAGCGCCAGCGTGAAGGAGGAGGTCCGCCGCCAGCTCATCAGCGAGAGCTACCAGCAGGCCCTCGAGAAGAACAACCTCCAGCCGCTGGGCGAACCCGAGTTCGACAATCCCGATGACATCCAACTGCCCGAGACCGGCGGTTTCAGCTACACCTTCAGCGTCGAGGTGCAGCCCGAGTTCCAACTGCCGGACATCTCCACCTGCACGGTCAAGAAGCCCAAGATCGAGGTGACCGAGGCCAATGTGGATGAGGCCATGAAGAACCTGCGCGAGCAGCAGGGCACCCTGGTGCCGGTCGAGGACCGCGGCATCGAGGAGGGCGATTACATCGTCGCCGATGTGCATGTGAAGCTCGGTGAAGAGGTCGTGGCGCACCAGCACGATGCCCAACTGGTTGCCCGCGCCGGGCGGATTGCCGGCATCCAGGTGGATGATCTGGCCGAGAAACTCAGTGGCGCCAAGGGCGGCGAAACCCGCACCTTCACCCTCCATGCCCCCGAGTCGCACGCCGATGAGCGCATCCGTGACAAGGACGTGCAGGTTGAAATTGCCGTCAAGGACATCAAGAAGCCGGAGCCGGCCGAGATCAACGAGGCGTTCCTCGACAGCCTTGGCTTCACCAACGAGCAGGAGCTGCGCGACGCCCTGCGCGAGCAGCTTGTCCAGCGGATCGATTTCGATGTCCAGAACGCCATGCGGCAGCAGGTGCAGCAGTTCCTGCTGGACAACGTCCAGATGGAGCTGCCAGCCAAGCTGTCCGACCGTCAGCGCGAGCGCATCGTGCAGCGGCGGACCATCGACCTGATGATGCGCGGCATGCCCCGCGCCCAGGTCGAGCAGAACCTGGAGCAGATCCAGGCCGGTGCCGGCGAGGAGGCCCAGCGCGAGTTGAAGCTGTTCTTCATCCTGCAGAAGGTGGCATCCGATCTCAATGTCGATGTGGATGAGGCGGAACTGAATGGCCGCATCGCCATGCTGGCCGTCCAGCGCGGCCAGCGCCCTGAGAAGCTGAAGCAGGAAATGAACAAGGATGGCTCGCTGGCGAACATGTACGTGCAGATGCGCGAGCAGAAGGCCATCGATGAGCTGCTGACCAAGGCGAAGATCGAGGAGGTTGAGCCGGAACAGCAGAAGGGCGAGTCACAGGAGAAAGCCGGCTAACGCAGGGTGACGCGAACAACGACGTGCCCAACCGTCATCCTGAGCACAGCGACGGATCTTTCCCACTCACGTGGGGAATGTCCGTCGCTTTGTGTTCAGGATGACGCCGTTTCGGGCCGTTGTCAGTGCGGGTGAAACATGGCACAGAAGATCAACGCCCCCCGGGGCTTCGAGGACATTCTCCCGACCGAATCGTGGAAGTGGCAGGCGGTCGAGCGCATTGCGCGCGAGGTGGCCGAACTGTATCACTTCCAGGAAATCCGCACGCCCGTCCTCGAGTATTCCGAGCTGTTCCACCGTGGTGTGGGAGAGACCTCGGACATCGTCACCAAGGAAACATTCACCTTCAATGATCGGGGGGGCGAGTCACTTACGCTGCGGCCGGAGGGAACCGCCGGCGTCGTGCGCGCGGCGATCGAGAACAGCCTGATCGCCCAGGAAGGGGTGCGCGCCAAGCTCTATTACATCGCTCCCAACTTTCGCTATGAACGCCCGCAGAAGGGGCGCCTGCGCCAGCATCACCAGTTCGGCGTGGAGGCGTTCGGCATTGCCGGGCCGGAGCAGGATGTCGAGTGCATCCTGCTCCAGATGGATTTCTACCGCCGCTGCGGCCTGAAGGAACTGGAACTGAACCTCAACAGCCTGGGCGATGGCGAGTCAAAACGGGCCTACCGCGATGCCCTGGTGAGCTTCCTCACGCCCAGGAAAGACCGCCTCAGTGAAGAATCCCAGCGCCGGCTGGAAACCAACCCCCTGAGAATCCTCGACTCCAAGGACCCGCGCGACCAGGAAGCGACGGCCGGCGCGCCACCGGCGGGGGAGTACCTGTCCGAAAAATCGCGCAGCCATTTCGAGCGCGTGCAGGTGCTGCTGACCCGTGCCGGCGTGCCGTTTAAGGTGAATCCCAACCTCGTCCGCGGTTTCGACTACTACACCGAGACGCTGTGGGAGGTGACCGCGGGCGGGCTGGGGGCGCAAAACGCCATCGGCGGCGGCGGACGGTACGACAACCTGGTCGAGATGCTCGGCGGCCGGCCCACGCCCGGCGTCGGGTTTGGTTCGGGACTGGAGCGCCTGCTGATCGCGCTCGATGCCCAGGGTGTGCAACTGCCGCACGCCGGCAAGCCGCTGGTGTACCTGATTGGCCAGAACGAAGCTGCCCGCGAGGCCAATCTTGACCTGATCCGGGTCCTGCGCCAGGCCGGCATCGCCTGTGAGATGGACCCCTCCGGGCGGTCGATGAAGGCCCAGTTCAAGCAGGCCGATCGGGAGAACGCGGCCTATTCGCTTATCACCGGCGATGCCGAGCTGCAGGCGGGCACCGTCCAGCTCAAGATCCTGGCCACCGGCGAACAGCGCACGCTCACGCGCGCCGATCTCGTGACCGAACTGGCCCGCATCATCGGCTAGCACGGCTCGCCGGCACACCTGGTGCAGCCCTGCCAGCGACAGGCCAGGGAGACGCAGGGC
Source organism: uncultured Tepidisphaeraceae bacterium (assembly GCA_964398315.1). GTDB lineage: Bacteria > Planctomycetota > Phycisphaerae > Tepidisphaerales > Tepidisphaeraceae > JADLCB01. The sequence goes on along the minus strand of CAYNMV010000041.1, from coordinate 35,923 downwards.
TGGGCCATCCTCGGTTCTCCGACGTGAATGCCTGATGTCCAGCCTGGCGCAAAGGGGCGGCAGCCACGGCATGGCACATAGACCGCACGGCATGAAGCAAGACAAGCTGCGCATCGTGTTCGAAGATGACCTGCTGGTGGCGATCGAGAAGCCGGCGGGATTGGCCACGATTCCCGGGCGCGGGGAACGCGATTCCGCGCTACAGGCGTTGGGGCGGCAGCTTGGGTTGCCCGTCTCCGGGCAGGTCGATCCGCGCCTCCGCCTGGTGCATCGGCTGGACAAGGAGACCAGCGGCCTGCTGCTGCTGGCCAAGTCACTGGAGGCCCAGCGGCATCTGTCGCACCAGTTCCAGAACAATACGGTTGAAAAGCAGTACCTGGCACTGGTCTGCGGCCGGCCCAGCGCCGGCGGGGGCGAAATCGACCTGCCTCTGGGTGTGGATCCGCTCGACAAGAAACGGATGGCGGTCGTCAAGAAGGGACGGCGGGCGCTGACGATTTGGCGCATCGAGCAGGCCTATCGCCACGGCGCGCTGCTGCGCATCTTTCCCAAGACCGGCAAGACCCACCAGATCCGCGTGCATCTCCGGGCCATCGGCCATCCGCTGATGGTCGATCCGCTTTACAATCCCACGCCGCGCCACCAGGCGGGTGTCTATCTCAGCCAATACAAGCGCGGCTATCGCCCCAAGCCCGGCGAAGACGAACGTCCGTTGATCAGCCGCCTGACCCTGCATGCCGAGCGCCTGCGTTTCATCCATCCTGATGGTCGTGAGATGGAGCTGATCTGCCCGCCGCCCAAGGACTTTCGTGCGGCGGTGAACAGCCTGGCAAAATACGCACGCGCTTAGTTGCGGCCGGCGGCGGGCGCGTTGCAGAATATTGCACGCATTGTACAGGCCCTCAGCATGAAGACCGGGCAACCCGCTTCAGCTTTCGCTGCCCACCCCCACAACCCATTTCTCCCTCCTGCCCCGGCGCGCCTATGATGGCGTTCACACATGGACGAGGTGGCGGAGTCATCGGAGGTATTGAGATATGCGGGGGGCAACCGCCGCACGCGGTCGATCGTGCGCCAGGTGCTCATGCTGGCCCTGCCGGTCATGGCCGAGCAGGTGCTGAACATGGCTGTCGGGCTCACCGACACCTATCTGGCCAACCACCTCGGCGGCGATCCTGCCGCACCGACCGCGGCGGTGGGGACCATGGCCTACGTTCTGTGGTTCATTGGATTGATTGTCAGCGCGCTGGCCACCGGCAGCACTGCCATCATCGCCCGTGCCACAGGGGCGCGCCATCGCAGCCTGGCCAACAAGGTGGCCGGACAATCAATCAGCGGGGCACTGGCTCTGGGGCTGTTACTCGGGATGGTGTTCTGGGTGGCGGCCGATCCCATCATCGGCCTGACGGGGCTGGCGCCCGAGGCACGCGAATATGCGCGAACCTACCTGCGGATCCTGGCGCTGTCGCTGCCGTTTACCCTGCCCATGTTCACTGCCAATGCCTGTCTGCGCGGTTCGGGGGATACCCTTCGACCGGCGATGGTGATGATCGTCGTTGGCGTCACCAACGTGGTGGTAAGCTTCGCGCTGACGTATGGCTGGTGGGGTCTTCCAGCGCTGGGCTTCGCCGGCATTGCGATCGGCACAACCACCTCCTACGTCATCGGCGGCGGCCTGGCGGTGGCGGTGCTGACCCGCGGCAACGACAACGTGCGACTGCTGGCGGGGCGGATGCGGCCCCATTGGCACACGGTGCGGCGAATCCTGCGCATCGGCCTGCCGACGGCGTTCGAGGGGCTGCTGGGCTGGGCGGCCAACTTCGCCATCGTCATCGTCATCAACCGGATGGACGAGTCCAGCGTATCGGCCGCCGCCCACATCAACGCAATCCGCATCGAAAGCCTCAGTTACCTGTCAGGCATGGCTTTCGCCACCGCAGCGGCAGCGCTGGTGGGACAGCATCTTGGCCGCAATGACCCTAACGGCGCTGCCCGCAGCGCCTATGCGGCATACGCGCTGGGTGGCGGGCTGATGATCCTGGTGGGGCTGCTGTTCATCCTCTTTCCGCGGGTTCCGGCGGGCCTGCTCAGCGAGGATCCGCGCATCCTCGATCTGACAGCGCGCTGCCTGTTCATCACCGGATTTTGCCAGGCCGGCTTTGCCGCCAACCTGATCTTCGGCGGAGCGCTGCGCGGGGCGGGAGACACCTATGTCGCGATGCTGCTCAACCTGGCCAGTGTGCTGGGGGCACGCTTCGCGGGGGTCATGATCGTCGGCTGGTGGCTGCAAATGGGGCTGGCGGCGATCTGGGTTGTGCTGGCCTTCGAACTGCTGCTGCGTGGCATCCTGGTCTATGGCCGGTTCCTCCAGGGCGGCTGGCGGCATGTGACGGTATAGATGCTTTGCCCTCGGCCGTGGAATCACGTTCTCCGGCAAAGCAGATCCAGCACGGCAGGTCGTGCGAATATTTGGCCTACACCACCTCCGGCTCGCGGCCGAAGACGGCCATGGCGGCGGGATCCTGGCGGATCTCGACCGGTGGACCGACGGCGAGCGTGTGGCCGTGATCGAGTACGATGATCTGGTCCGCCGTGCGCAGCGCCAGATCGGGATTGTCATCGGCCAGGCAGATGCCCACGTGGAACTGCCGACGGATGAAGTCGATCAGTTCCGCCAGCGCGGTCTGCTGGTTGACATCCATTCCCGATGCCGGCTCATCCAGCATGAGGATGGCCGGGTCGGTCGCCAGCGCCCGGGCCAATTCCAGGCGCCTGCGCTGCTGGAGGTCCAGGTCAGCTGCCAGCGTGGTGGCATGATCGGCCAGGTCGAAAGTGGCCAGCAGCTCCATCGCGCGCTCCACGGCACGCTGGTGGGTGCGATGGAAGCCGGGGGTGCGCAGCAGCGTGGAAAGCAGGCCACTGTGGAGCTGGTGATGCAGGCCCACCAGGACATTGTCCAGTGCAGTGCGCTCCCAGAACAGGCGTGGCGCCCGGAAACACCGTATGAGGCCGCCGCGCACGATCTCTACCGGGGTTTTCTCACGGAGTGATCGGCGGTGCATCTGGAGGAGGCCCGAACTGGCCCGGCGCAGGCCGCTCAGGCAATCCAGCAGCACGCTCTTGCCCGACCCGCCCGGCCCGATCACGGCCACGATTTCGCCGCGGTCCATGGACAAGTTGAAGCCAATCAGCGCCTGCACACCGTCGATGGCGACACACAGGCCGCGCGCTTCCAGCAGCTTGGGGACCTGGGCAACGAAATAGGGTTTGCCGGTTCTCATGGGATGCTTCCCCCGGCCGAAGCGCGCAGCGTGCTGCGCGAGGGGATGATTTCCCAGTCGCCGAAAATGCCCTGCGGGCGGTAACGCAGCACCAGCAGCATCGCCAGCGCATAAAAGGCGAACCGCCACGGCTGAAGCTCATGCCACGCGAAAGACCACAGTGCCGTCAGCACGATGGTGGTGAGCGCCACACCGCTGATACTCCAGCGCCCGGCGATGATGATCAGTGCAAGCAGTTCAAGCCCCTGCATCAGCGAAACCTGCTTGGGGACAACCACCGCTGATACGTGCGCTGCGACCACACCTGCTGCGCCGGCCAGCGCGCACCCGATGACCAGTGCGCGGGTGCGCTGACGGGCCGGATCGATGCCAATCGCTGCCGCAGCCAGCTCACCCTTCGGCACAACCATCATGGTCCGCCCCAGGTCCGATCGCGCTACCCGCCAGACGGTGATGACCGCCACCAGGCCCAATGCAAGCACCCAGAAAGAGGGCATGGGCAATCCGGCATCGGGAAGATGGAATTCTGTGTGATAAAGCGCATATGTGCGGTCCCCGGGCTCCAGCACCAGCCAGGTGAGGCTGGCTGCCAATGTCAGCACTGCCAATGGCACCCGATGCGCAAGACTGCTGGTGATCCACCCCGCCAGTCCGGCCACAACGGCGCCGCCCAGGACCGAGAGGCCAAGGCTGATGAACGCCGGCGGCAGTGGCAGGTGCTGTTGACCAGGGAGGTCGGGCAGATACCGTATGCCACGCTGGCAGGCGGCCCAGAGTTCAGCAGCGATCTGCACCCAAAGCGAGCCGATGCCTGCATGGCTGGCCGCGATGTCCACCGTGACCCATCCGGCCAGCAAGACCAGGATCAGCAGGGGCAGCCCGGCATGCAGCCGTGCGCTCAGGCGGATGGCGCGCAGCAGGACGAAGCCCACCATGAACACCAGCCCGGCAGCGATCAGCATGGCCGTAAACCCCTTCAGCCAGTCGAGCGGCTGTTGGTTTGCCGTGGCTGGGGCAGCGAACTGGCCAACCACCCAGGCCCCCAGCCCAAAGGCGGCAGCATGGCCCAGCGATACCTGCCCGCTGAAACCGATAATGAGCTGCAAACCGGCGGCCAGCATCACCATCCAGCCAATGGTCTGGGCCAGTGTCCCCAGCGGCAGAAAGAGTCGCTCCATGCCATAGGCCATGACATAAAGTGCCGCGAGCGCCAGCAATACCCACCCGTTGCTTCGCAGTGACAGCAGCCAGGGTGAACGATGCGGCGTAAGGCCTGCCGGCCAGGCCGGCTGATATTCCGGGAGGGTAGCCTGCTCACTCTCCGTGGGCAGCGCGGCCTCCTCGCGCAGCGCAGACATGTCGCGCAGCTCAGACTCCGATGGCGGCGTTGGGGCGCGGTCCGCGCGGGCCGCATCGGGATCGGTCGAGGATGGATCAGGCGGCGTCGGCATGTGCAGTAAGCGGCTCGGGGGCGCGGATGAATGCAGCCACCAGCAGGGCCACCAGCGGCAGGGCGTGGCGCAGGGCCGGTCCACTTGGCCAGTAGGCGTAAATGACTGCGTCAAATCCACCGAGGATGAACCCGGCCAAGGCGGCGGCGCGCAATTGCTTCTGCCCGGCGATGGCCGCCGCGGTCAGGCCGAGGGCGATCGGGTGCAGCAGGTGCAGGGACGTGGCCGGCGGTGTGCGCAGGGTATAAAGCCCGCCGCCGGTAGCGATCAGCATGGCGCTCAGGCCGACGGCGTACAGGAGAATGCGATCGGGATTGATGCCCATCAGGGCGGCGGTGTCCGCATGGAAGGCCACCGCCCGCATGGCCAGGCCGATCTTGAGATAGCGCGTGATGAAGATCGTTGCCGTCAGCAGGCCCAGACACGCCAGCAGTGTCACGATGCCCAGTGTCTCGGCCGCCAGGGGGATCGGCGCGGGGGGCGGCAGCAGGTGCATCGCCACCCCGGCCAGCAGCGCCAGTCCCGCGGCCGAGCCGAGCAGGGCATCCTGCTGGCCGCGCTGCCGCAGCGGGCGGTCTATCAGCCAGTCCAGCAGCAGCGCGATCGGCAGGCAGGCGAGGATCGTGATGGCCAGCACCATCACCGGTGGACCGCAGCGGGCGGTTATCCCCGCCATCACCCCGGCACCGGCAAGGGCGATGACGCCGGACAGTTGCAGCGGCAGCAGTCGACGTACGTTCCAGGCCAGCGCCAGTCCGGTTGCCAGCAGCGCGCCCAAGGCGCTGGTCGCCGCCACGTCAATGGCCGCCTGAAGCATGGGGTCACTCCACGATGTCTTTGGGTTCGATGTCGATCTGGCTGGGCAGCTTGTCGGCGGTGCTCTCTCGCAGAACCCGGCTGACGCACCACACCAGCAGCCCGGTGACGAACCCGACTGAGAGGAGCATGATCGTCCAGCCGCCGACCGTGAGATGCCAGGAGAAGACTTCGGCAGGCTGGGTGGTGGCGACTTCGGCAGCGGCATCGGTGGCCGGCTGCGTGGCCTGGGCAATGAGGGGAATCAGCCAGTTCATTGCATCCCTCCCTTGTCATCGGCGGTGCTGAGCCCAAACCCCGGTGGCCTGGCGGCTGCTTCCTGTCGCCGCCAGCGCCGGACCGACTGGGCGATAAAGGCGCCGAACAGCAGGGCCAGGAGGACCAGGAATCCCACCGATGCCATCACCACCGGATTGTCGACAATCTGTGCGAAACGATTGGCTTCGCGCGGATTGCGTGCTTCCTGGTACACCCAGACCACGAATACCCCCAGCAAATAGAGCGGCGAAACATACTTGAGGACGAACATCCAGAACCGCGGCACGCGGATCTCAGCGCCACGCTGGATTTCTTCGTAGCCGCGCTCTGTCCCCAGCACCCAGCCGAACAGCAGCACCTGGAATGTCGCCAGGATAAAGATGCAGAAGGTGCCCACCCAGAAGTCAAACGTGTCCAGTGCCAGCAGGTTTTTTGAGAAGAAGATGACGAAGCCGGCACCAATCACGGTGATGAACCCGAGCAGGGCGACCGAGGCCCGTCGATTGAGGCCCAGACCCTCTTCCATCAGGGCGATCGCCGGTTGCAGCATCGAGAGACTGCTGGTCAGGGCGGCCAGGAACAGCAGCAGGAAGAAGACGGTGCCGACGAACTGTCCCATGAACATCGTGGCGAATACCTGCGGCAGCACCACGAACCCCAGCCCGAAAGTGCCGGCCACCGCGGCGGTGCCCAGGAAGATGAAGGCGGCGGGGATCGAGATCATGCCGCCCAGGGCCACCTCGCAGAACTCGTTGCCGGCCGCGCTGGTCAGCGCGGAGAGGGCGATGTCATCGTTCTCGCGAACATAGCTGGCATAGGTGAGGACCGCGCCGATGCCGAGCGAGAGGCTGAAGAAGATCTGTCCCGCCGCTTCCAGCCACATCCGCCCATTGGCGATCGACTCCCAGAAGCTCTGGGTCTCGGTGCGCGGATTCCACATGAATCCCAGGCCGGCATTGATGTTGTCCAGCGTCAGGACGCGCACCAGCACGATCAGCGCGCAGACCACCAGCGCGGGCATGGCCCATTTGCAGAACCACTCGATCCCCCGGGTCAGTCCGCGGTAGATCAGGATGTAATTGAGCAGGAAGCAGACGGCGATGAAGAACAGCGCTGGGACGCCTTCTGCGCTGAAGTTGGCACTGTCCGCGCCAATCCCGGTGAACCTGCCGAAAAAGGCTTCATACTCGGGGCTGCCGGCAGGACCGAGATTGAGCTGGCCGGTGGCCATGTACCAGGCATACGCCAGGCACCATCCCTCGATCACGAGATAGTACATGTAGATGCCGACCGGGATGAGCATGCCCAGAATGCCGAAGTAGGGGGCAAGGCGGTTTTTCCAGATGCTGCGGTAGATGCCGGCCGCGGAGTTGAACCCGCGTGCCCCGCCATACCGGCCGAGCGACCATTCCGCCCATGCCAGCGGCAGCCCGATCAGGAAGAAGGCGATGAAGTAGGGGATCATGAACGATCCCCCCTCATACTGGGCGGCCTTGCCGGGGAAACGAAGGAAGTTACCCAGTCCCACTGCGCTGCCGGTAACGGCCAGAATGACGCCGATGCGGCTTCCCCAGTTTTCGCGTGGTCGCGCGTTTTGAGTCATGTCCTTCCCGACAACTGAAATGCCCGCGGCGAGTCGACCTGAAAAGATAGCAGGGTAAGCGCAAAACTCAATGTACTAAGTGGATGCGCAACAGGGGGCTGATTCCGGCCGGCGGGCGGCAGGAGGCGGTGGAACCGGCCTTCAGTGATCACGGGCGGCGTGGCCTTCGGTGTGTTTTCTTTGCAGCCGTGCGCGGGTATGACTGGGGGCCATATGAGCACACTGATTCATCGGCGGGTGGAGATGGCACGGCAGGGTATGCATCCGAGCCTGGTCGGCCGGGCGGCGTCGGGATGGGTGGTGATGGGCGATCAGCAGGTGATGCGCGGCTATTGCCTGCTGCTGCCTGATCCGGTGGTGGCCACGCTCAATGACCTGAGCGGGGCGGTCCGCCAGCAGTTCCTGCTGGACATGGCGGCGGTCGGTGATGCGGTACTGGCCGTGACCGGCTGTGCCCGGATCAACTACGAGATACTGGGTAATCTCGAGCCGGCCCTGCATGCCCACATCTTTCCACGCTATCACGATGAGCCGGCCGACCTGAAAACCCGCCCGATCTGGTTCTACGACTGGAATCAGGCCCCCGCCTTTGATCCCGCCGAGCACGGGCCGCTGGTTGAGCGGCTGCGCGCTGAACTGGGACAACGCGGTGTGCTGCGGTGATCATCCCTGCCGCCGTCAGCGAGCATTACCCCGGCGGCGAGCACACGATATACACCCGCAGCGGATGGCAAGTCAGGTGGAGGCGGAGCTGGTTTCCATGCTGGTTGTCGGCGGCGGAGGGGGAGCGGCGGCCGGGTCGCCCAGCAGCAGATGCTCGACGGCGATGATTACATCGCGAGCGAGCTTGGGAAGGCTGCGAATGGTGAACCACGCCACGCGCAGCTTGCACGCCAGTATCTGGCTGACGGTCAGGTCGGCGTATCGCGTGCTGCGGGCGTACTCGCGGAGGATCCGCCATTCGGGGAAGACGATTCGACCCTTGAGGGCGGGATTCCACCAGTGAGGCGGCGGCACGGGTCCCTGGCCGATGAACCGGCTGAGGCGCGAGCGGGTGTGCATGCGCTTGCCGGGCGTTTGCCGAACCACCGAGCGCTGGGCGTGCTCGCGATTGAAGAACAAGGGCTCTTCAATCCGGCGAAAACGCCCCAGCAGGGCCAGCCGTGCCAGCATGATGCTGTCGGAGCGGACGACACGTTCGTACACAGGGATGCGGGCCAGGTCCGCCCGCCGCATCAGGCCCCATAGCTCATGGGCACCATGGCGGCGGTGGTCAATGGCCATCAGCCGGTGAAAGCGGGCCACGGGGCTGGGCAGGTCGGCCTCGGCATCATAGTCGTTCTCGCGGATGTGCTGATCATTCTCATCGACCAGCACCGTTCGACCGAACGCCAGCACAACCTCGGGGTCTGATTCCAGCACCTTCAGGCATCTTTCCAGGCAGGTGGGGGCGATGTAGTCATCGGCGGCGTTCCATTTGAAGTACTCGCCGCGGGCCAGTTCGAAGCCCCAGCGGAAATTGGCGGCGATGCCGCGGTTCTCCTCGGCCCGGAAGTAGCGGAAGCGGGGGTCGCGGTCGGCAAACTCGCGGCAGATCTCCTGGGTGCCGTCCGTGGAGGCGTTGTCGGTGATGATGACTTCAAAGTCGGTAAACGTCTGTGCGGCCAGCGCGTCCAGCGTGCGGCGGAGATAGCGCTCGCCGTTGTAGACCGGAACAGCCACGCTGATGCGCGGCACACCGGTGGAATTGTTCGCGGTATCCTGCATGTCTTCCCTCGCTGCACCTACGATCCCAATTGCCCACGCAAGGACACCTTCTCCACATCCTTGAATGCTTCTCCAACCCGATGAGCGGTGCTGGCGGCGGCATCGGCGACCACCGCCGGTGCCGGCAGCATGGCGCGGTATTCCTGTGCGACCTTGGCCGCGATTTTTTCCCAGCGCAGATGTTCGATGGCATACTGCCTGCCGCGCAGACCCATCTCGCGCCACTGTGCCCGGCGTTCCAGCAACTGTGCGATGCCCCGGCGAACGCCCGCGGCGCTGGGCTCCACCACCACGCCGCAGTCGCTGTTGCGCACGTGCGGGGCAATGCCGGCGATATCGGTGACCAGCAGCACCCGGCCGGCCAGCATGGCCTCCAGCGCCGACAGCCCAAAACCCTCGAAGCGCGAGGGGAGGCAGAAAATGTCGTGCCGGGCAATGATGACGGTGGAGCGCGTGTTGTAGTCCGGGCCTTCCAGGTTGATCTTTGACTGCAGGCCGCCGGCCTCGATCATGTCCAGCACGCGCTGGCGGTCGCCCCAGTCGGGGCCCTGGATGGTCAGGCGGGTGTCGGGATGTTGATCGCTGATACCCTTGAAGGCCTCGATCAGCAGGTCCAGGCCTTTGTTGTGCGTGTCGAGGCGGCCGAGGAACAGCAGGCTGGTGTTGTCGTGATCATCCCAGGTAGGCTCGGGGATGGCGTTCAGATCTTCAAGGAAAAAGCCGTTCTGGCACTCGATCACCGGGGTGGCGATCCCCAGCCGCCGCAGCCACTCCGTATGCCGCAGATCCAGCACCTGCACGCAGCGGGCCTGCTTCAGCAGCTTTGACTCAAACAGATGCCAGTAAACCGTCTTGACCAGCCGGCGGCGACGGAAGATTTCGGGGTGATACGGATCGTGCGGCGCCACCACATAGGGGATGCGGGCCTTGCGCAGCTCGCGCGACATGCGGTAAACGCTGGGATTGAAAATGCCGTTGAGCAGCGCCACGACCGGGTAATCGGCCGCGGCGATGAACTGACGGATGCCCGGCGACAGCTTGGAAAACGCGCGGTTGTACTGCTCGTTGGCGAAGCAGCGGACGGTGTACCCGGCGGGGCTGGTGTGGATCGAGTCCTCGGCATTCTCGCACAGCACGGTAACATCAAGCCCCGTGCCGACGAGGCCGGCGGCCAGTCCATGGACGGCCTTGATCACACCGGTGTTGTACTGCTCACCGGTGGGAGGAAACTCGCGATTGAAAATCCACAAGCGCATAGCCGTTACCGTCCGAACCTGTCACCTTCCAGCAGACGCGACCGTGCGATAGGGGTCAACCCTAAAATTCGGCGGAACACCCGAACTGGCCCGGCGGCGAAAGGGCAATATCCTGTTAAGCGGCCTTGACTTTCGCGAAAAACAGGGCGTCCTGTTCGGCTCGTAGTGTGTCACACAGTCGTCCCTGGGGCAACTCGACATCCGCATAGGTCAGAACATCGTCTTTTTTCACATCCCGTTTTAGCCGGCATCCTTCGCTCAGACCCATCGGCAGCAGATCCTGCTCGATCGCCACATCCGCATTCTCGGCCGTGCCGTAGGTGTGATAACCGCCGATGCCGTCCAGCACGGTGCCGGCCTTGAGATCAGTCTTGGCCACCGTCACCACGTCGACCATCGGCCCGGCGATGGGTTGCATCACCGCATCGCCGAAGCAGACCAGCCGGGCCACGGAAAGGGGCACTTCGAAATGGCAGAGGTGGTAGGGGGTGTAGAAGCTGTACAGCGGGCCCTCGCCCAGCTTGTACAGGTTCAGGTAGTGTTTCTGCTTGGGATCATCGTGTGTGGCGAAGCAGTAGACCCCGGGCCCGGGCGTTGCGCCGACGACATAGTCGACCGCGCCGCCGATGGCGCGGAGCTTGTCGATGTCATATTCTTTCGTCAGCAGGTCGATGTGCTGGCGCCACTCCTTGCCGTTGCTCATGCCGCGCTGCAGCACCTTCATGCCGGTGGCGTTGGCGACGATCGCCTGCTCGAAGCTGATCTTGGTGCCATCGGCGAAGCTCGTGACCATCTCCGGCTTCTGGCCCCATTTCTCGGCGAACCCCTTCTGGGTGGTGGGGTTGCGGTAGGGGTCCTGCAGGCCCTTGATGTTGCCCATCACCAGGGGGGTCAGGCCGATACTCCTGACAAAGCGGTAGAGGTTCATCTGAACCCCGGGCTGGTCGCCGTCGGAGCCGCTGAAGATGACGCCCGCCTTATCGGCGTGCTTCTTGATGATCGGGCCGACGGTGCCGTCCAGCTCCGCATTCATCGACACCATGTGCTTGCGGTTCTGGATCGCGCGCATGGTGATCTGGGCGCCGAACTCGATCGCGCCGGTGACTTCCAGCAGGCAGTCAATGCCTTCGGCATCGGTCAGCAGGGTGGCATCATCGGTGACGCTGTAGACGCCGCGGCGGATGTTGTCGTTGATGTCGCTGAGACGGTTGACAACCTTGAATTCCGCCCCGGCCTCGCGGTACGCCCGCTCGGCATTGGCGAGCGTGCGGTTGGAGATGGCCACCAGTTCCATGCCGGGCACGGAGTTGATGATCTGGTTGGCAATCCCCCTGGCCATGAATCCCGCGCCGATCATGCCCACGCGGATCGGGTTGCCTTCGGCTGCACGTTTCTTAAGAGCGGCATCAACAATGACCATGGTCGCTTCGTCCGTTAGCGGTTGTTGTCCTGTGCCTTGCCGGATCAGCTCGTGAAAGCTGGCCAGGCGGCATCCTTGTCGGAGATGACTTCGATGGCTACCGGCCATTCGATCTGAAACGCCGGGTCATCATACCGGATTCCGCGCTCATAGCCGGGGGTATAAAACTCGCCAACCTGATAAGCGACCTCAGCATTATCAGTGAGGGTGAGATAGCCGTGAGCGAACATCTCGGGAACATAGAGCTGGCGACGGTTGTGCTCGGTCAGCTCGACGCCGATCCACTGCCGGTACGTGGGGCTCTCGGGGCGCAGGTCGATGATGACATCGTAAATCGCCCCGCGGGTGCAGCGCACCAGCTTGGTCTCGGCGGCAGGGGGCACCTGGTAGTGCATCCCCCGCATCGTGCCCTTCTTGTGGTTGAACGAGCAGTTGCACTGGGCCACCACCGGCTTCAGTCCGTGAGCTTCGAACTCCTTCTGGCAGAACGTGCGGGCGAAAAACCCGCGCGGGTCCTCGCGCAACTCCAGATCGAGAATAAAAGCGCCTTTGAGCTTGGTTTCTGTGAAACGCATTCGATCAGATCCATCTGACGCATCCAGAGCGTCTATTCAGATTATCGGAAGCAGACGGCGCCAAAATCAGCAACATTTTATCGCAGTATGCCTTACAGCAGTGCGCGCACCGCAGGCCGTGGCGCAAATTTCGATGAAATTCGATGAATTTCGATGAAAAAAGGCGGCCAGGCGTGCATCTGGCACGGCTGCAGGGCTTTACTCCTTCCAGAAAAAGTCCTGATCGATCTGCTGGGTCTCCAGCAGGTACTGGATCTGCTTCAGACGCGTGTGAGCGCGGCTCTCAAACAGCTCGCTGGGCATACGGATACGCTGGAAGATCTCCAGCAACTGCTCCGCGCCCTTTTTAACGTTCCACCTGGCCTTGAAGCCCGGGAGCCGGGTGGTGATCTTGTCGAAGTTGACTTTGTAGTCGCGCTTGTCGCCGCCGCGGTCGCCGAAGATCACCTGGCAGCCGGGGAAGGTCTCGCCAATGATGTTGGCGATGTCCTTCACCTGGTAGTTCTCGCTGTTGGCGCCGACGTTGAACGTCTCGTTGTGGATCACCTCGCGCGGCGCCTCGAGGGCGCAGGCGGCTGCCTGGCAGATATCCAGGATGTGCACCAGCGGCCGCCAGGGCGTGCCGTCGGAGTCCATCTTGATCTGCTTGGTCGTCCAGGCGCGGCCGGCCAGGCTATTGACCACCAGGTCGAAGCGCTGGCGGGGGCTGGCACCGTAGGCGGTGGCGTTGCGCAGGAACGTGGGGCTGAAGTCATCATCCGCCATGGGCTTCAGGTCACGCTCGACCATCAGCTTGCACTCGGCGTAGGCGGTCAGCGGGGCGGTGTCGCCGTTCTCATCCTGCGCCTTGTCGGCGCTGGCGCCGTAAACCGAGCAGGAGCTGAAGTAGATGAAGCGCGTGATCCCGGCCTGCTTGGCCAGCTGGGCCAGGCGGATCGAGCCCTTGTGGTTGATGTCGTAGGTAATGTGCGGCGCCAACTGCCCGACCGGATCGTTGCTCAGCTCCGCCAGGTGGATGACCGCATCATGGCCCTTGAGGTCCTCGGCGGTGATGTGACGGATGTCCTTGTTCAGCACCTTGGGCAGCGCCTTGACACCATTGTACAACCACCCGATGCGGTGGAAGCCGGTGTCGCAGCCGGTTACTTCATGCCCCCGATCCATGAGATAGGGGCCAAAAACCGTGCCGATGTAGCCGTCGATTCCAGTCACGAATACTTTTGCCATAGTTCGAACTCCGGTGATTGCCGATTGTCAATTGCCAACTGCCGGATGCGGGGCGCCGCTTGCCATTGGGCAGTTGGCTCTCGGCATTCGGCAATCTCATCATGCTGCGTTGGTCATCGCTACTGTTGTTTGTGTGGGCTCGGGGACAACCTCGGCCACCGCGCGGCCGATCGGAATGCTGGCAGTGGCGGCGGGGGAGGGGGCATTGCAGACATGCACGCTCCCTTCGCCCTGCACGATCAGGAAGTCATCGATCATCTTGCCATCGGCCATCAGCGCCTGGGCGCGGACGCCGGCGTGGCTGGGCACCAGATCATCTTCCTGCACCTCGGGAATCAGCAGTTGCAGGCTGTGCGTGAAGGCCTTCTTGCTCAGCGAGCGGTACATCTCGCGGAAACCCTCACGCCAGTTCTTCTTTGCCAGCTTCCAGAAGCCCTTGTAAGTCAGTGTCTCCATCGTGTCGCGGATGGAGATGTCGCGCCAGGTGTATCCCTCGCGCTTCAGCGCCAGGACCGCGTTGGGGCCACAGTGGATATTGCCATCCACCATGCGCGTGTAATGCACGCCCAGGAAGGGGAACTGCGGGTCCGGCACCGGGTAGATCAGGTGCTTGACCAGGTAGCGCTTCTCAGGTTTCAGCTCATAGTATTCGCCCCTGAAGGGGACGATCTTGGCGCGGGGATCAACCCCGTCCATCCGCGCCAGGCGATCCGAGTGCAGCCCGCCGCAGTTGACGAACATGCGGGTTTCAAACGCCCCGGCGGTGGTCTCCACGATGTGGCGGCCATCCTGCTTGCGCAAGCCGGTGACGGTTGTGTTGAAGCGCACCGTGCCGCCGGCCTGCTGGATAATCTCGGCGTACTTGCAGGCGACGGCCTTGAAGTCGGCGATGCCGGTGGAATAGACCCGCAGGGCGGCCAGGCCCACGCAATGCGGCTCGATCTCCCTGAGCTGCTCGGGCGTGAGCTTGTCGATCTTCAGCCCGTTTTGCAGTCCGCGGTTGTACAGGTTCTCCAGCAGGGGCAGCTCGTGCTCCAGGCTGGCGACGATCACCTTGCCGCAGATGTCGTGGCGGATGCCGTGCTCGGCGCAGAACTCGGCCATCACCCGGGCGCCTTCGACGGCGTACCGTGCCTTGAGGCTGCCCGGCTTGTAGTAGATCCCGGAGTGGATGACGCCGGAGTTATTGCCGGTCTGGTGGCGGGCGCAGGCGTCTTCCTTTTCGATCACCAGCAGGCGCGCGCCCGGGTGGCGCTGGAGCAGCGCCATACCAACCGAAAGTCCGACAATGCCGCCGCCCGTGATGAGGTAGTCGTATAGCATGGTTGCCAGTTGTTAGTTGCCAGTAACCGATGCCGGCGCCATGACTGGCACTGGCAACTGGAAACAAATCACCAGATTTTCCAGGGCGCGTTGCCGCTGCTCCAGAGGTCTTCCAGATACTTGCGGTCGCGCAGGGTATCCATGGGCTGCCAGAAGCCATCGTGGGTGTAGGCCACCAGCTTGCCCTCGCGCGAGAGGCGCTCCAGCGGCTCGGCCTCCCAACTGGTCTTGTCACCGTCGATGTAGTCAATGACCTCCGGCTCGCAGAAGAAGAAGCCGCCATTGACATAGGCGTTGTCGCCCTTGGGCTTCTCGTGGAATGCGCGGATGCGGGGGTCGCCTTCGCTGATGGAGATGGCGCCGAAGCGCCCGGGGGGGCGCACCGCCGTCAGCGTGCACAGCGCCTTGTGCTGGCGGTGGAAGGCCAGTTCCTCGGTGATATTGACGTTGCTCACGCCGTCGCCGTAGGTGAAGGCGAAGGTCTCATTGCCGATGTAGGAGCGCACGCGCTTGAGGCGGCCGCCGGTCATGGTTTCATCGCCGGTATCCACCAGCGTAACCCGCCACGGCTCAGCCCGGCGATTGTGCACTTCCATCTTGTTGTTGGCCATGTCGAAGGTCACATCCGACATGTGCAGGAAGTAGTTGGCGAAGTATTCCTTGATGATATAGCCCTTGTAGCCGCAGCAGACGATGACATCGTTGATGCCATGCGCCTGGTAGATTTTCATGATGTGCCAGAGGATCGGCTTGCCGCCGATCTCCACCATGGGCTTGGGCTTGATAGCTGTCTCTTCGGAGAGGCGGGTGCCGAGGCCGCCGGCCAGGATTACGACTTTCATGAAGACTCCTCATCCCTGAGCCGTCAGATGCGGCTATGGCAGTGTCCGCAGTCCGATACAATCGGGCAACGGGGAAATCCCTTGGCATTATCGACTGGAATCACATGCCGCTTGACCCGCTTCATGCGGGTCTACGGTATGAAGGACACCGTTAAGCGGGGTAACGTTTGCGGAATTTATCGCGTCGCACACCTGCGCGGGATGGTGTGCCGATGCAATCGCCGGTTGGAAGGTCCGATAATCATTCGGCCGATGGTTGTAGCAGCGGATCGGCTGGAGTCAAGACAGAAAGCTTGCTCAGCCGTTTGCCGCCGCCAGCAACTGCCGGAGGCGCTGGTCCTGGCGCTGGGTAAAGGGACGCGGCAGCGACAGGTCGAGATCCGCACAGCCAAAGTGCCGGATAATAGCGGCCCGCAAAGATTCGACACCCGTGCCGGTCAATGCACTCATCTGAATCTCATCGGAGTCGGTCGTGGCAGCGGCCAGGTCGATCTTGTTGCGCACCTTCAGGGCGCTGGGATGATCGGCCATCAACGCCTGCGCCTCGGCGGGAGGCGTGGAGGGATCGATCACCACCAGCACCAGGTCGGCCGAGCGCACCTCGCTGACACTGCGCTGGATGGCCTGATCCTCGATGAAGTCGGCGGTGGCCCGCCGGCCGGGCGTGTCGATGAGCATCACCGCCAGGCCGTCGATATTCGCAATCTCGCCAACCCAGTCGCGCGTGGTGCCGGGCAGGTCCGCCGTGATGGAGCGCTCCTGGGCAAAGAGCTGATTGGCCAGTGTGCTCTTGCCCACATTCGGCGGGCCGATGATCGCCACCCGCGGCAGCCGCAGCAGGTTTCGCAGGGATTGGTCTGTCGCAATCTTGCTCAATTGCTCGCGTGATGCCGGCTGGCGTTCCAGGCGCTCCCACGCGGCTGGCTGCGCCAGCAGCACCCGTAGCGCCAACTCTGTGCGGGCCAGTGGCAGATGTGCCAGCACCTCCTGCTCAAGCGCGCTTTCCCCATCGGTTGTCTCGGCCGCCCATGGCGCCTGGGCTGGCGGTGGATCAATCACGGCAAATCCGCGCTTTTTCAGCAGATCCAGACACCGCCGCACCACCCACGGCCCGCCATGGACCGACAGATCCGCCGCCTGCCCATCAGGATGCAGCACCACCACCGGATCATCGATGACTTGCTCTCCGTCGTGCAGGTCTCCGTGGACACATCGCAGCGGTGCCACCGGCCGTGAAAAACAGTCGCGCAGAACCGCCGGCACCCCTTCCCCCACGATGCGCACCACCGCAATCGCCGCCGCACCGGGGGCGGTCAGAAGATAGGCCCGATTCGCCTGGTCCATGCCCGGCAGTCTGCACCTGGCCAGCGGTTTTTCAACCACAACGCGGCGCTGCCAGTTCCTCACCGTGCCCAGCTATGTCGCCGCTGTTTTTCGAGCTGGCAGGCTGATCGGATTATTCTCCGCCGGGCATCGGCCCCAGTTCTTGCTGAACCAACTGGATCAGGCGCGGATTGCGGCCGGCGGTCCAGCTTGTGCCGGGGTGGCGGAACCCCCATTCACCATCGGCATAGACCCAGACCTCCCGCAGCAGCGTGTCGCCCTGGTAAAACCGCAGGATGACAGTCTCCATGCCGGAGCTGGGCGGTGTCTGATGGACAGTCAGTGCCTGGTGCAACTGCTGAATCCTGGCGGCATCGGAGATGGTAGCGCGCTGGCCGGTACCCCGCGGCGGTGGGGCGGAAGTGATGACCACACGATCGGCCACCGTAATCGCCGGCAGATCCACCTGCCTGGCGAGCTGGCGCGCCCGGTTCTGTGCCGCGGCATTGCGGTCGCAGCCCCCAACCAACACCGCGGCTATCAGGAGCAGGGGGCAGACGATTTTCAGCCCCATGTGCCAGCCTCCGCCTTCGCCTGGTTGGCGCGATCTCACCACTCTTCTTCCTCCTCCTCCGCCGGCATGAGGAGGGAGATGGGGCGGGGGATACGGCTGTCGGGGAAGCAGATGGCCATGCGATGTTCATCGGCCAGGATCACCAGCCGGCCGGCGGGGTCGAGCCAGATGCGCACCGGGTCTCTCACGTTCGGGATCGCCTTGGTGAAAACGGCCTCCACGGCGAATGGCTCAGCGCTGCCAGCCGGATTGGGTTTGATCCGCACGATGCGCCCGGCCTGGTTGAACAGGAACAGTCGGTCATTCGCGGTCCGCACCAGCCATGGACGGGCCGAGCCGATGGCATCCGGCGGCAGGAGCCAGCGTGTTTCCCGTCCATCGGCATCGATCACCAGCAGCCATTCGTTTCCGCCGAAGTACCGGGTGCCATCCTCGGCCACCAGCAGCGGCTCACCATGGGCGGGCTGGGTCGTGGCCGGGCCCGTGGTCGACCGGCTGGCGGTCTGCACCGGGAGGGAGGTATGAAAGGTCTCCTTGGTCAGGTCCAGATTCCGCCACTCGGTCTGATCCAGCACAAATGCACCGCCCGCCATCATGCCGGGATAGCCCTGGTCATCCCACCCCATGCGGGCGTTGGGCTGGTGCCACACCCAGACCGGCAGGCGCGGCGAGGCATCGGGCAGGCGGCGATCAACCACCAGCACGGGCTGCTCGATCACCTTTGCCGGATCGCGCCCGGTGAAATACCAGCGCCCGGCGCGATCCGATGCCAGCACATACATGAACGACCGATGGCTGGTGCCCAGCAGCGGCACAAAACTGTTGCCCACCCATTGCCGCGGGCCGAGGGCCGCATTGGTGACGATCCAGTCGCCGCCGACGAAGCGCACGATGTCCCTGCCGGGTTGCAGTTCGTGGGTCATGCGCTCGGGCAATAGCTGGATGCCCGTCCACGGCCCGGCCGCCACCCACGCCGCCGGCACCAGCGTGCTCTGATCCCGCTCATTGGTGATGCGCACCCCCTGTGGCGCATGGAAGACCACCGTGCCATTCGGCTGGCGCTCCACCACCCGCAGGCGATTGTCCACAATGCTCATCCCCCTCAGCGTCGGCACAATCCGGTTCTTCAGGAGTTGGCGAATGCGGATGCGCGCCTCTGGCGGCTGCTGATCGGCAATCGGCTCAAGGATGGGCCAGATGCCCTGGCCATACTGCTGCAGCGCTTCAAATGCCGCATCGCGCTTCTCTTGTTCGATGTCAGATAATTGCTCAACCAGGGCCAGGATGCGGCGCTGATCGACTTCCACGGCCTCCAGCGTGACCAGGTCCAGCCGCACGGTGTCGTCCCTATCGGCCAGGATGCGAATCAGGCTGCCATCGAGCAGGGGGACCAGTTGCAGCAGCCTGTCGCTGTCACTGTGGTCGAGGATTGTCCATGTCCCATCGACATAACGTGCCGTCCGCGCACCGCCCGGCGTCGATCCCTCGGCCGGGATGAACGCCAGAACCCCGCGCAGATCGGGGATCAGCGTTGGCGGCGTTGCCTCCTCATCATCGCGTAGCTCGATCAATCCCCGCTCGGCAAAGTCAAAATACTGCTCGGTTGCCGGTGATGTGAACTGCAGCACACTCACGCCGGTGCGGGTGGGCACCAGGGTCATCTCCTGCCAGTCGACTGCCCGCGACCACAGATAGGGTCGCTCCGGCAGCGTCTCACGCTCGCCGGTGGGGCGGATCAGCTCGAAACGTCCATCCGCATGCTCGGCCACCACCGCCGGCAGCAGCGCCCCGCGCCCGGCCGGCACGCGGCGCACGTACCGTACCCGCACCGGCACGATATGCACCTGTTCCTGCGCCGCGGACTTCAATGTCTGCTCGATCGGCGGTGCATCGGGATGCGTGATCCACAAATCCCGCCACGCATCCACGTACAGCGGCCGCTCGATCACCAGCTTGGCCGACTCGGCGAACTTCACAACATGATCCAGCCGCTGGGCGGTCGCATACACCGGATCAATCTCGCGCACGAGATCGAGATAGCTGGCCACCACCCGCAGCTGGGTGGCCGGTGCCGTGTTCTCCTCCGACAGCGCTTCCACCGGCTGGGTCGCCGCCGGCGGCTCGGTCACCACCGGCTCGGGTGCGCGCAGCAGCCACCACGCCCCAACCGCTACGAGCAGCATCACCACCACAGCACCCGGCAGGATCCCCTTCATCGGGATCATTCTACTCAAAAATCCCAGCGTGTGGCGCGGCAACGCCAGCGGCGGGCCGGGATGGGATCGGCCTGCCTGAGACGCTACGATGCCGCACATGACACGGAAAGATCAGCCGGCACGGCCGATGTTGCTGGTCCTCTCGGGGCTGCCGGCAACCGGTAAGAGTGCGCTGGCGCGGGCACTGGGACAGCGCCTGGGGATTGGTGTGCTGTCGGTGGATCCGATTGAGTCGGCGATTCTGCGCGCAGGCATTGCCCCGGGGTTTGAAACCGGCCTGGCCGCATACCTGGTGGCTGAAACCCTTGCCGATGATCACCTGTCGCTGGGCCAGGACGTCATTGTCGATGCGGTCAATGCCGTGGAACCCGCCAAGTCGATGTGGCGGTCGCTTGCCGCCCGGCACAGGGCTGCGCTGGCGATCGTTGAATGTCACTGCTCAGACGAGGCGCTGCATCGAACCCGGCTGGAAACTCGCCAGCGCGACCTGGTGGCGAACTTCCCCGAGCCGACCTGGGCAGATGTCCAGCAGCGGCGCAGGGAGTACACACCCTGGGCACAGCCGCTCCTGGCAGTGGATGCGGTCCATTCCTGCGAATCGAATGTTGAGCGCGTGCTTGAGTGGCTCAGGCAGGATCCCGCCTTCGCCTGCCGCCTGCGTGACTGACTCGGCTTCGACGCGGCACTCATGGTGAGGGGGCCGCCTGGATGGTCGGCGCTGGCTCTTTCAGCCACGGCGGGTTCAGGAATTCCTCGATCTGCTTTGGCTTGTCCGACAGAAACGGGCCATGATCGACGTTCCAGTAGAGATAAACCGCCTCGCGCACATGCGGATCATGAAACTTGAGCCGGCCGGCCTTTTCTTCCGATTCGATCCACGCGTTCATCGCATCGAACGCCTCGATGCCACCCTGCTGCCATAAAACGCGCCCGCCGCCGAAACGCTCATAGAGATGGCGCTGGAATTTCCACCCCGGCACGAACATCTCGGCCAGCATCCGTCCCTGCGGCTCAAGCTCGAACTCCAACCCCTGCTTGCGCATGGACAGCATCAGGCGCCCAGGATCATCCGGCGGCAGGGCTGCCAGTTGTGTCTCCAGTTCCGCTATCCGCTGCTTCATAGCCTCCCGCGACAGCGTCAACTGCTCCAGCACATTGCGACGCATCTCGAGCTTCTGGCGTTCAGCCGGCGTCAGGTCTGGCTGCGCCAGCCTGGCTTCGATCTCGCGCAAGTCCCGCTCTCGCTCGGGCCGGGCCTCCTCGCGGCTGCGCGCAGCGTTCTGATCGAAATATGCCGCCGCCCGGGCCAGCTCCGCCTCGGTTGGCTCCAGTGCCGCCTTGTGCTCGTTTCGGTACCCCTGGGCCAATGGTCCGATGATGCGCTGCGAGATCGCCGAAGAATAGTCGTCGATGCCCTTGAGCGCCCGGGCGGGCTGGGGCAGTTCATCCCGGTAGACCGGCTGGCCGAGCACCTCCGCCACGACTTCCCGTCGCGGCTGGGTGGCTGGCGCATCCTGCGCTGTGGCAAGTGTCGGCAAAAGCAGCAGGAGAACGACGGAAATCCGCGCGGCACAGGTCATGCGGCACGCCCCTTTCCGCCGGGAGTCTATCAGTCCTGTGGTGGGGTGTCGATTTTGGCGGATTGGCGAAATCACCATCTTTGGCTTGAAATGCGCCGACGAACTCGTGACAATACCCCGCGTATCGTTCCTGCCCACCTGCAACAGGTGTGGCCGGCCGATAAACCGGGCAATCCAGTATATCAGTCTGGAGATTGATCGTCGGCCAATGGACTGGCCGATAGACCGAAAAAGTCCGCTCCCCGTTCGTTTTCGGGTGTGGCGGCGGCCGCGTTCTTCATCGGGCGCGTTTTTTCGGGCCTTCGGGGCCTATGGAAGGGCCAGGAAATGGACAGCTTTCTCATCCGCGGCGGCAACCGTCTCAAGGGCGCGATTGAAATCTCCGGCAGCAAGAACAGCGCGCTGCCGATCCTCGCGGCCTCGCTGATGGCCGAGGGGAAAACCACCCTCCACGGCGTTCCTCGACTCAGTGATATCGATTCAATGTGCAGGCTGCTGGGCGAGTTGGGCGCTCACGTGTACCGCCACGAAACCGCCGGCAAAAGCGCGGTGGCCAATCACCCCGCCCTCAACGGCCCGCTGGACATCGAAGTCCAGGATGAATCGAAGGTTGAAGCCCGCTACGACATCGTCAAGACGATGCGCGCCAGCATCTGCGTGCTCGGGCCGCTGCTGGCAAAAAGAGGCAAGTGCATTGTGTCGATCCCCGGCGGCTGCGCGATCGGTGACCGCCCGGTCGATCTGCATGTGCGCGGATTGCAGAAACTTGGCGCTGAGTTCCGCACCGAAGGCGGCAACATCGTCGGCGAGGTGCGTGGCCGGCTGAAGGGCACGCGCATGTACCTCGGCGGCGCCCAGGGCCCGACCGTGCTGGGGACCATCAACGTCATGTGTGCTGCCGCCCTGGCCGAGGGTGAAACCGTCCTGGTCGGCGCGGCCTGCGAGCCGGAAGTCGTCGACTGCGCGGACATGCTCATCAAGATGGGCGCGCGGATCAAAGGCCACGGCACGCCGGAGATGCGCATCGAAGGGGTTGAGAAGCTGAGCGGCTGCGAGCACCGCATCATCCCCGACCGCATCGAGTGCGGCACCTTCATGATTGCCGCCGCGATCACCAACGGCGAGCTGGAACTGAAGCACTGCAATCTCGATCACCTGATCGCCGTCACCGACCGGCTCGATGAGGTGGGCGTGCGGGTGGAGCGTCAGAATGGCACGATCTTTGTCAGCTCCAGCCGTCGCCTGAATGCGATCGAGATGACCACCCAGCCGTATCCCGGCTTCCCGACCGATCTGCAGGCCCAGCTCATGGCGCTGCTGTGCCTGAGCGACGGGATGAGCGTTATCACCGAGCGCATCTTCCCCGACCGCTTTTTGCATGTGGGTGAGCTGAATCGCATGGGTGCCCGCATCCGCAAGGAAGGCGCCACCGCCGTCATCCAGGGCGTGAAGGAACTGCAGGGAGCGACCGTGATGGCCAGCGACCTGCGCGCCTCGGCGGCGCTGGTCCTGGCCGGCCTTGTCGGCCGCGGCCAGACCCGCATTGACCGCGTCTACCACATCGACCGCGGCTACGAGAAGATCGAGCAGAAGCTGATGGCCGTGGGTGCGGATATCGAGCGCATCAGCGAGCGATAGGCATGGACAGCGCGCTGATTCACCGCGCTGCGACAAACGCCAGGCAGGTTGCCAGCCCAGCATGCAATGACGCAAGCGCTGAGCCAGCGCCTTTCGTCCGTTCCGCCGCTGCAAGAGTTCCGCCTTCACGCCCTCGTTTTGTGCAATCGCGTGCCTTGGTCCAGCGCAGGAAACCGACATTGTGCCAGGGAAGGGCGTTCATCACGGCCGCGAGGGTGTGCCGATAGAGAAAGCAGCGCATATCGCGTCATAGACTTCATCATGCGTTACCAGAAGTTTGCACAGTTTGTCGTTGCCGGCCTGCTGGCAGCGGGTGTGATCGGGTGCCAGACCAAGGCCGGGACCGGGGCCGCCGCCGGCGGCATCGGCGGGGCCGCGCTGGGGGCGGTCATTGGGCATCAGTCGGGGCATGCCGGCACCGGCGCGGTGATCGGCGGCCTGGTTGGCGCGGGGGGCGGCTATATCGTCGGCAATGAGATGGACAAGGCGGATGCGAAGAAGGAACGCGCCCGCTCCAGCTACGAACCGCGCGATTCCCGTGCTTCGGCCACCGGGTATACCGTCACCAGGCAGGATGTCATCAACTGGACCATGCGCAACACCAGCGATGAGGTGATCATCAACCGCATCCACCAGAGCGGCGCAACGTTCAATCTCACCGCGGCCGATGAGCAGGAGCTGCGCGACAACGGTGTCAGTCCCCGCGTGATTGCCGCGATGAAGGCTGCCCGCTGAGATGCGGCCTAGTGAAATGCGACTTGGTGAACGACTGACGGAATCCCGGCAGTCAACGAAAAAGCCCACGGCATCAACCGTGGGCTTTTTCGTTGACAGGTGTGGTGCGATTGTCAGATCGACAGGACCTGCTGCAGTTCCTGCTCGAAGCCTGCCCGCTGCTTCTCGGCGGTTTCCTTGTCGGCCTTGGGGGTGTGCAGCATCGGCTCTTCATCGCTCATCAGGCTGGCCAGCGTCGTCTCCTTGAGGAAGTTCTCGTACATGCGGTTGATGCGGTTGAAGCGTGCGCACAGGCATCGCAACTCACGGGCATCCTCTTCATCGCAGGTACAGGGGTGTTCCACATCCGCCGGCAGGGCGTCGATGGCGCGAAGCACATCATAGATACGCACCTGCTCGGGCAGCAGAGCCGACCGGAAGCCGCCGTGCAGGCCCTTCTGGCTGTCTACCAGGCGGGCGCGGGCAAGCTTCTGCAGGGTCTTGCCTAGGTAGTTCGCCGGCACCTTGATCTGCTCGGCAATCCGGCAGGCCTGATGATAGTCATCATCCGGCTGCTGGGTGAGATAGATCAGGGCGTGAAGGGCGTATTTAGCGGTTTGGGTGAGCATCGGACAAACTCCTTTTAATAAGACAAAAGTATCTTATTAGATTTTTCGACAAAGGCAAGGACGAATCGCACAAAATCATCTGATTTTTTTCGCCCGGTGGGAGGCTCATTTTAATGGCATGTGCCAGGACTTCCCTTAACTGATGCTGTGATCAGAAGTTGTGGAATATGCGGTGTCGATCGCGGCCACGGGTGATGCTGTGAAGATTTTTCGGCTCTGCAGCATCCACCGCGGGGGAGGCCACCATTTTCGTGTCGAACTTTGTTACTTCACACCCACCACATCTGGTGGATATGCTGTGGACATATGGTGGAACCGCCAGGCGGGTATCGAGTGCTGGTGTGCGATGATTCGTCCGTTGAGCGCAAGGGGCTGGCGGTTTATCTGCGCAGCGCGGGGTATGATGTTGAGGAGGCCGCCGATGGCCATGCGGCGGTGCAGGCTCTCAAGTCACAGCGCATCGACCTGCTGCTGCTGGACCTGCAAATGCCGGGGGAAGATGGGTTTGCGGTGCTGAACTACGTCCATGAACATCGCCAGGCGCTGCCGGTGATCCTGCTGACCGGCCTGCCGCCCGAGCAGATCCAGGATCGCATGGAAACGCTCAAGCGGCGGGAGCTGCCGCCGCTGTTTATGAAGCCGGTCAATCCCGACCAGCTCTTGCAGGTGGTTGAACTGCAATTGAGCGGCGAACTGCCGCAGATTCAGTAAGACACTGCGTGATGCGCAACGTGCCGGCTGCATGCATTGCGTGTTACGCGCGACGCACGCCAGGTGTCATCCCTGTTCCTTTCCCCGCTGCCCCTCAAAGCGATATGTCAGGATCGCGCCATCCTTGCGCGTCCAGCGGATGATGCCGCGGATGGAATCATCGTTGGTTTCGCCGGCCCACAGGACGGTACCCAGCTTCTCGTGCCGGAAGATCATGCGGAAATCCGGGCCAGCGGTTTCGTAGGAAGTGGGGCCGAAGTCCTGGCCAAGCGGGCCTTCAACCCATACCTGTCGGGTGCGAAAGGTGAGGACATGGTCCGCCTCGATCGCATCGGCCTGGCGCGATGCGTCAACCGGCGTAGCCCGCACCACCCAGCGTCCCTCAATCGCCTGCCGATCGCTTTGCGCCGGCCCGGTTGTCTGCGCCAGCAGGGCGGGGCAGGTCATCAGGAGGAGATAGCACGCGAGCAGTCGCATCATGCCTGCTGAGTATATCAGCAGGAGTTGGCTTAAACCCCGACAATTCCGACCGGTTTCGCACCCCCGATGCGCACTTGCCGCCGGGGAGATTTGCGTCCGGGATGCGGCCGTCGTACCCTGCCCGTTCGACTTTCAGGACAAGGAGCATACAGAGTCATGGCATATTCAGGCTTTGATATCAGTGGCAAGGTTTGCCTGGTGACTGGCGGAACCAGCGGCATCGGCCGCGCCATCGCCTTGGGGTGCGCCCAAGCCGGCGCCAAGGTCGTGGCGGGATCGACCAATCCCGACAAGGTTGCCGCCATCAAGCAGGAGCTGGCCGCCCACGGCGGCGATCATGATGCCACGCCCATCAATGTCGCTGATGACAAGAGCGTGCAGGATGCCCTGGCTTTCACCGTCAAGAAGTACGGGCGGGTGGATGCGGTGATCAACGCCGCCGGCGTGATTACGAAAGTGCCATCGCTGGAGATGCCGACCGCTGATTTCGAGCGCATCATCAGGATCAACCTGACCGGCAGCTTCATCGTCGCCCGCGAGGCCGGCAAGATCATGAAAGATCAGCAGCCCAATGCCCAGGGCGAGCGTGGCAGCATCGTGTTCATCGCCTCGCTCAACAGCTTCATCAGCCTCAGCGAAGTGCTGGCCTATGCCGCCAGCAAGAGCGGTGTGATGGGCCTGACCCGCGGCCTGGCCAACGAGTGGGCCCAGTACGGCATCCGCGTCAACGGCATCGCACCGGGGGTCTTCCCCACAGACCTGAACCGTCCCCTTATCGAGGGCACGCCGCGCGGCCAGTGGCTCAGGCAGCACACCCCCATGGACCGCTTCGGCCGGGCTGAGGAGCTTGTCGGGGCGGCGATCTACCTCATCAGCCCCAGCGCCAGCTACACCAACGGCGAAACCATCATCGTGGATGGCGGCTTCCTGGCCCGCGGTGTGGGGGTGTGAGCGACCGCAGTAGGCCAACATGATGTCGCCCAACCTTCCCCATCCGCCCGATGGCGGCGATGGCAAGCACCTGCCAGACGGCCGTCGGGCGGATCGGGGTATTCCGCAGGAATAACGGCCCGTTTCCAGCCTGGGCATGCGCCCGCCCTTTACCCCATCGTGGCTGTGCGCAGCCCGATCCTGCGGGTGGAATCCTTCCCGGCGATTCGATAAGGTGAAAGGCGTTGTCCCAAGCGCGGAGACTCGATTTTGAAGTATTTGTTTGCCGTCATTTTGCTGATCCTGATCGGGTTCAGCATGCTGGTTGGCCTCAGCATGCCTGATTCCCGCAGTGATGTGCCGGTCATCTACTGGGTGACAGATGCGAACCCGGCCCGCATTGACCAGGTGATGCTCTTTCACCAGTGGATGGTCGAGCAGGGGCACTACGAGGAGTTCACGCTGAATAATGCCGACGAAGTCGAGCGCTTCGTGGCACGCAACACCATCCTCAAGGACGTGCTCGATGAAAAGTTCCAGCCGCGCAGCGCTGACCTGAAACTGATATATGAGGCCGTTACACAGCGCCAGTCGCCTCCGCCGGTGGCCTATCCGCTGGTGGTCCGCCTTCCCAAGGCGAAGCTGGTGCTGGACATGGGCAACCGTGACATCACCAAGCAGGTGGTGCAGGGCGTCAGCGGGGTGGCCGGCGACATCCAGGATGTCACCGGCAGCGACATGTGGTATTTCCGGGCCATCGGACTGAATCACGATGTGACTGAGTGGGGCCTGGAACTGGGATTCGATCCGTCCAAGACCTATCCGGCGATCGTTCCCGACCTGACCATACCGGATGAGAACGGCAACCTGCGGCAGTATCAGTTCCCGTGCAATGTCAACGCATCGGCGTACTTCGTGAACCGCGAGGCATTCCGGCAATATGGCCAGGAGCTGCCCCCGCGGCAGTGGACCATTGAGGAGTTTGAGCGGCGGGGCAAGGAGTTCGTGCGCAAGGCCAACGAGGGCCGGACGCGCCAGACCGTTTTCTTTGCTGATACCCTCCCGGTGGACGTGCTGCGCGCCAGCCTGGGCGGATCGCGCTTCAACGAAACCGGAACGCGTGCCACGCTGGATGAGCCAGCCCACATCGAGGCGCTGCGGCTGATGCGCAAGTGGACGTTTGAGGACCGCCTGTTCCCAACCGACAGCGACCGCTCGGGGTTCAGCGTCGAATCGGGCTACGGCGGCCTGACCGCCCAGCTTTTCAACAATAACTTCCAGCCCGAGCGCGGCCAGGTGGCCATGATGTGGACCGGCCGCTACCTGCTGATCGAGTTCCGCAAGTACGATGCCGAGCGGCTGCGCCGCGGGCAGCCGCTGCTGGATTATGGTGTGTCCGAGCCGCCGCACGGTGGATTCCGCAACACCCAGATCGGCACCCGGGCGGCGATGATCTACGAAGGCTCGCCGCACAAGGACCTGGCCAAGTACTTCCTGGCGTTCCTGGCCAGCGAAACCTACAACATGCAGATCGTGAAAGACGGCGATGCGCTGCCGCCCAATCCCGTCTACACGCGCAGCGAGGAGTACGCCCGGCCCAGGGAATATCCCAATGAGTGGGATGTTCACACGGCCTATGCTGAGATCGCCGAAACGATCGCCATCAGCAGCAGCTACAGCCCATTCATCCTGACGCGCACCGCCAGTCGCATTGAGTACGATGCGCACAACAAGTACATGCAAAGCACGCCCCTGGCCGGCTATGAGACGGCTGAGCGCACGGCCCATGCGGCAAACGCGGAGATGAATGCCGAGATGCAGCGCACGCTGAAGGAGAATCCCGATCTGCAGCCGCGCTATGACGCCCTCTGGAAACGTCAGCAGCAGATCGATGAGCTAAAACGGAAAATCTCGGAGTTCGAGGCGGCCCATCCCGGCCAGTCCGTGCCTGAGGAAATCCGGATTCCGCTGAACTGGATTGAGAACCCATTCTATCGCGCATACTACAAGCACAAAGGCTGGGTGAAGTAGATGTCATTACGCACCCCTCCACCAGGCGGCACACCCGAGTCGCCCTTCGCGGCTGAGCAGCCGTCATTCCCTGTGACCCGCCCGGATTACACCGAGGCGGATATCCAGGCGCTCAACCGTAAAGCCAGCCGCGCCCGCGAGCGCCGTAACCTCTTCTACGGTATCACGTTCCTGGCGCCCAATATCCTGGGGTTCCTGGCCTTCACCGCCATCCCGCTGGTCTTCTCGATGGTCCTGGCTTTCAGCAACTGGGACCTCAAGTTGCACAACATGTTCAAGCCCGAGGCCGAGATTAAATTCGTCGGCCTGGCCAACTTCATTCGCCTGCTCCAGCAGAATGACTTCTGGCGCTTCCTGGGCAACACGCTGTTCTTCATGATGGGCATGCCGTTCTCCATCGCTGCCAGCCTCATGGCCGCCATCCTGCTGAGCAAGGATCTGCGCGGCGGCAGCAACCGCGTGTGGGTGGGACTGATCGCCGCGGCGGGGCTGGTCGCCAGCACCGTGCTGCTGGCGGCGCAGGGCCTTGGCGCCAGCGCCATGTTCCTGCTGATCGGCGGGTTGGCCTGTGGCATTCTGATCCTGGGGACGGTTGGCGGCACCTCGGTCTACCGGACGCTGTTTTACGTGCCCCACTTTACGGCTGGTGTGGCAACCTACCTGCTGTGGAAGAAGCTCTACAGCACCACCGGACCACTCACCTTCGCGCTGACCGCGCCGCTGGAGGCTTTCGGCCGCACCGTGCAGCAGAGCTCGGTGGGGATGTGGCAGGGGGCGGCCTGGGTCTGCATTGGCCTGATCGTGCTCCTGCTCGGATGGGCCTTTGCCAAGCTGCGCCGCCTGTGGGAAGACGGCGATGTGGGCTGGGGCGGCACGCTGATTGGCGCGGGCCTGGTCCTGCTGCCGGCGGTGCTGGCGCTGAGCTGGTTTAACGTGATCGATTTCTCCGTCCTGCGCTCGGTCCCGGCACACGTGGCCGACCAGGGCGATGTCCAGCGCAGCTTCTTCGTCAACATGGATCAGTACGTCGCCTCGGTGCAGGCGGGCATGGAACGCGACCGCATGAGCCCGACGGCCATCGCGCTGACCGGCCCGGCCATTCGCGTCGGCCGGAACATGGCGCTGGTCACGGTGGTGGCAGCGCTGCTGCTGGCGGCGTGGCAGTGGGGCCGTGCCCTGCGGGCCGAGCGTGTGTTCGTCGCCCGGCCCATGGTGGGGGTCGGCGGGGGGCTCATGCTCGGGGCAGTGGTCATGGTGGCCTACATGGTGCTGCTGGGGATCGCCAGTGTGCTGTCCAGCCTGCCTGCCTGGGCGGCGCACGAGGGGCTGGCCCCGCCGGAGTGGCTTACCGACCTCAAATGGGCCAAGCCCTCAATCATGATCATGAGCTTCTGGGGCGCTATCGGCAGTAACAACATGCTGCTGTACCTGGCAGCGCTGACCAACGTACCGCAGGAACTGTACGAGGCGGCCGACATCGACGGCGCCTCCCGCTTCCAGAAGTTCTGGAGCGTGACCTGGCCGCAGCTGGCCCCCACGACCTTCTTCATCGTCGTGATGGGCGTGATCGGCGGCCTCCAGGGCGGGTTCGAGATGGCCCGCGTGATGACCAACGGCGGACCGGCCGGCCAGACGACAACGCTGGCGTTCTTCATCTATACCGAAGGCTTCGAAACCGGTCGGCTCGGCTACAGCTCGGCCGTGGCCTGGACGCTGTTCCTCATGGTCCTTGTGGTCACGCTGTTCAACTGGAAGTTCGGCAACAAGTACGTCAACGATTAGGAAATTGCGCGTTAGGCACGGCCGCCTAAGCCCGGTCATGCACAGCGCGCAATCATCACTGCCATGAGCACTTTTGATTCCGGCCCACAAGTTGAGCAGAACACGCAGCCGGCGTCCGTCATGCCGTATGCCAGCAAGCTGACGGGCGTTGCCGTCGCCGAAGCGCGCGGCGGCCGGTTTGTCAGGCCGATGCTGGCCACCGGCGGGCTGCACCTGGTCCTGACCGGCATGGCACTGCTGATGATCCTGCCATTCACCTGGATGGTGCTCACCAGTCTGAAGACACCCGGCGAGGTGGCCAGCGACAACTGGATTCCCGCCAAGTTCCAGTGGCACAACTATGTGGACGTCTTCGATGAGGAGAATCCCGATGTGAACCAGCGCGGGATCAACTTTGAGCGCTTCTACGCCAACAGCCTTTTTGTCGCCTCCTGGGTGACGTTCCTGCAGGTGATGACCAGCGCGATGGCGGCCTTCAGCTTCAGCCGCCTGCAATGGAAGGGACGCGACAAGGTGTTCCTGCTGTACCTGTCCACGATGATGCTCCCGGGGCTGGTGATGATGATCCCGAACTACCAGATCATGATCACGCTCGGCTTGGTCGATACCTTCGTCGGGCTGATCCTGCCGGCGGCGTTCAGCGCATTCGGCACGTTCCTGCTCCGCCAGTTCATGCTGACGATCCCCTCCAGCCTCGATGAGGCCGCCGAGATCGACGGCGCCACCAAGTGGCGGCTTTTCTGGGATATCATCCTGCCCCTGGCTCGGCCGGGGCTGATCACGCTGACCATCTTCACCTTCATGGGGAACTACAACTCGTTCTTCTGGCCCCTGGTCATGCTCAAGAGCGAGGCCAAGTACACCCTGCCCATCGGCCTGATGTACTTCGACTCATCCCGCGGCCAGAGCACGCACATGCTGATGGCGGCTGTGACCATGAGCGTCGTGCCCATGATCCTGCTGTTTGTCTTCCTCCAGAAATACCTGGTGAAGGGTATTCAGCTCGGTGCGGTGAAGGGGTAGGAGAGGTCTTGGGTAACGCGTTATGCCCTTCGCGTTACGCCCATGGCGCGCTACGCATTCCGTGCGCCCCGTTTGCCGGATGACTTGCGCTGGGCCGGGGTCTTTTTCGCCGCTTTGCCATTGGCGCTGGGAGGTGGCGCGATGTCGGCCCGGGCGGCATCGAGCAGTTCGCGGGCCTGGGCGCGGGTGGTCTCGGTGATGCGCTGGCCGCCAATCATCTCGGACAGTTCGGTGATGCGCTCATCACCTTCCATCAGCCGCACGGTGGTCACGGTCTGATCGCCCTGCACCTGCTTGCGGACGGTCAGGTGGCGGTCGGCGTAGCTGGCGATTTGAGACAGGTGTGTGATGCACAACACCTGGTGCAAACTTGCCAGCTGCCGAAGCTTGCGGCCGATGACGCTTCCCAGGCGCCCGCCGACATTGGCGTCGATCTCGTCGAACACCAGGACGCTGATGCGGTCGGAGTCGGCCAGGATGCCCTTCAGCGCCAGCATGATGCGCGACAGCTCGCCGCCGGATGCGATCTTGCGCAGCGGCTGAGGGGTCAGGCCGGGGTTGGTCTGGGCCATGAACTCCACCTGATCCAGCCCGGATGGGGCGGGGGATTCCAGCGCCTGCAGATCGATAAAGAACCGCGCCTTGTCCATCCCCAGCTCGGCCAACTGCGCCTCGATCAGGGGCGCAAGGCGTTTGGCGGTCTCGCGGCGGCGCCGGGCCAGGTCGGCCCCCAGTTCCTTGAGCCGCTTTTCCAGCGGCGGGATCGTGCGGTCAAGCGAGGCGAAATCGTCGGTGGCCTTTTCCAGTTCGGCAATCTTACGGCCAATCTCCTCACGGTAGGCGAGGGTGTCCTCCATCGTGCCGCCGTACTTGCTGAGTACACGGTTGAGGGTGTTGAGCCGGTCATCCACCTCAGCACTTTCGGCCGGATCCAGGTCAAGCCGATCGAGATAGCGCGACAGGTCAAATGCCGTCTCCTCCAGTGCGATGGTGGAGTCACGCATCGACTGTGCGATGGGCTTGAGGCTGTGATCCAGCTCGGTCAGTTCCGCCAGCACCGCCGCCATCATTTTCAGGCGTTCCAGCACCGATCCATCGGCTTCGTACAGGGCCGCGTACGTGGCCGAGGTGTCCTTCTTCAGCTTCCCCAGGTGGTGCAGCACGGTGGAGCGGGCCTGCAACTCCTCGTACTCGCCGGGGTTCAGCTCCGCCTTGTCGATTTCACCCGCCTGAAAGCGGTACAGGTCGAGCTGCTGCTCGCGCAGGGTGCGGTTGGCGGTCAGCTCCTCGAGGCGGGCACTTGCCTCCTGCAGCTTGAGATAGACCTCGTGGTACTGCCGGCGCAGGTCGTCAAGCTGGCCGAAATGATCCAGCACATCGAGCTGGTTGGACGGCTTGAGCAGGAACTGGTGATCATGCTGGCCGTGCACATCGACCAGGTGCTCGGCCACCTGCTTGAGCATGCCGAGGGTAATCGGATTGCCATTGAGGGCGATCGAGCTGCGCCCCGAAGCATACAACCGGCGGGTGAGCAGCAGCTCGCCGCCATCCTGCGTGACCGGCACATCGGTGGCCGCTTCGATGCGCTGGAGCAGGGCAGGGCTCTTGATTTCAAAGACGCCCGAGACCCGTCCCTCATCCACGCCACTGCGCAACATCTCCGCCGGGCTGCGCAGGCCCAGCAGCACCTCGATCGCGCCAATGACCAGGCTCTTGCCCGCCCCGGTTGCCCCGGTGAAGCAGTTCAAGCCCGGGTCCAGTTCGATGCGCGCATCGGCGATGACGGCGAGATTGGAGATGTGGAGTTCTCGAAGCATCGTGAGTGTGCGATGTGTCACTTGCGACTGAGCCGTCGCCCTGCTGATCGTGGCCAGGGCGGCCCAATGGCAAACGGCACATCGGCAGTCGCGCGTTTTCCTAGCTCACCTTCGCTCCCGCGGCGACGGGCTCACTGGGGGAGATGACGATCACCTTGCCGGATGGATCGGTCGCCGCCAGCAGCATGCCCTGGCTGACCTGCCCGCGCATCTGACGCGGTGCGAGGTTGGCGACCACGACAATTTGCTTGCCAACAAGTTGCTCCGGCTGGTAATGCTGACGGAGGCCGGCACAAATCTGCCGACGCTCGCCTCCCAGATCGATCTGGAGGACCAGCAGCTTGTCGGCGTTATCGTGCGGCTGGCACTCAACCACCGTCGCTACACGCAGGTCAAGCTTGGCAAAGTCATCGTACTGAATGGTGTTGTCCTGATTTTCCATGAGATCCTCGAAAGCTATGTTGATAACCGACTTACTGTAAATCACCGGCCGCGGTTCGCCAAGTACACATCCTTACATTTCCCTTTCAAAAGGGACGAGTCCCCTGCCTCCTGGCGGGTGGGTGGCCATCGCCGATGTCAGTGCGCTGGCGGCAGGGCGGTGTGCCCGCTCAATCCGGGCACATCAGGCTGGCAAACTACCCCTTCCCGGGGGGGTTATGTGGTTTATCATAGTCCGTCTCGCACGGAACTTGCATGTTTCCCGTAGAGGACGGTCGGGTTGTCGCTGTCTGAGGGAGAGGCGACAGTCGTACCAGTTACCCGAGACGAGTCATTTTTGTGGCCTACCAGCGCTAAAGGAGTGCGAATCATGGCAGGGACAAGCAAACGCGGTTTCGCGTCGATGGATGCGGCGAAACAGAGGGAAATCGCCAGCAAGGGCGGGCGGGCTGCCCACGCCAAGGGCACCGCCCACGAATTCACCGCCGAAGAGGCCCGTGAGGCCGGCCGAAAAGGCGGCATGGTCGTCAGCCAGAACCGTGAGCACATGGCCGCCATCGGCCGCAAGGGTGGCATGGAATCGGGCGGCCGGGCCAAGCGGAAAAACAATCCCGAATCATCCAGGCAGGGTGGTGAACCAGGCCAACAGGACAACCTGGAGTCGGCCAACCCCACCTGACCGCTCACGGTGGATTTGCCCCTCACGCCTTCCGCTCATGCGCTTGCTGCTTGTGCGGGCGTGTCCAAATCACGCCGGCCACCGGGATGCTCGCCGTCCCGGTGGCCGGCGGCTTGGTGCGCTGGCCTTTCCGGCCGGCCGCCTCATCGTCTGATCCCATAGCGGAATATCGTCCACAGGATCTTGTAGCCGGCCCGCACGGAGCCGGAGACGGTGCCAGTGATCTTGCTCTGCCCGATGCGCGGGCGGTAATCCACCGGCACCTCCACGCTGCGCAGCCCCCGCCGGGCCGCCTTGACCTGCATCTCGACCGTCCAGCCGTAATTCGGATCGCACATATCCAGCGATTGAAGCGCCTCCCAGGTGATCGCCCGGAAGGGCCCCAGATCGGTGTAGCGCTGTCCGAACAGTGATTCGATCAGGAAGCAGGCCAGGGCATTGCCAAACACTGCCTGCGGCAGCAGCGCTCCGGCTGGCTGCTGGCGCAGCATCCGTGATCCGATGACCAGGTTTGCCCGCCCCTCGAGAATCGGCCGCACCACCTCGGGCAACTGCTCGGGATGATCCGAGTAATCCCCATCGATAAACACGACAATCCCCGGCCGCTCCGCCGCCGGCAGGGCCGCCAGCCATGCCAGCCCCGCCAGGCAGGCCGACCCATACCCCTGTCGCTTCGCCGGCACCACGATTCCCCCCGCGGCCCGTGCTACCTCGGCCGTCCGGTCGGTTGAGTTGTTATCCGCCACCACCACATGGCGCACCATGTCCCGTGGCAGGTCGCGCAGCACCTTGCCGATGGACTGCTCTTCATTGAAGGCGGGGATGACAACGTCGATGAGCGGCTTCACGGGGGCGGCGGCGTCTTTCATTGGGCTGGGGCAAGGCAGGCCAGGGGATTGAACTGAAGCGAGCCTGGTGCCCAGCGGATGCTCCCAAAACAAGCAACACCTGTGATACTTCAGCCGAAGCATACACAGGTGTTGCTTGTGATGCACTGACCCGGCGGGCGTTGACTGGCCGGACGGCTGTTACACCAGCGGCCTGTTACACCAGCCGCTCGCCGATCTGCACCGAGTTGGTCGCAGCGCCCTTGCGGATCTGGTCGCCGGCGACGAACAGATCGATGCCGCGGCCATCATCCCGGCTCTGATCCTGGCGGATGCGGCCGACCAGCACATCATCCTGGCCGCTGGCAAGGCTGGGCATGGGGAAGGTGTTGGTGGCGACATCATCCACGATCTTCACCCCGGGGGCCTGGGCAAGGATCTCACGGACCTGTTCGGGTGTCATCGGGCGCTCGAACTCGAGATTGATGCTCTCGCAGTGCGCCCGCGGCACCGGTACCCGCACGCAGGTGGCGGTCACCATCACCCTGGCATCGCCGAAGATCTTGCGGGTTTCGTTGACCATCTTCTGCTCCTCTTCGTTGTAGCCGTTGGGGCCGATGGCGGAGTTGTGGCTGAAGAGGTTGTTGACGATCTCGTGGGGGAACTTGATCTTCTCAATCGGCTGGCCGGCGGCGTAGGCCTTGATCTG
>CAYNMV010000040.1:29330-40927 GCA_964398315.1 uncultured Tepidisphaeraceae bacterium | reverse complement strand
AGCTGGCCTTCACGGCCGACGAAGCCGAAGAGCGCGTCCAGAACGGCGAGAAGGTCATCCTCGTGCGTCGCGAAACCGAGCCGGCCGACATCGGCGGCATGCACGTCTCGGAGGGTATCCTCACCAGCACCGGTGGCATGACCTCGCACGCCGCCGTGGTCGCCCGCGGCATGGGTGCTCCGTGTATCGCCGGCGCCGGCGCCCTCCAGATCGACGCCAAGAACCGCAAGCTCACCATCAATGGCAAGACCTACGGCCCCGATGACTACCTGTCGATCGACGGGTCGACCGGTGAAGTCATGGAAGGCAAGGTTCCCACGGTCGAACCGGAGCTCACCGGTCCGTTTGCCACGATCATGAAGTGGGCCGACAAGTACCGCACCCTCAAGATCCGCACCAACGCCGACACGCCGCACGACGCGGAAGTCGCTCGTGGGTTCGGCGCCGAGGGTATCGGGCTGTGCCGTACCGAGCACATGTTCTTCGATCCGCAGCGCATCCATCACGTGCGGGAGATGATCCTCGCCACCAATACCGAGGATCGTAAGAAGGCGGTTGCCAAGCTGCTGCCCTACCAGCGCGAGGACTTCATCGGCATCTTCAAGGCGATGAAGGGCCTGCCGGTCACCGTGCGTCTGCTCGACCCGCCGCTGCACGAATTCCTGCCCCATCAGGAGTCGGAGCAGAAAGCGCTGGCCCAGTCGCTGGGCATCAGCGTCGAGCAGGTCAAGGCCCGCGTCAGCCAGCTGCACGAAGCCAACCCGATGCTCGGCCATCGTGGTGACCGCCTGGCCATCACCTATCCCGAGATCCTCGAGATGCAGGTGCAGGCCATCATCGAGGCCGCCTGCGAGTGCAAGAAGCAGCGCATCAAGGTGCTGCCCGAGATCATGATCCCGCTGGCCGGCACCAAGGCGGAACTGGACTTCTGCAAGAAGATCACCGTCGAGACCGCCGAGCGGGTGATGAAGGAGAAGAAGGTCAAGGTCGACTACCTGTACGGCACCATGATCGAGGTGCCCCGTGCGGCCCTCACCGCCGATGAGATGGCCCAGACCGCCGAGTTCTTCAGCTTCGGCACCAATGACCTGACGCAGATGACCTTCGGCTACAGCCGCGATGACGTGAACACCTTCCTGCCCGACTACCTGGACAAGAACATCCTGGAGCGCGATCCGTTCCAGAGCATCGACCAGTCCGGTGTCGGCAAGCTGGTGCGCATGGCGGTCGAGCTGGGCCGTGGCGTCAACCCCACGCTCAAGTGCGGCATCTGCGGCGAGCACGGCGGCGATCCCAAGTCGGTCCACTTCTGCCACGAGGTGGGGCTGGACTATGTGAGCTGCTCGCCGTTCCGCGTCCCGATCGCCCGCCTGGCCGCGGCCCACGCCGCTATCCTGTCCGGCGGTCCGACGACGGGCGGCAAGGTCGCCAAGAAGGCCAAGACCGCTAAGAAGGCCGCTAAGAAGGTCGCCAAGAAGACGACCAAGAAGTCCAAGCGTCGGTAATCCCGAGCTTCGGACAACCAGTCGTGATACCCCGAGGGGTGGGACAATGGTCCCACCCCTCTTCTTTTATGGATATGTCACTGGAGCTTAGGCATCCGATGCCTGCCCGGCGACAGCCAGACTGCCGGCAGTGAGATGCAGCGCTGGCGAACTGGCTGGGCGTTGTGAAGCAGCAGGCAGAAGGTCAGCGCCACCAGCACCAGCCACACGTCCCAGACCCAGCACCCCACAACCGCGGGCGGCGATCGCTGGCCGGTCTGCCTGACTGTCAGCGTTATCTCTGCTGCCCGTATAGACAGCGGCAGCACTTCGGCAGGCGGGGAACCAGGCGGGTATCCGGGATGCGCTTCAGCGGTAGCGCTCGATCAACTCGCGCACATCGGGGCGAATGAACAGTTCATCGATGGATGGATCGGCCGCCAGGGCGCGGGCGACGGTTTCGAGCTGGTCGGCGGGATCGGCATCGAGGTCGATGAATAACTGCCGCCGGCCGCGCAGCGTGATCAGCCCCCCGCCATCGCCACCAAGCGAGGCATGACGAAGCTGGATCCCCAGCTTCTCGGCCAGTGCCAGCATCTCGTCGAAGGTGCTCATTTCATATGCGGCCAGAGGCCAATCGCCCGCACAGCGCGCGGTGGCGAAAACGGGGCCGTCGAGGATTTTGCCTCAAATCCTCAGGAAAATCGAGCATCGCAGATTTTTCGCGTCATGGATGAGGCCGTGGTACGCCGTTCTCTACAGGGCATGCCGTCATCGTCGCGGTGACGATGATGGGTGATACGAAGTGAGTCACCCTGAAATCATGGAGCGCGGTTGGTTCCCACGGGCAGCGCCGTCCGGCCGGCGGTTGGTCGGACGGCAGCCTGTCCGGGGGCGATCGCGGACGGCGCCTCCACCCGCGGCTGCATCCGGTATGGACAGGGACACGGCATAGCAGCGGGGTTTGCCGTTGGCCACGTTCTGAGCCATTTCGCATCGGCGCTTTTCAATGCCGTTTTGCCAGCTTTCAAGTTGACACCTCCACCCGGTGCCGTAGCCTAGTCGGCAGGGGTGAAATGAGGTGTTCCGTGCCGATTGAACGATGGTCGGAAAGCGTAGTTGTCGCCCACTTGTCGGATGACCCACAATTCACCGAGGATGCCCATGCGATTGAGCAGATGCTGCAGAACCAGCGGCTCGACGTGGTGCTCAATCTGGCGGCGGTGTCCACGCTCAATTCAACGAACATCGGCAAGCTGTTGCAGATCCGCAAGCGCCAGATTCACAACGACACCCGCGTGGTCCTGTGCGGCCTGAGCACGCATCTCTGGGGCGTCTTTCTCGTCACCGGCATCGACAAGATCTTCGAGTACAGCGACGACGTCACCACCAGTCTTGCCACCCTCCAGATGCAGCGGCGGTGACAGCCCGCACCACGCAAGCCCCGGGCAAGATGCGATCGCGCGCTGATACCTGATGGCCGGCCTCCCGGCGTTTAACCAGCGGCCTGACAGTTTCCTGTCCCCTTTTCCCGGCATGGATCACCCCGGCCTGGCCGGCTCTGGCGAGTACTGATCGGGAGGGGTTGCAATGGCGCCTTCGGGCAGCGGGATCGGGCCGCGAAGCAGCGGATCATCGGTTTGGCGCATCCACTGATCGAGCCGGCCGCGTAGCTCATCCAGTACGGGTTGCATCTCCGGGCGCCCGATCAGGTTGTTCGACTCCTGCGGGTCCAGCAGCAGGTCGAAGAGCATTTCCTCCTCCACGCCGCGTTCCATCCAGTCGGCATGCACCAGTGTCTTGCTCAGGCCATCATCACAGTTGGGCAGCACAGGCTTGCTTCGGCCATCGTAACGCTTGATGTACTTGTATCGCTGCGTGCGGACCGCCCGCATCGGCTCGTAGGCGGCGTGATAATTAACCTCGGCGAAGATCGCATCGTGGATCGCCTCGACTTCGCCGCGCACCAGCGGCATCAGCGAGCGTCCCTCCAGCCAATGGGGCTTATCGATGCCAATCAGTTCGCACAACGTCGGGAACACATCGACATGCGAAACTATCGCATCGATCAGGCGCCCGCCGGTTAGTTGGGTGCCGGCCGGGCCGCGCAGCATCAGCAGCACGCCAATGCCGTGGTCGGTCAGGTTGCATTTGCCGAATGGGAACGCAACCCCGTGATCGGTTGTGCAGAGCACGATGGTGTTATCGGCCAGGCCGGATTCATCCAGCGCGGTCAGGATCTGGCCATACTGAGCGTCCAGGTCACGGGCCATGGTGTTGTAGGCGGCCATCTCCTGTCGCGTTTCCGGCGTATCGGGCAGGAAGACGGGCGGGCGGACATAGCGCGGATCGGTCAGCGGGTGATCACAGGCCGGCTCGGGGAATCGGCGGTGCGTCTGGAAGAATCCCGCCGACAGGAAAAACGGCTGTCGGGGGCGTGAGCGAAGGAAATCGGCGACCACCCGGCCGGTTTGGGAGCCGGGGCAGGTCAGTTCGCGGTCATATCCGATGATTTCGGTGGCGGCATTGGGGCCATGGGCCTCGTGCTGCACGCCGCAGAGAATCGACTCATATCCACCGGATGTCCGCAGGACGCGGGCCAGGTGCTGATCGTAGTCTTTCAGGCGAAAGCCGCGGTGCGCCAGCCCAAGCATGCCACTGCTGTGGGCGCACTGGCCGGTCAGCAGCGCGGCCCGGCTGGGTGAGCAGGTGGGATTGGCGCAAAAGGCCTGGCGGAAGACCACCGACTCACCGGCCAGCTTCTGCAAATGGGGCGTGGGAACGGCATAGCCGTAGGGTTGGATGTACCGGCCGGTATCGTGCGAATGCAGATAGAGAATATTGGGATGCGACATGGTGGCCACACCCTATCATGTGCATCCGCATTTTCACGCAGCTCGCTCAGGCAGGGACAACAGCCCCGATCAGTTCCAGGGTCGATCCCGGCAGCAGCGTGGCATTCACCATCGCACCGATGCGCATCGGGCCGGTGACCAGGTCGATGGCGGAATCGGCCTCGGGGAAACGCACCAGGAAGGTGGTCCCGGCCTGGATGACAACGTACCGAGGCTCAACGTGCCGCACGCGCCCCTGAATGATCCGGGTTGGCCCCTGGATCGGCGTGACCCAGGCCCCGCCGCTGGGCACGGTATACATCTTGCGGGCGGTGCAGCGAATGATGACATCGACCAGCGCATCCACCGGCCCATCATACCGCCCGGCCGGCGTGCGCAGATGCAGCTCATAGGTGGTGTTGCTGGGGGCGAACACAACCGAATCATCATTTACCCGGATCACCTTCCCGCGAGCGGGGAAATCCATCTCACTGGCCATTGATTTATGCACCTTTCCTGTGCGGATGATAGGGAAGCGCCAGCAAAAGAAAAGGGAGGCGGCACTCATTGCCCCTGCCATGGATCAGCCGCCCATCAGGGGCAAGAAACTGCCTGCCGCTCATAGCCGGCTGCGCAATGCCGCGATGGCGGCAGCGCGGTCGGGGGCGTCAAAAATAGCGCTGGCGGCAACAAACCAGTCCACCCCGGCATTGCGGGCCGAGGCGATGGTGTCGGCATTGATACCACCGTCGATCTCCAGGCGCTGATTGGGGCGCAGCCGACGTTTGATCTGCTCGCACTTGGCCAGCACCTCGGGCATGAACTTCTGGCCGGAAAAGCCCGGGACCACGCTCATCACCAGCACCATGTCCACCTCGTCAATCGCCGGCCAGAGGGTCTCAACCGGGGTGGCCGGGTTCAGGGTGATGCCAACATGGCAGCCGAGCTGGCGAATCTCGCGGGCGGTCTTGAGCGCATCATCCACCACTTCGACATGGAACGTGATGTTCTGCGCCCCCGCCTTCACCATGGCCGGGGCGTATTTCAGCGGCTCGGTGATCATCAGATGAGCATCGAAGTAGGCATTGGTGGCCGGGCGGATTCTGGCAATCACCGGCGGGCCGAAGCTGATGTTGGGCACGAAATGCCCATCCATCACATCTAGGTGCAGGAAATCGGCCCCGCCGGCCAGCACATCCCTGATCTCGGTCGCCAGTTTGGCAAAATCGGCCGAGAGAATGGACGCCGCGATCTGGGGCTGAGTCGTCTGGAAAGGGTCGGTGGTCATGGCAATGTTCCTTCTTCAGCCATCGGTGGCGCACCGCTGGCAAATCAGCGTGGCCACGATCGACACAGATTCACACCAATGCGTACGGCGGTTACCGGTCGCTGCCCATGGCGCGATCAGGAGCCGCGGACAGCACGGATGAGCGATGCCCGCTTCATCCGTGACTGTCTGTGCCGTCTGTGGCGGGAGTTCCTTTCATCGGTATCCAGCGGCGGGCGTGCTGCCCGCAGGACCACGGGTGGCCAAACGCCTACACATTAAACAGGAAATGCGTGATGTCGCCATCTTTCATGACATACGCCTTGCCCTCGGCGCGCAGCTTGCCGGCAGCGCGGATGGCGGCCTCGGTCTTGTACTGCCGGAGGTCGTCGAGCGTATAGATTTCCGCACGAATAAAGCCGCGCTCGAAGTCGGTGTGGATCACGCCGGCCGCCTGCGGCGCAGTGGCGCCGACGGGAATCGTCCAGGCGCGGATCTCCTTGGGACCGGCGGTGAAATAGCTCTGCAGGCCCAGCAGCCGGTATGCCTCGCGGGCCAATGTCGCCAAGGCCGGCTCGGTCAGCCCGACGGCATCGAGCATTTCCTTGCGGTCGGCGGGATCCAGCTCGGCCAGTTCGCTTTCCAGCTTCGCGCACACCGGCACCACCGCCCCGCCCTCGGCCGCCGCCCGCTCACGCACCCGCTGCACCAGCGGACCTTCACCGTGGATGTCATCCTCATCCACATTGGCAACGTAGAGGACCTTCTTGGCCGTAATCAGGCCGATATTTTTCAGGATCTTGCCCTCTTCG
Organism: uncultured Tepidisphaeraceae bacterium; assembly: GCA_964398315.1. GTDB lineage: Bacteria > Planctomycetota > Phycisphaerae > Tepidisphaerales > Tepidisphaeraceae > JADLCB01. The sequence goes on along the minus strand of CAYNMV010000040.1, from coordinate 34,530 downwards.
GGCGTGAAGGTCAGCGACCGAACCGGCCGGCCCTCGTTAAGCGGCTCGCGCACCTTCTTGAGCAGTTCAACGCGGGCGATGGCCTCCTTGTCGCCGCTGCGCGCCTGGCGTTCGGCCTTGTCCAGCGCACTGCCGACAGTTTCGAGATCAGCCAGCGCCAGTTCGGTATCGATGGTGTCGATATCGCGGATCGGATCGACCGCGCCCTCCACGTGGGTGATATCCGGGTTCTCAAAGCAGCGCACGATATGCAGCGTGGCATCCACCTCGCGGATGTGCGAGAGGAACTTGTTGCCCAGCCCTTCCCCGGTGCTGGCTCCGCGCACGATGCCGGCGATGTCCACCACGCGCACCTGGGCGTGGATAATCTTCTCGCTCTTGATGTACTGGCGGATCTCCTCCAGGCGCGGGTCCGGCACATCCACGACGCCGACATTCGGCTCGATGGTGGCAAACGGATAATTCGCCGCCAGCGCTCCCGCCGAGGTCAGGGCGTTAAACAGCGTGCTCTTGCCGACATTGGGCAAACCGACGATTCCGACTTCAAGGGCCATAGGGGCAGGAAGTATACGGAGGAAGTGGCGAGTTGCGAGTTGTCGGGAAGTTGCCGGTCGCCAGTGGCGGCACCAACTTCCGGCATCATGCTGGCGGGGAGCGAAGCATCTGCACCGTTTGAGTGGCAGGAATCCTTCGCGGGCGCTCCAGATGGTGCTTTGCCGTGGCAGCCCACTGGCGATGCCCCCTCACACCAGCGGCCGCGGGCGGATCCAGCGGTCGAGTGCCGGCGTGATCATGCTCACCAGCAGCACCGCCAGCGGCGCGCCGAACGAGACGGATGCGAAGAGTTGGCACACCGCGGCCAGGGCGCCGGCCGCCAGCCCGAAGAGGATGCATCCCCGCCGGGTGGTCGGGCGAATAGCCGGCGCGGTGGCGATGAAGAAGGCCGTCAGGAGCATCGGCCCGGCAAGAATCTGGTAATGCACGAACGTGAGTGCCGTGGCCCATCCCACACCCAGTTCGGTGGCGTAGAGCCAGCGGCGGGTTGGCCCCAGGTCGGTGATGACCACCGGCACTGGGGCGATGAGCATCAGCACATAAGCCGCCGCAATCATCAGCAAGGGGATGCGCCAGTCGATCAGCCCCCGGTACAGCAGGAACAGTCCGCCGATGATGACCGCCAGCGCACTGCCCGAGCCGATCGGAGCCGGCTGGCCGCCGATGATCAGGTCTTCCAGGGGCGGCATGCGGTCGCGGATCAGTCCTTCGATGCTCTGCCACCCCGCTTCCTTGTCCAGCCCGGTGGTGTAGAAGATAAGCCGCTGACTCGCCGGCTCGCGCCAGATGGCATCGCGCTCGATGGGCTTGAGGTCCAGCCACGGCTCGCGGCTTTGCACCGCCACGCGGCCACCCGGCGGCGGCGTGACATCGGCCAGATCACCGGTCACCAGCGTGCTGCGCTGAAGCACCTGGTGCGGCACCAGATCGCGCGGGAAGCAAACCCACAGCAGCAGAAACGTCAGCAGCACCGGGTGAACCCGCCCCGCCCCCACGCCTCCCAGCAGCCAGTTGAACATCGCCAGCACCAGCCCGGCGGTGGGGAGGATCAGCCAGAGTGGCTCGCCGCCTATTTCCGAAGGTGTGCCGGTGGCCAGGTGGGCTGGGAGCATCATGGCCAGCAACAGCGCCAGCCAGAGGGTGTGATCCAGGCGAAGCTGATGACCGCGCCAGCCGATCCGCCGCCAGGCCCACGCGCCGATGGTCGCTCCGGCCAGAATGGCCAGGATCGCTGCCAGCGCCCGCCAGCCGAACAGGGCCAAGCCCGCCCCGGCGGGGAAGATGGCCGCGAACCAGTGCAGCCCATAGAACCGCGCCACGCTCATGCCGCTGTGCAGCAGCGACGAGCGGCCCGACCAGACAGGCAGGAGAACCGGGCGTGTGGTGTCGGTGGCGGTCATGGGCGGCTTCCGATGGATGCGGAGGATAAGTGCAAAGCCGACGCCGCTCCAGTGCCGGTGATGCGACGACTCCATCCGGGAAACGCCCATACCCCAGCGCCGATCCCGGCCATGAGATGGCGCAGGCACTGCCCGTGAGCGGTTGAGAGAAGCGGGACCGCGCCATCGCCACAGACGCTTTTTCGGGCTTTTTCGTGTGGATGAAGCAAACGCAATCAAGCCCCATTGTGCCATGCATACAGGCTCAGGCATGCCAGGAAATTGCTTTGCGATGCTCGGCGCTACCAGTAAGCTTCGGCTTTTCCCGTTCATCGCCTATCCATGGGAGTGCGCCGATCCATGGGAGTGCCCGGAGTTGATCGTCTATGCCAAGCAACAGAGGTAGAGCGCGTGGGATCACATGGCTGCTGGCCGGCATCGCCATGCTGGCCACATGCCTTCAGGCTCAGACCACCCAGCCGGCGACCGCGCCGGCCGATGCACGCCGGCTGACCTTTCCCGACGCGGTGACACTGGTCAACGACCACATCCGGGTGGATGTGGCGCCGACGGTTGGACGCATCACCTACTTCGGCCGCGTGGAAGGCGAGAACCTCATCTGGATCAACACGCCCGAGGATGTCCTCACCGAGTACCGGCGCGGTGGGGTGCGCTATCGCAATGTCGGCGGGGACAAGATCTGGCCAACCGCCCAGGCGCTGTGGGCCAGGGCCTTTGGCGGCAATGCCCCTGACTGGCCGCCGGATGGGATCATCGACGGCCAGCCCTGGACGCTGGTGGATCAGTCAGCGCATCACGCGGTCATGCAAAGCCCGCTGGCCGCCCACCTGGGCATCCAGGTCCGGCGAGAGATCACCCTCCATGAGCGCGAGCCCCGCGTCACCATTGAGAACACGATTACCCGCCACAAGGCCAGCGTCTTTCCGGTTCAGATCTGGACCGTAACACAGGCGCACTGGCCGCGATTCGTGCTGCTGGATGTGGCCCAGGACCGCCCGGGCGAGGCGGCATGGGTGCCCTTTGGCAAGAATCTGGCACCGCTGGTCCATTCGATCGGCGATGATGCGGCGATCCTTTTCACGATCGACCGCAGCCGCGACACCGGCCAGAAGATCGGCACCCTCGGCCGCTGGCTGGCGGCCGTCTGGGATGACCAGATCTGGTATCAGTCCACCGCTTTCGACCCCACCGGTATGTATCCCGATGCCTCCAGTGTGCAGGCCTATTATGATGGCGTGTGCTCGGAGCTGGAGTTGCTCAGCCCCATGGTTCACCTCCAGCCCGGTGAATCGCTGCGCAATACGGTGGTCTGGTGGCTGGTGCCGCGCGACGGCCTGACCGATCGCCAGATCGCTGAGAAGGCCGAGCATCTCTCCACCGGCGTCAAACCCGCCTCCCGGCGATGAATCCAAGCGAGATGAACCCAAGCGCGATAGACCCGCCCGGATACGGACCGAGCAGTCACTCATCAGCCACTCTTGGCCTGTCGCATGGGTCAACTGTGAGGAAAATCACCCCGGCCAGGGCTCACATTCTCGGATACCCGCCCCACCCTTGCATGGTCGCATCAACGTGATACCGTCTGCCAGGATGACGGCCGGGATGGCCGTCCCATTTGCAGGTATCAATACAACGGTCCATGAACAGGAACGGATTCACCGGCGAGCTTCGCCGCGGCTGGGGCGCATGGGGGATGGTAGCGATACTGGGCGCTGCGCTGACCGGATGCGGATCGCAGGCGCCCGTCCCCGATCGGCCCGCCCCCCTGCCACTGCCGGCCAAGGCGGCGGATATCAGCCAGTATCGCCACAGCGTGCTGCTTGATTTCGAGCAGGCCAGCGACAGCGTATTCGTTACCGTGCATGTGCCCGAAGGCCGCCCCACCCCCGAGCCGGTGATGCGGGATGGGCACCTGATCTTCCCGCCCGCGGTCCGCCAGGTGGATATCAAGGTGTCATCGCTGCTGTCGGGCCGGCCATTCCCAGCCGACTGGACGCTTCTGGGAGCACACCTGCGCGCTGAGCGGGAGGTGATGGTCGAGATGCTCTACAGCGTGGACGGCCAGACGCTCCTGCGCAAGGAGCAACTGGTCCCCCGACGCGAGCGGACCGCGCTGATGCTGGACCTGGCCGACCTGGCGCGCTCGCGCCCCCTGGCGGTCGGGCAGTCCGCGCTGCTGACCCTCCGCCCGCAGGCGCCGACCGCCTTCGCCATCGACGATCTGCTGTTGCTGGACAACCACCGCACGCTCACCCCGCCCCAGGCGGAGTGGACGGTCGAGCAGATTGGCCATTCGCTGATCCTCGACCGGCCCCAGCGCTTCCGCATCACGCTGCCGATCGATCCCGGCCGGACACCCGCCTGGCGGGTGGAGGAGGTCGGCGGCCTGCGTGCCATCGTGAAGCACGGCTCGCCTGAGGTGCGGTGGGTCATCTACAGCGATGGGCGGAGCTATGAGAACGGCCGGCTCAAGGTGATTGGCCCCAAGAGTGATTTCGATGCCCTCTACGCCCAGCAGCACGATGCCCCCGCGCAAGTGAGCATTCCCGAGGAGCAGGGTGAACTGCTCCGCCAGACCCTCGGCGATGCCAACAACGATGGGTACAACGAGTTGCTGGGCGCTTACCAGATCGAGTCACGCAACGGCCGGCTGGATGTCACCCTCACCCCGCGCACACCGGCAATCGTGAAACCAGTGCTGGAAATCACCGGCCTGCCGGAAGGCAAGCTCGTCATCACGATCGAAGGCCGCCTGATCGAAACCTTCGAGCGCCTGACGGACGGCCGTGTGCTGATCACCATCCCCCATCGCATACAACGCACCGCCACCGTCAACGTGCGCGTGCAGTAGAGCGGCATATGCGGGGCCGGAAAGATACGGGCGGACCGCCCGTGCCACCTCATCCCGATCACACGTGGTCCCCCCCCACCCGCTGCGGCTGCCCTGTAACAGGGCGAACGAGAGTGTTTGGGATGGACCTGGCCGCAGCGCGATTTCATCCTGCCGCAGCGCGATTTCCTCTGGCCGCGATGCCAGGCGCGGTCTAATCCACGAGCCGGCGGACAAGGTCCGCCGCCTTCTGCTTCGCCTGGTCCATCTGCTCGGGGCGGATGTCGAAGCGGGCGGCCAGTTCAGCGGCAGCGGCATCGGCGACCGCGCTGGAGAGGCCGGCGGCATCAGGGGTGGCCTGGCCTTTGAATCGGCCCTGCTCGAATTGAAGCGTAAAGCCCAGATCCATCGCCTC
>CAYNMV010000040.1:6778-29230 GCA_964398315.1 uncultured Tepidisphaeraceae bacterium | reverse complement strand
AACCGCCGCCTGCACCTGATTCAGGCGCAGGGACCAGCCCATGTCGAGCTGGCGATCATCACTCCACCGGGTGGTGGTATCGACATCGACATTCCCCTGCGTCAGCCAGGCGAAGGGGCCGCCGATAAACGCGCCCATCACCTCGGCCGGCACGCCGCTGAATTGCCAGCGGGTGGTCCCCGACTGGCCGGAACGCTGGTTGCTTAGCAGAAACGGCCGACCGGCGATGCGGCCGCTGGCGTTCGTGTGAAACAGCAGGTCGAACGCCACCCACCGGCTGCGCAGCTCCGTCGTGCGAATCGCGTCGATTTCAATCGGAAGAATCAGCGCCTCGTTGCCGGCATCATCGTGCCAGGTAACGGCCGAATCATCGACCGCGATCTGGCCAATCACCAGCGATTTGCGGAGATACCAGGGCCGGTGCTCGCCGCGGGCGATGCGCTGGATATTGCCACGCACACCGCGCACCTCCGCCGACTCGATGCGCGTGGCGCCCCATACAAGGCTGGGCAACGACAGATCGACCATCAGTGATTCGGCGGCAAGATCGAAACGGGTGGTCGGATGCTCACTCCGCCGGGCGCGCACATCTGCAAGTTCCAGCCGTCCCGTGAAGAGGTTGCCGCGGGCCGATGCGAACTCGACTTCGATGCCGCTCCTGGTGGCCGCCCGGCCGATGAGGTAGCGCGCGGTGGGTTCGAAGAAGAAGGTGTTGAGGATGGCGAGGCTGCCCAGCGACAGCAGCAGCAGGACCACCCCGATGGTGCCGATGCGCCGAAACCAGCGGCTGCGCGCCAGCCGGAGGAGGGCAGGGACCTTCGCCGCCGACTGGCGCTGCCGCTTCCATGCCGCGCCAATCCCGGCGGCCAGCACCTCGATGACGAGGAAGACCAGCGCCACCCCCCCCTTCAACCAGGATCACAACCGCGCCGACACTCAGCACCAGCAGACTCGCCAGCCCGAACAGCAGTTCGTCGAAGAGCATCGTGCCCCCAGTCCTGTGCCGGCAGATGGACCATCATCGATCCATGTTATGACGCCAGCTTCGCACAGACCGCCTCGGTCACCTGTGACAGCGTGGCCTGGCCGCCCAGATCGCGGGTGTGGTTGGTCTTATCGGCCATGGTGGCCTCGCAGGCGCGCTTGATGGCATCGGCTGCGGGCTTCTGGTCGAGGAAGTCGAGCATCATCGCGACACTCAGGAAGGTGGCGATCGGGTTGGCCAGGTCCTTGCCGGCGATGTCCGGCGCGCTGCCGTGGACGGGCTCGAACATGCTGGCGGCCTGGCGGGTCGGGTTGATGTTGCCGCTGGCGGCCATGCCCATGCCGCCCTGGATCGCCGCACCCAGGTCCGTGATGATGTCGCCGAACATGTTGGTGGTGACGATCACATCGTACACCTTCGGCTTGGTCACCATGTACATCGTGCAGGCATCAACATGGTGGTAGTCGGTCTCGATGCCGGCGTAATCGCCTTTCACTTCCTCAAACGCCCGCAACCACAGGTTGTGCGCGTAGCGCAGGACGTTGGTCTTGGCCACCAGCGTCACCTTCCTGCGGCCGAACTGCTTGGCGTATTCGAAGGCATAGCGGATGCAGCGCTCGACGCCGCGGCGGGTGGTCACCTCGATCTGGTTGGCGACCTCGTGCGGCGTGTTCTTGTAGAGGAAGCCGCCCTGGCCGGCGTAGAGGCCTTCGGTGTTCTCGCGCACGATGATCATGTCAATGTCATCGGGGCCGATATTGGCCAGCGGCGTGGAGACGCCGGGCATCAGGCGCGTGGGGCGCAGGTTGATGTACTGATCCAGCTCGAAGCGCATCTTGAGCAGGATCTCGGTCTCGAGGATCCCCTGCGGGATCTTTGCCTGCCCGCGCGGATCGACGCCGACCGCCCCGAACAGGATGGCATCGTGCGCAGCCAGTTCCTTGAGGGCGCTGTCGGGCAGGGTCTGGCCGGTGGCCAGGTAATGCTCTGCGCCGAAGGGGTAATCGGTGGTGGAGTAGGTAAAGCCGAACTTTCTGGCCACCACTGCCAGCACTTTCAACCCCGCCGGCACCACTTCCTTGCCAACACCATCCCCCGGCATGACCGCGATCTTCATCTGAGAATCAACTCCTGTTCGAAAGAAGCCGGACGATAGCAGAAAGGCGGCCAAAAGACACGGGCAGGAGCGTGCAAATGGGGGAGGAGACAGGCGGGCGAGGCGGGGGTGTGAATGGCTGCTTGATTCTGCCGTTCAGCAGTACTCGGCCTGCAAACAAAATCGCCCGTCACTCCTGCTGCGGAGCGGCGGGCGAAAATACGGTCGGATCCACCTGTGCCGTTGGAAGCGGTTTGGATCAAACCCTTCTGTAAAAGTGGTGATAGCCGTTGGAAAGGACTTGCCTTTCCGTTGTCCGCTGAACGGCGTCCCATCTCGGTCCCGGTCCATACAAGCACCGGAACTGCCGCAGGCGTGCCGGCCATTCGAACAGGCTACCCCGTTGGGTAAGACCTATCGGTTCGACCAATTCGTGCTTCCTGTCGAACACCGCAGAACAACCGTATGAGTATCTTATCGGCAACCCACCGGAGGGGCAATTACTCTTTCCCGCCGGGGGTGTGCTGTACCTGCATATCATACGCCGGCTGTGGCAATTAGATCGGTTTTTCGGGCATGAATCCCGCGGATTTGCGCAGCGGCGCGCAAGGCGCCCGGCGCTGTAGCAGGTCATGCCGGTGAGTGGGTGAAGTGGGCTCCAGGCCACGCCGCGGGAACCACACTCGTCAGCGCCTCATCCAGCCGCTCACGCATGCGGCAGACGCTTCGGCGGGATGCCAACTGGCTCCGGCACGATCACCCGTTGAGCGTCACCGCCTGCCCTGTGCGGCTGCTTTCGCGGGCAGCATCGAGTGCCTGCATGGTGGGCAGCACGGACTCCATCGTCACCGCGGGCGCGCCATCGCCCCGGCAGGCATCGACAAAGCGCTTCCAGATGGCGACCGGCCCCAGGACGGCTGATTCGGCCAGCGGCAGCAAGTGCGGCCCCGATCCGCCTGCCCCCGCCGTCGGCGCGGGGGTAAACCGCAGCTCAGCCCAGACGCGGGTATCAAAGCCGGGATCGGATGCGCTGCTGGCGCTGCCGCGTGCCCCATCCACATGCCAGCGCGGGCCGGGGTGGGTGGTGGTGGTATTGATCTCAACCAGGCCGACGCAGCCACCGTCAAAATCGATCAGCACACGGGCCAGGTCGTCGCAGTCCTCGCTCCAGACGTTGCCGCGCAACTGGGCGAAGATGCGCAGCGGCCGCGCGGGGATCAGGTGGAGCATCTGGTCGATCAGATGGCTGCCCCAGTCATACAGCCCCCCGCCGCCGAAATTGGCTTCGTTCCGCCAGTTGGGCCGCCACTCCCGCGCTGCCGGGCCGACACAGCTCGACCATTGGTGCAGGCGGGATTCGATGTTGAAAACCCGACCGAAAATGTCGGCTTCGATCGCCTGCCGCAGGGTCAGGAAATCGAGATCCCAACGGCGGTTATGAAAGACGCTGAGGACTTTACCCACGGCGCGGGCACGCTCGGCCATCTGTTGGGCCGTGGGCAGGTCCAGCGCCATCGGTTTTTCGACCAGCACGTGCTTGCCGGCTGCCAGTGCGGCCAGGGTCTGCGGGGCATGCATGGAGGTGGGCGTGGCAATCAGCACCGCATCGATGGTCGGATCATCCAGTACCTGCCTGATGTCCTGGGCGGTTTCCAGCCCGAGTTGCTCGGCCATGGCCCGGCGGGCGGGGGTGGGATCGTAAACCCGCCGCACGCGCGCTCCCGGCACCTGCGCCAGCCACTGGGCATGCTCTGCCCCGATGCGCCCAAACCCGATGATGCCAATGCTGAAGCTCATGCGCCTTTTTCCCGCCGGGCGGGAGTCTACCCCATCGGTATCCTCCATTTCCACGCCCGCCACAGGCGCGAGGGGCGGCAGATGCATTGTTCCACGTGGAACAGTGCAGTTGAATCAGCCTGGCGCTCTCCTGATGGCGGGTTACCGCGGCGGGCGATCACCTGCCCAACCCACCGCACCAGTGCCCATCCCGCGCGTTTAGTGCAGTGTTCCACGTGGAACACTGCACTAAACGCTTGCCGGCTTTTCTGCCCGCGCGGAGCAAGAGCAAGAAACTGTTATTGAGTGCTGCTGGGGGCATGAAGAATGGACGATCAGCCCGCGATGGGCCGATAAACATGGACGTGATGTCCGATCCCGTTCAGGTGCGATTGGACAAGGCTGGCACGCTTGATTTTATTTGCATGCGTGCCTGGGTTCGTTTAGACTCGCCGCCCGCTTGGTGGCTCGAAAATCAGTGCGTGCGGCAGCGGCCGAACGGGTTTTCGGGCCTGGGTAAGTGGCGGAGTTTTCGCGGGCGTCTTCTCGGTTGTTCCTACACCCATGATCACGATTTGTTGCCGGGGCGACTGCCAAGCCCTGTCACCCGCGGAAACAGGCCCTTTGGCCGCGTCTCCGCTGTCGTGTTTCGGGCGGATCAACCCTTCCCATCCCGCGTTAAGGCTCGGCCTCACCAAGTGATAGGCTGTCGCGAGATGCACTAGATTTGGCCCCGAAGGCATCGCGCCGGTTAAAGTGCCCGGCATCCGCCCGGCGGCGACGCAACTGGCGACTCACGCCGTGCGGCAGGCGGGACGCGGGTGGTGCCCGCGAACCGGTCCATGCACGACGGTCCCGATTCGTCGGGATGCGCTCCGCATGCTCAGACGATCGCCGGATCGCGACGTCGGACGAGACGTTCCCCGGCCCCTGGGTTTGACATCATTGGCCTGACAACTGGTTCTTCCGTGCATGCCCCGACGAATCACTCTTGCTGAAGGTGCTATGTACCCCACGACCCCCTCTTCGGATCTGTCTCCGTCCCAGCGTCTTCGCCGGCTCCAGGTTCTTACGCTGGCGGTTTCGATGACAGCCCCGGCGGTCTCGACGGCCCTGGCGGAAGAAAACTTCGCCGCCGACGCCATCGCTCAGGCAACCGATGCCGTGCTGATCGCCCAGGCGGATGCCATTCCGGCCGCCGACACCGAGATCAGCGATGCCGACAAGCTTGCCCAGGGCATCAAGCTCTACCAGGCCGAGCAGTACGAAGAGGCGCTGGCGCTGTTGCAGCAGGTGCAGGCCGACAACCTCGACGACGCCGGCCGCAAGCAGCTTGCCGACAACCTGAGCCGTGCCCAGCAGGCCGCCCGCCAGCGTCAGGACGCCCGGGCGGCCTTCGAGCAGGGTGAGAAGGCGCTGGAAGCCGGCAACCCGCAGGAAGCCATCCAGCACTACCGCGCGGCCAGCCGCAACCAGTTTGCCGATGCCGCCACCCGCCAGAAGGCGCGCGAGAAGATCCAGATCGCCGAGGCGCAGCAGAAAGAGAGCGGCACTCAGCTCCGCGCCACCTATAACCAGGCGGTCGCCGAGTTCCGCGATGGCAAGCTTGAGTCAGCGCGGGAGAAATTCGCCCAGCTTCAGCGGGCCGGCTTCCGTGCCCCGCTGTTCCAGAAGAGCCCCGGCGATTACCTGAAGGAAATCGACGCCAAGCTGGGCACCCCGACCGACGAGCCGACGGTCACGGTCGAGGTGGATCAGCCGGCAGCGCCGGAAGAGACCCAGGTGGTCGTCACCGCTGAGCCGGACAACGGGGTCGTCGCCCAGCCGGAGCAGGATCCGGTCCAGGTGGATGCCGCTCCCGAGCTCTCCCGGGCTGAGCGTGCCCGCCTGGCCAAGCAGGCATACAACGCCGGCCGCGATGCCTATCGCCAGAAGGACTGGGCCACCGCCCGCCAGGAATTTGAGCGTGCCCGCGACCTCGGGTATCGCCCGGGGCTGTTCGAGGATTCGCCCAGCCGCTACCTGACCCGCATCGAGCAGGCGATGGCGGCGCAGACCGCGGTGGCCGCGCAGTCTGAAGAGGTCGACAGTGGCCCGGTGCAGGACCCCGAAGCCCGCGCCGCCCTGGAAGCAACCGCCCGGCTCCAGCGCATCCGCGAACAGGAAGCCTCCTTCCGCGCCACAGCGCTGGTGGAGCAGGCCCGCGCGGCCGAAGCCCGCGGCGATCGCCAGGCCGCCCTCGCGCTGTACACCGAGGCCGTTGAGCTGGATCCGAATAACCAGGCCGCCATCCAGGGCCGCAACGCCATGCGGACGATCGTGACCGGCGAAACCACCGGCACGCTGGACCGGCTCGCCGCTCAGCGCCAGATCGCACTGCAGGAATTTGAAGACACCTTCAACCAGGATCTCGACGACGCCCGGCGGGCCATCGCCAGCGGCGACTTTGCGACCGCCCAGCAGGAAATCGACCAGGCGCGCGTCCGTCTCAGTTCCGCGGCCCGCACGATCCTGTCGGCCGAGGCTGCGGCAGAAGCCAACACCCGCGTGGCCAATGCCCAGGCCAATCTGGACCGCGCCCGCACACAGGCGGCCGAGGAGGCCGATCGCCTCGCCCGTGAGGCCGCCCGCCGTGCCAACGAAGAGCGCCTCCGCGAGGAGGAGCGGGCCAAGCGCGAAACCATCAAGCAGCTCACCGAGCAGGCCCATCGCCTGATCAACCAGAAGGACTACCAGGAAGCGGCCCACGTGCTGGACCAGATCCTCCAGCTCGATGACCGCAACGAGTACGCCCGCATGGTGCTGCCGCTGGTGCAGGATCAGTACATCATCCAGCAGCAGCGCCGCTATCGCGAGCAGGCCCTGGAGCAGATGGAGCTGCAGCTCAACGCGGCCCAGGAAAAGCTGATTCCATACGATGATGTGTTCCGCTACCCCGACAACTGGCCGCAGATCAGCCGCAGCCGTGACCGGCTGGTGGAAGAAGAGCAGGCCCTGTCGCCGGCGGACATCGAGGTGCAGCAACTGCTCGCCCGCCGGCTGCCGGAAATCCGCTTCGAGCGGGTGAACCTGGAAGAGGCGATCGACTTCCTCCGTGACCTGACCGGCGCCAACATCTACGTCAACTGGGGTGCGCTGCAGACCGACGGCGTGGACAAGGCCACCCCGGTCAGCGCCCGCCTGCGTGATGTGCGCCTGAGCAAGGCGCTGCAGGTTGTGCTGCAGGATGCGGGCGGCCAGGCGGTTCCGCCGGTCAAGCTCGACTACAGCATCGAGGATGGCGTCATCACCATCTCGACGGCCGATGACCTGGCGCGCAACGCCGTGTTCATCCCCCGTACCTATGACATCAACGACCTGCTGCTGACCCCCCAGCGCGTCGATCGCGTTGACGCGGATGTGCTCACCCGCGGCAGCCAGACATCCGGCGGCGGCACCGGCGGCTTCGGCGGCGGTGGCGGCTTCGGTGGCGGTGGCGGCTTCGGCGGCTTCGGTGGTCAGGACGGCGGCGGCCTGTTCGGCGATGACAGCCGCCGCGGCCGGGATGACGATGACGATGAAGAGCAGCGCGAGGAAGACCTCGAGGCGATCATGGAAATGATCATGAACGCCGTGCCCGAGGATTCCTGGCAGGAGTTCAATCCCGATGCCCGCGGCACCATCACCGAGCGCCCGCGCTCCGGCGTGCTGGTCATCGTCCAGACGGCCAAGAATCACCAGATCATCAGCGACATCCTCGCCCAGCTCCGCAAGGCGCGCGGTGTGCAGATCTCGATCGAGGCCCGGTTCCTTACCGTCAGCCGTAACTTCCTGGAGGACGTCGGCATCGACCTGGACTTCCAGTTCAACGATGTCGGCAGCAACTTCCCCGGCGGCATCAGCGTGGACCAGAGCAGCAATGACTTCACGCTGAACCCGCAGACCTCCATCCCCGGATCGCTCGGCGGTGCCAACACCAATCCCGCCATCGCCATCCAGGGCACGTTCCTCGATGACTTCGAGGCCAACTTCCTGATCCGCGCCACCCAGGCGCACCAGACCACCTCGGCGGTCAACGCGCCGCGGCTGACCCTCTACAACGGTCAGGAAGCCATCCTCGTGGTCGTCCGCCAGCAGTACTATGTCTCGGACCTGACTCCGGTGGTCGGCAGCGTCGGCCTGTTTGACCCGACGATCAGCGCCCTGAACACCGGTATCATCTTCTTCGTGCGGGCGGCGGTCAGCCCCGACCGCAAGTACGTGGACATGGACCTGCGGCCCAGCCTGACCAGCTTCAACAGCTTCACCACCTTCTCCTTCCAGAGCGCTGCCCCCGGTGGTGATGGCGATGATGGCGGCACCCCCGGTGTCCCCGGTGCCCAGGTGCAGCTCCCGGATATCACCGTCACCACGGTCCAGACCTTCGTGACCGTGCCCGATGGCGGTACCCTGCTGCTGGGCGGCCAGACCCTCTCGGGTGAAATCGAACGCGAGAAGGGTGTGCCCGGCCTGAGCAAGATTCCGTTCGTCAAGCGGCTGTTCACCAACCGCTCGATGGCCAAGGACGACACGATCCTGCTGATCCTGGTCAAGCCGACCATCCTGATCACCAAGGAGCAGGAAGCCGAGTCGTTCCCCATGCTCAGCACCCAGATTTCGCAGTAAGATCGGCGGCCTGAGCAGGCAGGAAGCGAACAAAAAAAGCCAAAAGGACGGTCAACCCGCCCTTTTGGCTTTTTTCTTCGCCTTTTGGCCGCTTCCCGGCCCGTTCCTCCGCCTTGCAGCCGACCACACGGCCTGCTAACATGGTGGACTTTCCCGCAATCCAGCTTTCGACGAGGTTTAGGACAATGCCACGCGTTTGTTACTTCACTGGCAAGAAGACCAGTTTCGGCAACCAGATCACCCACCGCGGCAAGGCCAAGTACCTGGGCGGCGTGGGCACCAAGGTCACCGGGATCACCGCCCGCAAGTTCCGGCCCAACATTCAGAAGGTGCGCGCCGTTGTCGATGGGCGTATTGTGCGCATCAAGGTCAGCGCCAAGGCCATCCGCAACGGCCTGGTCGTCAAGCCGCCGAAGCGCACCTGGAAGCCCCAGCCCGAGGCCGCCAGCGCGTAAGCGCTTTTCCTCCACGCAGCGGCCTGCCCGGCTGCCGCGACTGTGCAACAAACAAATGCCCACGGCGATTGCCGTGGGCTTTCTTTTTGCATTTCCTTGCCTGCGGATGAGGGCCTATGCCGCAGCGGCGGGAAGGCAGCCACAGACATGATGGCTGGTCTGCTCGCGCACGATCTGGATCAGCACATCCACCACTTCCTGGTCGAGATTGCCGTTGGCCGCATCCTCGTTCAGGATCGCCAGGCACTTCTCCATGTCGAACGCCTTGCGGTATGGGCGATCCGTGCTGAGGGCGTCGAACACATCCGCCACCGCGATGATGCGTGCCGTCAGCGGGATGGCCTCCCCTTTCAACCCATCGGGGTAGCCGCGGCCGTTGGGCTTCTCATGGTGCCAGCGGACAATCGGCAGGACATCGCGGAACGTGCGCAGCGGTTTGAGAATGTCGTAGCCGATCACCGGGTGCCGCCGCATGATCTCCATCTCCTCATCCGTCAGTTTGCCGGGCTTGTTGAGGATATGGTCAGGGATGCCCACCTTGCCGATGTCATGCACCACCCCGCCGTAACGCAGCGCCTGGAGCTGGGTTTCATCCAGCCCCATGCGCCGGCCGATCTCGACGGCATACTCGCCGACGCGCTCAACGTGGCCGCAGGTGTACGCATCCTTGCCCTCGACCGCATTGGCCAGTGAGTGGATGACGGCATCGGCAGCTTCAAGGGTATCAAATGCCCGCTTGGCGCGCATGGCCCGCTCAAGGCGTATGGAGATCTCGCGCGCTGCGGCCTCACCGCGAATGCAGTCATCCGCGCCGGACTCGAAGAAGTCGGCGGCCTGGTCGGCCTGCCCCGCCGGCAGCAGGCAGACAACCGACAGGTGGCTGGTGCGCTTGTCGAACTTGATCGTGCGGCACAGTTCGCGCATCGCCGACAGCGCTGCGCCGGGGATCAGGATGACCATCTCCACGCGGTGGGATGGATCGCGCAGCAGTTGTAGCGCTGAACGCACGCCTTCAACATGGCGCGGCTGGGCGATCTGCCGCAGCAGCGGCTCAATGGCCTGCATCGCTGGTGCCTGCCCAACCACCAGAATCGATTCCTGACCTTCCCTTGTGATCCCCACGGCATTACCTCAGACTTTCTGGACACCCACCAAGAGGCACAATATTGCGTCCTCGATACGACGGCTAAACCTGTTCATCGGCGGATTTGCACCACCCCTTTTGTCGCTGCGTCATTTTTTCGCTTAATTGCCCCCTCTGTCTGCCCGATTACAGAGCCATGGGCCTCCGCCAGAGGGCTCGCCGCCCATCTTCGATAAGGGAAGGGAACCATGAACAACCAATCGATCGAGGCGATCAACCTCGAAAAGCAGCTTCGTAATCGCATCGAAAACCTGTCCTACCTCCCCACCTCGGTGGCGGTGGCGATGAAGTTCATCGAGCTGGGCAAGGATCCCGAAGCCGAAACCAGCGACTATGTCACCGCCATCAGCTCGGACAGCTCCCTGTCCACCAAGCTGCTGGCGCTGGCCAACTCCTCCTGGTTTGGCGTGCGCAACAAGGCGACGCGCGTGCAGGTGGCGGTCAATCTGCTGGGGCTGGGCACGGTGCGCACCATGGCGATCAGCTACTGCCTGACCGGTCTGCACAACGACCTGAGGTTGACGGCCGAAGAGTCGCGCATGTTCTGGATGGCATCGCTGGTCAAGGGGGTCGCCGCCCGGCAGTTCGCCCGCTGCATCGATCCCAAGCTCAGTGAGGAAGCGTTTGCCATCGGCCTGTTCCAGGATTTTGCCCTGCCGGTCATGTATTCGGTTGCACGGGACAAGCTGCTGGCCCTCCTGCAGGATGGAACGCTTACCGCAACCGCGCGGCTGCTGGCCGAGCGTGAGCTGTTCCGCCTCGACCATGCCGAAGTGGGCCGGATGGTCGCCCAGAAGCTGGAATTGCCCGATCTGTTCGTCGATGCCGTGGCGTTCCACCACGATCCGGCGAACCTGTCGGCATTCATCGAGAACAAGACCCTGGCGCTGGCCGGGCAGGCGGCCTCGCTGTTCCCCCATCACCTGGACTGCTGGAACAGCACCGATGCCCAGGAACTGAGCACGCTGCTGGAATCGCAGGAGCAGCCGATCGAGCCGCGGGCCTTCCTTGATGAGGTGCAGCGCGAGTTCGACCAGCTTTACAAGTATTTCGAAAGTGTCGGCGCCCCGGAGATGAAGCTGGCCGAGCTGCTGGAGATCGCCACGCGCGAGGTGGCCGACAACACCACCCGCCTGGTCGGCACCGTCAACGAACTGCTGCAGCACGCCGTGGCCACCGGGAAGACGACCTCAGTCCGCGATCTGCCCCCCGCCTCGGCGGCATAGGCAACGCAAAGCAGCACCCGGCCACCCGGCCAGACAGGCATCCGCTAAAACGGGCACGCGCTAAAGCGGGCACGCGCAGCCAGCCGAAAGCACTTTTCGGCTGGCTGCGGGCGTTTCGCGGCCCGCCTCTTGCGCATTTTCTCCCGTCTGGGGGTGGGATCTGCCGATGTTATAGGACGATGGACTCCTGCGAAGATTCCCTGCATTTTTCGCCTCACCGGGCGCGGCTGGTCATCATCGCCATTGCCCTTGCGCTGCTGGCGCTGATCGGGCGCGTGTCCTACCTGCAGACGTACGGCCGGCAGCAGACCATCCGCCAGGCCGAGCGTCAGCAGCACATGACCGAGACCCTCTTCGCCCGCCGGGGCACCCTGTACGATGCCACCGGCAATGTGCTGGCCGGTACCGTCCAGACCCAGACCCTCTTTGTCGATCCCAAGTTCATGCTCAGCCAGTTTCTCGACCAGGGCCTTAGCCCGGCCGAGATCCAGGAGAAAATCCATCTACTGGCCGACCTGATCGAGATGGATCGCAACGAGCTGGCCAACCTGCTGGATGCCCGTTCCGAAAGCCGTTTCGTCAAGCTGCGTCCCAATGTCGGCGAGGAGTACATCGACGCCATCCGCGCCTTGGGCATCGAAGGTGTCGGCCTTACGCCCGTCCATGAGCGCTACTATCCGATGGGTTCCCTGGCGGCCCACGTTCTGGGCGGCGTGGGCACCGAAGGGCGCGGGCTGGAAGGGATCGAGCTGGCCATGGAAACGCTGCTGGCCGGCAAAAACGGGGAAAAGCGCACCCGCAAGGATGCCCGCCGCCGCGGCATCTATGTCGCGGCCGAAGACTACCTGCCGCCGCTGCATGGCCAGCACCTGGTGCTGACCATCGACGCCAACATCCAGATGATCGCTGAGCAGGAGCTGACCGCCGCCTGCCAGCAGTTCCGCGCCAAGGCCGGCGAGTGCGTCGTGCTCGATCCGTTCACCGGCGAGGTGCTGGCCATGGCCAACTACCCCACCTTCAACCCCCAGCACCTGGAGGATTCCAAGCCCGAGTGGCGCACCAACCGCTCGATCGTCATCCCCTTCGAACCCGGCTCGACGATGAAGCCGTTCATCGTCGGCCCGGCCATCCAGTGGAAGGTGACCCGCCCCGAGGAGGTCTGGCCCCTGCCGCGCGGCGGCGGCTACAAATCCTCGCTCCGCTCCAAGCTGGTCACCGATGTGTACTACTACGGGCCGATGTCCACCTGGGACGTGCTGGTCAAGTCCAGCAACATCGGCATGGTGATGCTGGCCGAGCGCATGGGCAAGGATCGCATCCACCAGGCGGTTGCCTCCTTCGGCTATGGGCAGCGCACCGGCATCGAGCTGAAAGGCGAAGACCCCGGCCTGCTCCTGCCCCCCGCGCGCTGGGGCAATGCCGACATCATCTCCACCGTGCAGGGCTACCGCGTGATGGTCACACCGCTGCAACTGACGCGCGCGATGGCCGTGTTTGCCAATGGCGGACGGCTGGTCAAGCCGCACGTGGTCAAGGCGACGCTCAGCCCCGAGGGACAACTCATCAGCCGCACGGAAAACCCTCGCTGGGATGAGTTGCCGATGGTGATCGACACCTACACCGCCGCCCAGGTGCGGCGGATCCTGGCCGATGTGCCGGTGCGCGGCACCGGCCGCGCCATCGAGAACAAGACCTACAACCTGTTCGGCAAAACCGGCACCGCCCACGTTGCCAAGAACGGCAACTACAACGACACCGCCTATACCAGCAGCTTCATCGGCGGCGGCCCCTATGAGCATCCGCGCCTGGTGATCGCGTTCATCATCCACGAGCCCGACAAGTCACTGGCGCACCACGGCGGCAAGGTCTCAGCGCCCGGCGCTGGCAATGTGCTGGAGCGCGCACTGGCCTATCTCCAGGTGCCCACCTCACCCGAACTGACGCCTCCCCCGGCCCGCGTGGCCGAGACGCTGGTCAACTACAATCCCAAGGTCTATGCCAAGCGCATCACCGACCTGACCCGGCAGGCCCAACTTGCCTCCGGCACGGATTGACCCGCCGGCGAATCTCCGCACAGAGCCGATCGATCATCGCATCGCGCGCGGCAGTATGGGTAGTCGAGTTGGGAATGATCCAGTCGGCGTGCGCACGGGTGGGCAGGATGTGGCGCTGGTACTCGGGGGCCACGCACTCGCGGTTGTAGTGGAAAATCTCCTCGGCGGTGCCGCCGTAGTGATTGCGCAGATTGCGCTCGGTGCGCCGCCTGAGCATCTCCTCCACTTCGACCTCGACAAAACACTTGATGTCCATCAACTGTCGCATCGGGGCGAAATAGAGGGCGAAATGCCCCTCGAGCAGCAGCACATCCGGTCCGGCAATATTGCGACAAAACGCGAGCATCGCCTCATGATCCAGCGATTCGGGCCGGTTGAAATTGGGCCGCGGGGCGCCATGCAGTGATGACCAGTAGGTTGGCATCTGCTCCGGCGGTTTGAAGAAGCGATCCAGCCCGATCACCTCCACCGTCAGCGGTTGCAGGCGCTCGCGCAGCATCGCCGCCACGGTCGACTTGCCCGATCCGCTTCCCCCGCCGATGCCGATCGTAACGGGCCGCACGATCCGCATCCCATCGGCCGCCGCTTCTCGTGCATGGGTTGATTCCACGGATGCATCATACCCGCTCAAAGCCGGTACAATCACCCGAGGTGCATCATGCCTGCAAACATGCCACGACCATCTCCGCGCTCCCTGCGATTTTCATCGCTGGATGACATCCTGGCCGAGGCCGACCGCATCGCGGCCGCCGAGCGGACCGGAACGCTCAAACGACTGGGCAACTGGTCGCCGGGACAGGCATTTGGCCACCTGGCGGCGTGGATGAGCTATCCGTATGACGGCTATCCCATGCCGCCGGCACCCTGGTTTGTGCGCCTGGGTGGCAAGCTGATGCTGGCGCGGATCCTGCGGAATCGCTTCTCCCCCGGCTACCGCATCCCCAAGGCCCCCGGCGGCACCTACGCCACGGAGGACCTGCCCCTGGAAGAGGGCCTGGACCGCCTCCGCCGGGCTGTCGAGCGCCTCCAGCGCGATCCCCCGCCGCTGCCCAGCCCGGTCTTCGGCCGCATGACCCATGAGCAGACCATCGCCCTGAACCTGCGCCACGCGGAACTGCACCTGGGCTTTTTCAGCCCTGCATGAGAATGCCCTGAGATGGGGTTCATATCGAAGCGCCGGGATAGATCAGTTGCCCGGCGCCCCGGAGTTGAATCCACCGGCCCTGCCCCTCATCATGCTGGCCTGATGTCCGCAACGCCCCCCATTCGAC
Organism: uncultured Tepidisphaeraceae bacterium; assembly: GCA_964398315.1. Lineage (GTDB taxonomy): Bacteria > Planctomycetota > Phycisphaerae > Tepidisphaerales > Tepidisphaeraceae > JADLCB01. The sequence continues at coordinate 14,579 of CAYNMV010000040.1, read as the reverse complement.
TGGTGGCCATCGACCTGGATGGCACACTGCTGACCGATTCCAAGCAGGTAAGCAAGAAGACCGCCGCCGCGTTGTGCTGCCTGCCACAGCGCGATTGTCGGGTGGTGATCGCCTCGGCCAGGCCGCCGCGAAGCGTGCGCGCGATTTATCAGGCGCTGCGACTCAACACCTGGCAGATCAACTACAACGGAGCGCTGATCTGGGATGAACCGGGCCAGCGGGCGGTGTATCACCGGCCGATGGCGCCGCAGACGGTCCTGCGGATCGTCGATACCGCGCGCGACATGTTCGAGGAGACGCTGGTCAGTTGCGAGATCCTCGACCGCTGGTACACCGATCGCCACGATCCCGATTTCAACACCGAAACCGGCAAAATGTTCCGCCCGGATGTCGTGGCGCCCATCGCCGAGTTCTGTAGCGGGCCGATCACCAAGCTGCTGCTGCTGGGCGAACCGCGCATCATGAACCGCCTGGAACCGTTGATCGCGCAGGCGTTTCAGGATCACGTCAGCATCGTGCGAACCGATGATCACATGCTTCAGATCATGGACCGGCGGGTCAGCAAGGCGCTGGCACTGCAAAAAGTGGCACGGGCGTATGGGGTGCCGATGGAGCAGGTGATGGCGATCGGCGATGCCCCCAACGATGTGGGGATGCTCCAGGTGGCCGGGGTGGCGGTGGCGATGGACAATGCCCACGCGGTGGTGAAGAAAGTCGCCCACTGGATCGCCCCCAGCAACAATGATCATGGCGTTTACGCGGCCCTGGTGCGATACGGCCTGTGCGATGGGTGACGGCCTGTGCGATGGATGAGGGTCACTCTTTCTGTAAGCTGAACCTCAGGCCCGCCGGTCATGTCGTGCGCCAGGCTCATGAGTCGGGTCACCGGCTCATTGGGTCAAGTTGCAAAGCCCGTCACAACCAAGGTTCCGTTGGGGCATGGCGTGCACGCCGGCCGCGCCCGCTGGCGCCACAATTCTGTTCCTCCCCCTATGCATCCCCACCGTTTGAGCTGTTTGCAGGCTCATGAAGGCCCTGTGTCATGGCATCGGGCAGCAGACCAGCACCCCAATTGGCGCCACGTTCCTCGCCGTGAATGGACCGGCACCCCACCCGGGACATGGGCTACCTGCTAAGGCCACTAAATGCCGCTCACCGTGCCCATCGGGGAAAAATCCGACCAACGCATCCGCTGTGTCTTTTAATCCCACAGGCCACATGCAATCGATTTACCGGTGCGTCCCTGCGGCTTTTCGAATTCATCCTGCTCATATCCGCTGCCGGCGCGATGACTTGCAGACACATCAACTATTCGGATGATCTTATCCGATTGGGCGCGCGTTGGCGCCCCGCTTCAAACTTCTTTTCGGGAAGAGGTTAGCTGTATGTCACGAAACACTATCCATCGGAGACCCGGGCGGACGGCCATAGTTGGCCTGCTCGCCGCCCTGTGTCTGGGCGCTTTTGTGTCACAACCCGCCTCGGCTGCGACTGGCGAGGCCGTTGCCACGGAGCAGGTCGCCACCGCCAAGTTCCACTATTTCTCGTTCATGTCCGATCCGGAGTTCACCTCTACGGAACGGACGCTGCTGTTCATCAGCCTGGGTGTGGCCTTCGCCGCCCTGGCCTATGCCGGGATGCTGGTCCGCCAGGTGCTCAATGCCGACCAGGGCACGAAAAAGATGCAGCAGATCGCTGCGGCCGTGCGTGAAGGCGCCGATGCGTACCTGCGCCGGCAGCTCAAGGTAGTGGCGATCCTCATCCTGGCACTGGTGGGTGTGCTGTTCCTCAGCAAGTACGCTGCAGGCGGCGAGCATGTGCTGCACTTTGCCCTCGGGCGTGCCGGGGCCTTCCTGGTGGGTGCCCTGTTCAGCGCCATGGTAGGCTTTGTCGGCATGCGGATGGCAACCATCGGCAACCTGCGCGTCGCCGCCGCTGCGCCGGTTGGCTTCGGCAAGGCGCTGATGTACGGCTACCGCTCGGGCACGATCACCGGCATGCTCACCGACGGCCTGGGGCTGCTGGGCGGCACGGTGATCTTCATGATGTACGGTGAACACGCCTACGAAGCCCTGCTCGGCTTCGGGTTCGGCGGCACGCTGCTGGCCCTGTTCATGCGGGTGGGCGGCGGCATCTACACCAAGGCCGCCGACGTCGGCGCCGACCTGGTTGGCAAGATTGAGAAAGACATCCCCGAGGACGACCCGCGCAACGCCGCCACCATCGCCGACAACGTCGGTGACAACGTCGGCGACTGCGCCGGGATGGCCGCCGACATCTTCGAGAGCTACGAAGTGACCATCGTCGCAGCCATGATCCTGGGCTGGGCCAGCTTCGGGCACAAGGGTGTGATCTTCCCCATCCTCGTCCGCGCTATCGGCGTGGTCGGGTCGATCATCTCAACCTACACCGTGCGCGCCGGTGAGAAAGGCGATGTGGCCGAGGCCCTCAAGCAGATCAACAAGGGCTTTTTCATCGGCTCGACGATCAGCGTCGTCGGCTTCCTCGTCCTGGGCTTCTTCTATCTCCGCTATGATGCCACCAGTGCCGCCCCGGCGGTACTGGCCAACGTCCATGCCCTGCCCTGGTGGGCCAACCTGGGCATCGAGGGCCTGGACATGCGTCCGGCCTGGACCTGCTTCATCGGTATCCTGCTGTGCATCAGCCTGAACAAGGTGACTGAGTACTTCACCGGTACCGAGTACAGCCCCGTCAAGGGGATCAAGGACAGCACCGAGACCGGCCACGGCACAACCATCATCGAAGGCATCGCCGTCGGGTACGAATCGGCCGTCTGGACCGCCGTGATCCTCTGCACCGCCATCCTCGGATCGGTGCTGATCTACAGCACGACGATGGACACCGTGAACCCGATCTTCATCGCCTACGGTGTGGCGATGTGCGGTATCGGCATGCTCACCCTGACCGGCAACACCATGTCGATGGACGTGTTCGGCCCCATCGCCGACAACGCCAACGGTATCGCCGAGATGGGCTACGAGAAGGATGATGCCCTCTTCAAGGGCGATGAGAAGAAGATGAAGGAGAGCCGCCAGATCCTGGCCGACCTGGACGCGGTGGGCAACACCACCAAGGCCGTCACCAAGGGTGTGGCCATCGGCTCGGCGGTGATCGCCGCGGTCAGCCTTTTCTCCTCGTTCATCACCGTCATCGGTTCCGGCGGCGGTGGCGAGGACCAGGCGCTGCCGCTGGCGGTGTTCAACAGTGTCGCCGGGCTGCTGAATGTCAGCTCGCCCAAGCTGCTGATCGGCATGCTGATCGGTGGGTCGGTGCCCTTCCTCTTCAGCGGCATGCTCATCCGCGCGGTCGGCCGCGCTGCCGGCCTGATCGTGCAGGAATGCCGCGTGCAGTTCCGCGACAAGGCCATCTGGGCCGGCACCAAGAAGCCCGACTACGGCCGCGTGGTCGATATCTGCACCGGCGCTGCCCAGAAGGAACTGGTCGGCCCGGCGATCCTGGCGGTCTTCATGCCGATCCTGGTCGGCTACTTCCTCGGCCCGATCGGCCTGGCCGGCTTCCTCGGCGGCTCAATCGTCGCCGGTCAGCTGATTGCCAGCTTCATGTGCAATGCCGGCGGCGCCTGGGACAACGCCAAGAAGATGGTCGAGGACGAGCCCCGCACCGCCGACACCGGTAAGGGCTCGGAGAAGCACAAGGCATCGGTTACCGGTGACACGGTCGGTGATCCGCTGAAAGACACCGCCGGTCCCGCCGTCAACCCGCTGCTGAAGGTCATGAACATGGTCGCGGTGCTCGCGGTCCCGCTCATGATCGCCTACGACAAGAGCGTGGTTGAAACCGTCACCAGCGCTGCGGCCGCCGCCAACTTCGAGCTGGTCAGGCCGCTGACCTACGTGAGCTGGGATGCCCTGCGTGTCATCGCCATCGTGGTGTCGGTCGCGCTGGTTGGCTGGGCCATCTGGCAGTCCAAGCGCCCCAGCAAGCAGGCCGAAGCGGCGGCCGGCGAGCTGGAGATGATCAGCATGAAGCCGGAGAGTTCCGCCCGCAAGCAGGTGGAGGAGTTGGTGTAAAGCCTCCATGATGGAGATCGAGGTGGTTGTTTGACCTCCTCCCGAGGGGCCCGTGGTCGAAAGGCCACGGGCCCTTTGTTTGCGCCGTCCCCCGCCTTGCCATCGCGCGACATCCCGCAGGATTCATGTGCCGGCCCGGGCCAGGAGGTGACAATCAGCCCACGGCGGACGACAATGGCCGGGCATGATTTCGGTTGTGGTACCCATCTTCAACGAGCAGGAGAACCTGCCCGAGCTGCGCCGGCGGCTTACCGCTGCCCTGGAGGCCACGCAGGAGGCGTGGGAGGTGATTTTCGTCGATGATGGCAGCCGCGACAGTTCGCTGGCGATCCTGCGCAGCTATAGCGCGGAAGACCCGCGCCTGCGGATCATCAGCCTGTCGCGCAACTTCGGACATCAGCCGGCCGTCACCGCCGGCATCCATCACGCCACCGGCGACGCCGTGATCCTGATCGACGGCGACCTGCAGGATCCGCCGGAGCTCATCCCCGAGCTGGTAGCCAAGTGGCGCGCGGGGTTCCATGTCGTGTTGGGCGAGCGCCGCAGCCGGGCGGAAAAGAGCGTGCGCGGGCTGGGGTTCCGCCTGTTTTACCCGATATTGCGGAAGGTGAGTGACCTGCCCACCGTCCCCGATGCCGGCATCTTCGGGCTGATGGACCGGGCGGTGGTGGATGAGTTCAACAAGCTGCCGGAGCGCAACCGTTTCATCCCCGGCCTGCGCGGCTGGCTGGGGTTCAGTTGCGCCAGCGTCTACTACGACCGCCAGCCCCGCGCGGCCGGCACCCCCAAGCAGACGCTCCGCCGACTGTTCCACTATGCCATCGATGGCATGTTCAGCTTCAGCTACAAGCCGCTGAGGTGGGTCAGCTACACCGGCTTCATGGTCAGCGGGATCACGTTCCTGCTGGCGATGTACTACTTCATCACATTTTTCGTCTACCACAAGGAACCGGGAAGCGGCTTCACCACGATCATCCTGTGCGTGCTGTTCCTCGGCGGCATCCAGCTCATCAGCATCGGCATCCTCGGCGAGTACATCGGCCGCATCTACGAGGAGATCAAACAGCGCCCGCTCTACATCGTGCAGGAAAAGATTGGCTTCAATCCCGCCCCCGCCGCCTCCCGCCCCCCCGCGGCATCCGAACAGGCCGCGGTCGGATAGGGCCCGCATCGGCGGGTCCACGCCCGCAGCCCGTGGTATGGATTGTCAATTCACGCGCAGTGCATGGCACGGCGTTCTGGCCCCAGGCACCGCTTCCATGGGTGAAAAAACCCGCGCCAGGCCCATCCTCCGCTCGCAAACCTCCCCGGCCAGCGGGTTGCTTCAGAAGCGCAGCGCCAGGTGGATGCCGGCGATGATGGCGGTGTCGTCATCCCGGCCGCCGGGGTTGTGGATGATCTGTATCACCGGCTGAAGATAGGCCCACTCGGTCACTTGCCAGTTGTAATACAGTTCAACATACGTTTCGGCCGAGCGGGCATCGTCGATCATCGCGCGCCGATCATCTGAAAATTCGTGGATGACCACGCCCAGCGCCAGCGTGTCCTCGGTTCGCCCCGGCAGCGGCTCTGAGAGGTGCAGACCCGCCGAGTAGTAACGCTTGGGCTCCAGGGGATCGCCATCGGTCACCCCGAACCGGAAGAACGCCCCAAGGCGGCCGGTCAGGTCCTGGTCGAAGCTCAGTGCGAAGCCGATCGCCCCGGCATCGGTCGATCCGCCGGCGGTCTGGAACGGCCGGCCATTGTGCCAGGCGATGAAGCGATATACCCCCTCGCGTCCACCCAGGGTCGGCTTCAGCCCGATCTCGGCGATGCTCAACCAGTCCGCCGTGCCGTTGAACGTGGATCGGAAACCGGTTTCGGTGGGCGTCTGGCTCGCGTTGGAGATGCCGCCGGCGATGTACCAGCCGGCATCGGTCGGCTCGTAGCTGGCCATGATGCCCAGGGTATTGCCGGTGAGGGGGATGGCGGTGTTGTGCGCGAAAGCGTAGCCCAGGAAGTTGTAGAAGCCGTAACGATTGGTATCGACCCAGTCCCCTATATCGAACTTGCCGATGCGCAGCGTCAACTGATCATTCAGGAACAGGTGCTGATAGTAGAGATGGAGGATAAAGATGTCTTCGTTGGTCTGAGCGTACTGGTCAGTATTGGCGAACAGGCCAAGATGCGGATCAAGCCCCTGGCCCCAGCCGCCGCGGACATCGAGGCTGATGAGCGAATCCCCGGTGATGCGCTGTCGAATCAGCAGGTCGTAACGGCTGATCGCCTTGTGCAGGTCATTTTCGGGCCCGGCCAGCGCGCTGCGTCCGACGATGTCGATGTTGAGCGAGATCGTCGTGCCCGTGGTGTCGATCAGATCCTGCTTCAGCGCCTTCCATTGCTGCCAGGGAGCGCCTCCTGGTTCGGGCTCGGGCGCCACCGGCGGTTCGGCCTCGATCCGTGCCGGCGGCGGCGGATCGGCCCCCGGCTCGCCTGGCCTGTCCGCCTGCCCCCACGCCAGAACCGGCAGCGCCATCATCGCGCCAGCGCATACCAGGCACACAACTGAGGGTCGGGAATGGCTCACACACCACCGGCCTTCACCTGGGCAATCCCTGCCCAAGCCGACCCTCAGGCTACCTCGCCCCGCCCCACCCGCCAGCGGCCAAAATGTGTCCGTGATTGGGAAACGGAGGAGGTGGGATTCGAACCCACGGATGGGTGTAACCCATCACCGGTTTTCAAGACCGGCGCAATCGACCACTCTGCCACTCCTCCGGCGCGGTTCCGGCAGCGGATGGGCGACCGGGGGGATTCAGTTTATCCCCCAAGCGGGGGTGGGTCAAAATGGGATCAGTCGATCTGGTAGGAAATGGGGTGGGCATCGAATGTCAGGCCGGCGGGGTCGGTTGGGAGATAGAGGTAGCTGGTGTGGGTGGCGCGCTCGCCGAGGTAGTCGATCTGCAGCCGGCGGCTTTCCGGGGGGCGAGCGTCGCCGGGCCAGGTGATATCAACCAGCAGCCTGCGCAGCGTCTGCGAGCCGCGATTATGGACCTCCACCGGAACGATCCACGCCTGGCCCTGGCGGCGGGCCTGATCCTTCAGCACCCGGACCTGGCTGGCCACAAACGGCTCATCGGGCTGGGTGATGCCATACACCAGGTAGCCGGCCACCGCCAGCACGATCATGGCGCTGAGGATCATCGTGATCCATTCTGCAAGCTTGCGGCTGGTGGATGGGTCGCTGGTCTTGTCGCTGGCCGGATATCCGACAGACTGATTTTCGCTCATACAACCAACCTCCCTGCCGATGCCCCCACTGTCGCCACCAGGCCCAGCGTGAGGGTGCAGATGATCCATACCGGCAGGCTGGCCGTCGCCTCGGGCACACCCACCAGATACAGCAGCGTGCCCGACACCAGCAGCGACACGGCATAGGCCATCAGGGTCTCTACCCATTCATGCTGGAACAGGCTCGGCACATGCACCTTCCGCTCCTTGAAGCCCGCGGCAAAGATGATCGTGTGACACAGCAGCAGCGAGGCGGCCAGGATCAACAGGTGCTGCCAGGGGTGCAGTCGGGTGGCGATCACCAACACCTCTTCGGTCGGGGCCACGCCGTAGGAGAACAGCAGCGCCCCGCTGGCACTGGCGGCAATATCGAGCAAATCCTGGTGGAGCTGGCGATCGTAAGGAGAGAGAGGCGGCTGCCGGCGATGGGTGATGGCCGCCTCGCCGCCGGCATCCGCATCGCTGAGATCGGCCTTGTC
>CAYNMV010000040.1:0-6678 GCA_964398315.1 uncultured Tepidisphaeraceae bacterium | reverse complement strand
CACTGTCCTCCTCACTATTTTCCTCCTCGCCACTTTCCTCGTCGCCGGTGCGGCTCTTGCCGCGGATGTGGGTGTTGGTAAAGCAGATACCCAGGCTCACGGGGGCGGCTTCGATGACGATCTTGCCCATCGATTCACCCAGCCCCGAGTCAAAGTCGATCTCGCCAATGAGCCCAAGGATCAGGGCCGACAGCACCAGACCCATGCCGGTGGCGGCGATCGATTCAGAAACCGCTTCGAACAGGCTGACTTCCGCGCGGAAGCCGGAAAAGAGGCTGATGGCGGCATTGATGACCAGGGTCAGCCCCAGGAGCATCAGCAGGTGACCCGGCCGGGCAAGCATGCCATGCCACCACATCTCCATGGTGAACAGCAGTGGCATGCCGGCGATTGACCCGGCCGCGATGCCGCGCAGCAGATCCATTCCTTCCTGCCGCCAGCCGAGTGGGTCGGGCCGGGTTGTTGAACCGTGGCCAGGAGAATCGGACTGGGCGGTTTGAAGCATCATGATGGCAAGATCCTGCCAGCACTGGGCCGGCCAGGCATCGTGAGCACCATATCAGGCGCCCCGGTCTAATGGCGGACTGCCTCGACAACCTGATCCAGTTCGTCGGCGTGGCCGTTGTGGATCTCGGGCAGTGCCCGGAAGTCGCCTCGCAGGGTCTTGAGGGCGAAGCGCTCTTCATCGATCTCCCGCGCGGTGCGGAACCCCAGCCGCCGCAGAACCGGCAGCGGTGGACAGTACCCCTGCACGGCATGCTGGAACAGGAAGCCGGTCACAAGCAGGGGAAGGATCAGCCATTTGCGCCCGGCGAAGGTGGACAAAATGACACCGCTGAACGCAAGCGTCGCGGCATTGGCCTGAAGGGCCCGCTCGATGTCCCATTCCTCATCCAGTTCTTCCAGGCGCTGATCAATTTCCTGCGGATGGGCAGCGTAGTAAGCCAGGCGCTGCTCCATCTCATGTCCAATCCGCGCGTTCACGGCGGGATCCGTATGTAAGGAAACGCGATGGGCGCTGTCTGTAATCATGGTTTTGCTCCGGTTCGTGGGGGGGTGTGACCTGCCATCGGAGCAACAGGACAGCAAACCCTGCACCGCTTGAGGCTGCCTCTGCCGCGGAATCGGGCACGGCATTTGCCATGTGGCGCCGGTGTCAGGAGGAAGCTGGTTACAGAAGTGAATGGTTGGACTGGCGTGCCAGGGCTGAGCCCGCTGCTGGCAAACCGGCATAACCGGCATGGGTTGCATGACCAGCACGGCGGGCGTGGGAAAGGCTGCGTATCGCCATCGCACTTGCCCACAGTCAACCGCGCAGCCGGCCGATTTGTGGCATATTGTTCTTGTTCACAGGAAGGGAGATTGCCGTGGAACCGGAAATGCTCAACAGCACGCGTCGCCGCTGGCATTTCATCACCGGCGTGATCGTTCTGTATTCCACGTTCAGTGCAGCGCTGTTCGCCCTGCGGCTCTATCTTGAATAGCCCAGCCGCGGCTAACCCGTCGCGAGCACAGTGCGGATACGCGTATGGGGCTCATACGTGTACGGATTGGCGCTTCTCAGCCAATGCCGGGCGAGCCGGCTGGATCGAAGCGCGGAAGCCGGCCGCGATGAAGGCCACCAGGCGCTGGACCAGTCCCTCGACATTCTCCAGATCGAGTTCCGGGTGACGTGAGGCTATATCCTGTGCCTGGCAGAGGGTGTGGGCCATCGCCCCGACACTGAAAAAGCTCCGCCAGAGCAATTCCACCATGGGCAACTCCGGCAGGCACTGGCGCAGGGCGGCCAGGAAGCGTTGCTCAACTTCGGCGAAATAGCGGCGGAACATCGCCTGCACTTCGGGTCGGGGATCGGAATGGACACGCCCCACCAGGTTAAAAAAGGCCTCGCCGCCCGCGCGGTCGCCGCGCAGGCGCACCGCCGGCCCAATCAGCGCTTCGAGCACCCGCTCCAGGGAAGGCAACTCATCGCCCGCCTCAGCCAGCGCCTCATCCAGCAGTTCCAGCCGCCGGCGATTCATCGGCTCCAGTCGGCGGGCAAAGATCGCATCGAGCAATCCTTCCTTTGACCGGAAATGGTAGTTCACCGCCGCCAGGTTTACGCCCGCCGCGCTGGTCAACTCGCGCATTGACGTGCCATCAAACCCCTTTTCGCCGAACAACCGCTCGGCGACATCCATGATCTGCTGTTTAGTGGATACTTGCTCCATATATTTTCAAACGGACGTTGCAAACGTACCGCAGAAAATGAGGATCGGCAAACAGGATTTATGACCGGGCCAAAGTCGTCGCTTGGGGCTCTCGACTCTGACTCTGTGATGCGTACGCTAAGTGAAGCGGCTCTGTCCTGCGGTGTTATCGATGGGGCGTCACTGGCGAACAGGCCCGCCACGCTCGGACTATGGAAAGGCGCAAGCATAGAACGGCACGTATCTGAATGCGGGTATATCCGCAGTGCCGTGAAATTTCCCCTCGACATGATCGACCTCTGTCTGATCCATCAAACCGCCGCCCCCTTCGAATCTGAGCGGTCGGCCAATCAACTTGCCCAGGGGCTGCGGGGAACATTGCGCGTGGGCCTGCGGACCCTTGGCCGCGGTGGCAGTTGGGGCAACGTCCTGAGCGCTGCGCGCGGTCTGCGCGCGCTGCGTCCGGGCATCATTCATGCATTCGATGCGCCTTCCCTGCTGGCCGCGGCCATGGGGACACGGGCACTGCTGGTCTACTCCCCGCCGCTGGAGCAGTTGCAGACGTCGATTCGCCTGGTGCGGGCGATCCTCGATTACCGCCAGGTGCAGGTGGTTTGCCCTACTGCCACGATGCACCGCCAGATGGTTGAGCGCGGCGTGCCGCTGGAACATTGCCACCTGGTACGCCCCGGCGTCGATTTTGCCCGCCTGAAACAACGACGAAATCCCGAGTTACGCGCCCGGCTCGGTTTCGACCCTGAAGACATCGTGCTGCTTGCCCCTGGGGAGAGTACCCCGGCCGCCGGGCATGATCTGGCGGCGTGGGCCATGTCGATCCTGCGGGTGGCCAATCCGCGCTATCGCCTGCTGATCTGGGGCCGCAACAGCGGCCGGGCCGAGCGTTTTGCCCGTCATTTTCAGGATCCCGGCCTGCTGACCAGTGCTGAGCCACGGCTGGGGCGCAGGGTTGAGTTCGAGGAGATCCTTCCCGTGGCCGATGGCGTGCTGGCCCCTGCCCGGGATGCGGTATCGACCCTGCCGCTGGCCGCATGCATGGCGGCCTCTCTGCCGATCGTCGCCAGCGCCACCTACTGCCACAGTGAGCTGCTGGAAGACCACCACACCGCCCTGCTGGTGCCCCATCCCCGCCCGCGTGACCTGGCCCGGCGAGTGCTCGAACTGCGCGATGATCCCGGCCTGCAATGGCGGCTGGCGGACATGGCGCGGGTGGAGGCGTTTGAGTATTTTGCCCTGACGCGTTTCCTCGACGAGCACCGCACGCTCTATCAGTGCCTTCGCGAAGGCCGCCCGATCGACCTGTCTCCCGCCGCCCCTGGGGCGGGCCTGCGGTTTCATGGACGGGGATGAAGGCTGGAGGGGTGAGAGGGTTTGGGGTTCAGGGCAGTTGCCGGTTGGGCGTTGGAAGTCCGTCCTGCACCATCTCCCATGCCAGTCCGCGGGGCGCGCGCAAATGTTCCACGTGGAACATGCACTAAAATATGGCGCGCGCCGCAGTGCACCACCACCTATGGTGGTGTCCACCTTTCAGCTATCACGCCCGCCTCCACCCCCGAGCCCTATGCCCCAAACCCTGCTAGCGCCTGCCAGGCAAGTGACAATCCCCCCGCCATTGCTTACTATTCGCACCATGCCGAGGATGAGGCCAATTCTTCCAGGGATGGTTCTGCTGGCGCTGAGCGCTGGTGTGTTGGGCGCGCAGCCGCAGACGTGGGAGCTGCGCGGAGACCAGTTTCAACCCGTCCAGTCGCCCGCGGCACAGCCGGCCGTGGTGAGCGATCCGGTGCTGGAGCGAGCCGAGGCGCTGATCGCCCGCGGCGCGTACAAGTCGGCCAAGAACCTGCTGGTCAAGTGGCTGAACCGCGACCGCGCTGCCGTCGAGCGTGACCTGCGCGCCAAGGGGTATACCTCGACCGAAATCGAGCTGTTTTTCCAGGAGGAAACCGGCTGGGGCCACCCGCTGCGCGATCGGGCGATCTACCTGGTCGGCGAGGCCTATTTCCGCTACGGCGACCGCATCCGCTCGTTTTACCACTTTGACGAGTTGATGGACCAGCATCCGGGCAGCCCGCTGTTCTACCAGGCATTGCAGCGCCAGTACGACATTGCCGATGCCTTCCTGCGCGGTTATCGCACCCGGTTCCTGGGTATCCCCTTCTTCACCAATGAAGATATCGGTATCGATATCCTGTTCCGCATCCAGCTCCGCTCGCCGGGCTCGCCGCTGGCGGAAAAGGCGCTGCTGCGAACGGCCGATTACTACTTTGCCGACCGGCAGTATGACCTGGCCGAGGATGCCTATAACGCCTATGTGCGCTCGTACCCCCGCAGCCCCCTGACCCCGCGGGCGAAGCTGCGGCAGGCATTCGCCCACTATGCCCAGTTCCGCGGCCTGCGTTTCGATGCCACGCCGCTGCTGGATGCCCGGGCGCAGCTCATGGATCTGGTTGGTCAGCATCCGCAGTTGGCTGAGGAAGAGAACCTCCCGGCCTTTATCGATCGCATTGACCGCGAGCTGGCCCAGAAGCTGCTGGTGACGGCCGAGTGGTACGAACGGACGCACAAACCCGTGGCGGCGGCCAAGTACTATCGGACGGTCATTGAGGCGTATCCGCGGACGGACGAAGCCCGCCAGGCCGAGCAGGCGCTGGCCCGCCTGCCCGAAGGCGTGCGGACACCCCCGCCGCCACTGGCATCGTGAGCAGGTGCTGATCTGGAGTGTGGCACGGGCCTTTTACCCGTGTCGGGAGCATCATCGGCGCAGGGTCTCAACCCAGGCCACGAAGTATGATCATCCGCTATTTGCCCACCATCGGTTTGCTTGTGGCCCTGCTGGCGGCACCCGGCTGCAATTACAGCCAGGGGGATGCCGGCTACAAGTGGTCCGGGCTGCACCGCGAGGACATCCGCAGCGTGGCCGTGCCGATCTTCACCAACAAAACCTTCGAGCGGGGCGTGGAGTTCCGCCTGACCCAGGCCCTGATACAGCGGATTGAGTCGGCCACCCCCTACAAGGTGCGCGATCGCCGGCATGCCGATACCATCCTGGAGGGCGAAATCGTCCGAGTCAGCACCGATCCGATCGGCATCGACCGCCTCACCGCCAACCCGCAGGAGCAACTTTACGTGATTGTGGTCAATTTCACGTGGAAGAACCTGCGCACGGGGGAAATCCTGCGCCAACGGCATGCTTTTGAGCAGTCTGGTCCCTATTATCCCACGCTGGGGGAAGGGTCGTTCGCCGGCCGTCAGGATGCGGTGGAGGACCTGGCGGTGGCAATCGTGCAGGAGATGGAGGCTGACTGGTAGCCGATGCCCCGATCCCGGCGCCGCCACCCCGCCCGGGCACCGGCCGCGGCGGAACAATGCTCGACTTACCCCGCCCCTCGCACGTATCATCATCAATGGCGCATAAGCTGATCCCGTCGTTAAGGAAGTGACATGGCAGAACAACGTCCCGAACGCCCCGGGCGCAAACCTGGACGACCCCTCCCCAATGGCGGCATGCGCTTTGGCCGCGGCCTGTTTGGATGGGTTCTTTTCATCGGCCTGGCCATCATGCTGTTCCTGCTGCTCAACCAGCAGAACACGGCACGGACCAAGATCCGGCTGGATGAGTTCTGGGCCAAGCTCGATCGCGGCGAGATTGTCAAACTGGTGATCGAAGGCAATGAAGGCCACGGCGAATACATGGAAGCCGGCGGCACCAAGGATTTTCGGGTTTCGCTCACCAGTGAACCGGTTGTGAGTGATGCCCTGCAACAGGAGATCCGCCAGCGCGCCCAGGCCAGCGGCACGGTCCCGGCCCTGGAACTGAAAGAAAGCTCCAATCTCTTCATCAACATCCTGATCCCGCTGATCCCGTGGCTGCTGATCTTCGGGTTCATCTGGTTCTTCGTCTTCCGCCAGCTGCGCAACAGCGCCGGCGCCGGCGGGATGCTCGGCAACTTCGGCCGCTCGCGACACAAGATCACCTCCAAGGAACACACCAACGTCACTTTCGACGATGTGGCCGGCGTGGAAGAGGCCAAGGAAGAGGTGATGGAGATCGTCGAGTTCCTGAAGAACCCCAAGAAGTTCCAGCGCCTCGGCGGGCGCATCCCCCGCGGCGTGCTGCTGGTCGGCGAGCCGGGCACCGGCAAGACGCTGCTGGCCAAGGCGATCGCCGGCGAGGCAGATGTGCCGTTCTTCTCGATCTCCGGCTCCGACTTCGTCGAGATGTTCGTCGGCGTGGGCGCGAGCCGCGTGCGCGACCTCTTCGAGCAGGCGAAGCAGAACTCGCCCTGCATCATCTTCATGGACGAGATCGACGCCGTCGGCCGCCATCGCGGCGCCGGCCTGGGCGGCGGTCACGACGAGCGGGAGCAGACGCTCAACCAGCTGCTCGTCGAGATGGACGGATTCGAGTCGAATGAAGGCGTCATCCTGATCGCGGCCACGAATCGCCCCGACGTGCTCGACCCCGCCCTGC
>CAYNMV010000039.1:37075-41112 GCA_964398315.1 uncultured Tepidisphaeraceae bacterium | reverse complement strand
GCCGGGGCCCCGTCTAAACTAGGCGGCCTGGAATCTAAACTAGCCCGTCCAACTACAATTCCGGGAAAAGACTTGCTGAAAATGCTTAACGGAGAGGGCGGGATTCGAACCCGCGGTACGGTTACCCGTACACAGCATTTCCAGTGCTGCACCTTCGGCCACTCGGTCACCTCTCCAGAGGGCGAACAGGCGTCACTATAGCCGAGTCATAGTGAGTCTCAAGATGTCCTGGTTGGATTGGGGGGCAGACCCGGTCGAGTGGGGGGAGGGCGGTCAGCGGGCGTGCAGGTCCGGCTCTTCGAGTGGGACCGGGCAGATATCCTTGCGCCGGCAGGACTGGCAGGCATGGCCTTCCCACAGGGTATTGAACTGATCCAGCACGCCGTCAATCAAGGCTGAGCGGGTGGTCCAGATGCCCAGTTCGAAGTTGCGCTTTCCATCGGCCTTGGCGCCCAGGCCAGCGCCGGTGAGGTTGGCCGAGCCGAGGTACATGGCGCTGGAATCGATCACCACCGCCTTGGCATGGAGGCGGGGGCAGCGGCGGATGGTCAGGCCGTGGGGCAGACCCAGTTTCAGTTCACGTAAAGCGGCATCGCTGGGGGTGCCGGCGTGCAGGAGGCGGATTTCCACCCCGCGATCGGCCAGCCGCCGCAGGTGCTGGACGATGCTGAAGGCCTGGGCGTATCCATCGGGCACCAGCATGGCCTTGAAATCGGCGGTCATCAGGTCGAGGCTGACTTTCGCCCTGAGGATCCCCTCCAGCACGACCCGCCGGAAATGATCGGCATCCACCACCAGGTCAACCGGTGCTTCGCGCAGGCGTGGCAGGATGGGCAGGGGGGCGGGCACCCTTTCCTTATCGGCCGGCGGGCGGCTATCCGGCCAATCGGGCGCTTGGGTTGTTCGAGAATGCCTCCGTTCTGAGGCAGATGAGCGCGCAGCGGGGATGCGGAGCGGATTGGGCTGGGCGATTTGCCCGCGGGGGCGCCCCGCGCCACGGGCGGGTGTGGGGCGAGGCCGGATTTGGGGCGCCGTTCAGCGGGCGGGTGCGGGGTGCGTTGCAATGAAGTTGAGCATGGCCTGCAGGGCGGGATCACCGGCGTTGACGATATGCTTGGCCACCGAACCGTGATTGCGGTTGGGGACGACCAGCAAATCGGCATCGGGATGCTTCACCGTCTTGAGCATGGCGAGGAAGTACTGGCATTCCTCCAGCCGGGTGGGCATGTCGCCATCGGCGATGATGATCAGGATCGGCGGGGCATCGGGCCGGGCATGATAGGCCGGGGCGGCAGCATCAATGACGGGTGTGTGCTCGGGATCGGGCACGCCGCGCTCTTTACGCACGGTGAAATGCGTGAACACCTGCGGGCTGACGGGCAGCAGGCCGGCGAGTTGGCTGGTCTGCACCTGGTAGCGCGCCAGATATTGCGGATCGAAGCCAATCAGTGTCGCCAGGTAGGCCCCGGCAGAGTGGCCGCTCACAAAGACCCGGCGCGGATCGCCGCCGTGGCTGGCAATGTTCTGCACCACCCAGGCCACACTGGCGGCGGCATCATCGATGTACGCGGGATAGGTGACCTGCGGCGAGAGCCGGTAGTCGACCACCGCGCAGGCGATGCCGCGGCGGGCGAAGGTGCGGGCGATATCGGTGTGCCAGGCGCGGCTCTTTTCGCCGCTTTCCAGCCCGCCGCCATAGAACCATACAACCGTCGCAAACCCTTTCCCTTCAGGCAGATACAGGTCGAGGCGGCAGCGTTCCCGTTCATAGGCGCTGAGGTCGTCGCCTGATTTGTAGGGCAGGTCGTAGAGGATCTTCACCTCGGTTGCCGGGGCGGTGGTGGGCTGGGTGGAAGAGGTCATGGTGGCGGGGGATGGGGAGTCGGCGGGGTGCGGTTCAGATGCGGCACAGCCGGCCAAGCTCAACAATATCAATGTCAGGGAGAGGTGTCTCATAGTGCTCCTGTCAGCAACCAGATTTTACTTGACTCTCGACTTGGATAGGTTAAGTTTTACGAAGAACGTTTTTCGTAAAACGTCTCCACGTCCATTATCACATGCCAATTACTCAAGCACAACTCGCGCGCACCCTTAATGTCAGCCAGGTGGCGGTGTCGCTGGCATTTCGCAAGGGGCACAACCGGCTCAGCCCCGAGACGCGCCAGCGCATCCTCACGGCGGCCAAGCGGCTGGGCTATCGGCCCAATCACCTGGCCAGCGGTCTGCGCGGGGGGCGGACCAGTTCCGTCGGTATGATCTGGGCCTTTGCCGATCCGTGGGCCGGGGATGCCATCATCGCTCTCGATCTGCTGGAACGTCTGCAGGGGTATGGGTTTGCGGTTTACCAGTCGCAGCGCAGCGAGAACCTCGAGGTCATGTGCCGCCAGCTCGATGACCTGATCGCGCGGCGGGCCGATGCCCTGGTGATCCAGGCCATTCCTGACCAGTTGCGCCATCCCGAGTTGGTCGAGCGGTTCGATGCTTTCAACGCGGTCGTGGCAGTCTGCCGAGAAGATGTGCCCGAATTCGCCCATGACCTGCTGGTGCATGATCGCGATCGGGTGATCTGCGAGGTGGTTGATCATCTGGTTGCGGCCGGCCGGCGGCGCATCGCCATGGCGACATCGCCGGAGCAGGAATCCAACCCGCCCAAGCTCAAGACATTCACAGCGCGCCTGCGGCATCATGGCCTGCCCGAGCATCCCAACGAGGTCATCGCCATCGATTGCCCGACCGACCCGGCCGAGCATGGCCGCCTGCACATGCTGGCGTTCCGTCGGCAGTTCCCGGCCGGCAAGCCGGTGCCGGTCGATGCGATCTTCTGTTTCAATGACAACGGCGCAATGTGCATCATGCGCGAGCTGCAGGACCGCGGCGTGCGCATTCCTGAGGATATTGCTGTCGTCGGGTTCAACAACATCGAACTGGGCCAAGTCTGGCGGCCAGCGCTGGCAACCGGGGACCGCATGCACAAGCAGGTCACCCAGGCGCTGGATCAGATGATCCAGGCCCGCATCGCCGAACCCGACCTGCCGCCGCAGCGAAGAATCGTTCACATGAAGTTCGTTTGGCGCGAGTCCGCCGGCAGCGTACCGGCGGCAGCGCTGCCCCGTGCAGTAGATCCGTCCGCTCTCTAGCTCGGTCATTGGGCCGGGAGGACGCCATGCGGCCACGCCCATCGACAATCAGCGCCCCCTTCCCCACGGCAGCGCCGCTGCCGGCAGGCCCGGCCTCGACTGCACGGGGCGCAGGCGAACCAGACCGCTATCCCATCAGCTCCATCCCTTCTGGAGAATCCCATGAAACGCAGAACCGCATTCACGCTCGTCGAGCTGCTCGTCGTGATCGGCATCATCGCGCTTCTGGTCGCCATGCTGCTGCCGGCGTTGAACAAGGCGCGCGCTGCCGCGCGTAACGTTCAATGTATGAGCAACTTACGTCAGATCGGGGTGGGCTTCGCCACCTACGCCGCAGTCTTCCCCGGCTACGTGGTGCCGCCGAACTACTCCAGCAATCTGGTTCAGTGGCACCAGAACCCCGCCTTCCGCCGCGCCATGGGCATCCCAAACAACCTGGCGGAGGACACCACCAACAACGCGGTCTGGCACCCCGGCATCATCTGCCCGGATTCCTCCCACGCCCAGGGCTCCAGCGGCGTTGAACGGCGCTCGCTGGGCAGTTCCTACGGCATCAACAAGGAGAACACCCGCCGTCCGCAGTACGCGCCCTACAACAAATCAATCCTGAAGTTCACGCAGATCAAACGGCCGTATGACAAGATCCTGGTCGCCGATGCGCCCACCTGGGAGATCACCATGAACGATCGCAACGCGTACGTGGTGGAGGGATACTACTCGCCCAGCAGCGCCCGGAACGGCGCCGTGGCCTTTCGCCATGGCAGCCCGACGGCCGAGCGCTCCGCGCAGCGCATCAACATCCTGTTCTTCGATCTGCATGTCGATCAACTGGGGCGCCCGGAGGTCACCGGGACCGGCAGTGATGACAAGCACTGGCTCTACTGGAAGAGCTGAGCCATC
>CAYNMV010000039.1:0-36975 GCA_964398315.1 uncultured Tepidisphaeraceae bacterium | reverse complement strand
GCTGAGCCATCTGCATCCGGGCACCCTGGGTCGGTGCCCGCAAGAGGAGTTTCGTCGCAACACCTGTCTCTGGAGGAATTATGCGGGAGCAATGCAATCACAATCTGTCGGGAGTGAGGGTGCGCGGCCGCCTGGCCTGTGCCGCGGCTGCGCTGTCAGTGTTCAGCGCGGGAAGCCTGGTGCAGGCGGCCGTCTGGACGGGGGGCGAGGCCGGCGCCTGGCTGGATCCCGATAACTGGACGCCCGCCGGCGTTCCCAATGGCGTCGGCCACACCGCGATCATCGATAACCTGGCCCAGGGCACCCAGTCGAGCAACGTCACCCTGACGCTTGCCAACGCCACTGATGCGCTCACGACCCTCCAGGTCGACTCTCTCACCATCGATGCGGATGATCAGTTGACCGCCCGCATCGGACGTGGTGGCCAGTCGGGATCGATGACGATCGGCACGCTCGCCAATGCCGGTGTGCTGGATCTGAATGTGGCGGCCAGCGGAAACAGCGGCACCGGCACCATCACGGTGACAACGGCGTTCAGTAACGCCCCCGGCGCAACCGTCAATATCGTCAATACATCTGGCAGCAATCGCCGCAGCACCATCCTGAACGTGCCGGCCGGCAGCCAGAATGACGGCGATATGCTGGTCCGCGTGACCAACAACGACCGCAACTCCGCGCGGCTGCAACTCACCGGCACGGGGACTTTCATCAACAACGGCACCATCACGCTCCTGCACTCCAACACAGGGGGAAGTACATCCTCAGCGCAGTTCAGCATCGATGATAATGTGACCCTGGATGGAACCGGCCAACTGATCCTTGATGCCAGCCGCGATGATTCGGCACAGGTCTTTTCCCGGGTTGATCCGAAGAAGCTGACCAACGGCGTGGATCACACGATTTCAGGCTCGGGCATCATCGGTGCCGGCGATTCAAACCCCCACGACAGCGGCAATGCGTATGCGAGCTCGACGATGGACCTGGTCAATCACGGCCTGATTGCCGCCACCGGCGAGAGCGTTGCCCTGCGCCTCCTGCCCGATACAACGGTCATCAACAGCCCGACCGGTCGTTTGGTGGCCTCCGGGGCGGCCGGGATGGTCATCGGCAGCGACACCGCCGAGCGGACCTTTACGAACGAGGGCCTGCTCGAGGCCCGATCCGGCAGCAGCATCACCTTCGGCGATGCCACGGTCATGACGCTCCAGGGCCAGGTGCGCGGCGGCGGCATCATCGATGCGCCCACGCTGCAACTCGGCGGCCTGGCCACGCTGGCCCCGGGTGATTCGGCCAGTGCCAATGGCACCGGCGACTCGCTGATTGGCGTGCTGAGTGTGGTGGGCAATCTTGCGCTGGCCGACGCCACCTCCCTGGCCCTGCAACTGGGTGCTGCGGGCCTTGCCGGCATCGACTATGACACCATCGTGGTGGAAGGGGATCTCACGCTGGATGGCATCCTCGACATCGAAGCCCTGCCCGGCTTCGGCGCGGGTACCTATCGCCTCTTCTCCTTTACCGGCACGCTGATCGACCAGGGCCTGTCGCTGCCCGATGCCCCGACCAGCCTGAGTTATCAGCTCTCCACCGGCAGCAGTTACATCGACCTGGTTGTGGTTCCCGAGCCGGCCACCCTGGGGCTCATGGGGATGATGGGAGCAGCCCTGCTGGGCCGGCGCAGGGCGCGGCTGGGCTAGCGCGTGTGGCACGGCCTCGGTCGGCATGAGCGCCGGCAGAGGCCGTGCGCACTCGATATTGAATCGACAGTGGTCTGGAAGGATCGTCTCGCAATGAACAGGCGAATTGGATTGTGCGCGGTGGTGATGTGTCTGGTGTACGGCCTGCCGCTGTGGGCACAGGCCCCGGCTGCGCCCAACTGGCTCGGCAATGCCCAGTTCGCCGAATGGGCCGATGGCAAGGCGCTCCGATGGGTTCACGCCACCCAGCAACCCTGGAAGCTGGAAACGCTCAAAGAGGGCCCGGCCGCCACCGCAGTGCGGGTGGATATCGAGAATGCCCGCGGCAGCAGCCTTGGTGAAATTCGCCAGTCGGTCAAGGTTCGCCCCAATACCCGCTACCGCGCCAGCGTCGATGTGAAGGGGACCGCCAACGGCGTTGGTCGGCTGATGATCAAGCTGCGCAAGGATCGCAAGGAAGGGCAGCGCATCGACATCACCGGCTCCACCACCGAGTGGACCACCCTCAGCCGTGAA
This sequence comes from uncultured Tepidisphaeraceae bacterium, assembly GCA_964398315.1. GTDB lineage: Bacteria > Planctomycetota > Phycisphaerae > Tepidisphaerales > Tepidisphaeraceae > JADLCB01. The sequence continues at coordinate 34,765 of CAYNMV010000039.1, read as the reverse complement.
TTCGACACCGGCGATGCCGATGAAGTGCAGTTCCTCTGCCGCTATTCACAGCGCCCCGAGGCGGTGGGGCAGACCGTCTGGTTCACCAACGCCCGCCTTGAAGCGCTCGATGGCAGCGCGCCGCTGAGTGATCCTGGGGGTGCTGGGCCGGCCCAGGCGGGCAAGCCCGCCTTTGATCCCGCCGCCGTGATCGCCGCTCCGGCCCAGGATCAGTACATCACACCAGCCGGCGCGGGTGATCGCTCCGGCCGCGACTGGGCCAATGCCCGCCCGGCCGATCAGCTCCAGGCCGCCATCAATGCCGCCGGCTCGGGCAACACCGTCTTTATCGGCAGCGGCACCTACGACAACCTCTCGCTCATCCTCGCGGCCGGCGGTTCGGGCCCCAGCGCGCCGCTCACCCTCGCCGGCCACGACACCGGCGAAGGCCTGCCCGTCTTTGTCAGCACCTTTGACAAGATCAACCCGGCCCGAACCGGCAAGACCCTGCTGGCGATCAACCCGGGTGTCAGCCATGTGGTGATCCACGATCTGAAAGTGCATCGCCACCGCCAGGCGGTTTCCCTCCGCGGATCGAACACCAACATTACCCTCCAGAACATCGATGTCACCGAAACCCGCGACGCCTTCTGGATCGATGGCGGGGCCACCGGCCCCGAGGCCGGTTCGCGCGACATCGTCCTGCGGGACTGCGATGTCACTTACTTCACCAAGCGGGCGGTGCGCATCTTCAACGGTGTGTCAAACGTGCAGATCACCAACTGTCATGCCGATGCCGGAGGCAGGCAATGGGCCACCGAGCCGTTTGCGGTGGGCTTCCACATCATCGGCGGCAAGGAGGGTATCAAGGACCGCAACATCACCTTCACCGACTGCTCGGCCTCCAATGCCTGGCATGATGGCGGCGACAAATACTGGAACGCCGATGGCTTCGCCGCCGAGCGGGCGGTGGAGGATGTTACCTGGATTCGCTGCCGGGCCTTCAACAACACCGATGGCGGTTGGGATGTGAAGAGCATCCGCCCGAAGTTCGTTGACTGCATCGGCATCGCCAACAAGCGCAACTTCCGCATCTGGCTGAATGGGGATGAGCATCCGGCCGAGCTGGAGAACTGCCTCAGCGCCTTCTCCCACGACTACGGCGGCCTCAATCACCATGCCGGCTTCTGGTTCCTGGCCGGCGGCGTGGCGGTCATGAAAAACTGCACTGCCTGGGGCGATCCGCTTGCCCTGGTGGTGGAAGGTCGCAAGGATCCAGCGCAGACCGCCCTGCGCGTGGAGCACTGCCTGATCCGCCCGGCCGATGATGGCCAGGCCCAGCGCCTGGCCGAGGGCACCGACCTGCAGGTGGATGACAGCCTGATCCTCGCAGACGGTGCTGCCGGTCCTGCCCCGCGGGCGCCTTCATCCACCTGGCGCGGTGGGGATGATGCCTTCGACCTGCCGGATCATCCCACTCTCGGCTATCGCCACCGTCCCGCCGAACGGTGAGCCATCGCGGCGGTGGGGCGGGTGATCACCAGAGCGGTTGGCACGCGTGCGCCCCCTGTCTTGCGTGCGGCTGATCTGCAAGCGGCTCTAACGGGCCGGCTCGACCGTGCAGCGTGTGCACCAGACCGCATCCCTGACGATGATCGCACTCTTGGCGGTCTGCGTGAAATACTTGGGCAACGTTCCGCTGCGGTATTCACGCGGGGCGGCACATTGCAGGCACACGGCCCGGCCGCAGAACTTGCAGATCGCCTGCGCTTCACCCTGGCAAACAGTGCATTTCATTTTTGCCTGCTCCCGCTTCGATCGATCGCCCGCGCCGGGCTCACACGCCACACCACCGGCGATCCCATGCCACGCATGGTAACGCGGCCGGGCCGCAAAGCACGTGCGATGAGGGCGCATGGGCAGCGCTGTGCGCACTGCCGCGGAGGTGAACGGCCCCGGCGAGGGGGGGATGCACGCGGATGGCCGGGTTACACGCTGGTGCCAGAGTTACACGCTAGTGCCAGGGTTACACGCGGATAGTCGACAGCAGGTCGGCGTTGGTCTTGTACTTGGCCAGCACGTCGAGCAGGGTTTTCATGCTCTGGGCGGGGGGCATGTTGAGCAGGTGACGGCGGATCTGGCGGGATTGGGCCAGTTCCTTCTCGCTCATGAGTTTCTCCTCTTTGCGCGTGCCCGACTCGGTGATGTTGAGGGCGGGGAAGATGCGCAGGTTCGCCAGGTTGCGGTCGAGGGTCAGCTCCATATTGCCGGTGCCCTTGAACTCCTCGAAGATCACCTGGTCCATGCGGCTGCCGGTGTCGATCAGGCAGGTGGCGATGATCGTCAGCGAGCCGCCGTTCTCGATCTTGCGGGCGGCGCCGAAGAGCTTCTTGGGGATTTCGAGGGCGCGGTTATCGAGGCCGCCGGACATGGTGCGTCCGCCGCCGCGGGTGCCGGTGTTGAACGCCCGGCCCAGGCGCGTGAGGGAGTCCATCAGGACGACGATGTTGGCACCATATTCCACCTTGCGCTTACAGCGCTCGATGGCAAGCTGGGCGAGGTCCAGGTGCTTGTCGACTGTGTTGTCATTCGATGAAGCCCAGACCTTGCCCGGCACGTTGCGCTGCATGTCGGTCACTTCCTCCGGGCGCTCATCGATGAGCAGGAGGATCAGTTCGGCATCGGGATAGTTGTGGTGGATGCCGCGGGCCAGGTTCTGCAGCAGGATGGTCTTGCCTGTGCGCGGCGGGGCGACGATCAGGCCGCGCTGGCCGAAGCCGACGGGCGCCAGCAGGTCGATGACGCGGGTGGTGTACTCGGTAGGGTTGTGCTCGAGGCGCAGGATCGGCTGCGGATCGAGCGGGGTCTGCTCGTACAGCGTGGTTCGGCCGAGCCAGTCATCGAGCGGACGGCCCTCAACCAGGTCGATGCGGCCCATGCGGTTGCCCTTGATCGGGCCTTGCAGCAGCAGGCCGGGGCGCAGGCGGTGCTGGGCGATCAGCTCGCGCGGGACGACGATCCCGCCTTTGACGGGGCGGAGCAGGTGATCCGGCTCGCGCAACTGGCCATCCTTGCGCTCATCGAGCTGCTGGAGGACGCCGGTGACAATCTCGGCATCGGGATCCAGGATGGCGGGGATGCCACCACCGGACTGTGGGCGGGGCTGTCCGTTGCGCTGCTGGTTCCGGCGGCGCTGGCCGTTATGGGGGCGGTTGTCGCCGGAACGTCCATTACGACGATGGCGGCGCTGGCCGCGTGGTTGCTGCTTACTTGGGGTATGCACGTGGGTATGGGGTCCTTTGTCCCCTGCAAACCTTCACCGCCACAGCGCGCGGTTGCGCCGGGTCGGGTAAGACAAAAAAGTGGGAGAGAAGCCTCCGTGTTCCTTGGGAGCAGGGTGGCAATCGCCGTGCCGCCGGCCTCATGATGTGGACCGGATGCGGGCGATTATCACACGAACGAAACGCGCTGCCGTCGGCAGGATCGCCCGGGGCACTGGTGCAAAAGCCACACGAGCCCTGACCCGGCCGCCGCACGCCTGGGCGCGGCTCGAACGGTAACAGCGATAAATCGGCGGTCTGCGACGACAGGACGCCGGGCGTCCTCGTTGCCCCGGATGAGCCGGGCGGGCCGGCTCGGCTGGGTTGCCCTCAGCAACCCGCCTGGCGAGGAGAAGGGGCAGGATCCTTACGACAGTCGATGATGCCCCTCTGCTGCGATGGGTACCCGGGCATGGCCCGGGTAGCAGCCCTCGACACTGCTGATAATATACTCCAAGTCCAACCGGAGTGTAAAGATGCAACTGCAAGCACGTTTGACCCAGGACATGAAGGCTGCCATGAAGGCCGGTCAGAAGGACCGTCTGTCGGTGATCCGCATGCTCCTGAGTGATGTAAAGAATATCGACCTGATGCCCGGCAAACCGACAGCCGAAGAGGTGGTGGCCTCTTATCGCAAGAAATTGCAGAAAAGTGCCGAGGAGTTCGAAAAACTCGGCAAGGCCGATGAGGTGGCCAAGTTGCGGGCGGAGATAGCCATCGTCGATGAGTACCTGCCGAAAAAGCTTGGCCCGGAGGAAACCGAGAAGCTGGTGGATACTTTCCTGGCCGGCCAGGCGTTCACCGAGAAGCAGGTTGGCCAGGCGATGGGGCAGTTCATGAAGCAGCACGGCAGCAGCGTTGATGCCGCCCTCGCCAACCAACTCCTGCGACAGAAGCTGGCGGGCAAATGAGAGGAAGGTGAAACACGAAGAAGGGGGGAAGGAATCCAGCAGGCAGTGGCCGCAAAGTAATCCGGCCGCCATCTGGATTCCTTCCTCACCCAACTTCGATCCTTCGCTGTCTTAATTTCAGTGGCCTGCTAATCGCCGATGCGTGAATCGCCAAGGTCACTGGCCTGGCGCGCGGTGCTGCGATTCAGATCGCGCAGCTCAACAATCACGCTGTTGCTGACACCGCTGCTGCGAAGGTATTGCTCCTGGTCCTGGGTCAGGGCAAAGACTTGGCCGGTGGCTTCAAGGCGGTCGATCACCTGGCGGTCGGTCAGGCCGGCCTCTTCCATCGCCACCACCTCATCCAAGGTGACAAATCCATCCTGGTTGATATCAGCGGTGCGAGCGTTGCGAGCCTGTTCAACCGTGACGGGATTCTGCTGGGCCCGCTCGTTGACCTGCTCGGCCTCGTTGCGGTTCTTCTTTTCGACCTGCTGGCCGATGAGCCAGCCCCCGCCGGCCCCAAGGGCGCCGCCGATGAGTGCCCCGGTCAGACGGTTGTCATCTCCGCCGATGGCTGCCCCGGCTGCGGCTCCGCCAAGGCCACCAATGACCGCTCCCTGCGTCTTCTCATCACCGGGCAGGCTTTCGCAGCCGCTCATCCAGGGCGTGCCGACTAGGGCGCCGGCGAGCGCCAGGCTCATCAGATGTTTGCTGGACAGATGCTTGCTGAACATGAAATCGCTCCTTTCAAGTAGGCGATGTCTACCGGCGGCACAGATGCGAAGCGCGTACCACGGGCCATGAAAGAAGCGGACACGGCCGGGCGAGACTCAAATCCTTTGCCGGATCGGTCGATGGTACGAAAGTGAAGAGACGCACGAAGAGCCCATCCCGACCCTCCCGGCCGCGGCAGGCGGTTCGCAAGACCCAGCGCTCGCTGGCCGAGTGGAGCAAGATGGTGGCAATTGTCTGGGCGGTGCAATTGGGGGTGCTGATCTACTTCCTGCTCACCCAGACCTGGAGCACCTACTGGTTCTGCCGGGATCTGTATCGGCCGGGCTACACCCTGTTCGCGTGGCTCGGCAAGGGCGTGCTGCCGGGTGGGTGGTTCAATCTGCTGAGCCAGACCGGCGTGCTGATCAGCTTCTCCGCCGCCGCCCTGATCTACGCTGCCGCTGGCGTGTCCGGCGTCGGCCTGGTGCGGCAGATGGTGCGAAAGACACCATGATCGGCCACCGATCGATCCGTCGATCACATTGATGCCGCGCCCCAGCCTGCGGATGGTCAACGGGCCGCATATCAATCAGCATCATGCCCGAGTGTTGTTTGCTGCGTCCGCAGCGCAGGGGATGCCTCCGGTTCAGCGCACGGTATGGCGGGGGCTCTCGCTCACAGTCATGTCCTGCCGGTGGACCTGGCATGCGCCCGGCTCGCTTCACCGCTCCTTCTCGTGCTTCTCGCGCTCCCGCTGGTTGAGCAGGTCGAGCAACCCACCAAAAGGATCGGGCTGGCGTGGCTGGGTTTGTTCGCGCTGCTGTGAGGGTGGCGTATTGCCCGGCTGGGGGGCGGGCGCGGGTGTCTTCTGGCGCGGCGCTGCGCCGCCCTCGGGCTGGATGCTTCCCCCCTGACGCGGGGCGGGGTTGGCATCGGGCGGCTGGCTGATCGGCTCATTGCCGCGGGGCTGCTCGCGCTTGTCCTTGTTGAGCAGGTCCTCGAGCAGGCCGCCCACGCCCTGTGGATTGAGCAGGTTCTGCTTGATGGCCCCCTGGATATCGAGCTGCAGGTTGTCCATCGTGCCGCTGACCGGCACCTGGAGCTTCAAGTTCGCCGGCAGCGATCGCCGCCATTCTTCCGGCAGCAGACCGACGGGAATCGCGGCGACCATATTAAGAATCTGGAGATTATCCGGCCGCAGCGCGCCATCCAGCAGCATCAGGTTATTGTTGATGAGCATCGGCACCCGGGTACGGATCACCCCATTGGCCACCTGGAACTCGCCGTCCTGGATCGCCAGGTTTACCCGGTTCATCCGCAGCACGTTCTCGAAGAATGGTGAGCCGAGCTGCACATCACGGATCGAGTAGCGCACATCCAGCCGGCCGGGCGCCTGCTTCACTGTCGCCATCGCCGACTGGGCGGTGGCATCGGGTGCGCCGCCCTGGCGGCTGCGGCGCCACTGCTCGAAGGCATCATCACCGCGATCACGCGGGCGCGGTTGCAGGGCGGTGGCGGTCTCCGACGTGACCGCCGCACCCGTCAGCTCCGAAAGGGGGAAGTTCTCGCAGTAGACGATGACCACATCGATCAACCCGCTGGCCTGTTTGGCATCACCGAAGGCAGGGTTGATGAACTGCCCGAAGAACTTGTCGGCCAGCACCGGGTTCATCGACATGCCGATGGCCAGCTTGTAGTTCTCCGGCGCGCTGAGGCGGGGGCCGTCGGGGTGGGTCAGGTCGATGACGATGTTGCCCAGGTTGAGCTGCCCGCCGTTGATCTGGCCGTTGGGGGTGTACTGCCCCTGCACGCGCTGCGGGGCAAAGCCAAGGGTCATACGGCCCTGTTCCAGCTTGAACGGGACGTGCAATTCGCGTACGTCCAGCCCCAGCGCCTGGGCGCTCTGGATGCTGATGCCACCGGCCGCGCTGACGGTACGGATCGCCTCGTGGAACGGTTTATCCGCGGGAAAGCTGCCCTGGATCGTCCAGTTGCGCTCTTCGATGCCAAAGAAGCGGGCATCGGCCAGTTCCTTCCGCGTCTCGGCGGGCAGGATCGGGTAGGCCAGTTGCCACAGGCGCTCCCAGTCGGTCTTGACGTAGGCCTTGAGGTCGAGCTGCCGCTGGGTAGCGAACTGCTGCACACCACCCTGCACCATCACCACCAGCGACTGCGTGCGCGGCATTGTCAGGTGCAGTCGCTGAATGGCCAGCGACTCCTCGGCCAGGTCCAGGCGTATCGTGTTGACCAGGCGGATCTCATCATCCACGCGGGCGGCATCCGGGTCAGTCGGCTTCAGGTCCCGCAGGTTCAGGGAGCCTTCCAGCGCGATCTGCTGATCCTGCGTGTTGACCTGCTGGGCAAAATCAAATGCACCGGTATAGGCCGGCGGCTCGGGCGAAGCGCCCAGCAGGTTGATCATGGCCATCACGCGCTCGACATCGCCGCGGCCAGTGATCGAGCCGTTGATGTGTGGTTGCGCACCGGCCAGGCCGGTGATGCGCACGGGCTCGGCAGCCTGCAGTTGCAGGAAGCCGAAATTGGCGTCGAGCTGGTTCACCAGCAGTTGCCGAATCTGTCCGGCCGCATCCCCTTCCACCTGTGCGCTGAGGGCCACGGTGAAGGGGGACAGGGTGTGCCGCGCGGGACCACGCACCAGCTCAACCTGATCCCCGGCCAGGCGCTCGAGGGTGAGGGTTGATCGACCCTGCTCTTCGCGCACCGTCGCCTCGATGCGCAACTGTCCACCGGTGATGCGCAGGGGCGGCAGGGGCGCATCGGCCTGCTCATCCGCCGCTGCTGCCGGCTGTGCGGTGGGGGGAATGAATGCCTCGTAAACGCTCCAGACCGCGCCGGCATCGGGCACATCGACCACGACTTTCGCCGCCTGCACCATGGTCAGGGGGCTGTCGCTTGCCAGGTTCAACCGGCCATCGTTCAGCTTCACAGTGGCGAAGGGACTGGCCAGGTCAACGTTGGTCAGCGTCAGCGCGGACTGATCCGCCGCCATGGTGCCGTTGGCGGCAAGCGTCAGTTTCTCGGCATCCAGCGGTTTGCCTGTCGCCGTGGTGACCTGCAGATTGCTCACGGTGGCATTGAGCGCCACCTGCGTGGGCGCTGTGGGCTGCGGCTGATTCAGGTCAAGCGTGGCCTGGAGATAGCCGCGGCGGACCTGCCCGGCCGCACCTTCGGCGACGATCTCCTTCTGCATCGCACGCAGCACATCGTTGGCGAACCCCAGGCTCAGGGCGACCTGCACCTGCCCGCGCCCGGCGAAACCACCGCCGTGGGGAAGGCTGAACATCAGCTCGCCACCGCTGGTTTTCTCCAGTGCGATGTAGTTGCGCGGCTCACTCAGTTTCAGGCGTGAGAGGTGGATGACCGTGGCCGCTTCGCCCAGTTCGACACGCCCGGCCAGGTCAAGCCGGGTGGTCAGATGATCCACCAGCGGCCGCCGTGCCTGCATGGCGCTGATGTCGTGGGTGGTCAGGTCGAAGCCGGCGATGGTCAGCACATCCTGATCGAAGCTGCCCGAGGTCTTCAATGCGATGACGCCGCTGCTGATGTCGATGCCGCGGGCAGCCAGCGCCTGCTCGATCCAGGCCACCTGCTTCTCGGCGGCGATCAAATCGACGTTGAACTTGTTCAGGTCGTAGCGCACGACCTTGATCGGCACCCGGACGGCGGCGCTGTCGGGCAGCAGCTCAATGGCATCGGCAGCCAGCGCCATGTCGAACCATGGGCCTTCCTGCGGGCCGGCCTGCAGAGTGAGGTTGACGTTGCGCACGCCTTCGATAAACGCGCCGCCCTCCGGTCCACGGCGCAGGTTGCCCACCACGCCGAACTGCACACGCTCCCGGCGGATGGGCGGCATATCCTGGATGCCGGCCAGTGTCAGGTCGGTCAGGTCAACCGTCAGGCGGGCGGCACTGCTGCCGCCGGGGCGGGTGAAATCGCCGTTGGCATTCAGGCCGGCGGTGAAACGGCCGGCCAACTGCACGCCGCCAAAGTCGATGAACTGCCCGGCCTCGCGTTGCAGGTCATCGAGCTGGCCATGGATGGCGCCGGCGATGCTGCCGAGGTTCTGGCCGTTGATATCGGCGGTGGCGAAGCCGCTGGTGAGCTTGATGGCGATGTCGCGCAGGTCTGGGATGGCGCCGCCGCCTCCCAGGTGCCGGGCCGACAGGTTCAGCGCGATCGGCTGAAGGCGTACCGGCTGGCCGGTGCGGGTGTTTTGGGCGCTGACATCGCGCAGGTTCAGGACGAGAGTCGGCGTGGCCTGGCGCGGCTCCAGCGCCAGGCGGGCGTCCAGGTCGAACCGACCCTGCAGGTCACGCAGGTCCGGGTTGATCTGCATCAGGTGGGGCAACTGGCGGGCCAGTGCGCCCATATCAACCTCCGCGCGGACCGCCAGGTTCCCCTTCGAGCCGGGCGCCTGGTTGTCGGCAAGGCGTGCGAGGGCGGACATCTGGGCATCGGCCCGGACGGTGATCGTGCCCTGCTGGAACTGGATGCGCAACGCCTGCTGCTCGCTGCCATCACCGATCAGGATGCGCGCGGCGGCAAAGTCCTGGCCATCTGCTGGAAGGGCGATGGCGGTGGGGGGCAGGGTAAGCCGGATGCTGTCGGAGGCGTAGGTATCGCCTGCAAGCGCTGGTCCGCCGATCGAGAAGTCGCGCGCCTGGAGGGCGGCCGATGCCTGAATGCCTTCGCGGGTGCCCTGGGCATCGACTTCGCCGGTGAAGATGCCGGCCAGGTGGGAGATACCGCTGTCGGCCGGGATCACAAACGCAAGGCTGGCGACGTCGAGGCTGCCCAGCTTCAGGTTCTGGCGAAGTTGCTGGGGGTCGATGCTCAGCCGGTTGTTCTCGGCAATCTTCACCTGCCCGACTGCGCTGAGGCTGCCCGGAGAGGTCCCGTCTATCCGCGTGATCAGGCGCAGGTCGTTGGTGATCGGGTCATTGATGCTCGGGATTTTCACCTCGCCGGCCAGTTCGAAGGCGGCGGTCCTGTTCAGCGCCACATCACGGAAGGTACCCCCGGCGTTCCTGATGATGATTGCGCCGCTGACATCGGGCAGTTCGGTTGGGCCGGCATCCTGCGTGTCAGTATATTGCGTGCCGGAATCCTGCCCGGCCGCAGGGTCGCTTTCCTTGAGCAGGTGATCCAGATTGGTTGAGCCATCTTCGTAGCGCACGATGTGCGCTTGCAGGCCGTCAATGACAACCTCGCCCAGCGCGAAGTTCTGACGGATGGCGCCGAGCAGTGTCAGCTCGGTGTTAAGCGTGGTGATGGCCAGCACCTCATTGCCCTCGGCATCCCTGACCGAGATACCATCCAGGCTGATGGGACGCATCCATCCCAGGCGCCAGTCATCGACGACGACCGCGCCGTTGAGATGCTCGTTGACCTTGCCCAGTACGAAACCGCGCGCCCACCCGGTGCTGGCGATGGCAGGGGCGAACAGCACCAGCAGCACCAGCAGCAGGAGGAAGACCCCCACCCCGATCAGGATCATGCGGCCGCGACGGCGCGGCTTACGGCGCGGCGCGGGCGTCGGGGCGGGTTCGGAGCCATGGGGTGGAATCGGTTGCTCAGCCATATATGAATATCCGCTCGGTTGAGTCGCTATCGATTAAGATACAATCGCGGGTACAAGGTAAGTGTATGCCGCGTCCAGCGCAGGGGTAACGGACAGAGGCGTTATCATCAGCCCGGCGGCGAAGGCAATTGGTGAACAACAGGTGAAGCCCTGCCAACACACCACAAGCGGGGGTGGCCGCATGCTCGGCGCCGAGGGCTCCGGCTGCCCCGTGCCGATCCCCGGCTGAACAGATCGCTTTGCCCCGCAAAGTGATTTTTGTGCTGCCCTATGCCTCAAAAGGCCGGCAGAACCGGGCTGGGCGATGACAACGAGCGTACAGCCTGCGTGCCGGCCACCCGGTCTTTGCACGGCAAAGCACTCTGGAGTCTTGCACGCAGGCGACATCGGAGGGGGCATCGGGGTGAACGCGCCATACCCTTGTTAGATCGATTGCACGATTTGTCGGGGGGATCTGGATTGAACCCCCGCGGCCAAGCCGTTAACTTCCCGCCGCGTGTGGTCGATAATCCACTCACAGCACCGGTACGTCCATACATCCCCGTAGCAAGGATCGCACAATGGCTTCCACTCGTAAGAAGGCACTGATCACCGGCATCACCGGCCAGGATGGTTCATACCTGGCCGAGCTGCTGCTGGAAAAGGGTTACGAGGTTCACGGCATCACCCGCCGCAGCTCGTCGTTCAACACCGACCGCATCGAGCACCTCTACCGCGATCCCCACGATCCCGATGCCCGGCTGTTCCTGCACTACGGCGACCTGGTCGACGGCATGGGCCTGCGCGAGATTCTCACGCGCGTCATGCCCGATGAGGTCTATAACCTGGGCGCCCAGTCGCACGTGCGCGTCAGCTTCGATCAACCCATCTATACGGTTCAAACGGATGCGATGGGCACCATCCACCTGCTCGAAGCCATCCGCGACACCGGCAAGCCGATCCGCTTCTACCAGGCCAGCAGCTCGGAAATGTACGGGAAGGTGGTTGAAACGCCGCAAAGCGAAACCACCCCCTTCTACCCCCGCAGCCCCTACGCCTGCGCCAAGGTGTACAGCTTCTGGCAGACGGTGAACTACCGCGAAAGCTACAACATGTTCGCCTGCAACGGCATCCTCTTTAACCACGAAAGCCCGCGCCGCGGCGAAACCTTTGTCACCCGCAAGATCACCCGCGCGGCCACCCGCATCAAGGAAGGGCTGCAAAACAAGCTGTACCTGGGCAACCTGGATGCCAAGCGCGACTGGGGCTTCGCCGGCGACTACGTCGAGGCGATGTGGCTGATGCTCCAGCAGGATCAGCCCGATGACTATGTCGTCGCCACCGGCGAGACCCACAGCGTGCGCGAGTTCCTCGATGAGGTTTTCGGCCATCTCGACCTGGACTGGAAGCAGTATGTCCAGATCGACCCGCGCTACTTCCGCCCGGCTGAAGTGGACTTGCTCCTGGGCAACCCCAAAAAGGCGATGGAGAAGCTTGGCTGGAAGCCCAAGGTCACCTTCCAGGCCCTGGCCAAGATGATGACCGAAGCCGACTGGAAACTCGCCAAGCGCGAGCGTCTGCTCAAGGAATCCGGCCTGTCCGCAAGCGACCGCGTGGTGTGAGTTCTTCCTCGCTGCCGAACAAGCTGCCTGCCGCCAGACCGGCGGCAGGCTTTTTCCATGGCGCATCGACTGCGCCAGCGCTGATTCCCTCCGCCGGCCAGTTATGGGACCGCCCCGGAAACGGGCTACAGCGCAATCGCCGCTAATCAGCCGCCGTCCTGTCTCCGATAAATGAAGGGGGGCTATCCCGAAGCTCTCCGGTCCGCGCTGGCGGAGCAGTGGGATCCGATTCCGGGCGATTGGGAGCGGCGGTTGGATGGCCCAGCCTGAATTTATCATCATCGGCGGCGGGCCCGCGGGCCTGTCGGCCGCTTACGAACTAACCCGTCATGGCCAGCGTCCTCTCGTACTGGAGAAGGATCGCCTGGTCGGCGGCATCTCCCGCACCGAGAGCTACCGCGGCTACCACTTTGACATGGGCGGTCATCGCTTCTTCACCAAGAGCGATGAGGTCGACCGGATGTGGCGCGAGGTGATGCTCGAGGATTTCCTCCAGCGGCCCCGCCTCAGCCGCATCTATTACAAGAACCGGTTTTTCAACTATCCCCTCAAGCCACTCAACGCCCTGGCCGGGCTGGGATTCATCGAGAGCGTGCGCATCGCCGCCAGCTACTGCCGGTGGAAGCTCTTTCCCTGCAAAGAGGAGCGCACGTTCGAGCAGTGGGTTACCAATCGCTTTGGCCGCAGGCTCTTCCAGACCTTCTTCAAGACCTATACCGAGAAGGTCTGGGGCATCGGTTGCGATGAACTGGGCGCGGAGTGGGCCGCTCAGCGCATTAAGGATCTGTCGCTGCGCACCGCCATCCTGAGCATGTTTTTTCGCCCGGGGCAGACGATCAAGACCCTGATCGAAAGCTTCGACTATCCCCGCAGGGGACCCGGCCAACTCTGGGATGCGGTGCGCCAGCGTATCGAGCAGCGCGGCGGTGAGGTGCGCCTGGGTAGTTCCGTCAGCCGGATCCACCGCGATGGCATGCGCATCACCGCCGTCACCACCGGCGCCGGCCCGCAAGCCCAACACCACACCGGAACGCACTTCATCAGCAGCATGCCGCTGACGGAGCTGATCGAAAAACTCGACCCACCCGCCCCCGAGGCGGTGCGCCAGGCGGCGACGAAGTTGCGCTATCGCGACTTCCTTACCGTCTGCCTGATCGTCAACAAGCCGGACCTGTTCCCCGACAACTGGATCTACATCCACGATCCGCGCGTGCTGGTCGGCCGCATCCAGAACTTCAAGAACTGGTCGCCGGACATGGTGCCCGATGCCAGCAAGACCGGCCTGGGCCTCGAGTACTTCTGCAACGAAGGCGACAGCCTCTGGTCCCGGAGCGATCAGGAGTTGATCGAACTGGCCAAGTCTGAGCTCGAGCGCATCGGCCTGGCCAGTGCGGCGGATGTGGAAGATGGGCAGGTCTACCGCGTGCCCAAGAGTTATCCCATGTACGATGGCGAGTACGCCGGGCACCTGGCGGTGGTGCGCGAGTTCGTGGATCAGTTCACCAACTGCCACACCGTCGGACGCAACGGCCTGCACCGCTACAACAACCAGGACCACTCGATGCTCACGGGCATGTACGCCGCCCGCAACCTGCTGCTGGGTGAGCGCAATGACCTGTGGAGCGTCAATGCCGATGCCGAGTATCACGAGGAGGTGCGCAGCACCGCTTCCGAGCCGGGCCGCAATCGCCGCCGCTGGCTCGCACCAGACCAGGCGGCCGAGCAGGAGCAGCTTGCCCTGGTCTTCTCGCGTATCGACCGCGTGGCCATGGGCATCGCCAGCGGGATTCTGACGGCGGCAGTGCTGTTTTTCCTGACGATACTACTGGTGCTCAAGGGTGGCCCGGTGGTTGGCCCGCACCTGGGCCTGCTCGCCCAGTACATGCCCGGCTATCGCGTCAGCGTCGCCGGGGCGTTCATCGGGGCGGGCTATGGCTTTCTCTGGGGTGCGGGACTGGGCTGGCTGCTGGCAGCGGTGCGCAACATCGTCATGTTCCTGCACTGGGTGATCATTCGCCGCCGTACTGAGCATGCTGCCCTGCGTCATCTGCTGGAGGTAGTCTGAATGGAACCGTCCGATTCGTGCCAGCGCCCGCCCGCGTTGCCGCCCACGCGTACGATTTACCTGAATGCCCCGGCAACCGGGGTCTCGATCGGCATCGTCTGTGGTCTGCTGCTGGGTTTCATCACGCTGGTGCCCGCGCTGCGCGGCGGTGCGGCGATGGGGCCGCATCTGTCGCTGCTGGCGCAGGTGCTCCCCGGCTACCGTGTCAGCTATGCCGGTGCTGCACTGGGCCTGCTATATGGGCTGCTAATTGGTGGCGTGCTGGGGTATTGCGGGGCGCGTCTCTACAACCGCATGGCTGCACTCAATCGTGGTCGCAGCGGCCGGTCGGCATCGATGGCCGGACAATCACCTGGCACCCCCGCGACGCCCGATGCCATGCCGCTGCGCAAAGTGGCGTGAGATGCGTGGAGGCGCACCCCGCAGGCCGATCAGATGACCGCGATTGTTGCCGTTGAAACCGGCCTTGCCGCACCGCGGGCAAACCAGCGCCCGCCCGGGAGAGCAGATACTGCACCGGCAGCGCTTCGCCCAGAGCAGGGGAGAGTGATGTACGCCGTCTTTCGTGGCGTGGATTGTACATCTGTGCCGTAAGGGCATTGTGTCATTGAGGTGCAGAGATGCGCATGAACCACCGACCGGCCCAATCTGGTATCGCTGGCTCATCGGCACCCGACAGGCCGTTGTCTTTCGATGCTGCGCCAGGGAGCACTGCCCCGATCCGCCTCTCGGTGATCGTGCCGGTGCGCAACGACCCGGACAACCTGCGCCAATGCCTGCGCGCCCTGCAACGATCGCGCTTTGAAGGGCGAGATGGATCACAGGGGGATGCGGCATCGTCGAACGGCCATCCGTTGGATACATCTCCGGCGCGCCCGCCCGAACCCGATGCGCTGGCAGCCGCTGGCGTCGAGGTGATCGTGGCGGATGATGCCTCCACCGATCACACCGTTGCTGTCGCCGAGTCGATGGGTGTGCGGGTGGTGCGTCTGGCGGCCCAGGCCGGGCCGGCGGCAGCGCGCAACGCCGCTGCGCAGGTGGCCCGGGGGGCGATCCTGCTGTTTGTCGATGCCGATGTGCTGGTCCACGGCGACACCGTTGCCGTCGCCATCGCGGCATTTGATGATCCAGCGGTCGATGCGGTCTTCGGTTCCTATGACCTGCACCCCGGAGCACCCAACCTGCTGTCACAATACAAGAATCTGGCGCATCGCTTCTATCATCAGACGGCCGGCGAGGCGGCAACCACCTTCTGGAGCGGCTGTGGTGCGGTGCGACGGGAAGTGTTCCTCCGCTGTGGCGGCTTTGATGTCCATCACTATCCGCGTCCCAGCATCGAGGACATTGACCTGGGCACGCGCCTGGCTGGCGCGGGGCGCTTGATCCGCATCGAGAAGCGTATGCAGGCGACGCATCTCAAGCGCTGGACCCTCGGCCGGATTGTCCGCAGCGACCTGTTCGATCGCGGCATCCCCTGGACGCGCCTGATCCTGCGCTGCCGGAACCTGCCGGCGGATCTGAACCTCGCGCCGGCCCAGCGCATCGCTGCGCTGCTGGCTGGACTGGCCGTGGTAGGGCTGGCCGTGGCCGGCTGTTTCCGACCGTGGCTGCTGACAGCGCCGATCCTGGTTTTCGGCACGATTGCCCTCTGCGATCGGCTGTGCTGCAACAGGCTGGCCGGCGGGGGGATCATCGCACTGGCCGCAGGGCTGACCGCCTATGGCGGGCTGTGGTCCCTGGCCGTTGCGCTGCCCCTGGCCGGGATGCTCGCGCTCAATCAGCGCTACTATCGCTTTTTCCTTCGTCACCGTGGTCCACTGTTCACGGCAGCGGTGGTACCGATGCAGATGCTCTATTACCTGTACAGCGCCCTGGCGTTGCTGATTGGTACATGGCAGCACTGGCAGGCCGGTACAGAGGCGCAGCAGGCATCACCGGCCGCCACCACAATGACATGACCGCCTTCTCTGCCCATCCCGCCACTTTTGTCCCGGCACGCCGCTGGTTAGCGCGCCTGGGGCTGTTGCTGGATGAGCCCGCGCAGCGGCGGCGGCTTTACTGGTGGCTGGCAATCGTGCTCTACTGCGTGGCGTGGGCCCTGGTCATCGCCCGGGCGCATGTGAAGCATACCACGCTCGATTTCGCGCTCTCTGATGCCACCGGCTACTACGTTTACCTGCCCTCGCTGCTGATTGATGGTGATCTTGATTTCGCCAATCAGCTCACTGACCAGTACGGCCAGGCCATCCCCGCTGGCTTTGACATCGCCCTGCAAAAGAATCGCTGGCCCACCGGTATCGCGCTGACGCTGCTGCCGGCATTCCTGGTGGCGCATGGCCTGACCAGCGCCCTGCATGCCATCACCGGGGCGGCCTGGTGCGTGCCCAATGGTTACACGCCGATCTACTTCCTCTGCTGCGTCGGTTGGGCGATGACGATTGGTGTGATCGGCATGTGCTGCGCGGACCGCCTGGTGACTGAGCGTTTCAGCCTGCCGGGCCGGATCGCCGCTGCTGCGGTGCTGACTGCGTGGCTGGGCACCAACGCGATCTGGTATTTCCTGCGCGAGCCGCTGGTGGCGCACATGATTGGTGCGGCATGGGTGAGCATTGCCGTGTACCTGGTCCATCGCATCGATGGCGGTGGAGCGTGGTCAGAGCGTGCCGGCTGGACGCAGGCACAAGCGGATCGGTTTACCGCCAAGGCTGGCGCTGGCGGGAGCGCGGTCGCCTTGCTGGTGTTTGCAGTGTCGATGGCGCTGGCCTGCCGGCTGACCAACGCCTTTCTGCTGCCGGTGGTGCTGTATGCGGTGTGGGTGATGCTGCGCCGGGGGATGATCCGGCCGGTGCTGAGATGGCTACCGGTGTGTCTTCTGGCCCTGGGACCGCTGGTTGTGCAGATGATGGTGATGCGCGCGATTACCGGGCAGGCCGCTCCAACCAGCTTACAGGAGATTGGCTACCGCCCGCGCGAGCGCTTTTACTGGACGGAGCCGGCTCTGCTGCGCATTCTGATTTCGTCGCACCATGGCCTGTTTTTCTCCACCCCCGCACTGCTGATCGCGGCCTGGGGGTTGTTCCGATTCGCGCGGGAGGGCTTCTTCGTCCCAGCGCACAGTGCGGCCGATGCCGTTGATTTGGGGCACGAGTTTGCAGACCGTGGTGAGAGCACCATTCACCCGGGTTGCCAACCCGCGCCACAGGCCGGGCCGGTGCTGACACGATCTGGGCTGATCGCATCCAAAGCTCGCCGCGACTGGCTGGTGCCGGCGCTGCTGGCTGGCGCGGGGCTGCTCTGGTATGTCAACGCGGCGTGGTATGCCTGGTGGTTCGGCCACTCAATCGGCAACCGCGCGTTCATCGAACTGTCAGTCCTGTTCGTGATCGGCTTTGGTTTTGCCTATCAGCATCTTGCGCGGGTTGCACGCCTGTGCCGCCGGCTGGTCTTGGGGTTCCTGGCGCTGTCGGTCCTTTTCAACTACACGATTATCGGCTTGAAGCTGATCGACCGCATCGAAGGTGATGAAATCCTCATCCCGGCCGAGAAACGCCTGTTCACCGGGCGATGGGAGCGGATATGACCCCGGCCGCCGATCCCACCCCCGCACCAGAATCTCTCCCCGCATCCGGCACTGCGGGCGCGGCCAGCCAGGCTGCCATGCCCGCTGCACCAGGCGGGTTTCTCACCGACACGGCGGGCCATGACCTGAAGCGCCGCAGCGCCCGCGGCGGCCTGCTGATGATCGGCTCGCATGCGATTCAGCTCGCGATCGGCGTGAGCGGCACCGTTGTGCTGGCACGCCTGCTGCGCCCGGGAGATTTCGGGCTGCTGGCGATGGTCGCCACCCTTACCAGCTTTGTCGCCACCTTCCGCGATCTGGGCCTGCCCACTGCCGCGGTGCAGAAGAAGCAGCTGTCGGAGGCCCAGGCTTCGGGGCTGTTCTGGATCAACTGTGCAGGAAGCGTGGCGGTGGCCGGGCTGGTGGCAGCGCTGGCGCCGGTGCTGGCATGGTTCTACGAAGAGCCAGCGCTGTTGCCGATCACGCTGGTCATGGCTGGCGGGATTCTCATCAGCTCCATCGGGATGGTCCATTTCGGCCTGCTCCGGCGGCAGATGCGCTTTGGCGCGATCACCACGCTGGAAATCGGTGCGATGCTGGCCGGGGTGAGCATCGGTATCGCGGCCGCCCTGGCCGGGGCGGGCTACTGGGCCCTGGTGGGCCAGCAACTGACCATTTACCTCTGGCAGGCATCGGCGGCATGGTACCTGTGCGCCTGGCGGCCGATGAGACCGGCGCGCTCGGCCGGGCTGCGCGACCCGGAACTGCGCAGCATGCTGCGCTATGGCCGCAACACATCGCTGGCCCGCGTGCTGATGTACCTGGGGCGAAACATGGATGCGGTGCTGCTTGGCCGGTTCGCCGGAGCGGGTGTGCTGGGGCTGTACCAGAAGGCCTACCAGTGGTCGATGATGCCTTTCTGGCAGATCAACACGCCGATGCTCGGCGTGGCCGTTTCCAGCTTCAGTCGCCTGCAGGATGACCCACAGCGCTATCGCCAGTTTGTCCGCATGACGCTGCTGGGCATGTTCGGCCTGATCCTGCCGGCCACCGCGCTGATGTTCCTGGAAGCCGATGGCGTAGTGCGTCTGCTGCTGGGCCCGCAGTGGCTGGAGGCGATCCCCGTGCTGCGCGTGCTAAGCCTCGGGGCCTATTTCGCCTCGTTCACGCTCATTACCCGCTGGCTGTACCTGTCGGAAGGGCGCACCGGCCACGAGCTGCGCTGGGCCGGCTTCTCCTCGGTGGTGATGGTGGCGGGGGTGGCGCTTGGCGTGCGCTGGGGTGCGATGGGGGTGGCCAGTGCGTTCGCGGTTGTCAGCACGTTGCTGGCATGGCCGGGGGTGTGGTACTGCCTGCGCCACTCCCCGCT
The DNA here is from genome assembly GCA_964398315.1 of uncultured Tepidisphaeraceae bacterium. Taxonomy (GTDB): domain Bacteria; phylum Planctomycetota; class Phycisphaerae; order Tepidisphaerales; family Tepidisphaeraceae; genus JADLCB01. Next base: position 15,663 of record CAYNMV010000039.1, on the reverse strand, counting down.
GCGCGGGCGCGACTTCTGGGGATCGATCTGGCGGCCGATGATGGCCTCGCTCATCGCAGCGGCCATCATGTGGCACCTGCGCAACCTGCTGCCGGGGGTTGGGCATCCGCTGCCGCAACTGCTGCTGCATGCGCTGATCTACCTGCTGCTGTACCTGGTCTGCTGGGTCGGTCTTCCTGGTGGGCGCGGCGAACTCACCGTGGCGCTCATGCAACTCCGCTCCATTGCACGGCGGGGATAGCAAGAAAGAAGGGGAGACAAGGTGACAGAAGGAGGGAGCCTGCAGATTTACTTTGTGCCCTGCCTGCCCGGTTCCCACTCTCCTTGCCTTTCTCTGCCCTTTGCCGCCTGATGCAAGGCCTCGGACACGAAGCCGGCGGTGTTGGCAAGTTGCCAGATGAGCATCAGGCCGGCCAGTGGCAGGGCTCGGCGCAGCGGATGACGACGAAACGGTTCACGGAAGCAGCGGAGGTAGAAGTTGCCCGCAACCTCGAGCTGTCCCGAGCCGCGGCGGGCGCGGATCTGGTGGAAGTTCCACGCGCCCCGGCCATACCCGAAGTGCTGACGGAAGAAGCCCGCCAGGTTCATGTGGTGGGCATGATCAACCAGCGCCTGCGGGCGGTAGACCAGCCGCCCGCCACTGGCGATCCAGCGGTCGCACAGGTCGCGATCTTCTGAGCAGCGGAACGCAGGATTGAAACCGTTGATTGCGTGAAAGCGGTCGCGCGCCATCGCCATGTTGTCCGAGGCGAAAAAGGTGGCCTGCTGGTGGTTGTGGTTGAAGTGATCATTGACCACATCGAGGATCATCTGGCTGGCACTGGCGCACGGGTTGTGCGGCAGGGCGTTGATGCACTGGCCGCCCACGAGGACGGTTGGATCATCGCGCAGTGCGGTTGCCAGCTCATTCAGCCAGGTGCGGTGGGGGGCGCAATCATCATCGGTAAAAGCGAGAAAGTCGCCGCGGGCGGTTGCCGCTCCGGTGTTGCGCGCTGCTGCCGGGCCAGCGTTTGCCTGGCGGATCAGGCGCACGCCCGGGTGGGCCGCCACCACCTCATCCAACGGCCGCGGGCTGCCATCATCAACCACGATCACCTCGACCCGCTCGCGCGGATAGTCGAGCCGCCCCAACGCAGCCAGGCATTGATGAAGCTGGGCCGGCCGATTGTAGGTCGGGATGATGATGGAAAATCGCGGATGGTCGATCATCTGAGCATCGTGTTCACCAGGGATGAACACTGATGAACGCGGGCAAGCGATGCCTGCCGGCGGGGGATCACAGGGAACACCCTTTTACTCATTCGTGTTCATGCCCGCTTCTTCAGAGGCACTGTTGGTCTGTATCGATCCGGGTTACCTGTGGCTGATCGTCAAGCTGCCGGGCGCTGGACCGCTTTGCACTGGGCTGCATCGTGCGGATTATCGTGGGCGACGGCGCTGAGCGCCTGGCGATCCTGCTCGGTGATGTAGCGGATGCGGTCAAACTCATACTGGGCGATCTTCGCACGCGAGCGTCCGGCACCGGTGGCGTAGCCGGCCATCTGGCCCAGGCCATCCAGCAGCAAGCCCCAGGCCAGCGCTGGCAGCACGCGCGGCAGCAGGCGGTGCGCAGCGCTGATGCGCCGCGCCTGGCCCCAGATGCGCTTGAAACGCACAAGCGGGATCAGGGGAGACGCGGCCGCGTAAAACGCCCGTTTCCAGATCGGCCAGCCCAGCGCTCGCGTGGCGCCGAACATCCGGCCCGCATGGAACTGTACCCTGGTCCAGATCCCCAGCAGTGCAAAGTTGGTGTGCGCCAGTCGGGCGTGCGGGTCGAGGTAGAGTCGGTGGCCGTGGGCGCGTAAATCCCATTGCAGGACTGTCTCGGCCTCCATCATCTCATCGAGCCGCTGTCCGTAGGCCAGCAGGATATCGCGCTTGTAGCTGCTGTTGTGCCCGGGCAGGTGATGCGGTTCGCAGGCGCGGATCGGCTCCAGCCAAGGGCCATAGCCGATCAGGCAATCGGCCCAACTCACCATCGTCGCCGGGTTGGCGTTGTGGACCACCGGCCCGACCGCCGCATAGGGCCCGCGATGGGCGATCACCAGCGCTTCGGCCCAATCGGGCTCGGGGAAAGCGTGATCCTCGCACAGCACGATCACCGGCGCGGTCGCCGCCCGCACGCCGGCAGCGTTGGCGCGGGCGATCGAGTGGATTGGCCCGACCTCGATAACACGATGACTGTGAAAGCCGCTGACAGCGCTGGTATCCAGCGCCAACTCCGCAGCGCTTGGGCAGATGATCAGCAGCTCGATCTGGTCACGGATTGTCTGCGCCCGCAGGCAGCGGATGGTCCGGCGGATTGACTCGAATGTGCTGCGCGTGGCAATGATTGCAGAGAGAGCGGGGGGGTCCTGGGTCGATGCGGCGGCCGGATCTGCCATCCCGCGTGGCTGTGCGGGCTGCCGCTCTGGCTCTTCTCTCCCAAGCGGAGAAGAAGTAAGCGGCTCGGCCTCACAGGCAGAACCGTCTGTGTCCTCAGCAGACATCGCTGCATCAACTTCCACCTCGCGCTGCGCCGCCACCGGCTGGCGAGGGGCGCTGGCCAGGGCAACGGGAGCGTGCGCGTTTGCGCTGGCCCCGGCGGCAAGGACAGTGCGCAGCGCCTCGCGGCCATCCTGCACACTGGCCGGAACCGGCGTATCGAGGCGGATGCAGTTGAGGAAGGCCAGCCACTGCTGGCGGTAGGTTTCACGGAAGTCGCCGCCGCGACGGAGGATCGGCCAGACCGCCGGCAGGTCGCGGATCGTCTGCCTGATCTGCGCCAGTCGCCCGCGGCCGCCGGTGCGCGGCGTGAAGGTGAGGCTGTCAAAGCGGTAGAGGGAAAAGCTCAGCCGCCCGTCGCGGCCGAGCAGCTCGATTTCGTTGGCATCTGCCCCACGCTCGGAGAAGATGCAGGTGGCGGTAGCGCGATTGCTCAACTGTAACGTGAGGACGGCGGTTTCATCATCGCCGACACCATGGTCGGCGGTGGCCGTGACGGTCTCCACCTCAGCGCCGATCAGATATCGCAACAGATCGACATGATGGACGAAAATCTCGGCCAGCACGCCGCCGCCGGTGGTGCGGCGGTTGCGCCAGGCGGGGATGTCACGGACAAAACGCTGGCCGCTGATCCAGAGCGTGCGCACCAGTTCCACCGGCCCGAGCTTGCCCGATTCGATCAGTGCCCTGGCCTGCCGCACCAGGCGGTGATGCCGCAGGTTAAATCCCAGCATCACCTTCTGCTGGGGATGCGCCTCGGCCGCGGCGACGATACGATCGGCATCGTCGAGTGTCAGTGCCAGTGGCTTTTCGATCAGTACATGCTTGCCGGCGGCGAGCGCGGCGAGGACCGCATCCGCATGGGAGGTCGCCGGCGAGCAGATCGCTACTGCGTCAAACTCGGTTCCGTGGCGATGCAGCAGTTCCGGCAGCGATCCAGCCGTGCGCGGCAGGCCAAACATTCCGGCGATGCGCCGCCGACGATGCGGGCAAGGATCGGCCGCCCCGATCACCTGCACCTGCCCGCGCAGCCCCATCAGCGCTGGCAGATGGGCTGACTCAGCGATCTGCCCGCATCCCACCAGCGCCACGCGCAGGGGCTGGTCGGGACCGATAACAGGTGTGGGAGGCATGGATGCGGGCTGGGGCATGGCGGGGGGTCCTCTCAATGCACTTATCGGCAGATTCACGGGTGGGTGAAAGCAGATTAAATGATGGCGCGGGCAGGAGATTGCGTCGCGCGCTGCCGCTGGCGTGGCCCCTCGACCCATCCGCCCACGCGGCCGCACCTGGCCTGGCCGCAGTTCAGGGGTGGGCGCGCGTGTGCCGATGAAGTCTGCGGTGGCGTGCGATCGTCCGGCAATTTCCCCGCACCGGCTGGTGTCGGTGGTAATCCCCACGTTCCGGCGGGCGGATCTGGTGGTGCGCGCGGTGCGGACAGCGCTGGGGCAGACGTACCTGGATCTGGAGGTACTGGTGGTCCTCGACGGACCGGACCAGGCGACGGAGCAGGCGTTGTCGGGCATCGTCGATCAGCGCCTGCGCGTGTTGCGGACGCCGGGACACATCGGCCACGCGGCAGCCCGCAATTTCGGGGTGGACCACGCACGGGGGGCGTGGGTGGCGTTCCTGGATGATGATGACGAATGGCTCGCGAGCAAGCTGGCGGTGCAGATGGAGAGGGCGGCGGCGTCGCCGCTGGCCTATCCGATTGTCGGCTGCCGGGTGATCGCCCGCACCGGGCGGGTGGACCTGATCTGGCCACGACGTACACCACGGGCCGGTGAGCGGCTGTGCGACTACCTGTGCCGGCGCTCACTACCCATCGCCGGGCAGGGGCTGATCCAGACGAGCATGATTCTGACACGCCGGGCGCTGTTCGAGCGCGTGCGGTTCGCCGATGGGTTGACCCGGCATGTCGATCCCGACTGGGCGCTGCGGGCGGTGCGGGTGGAGGGGGCGGGGGTCATCTACCCCGAGACGCATCAGCCGCTGGCGATCTGGCACATCGAGCCGAACCGCCAGCGCGTCAGCACGGGGGCGGATTGGCGGGCCTCGCTGGCATGGGGGCGTTCCCGACATCATCTGTTCAGCCGAGAGGCCTATGCGGGATTTATCTGCAAGAACGTCAGTGCCCTGGCGGCGGCGGCGGGGGAGTGGCCGGCATTTGCCGAACTGCTGCGCGAAGCCCGCCGGCTCGGCCGGCCATCGTGGGTGGATCTGGTTTCTCACCTGATGAACTTCACCCTCACTCCGGCGATGCGCGATCACCTGTGGCGCTGGGTCCAGTGGACGATGCCCCGGCCGGCGCGGGCGTGAGGGCGGAACGCGGCGGCCGCGCTGTGGTTTGCAGCAAAGGCGCGCTATCGCTGCGGCTGGAAGGGGTTACGGATCGAACAGTTCATCGCTGAGGGCGGGCACCAGTGCTGGGGTTATGAGATAGGCGGGCAGGTCCGAATAGGGGATGATGCCACTGGTGCGGGTGTAGCCGTAAGGGGCATGATCGTTGCCCCGGAGATCGGCAATCTGCTGAGCGATCTGGTGGGCCTCGTACATCAGGGCGAAATCGCATTGGCCAGCCTGAGCCATCTCATGGATGCGCACGCTCAGCCATTGGAGCCGTTCGGCGGCGTTGCGCACCGCCCCGGCCCGTGACTGCTGCCGAGCCATCAGGTCAACTGCGAGCATACAGGTCAGAAAAATGGCGCAAAATCGGAGGATATAGCCCACCCTTAACATCATTACCGGGCTACTCCATGTCTGTCCAGAAGGGCCGGATGCCCCCGCATTGGCCGGGGCGCTTCGTTGGCCGGGACGGGCCTGGGAAGAACGAAGCCCGCCCACCGCACACTCGGCGGTGCGCGGTGGGCAGGCGGAGGAAAGACGCAGCGGGCGTGGATTTCTGCTATTCACGCTATCTATACGCGGCAGAGGTAGTAGAAGTTGAGAATATCGTGCGGGAGGGTTTTGACCTCCACATTGTCAAAGCCGGCCTGCTTGAGCATCCGCAAGGCTGTTTCCCGACCCCAGGCCGCGCCCAGGCCCATGCCGTTGTAGGCCAGGCTCACGCTCATACAGTGCATGCAGGAGATGGTGTAGATGAACGGTGCCATCGGGTGGTCCATGTCACCATCCACCCGGCTGGAGCCCTGGATATCCTGCATCAGGTAGAGGCCTCCCGGCCGCAGCGCCTGGCGGATATTGGCCAGTACGACATCCGGTCGTGCCTGATCGTGTACGGCATCAAAGGTGAAGACCAGGTCATAGCGTGCCGGTTCGTTCCACCTGGCGGCATCCGCCTGGCGGAAAGTGAGATTGGTCAGCCCCAGGCGCTGAGCATCCAGGTTGGCCTCGGTCACACTTTCTTCCAGGAAATCGATGCCGACGAAGCGGCTGTTCGGGAAGCGCATCGCCAGGTGGATCAGCGCCCGCCCGCGACCGCAGCCCACATCAATCACGTCGATGCCGGCTGTCAGACGCTCCTCCAGCCCCTCAACCATCGGCAGAATGTGCGGATCAAGGGCCGCGACGACGGTCTGGGCACTTTCCTCGGCCATCACTTCGTTAAAACGATCGTATTCCGAATAGGGCACGCCCCGGCCATGGCTGAAGGCCTCGACGATTTTGTCTTCAACCTTGCCCAGCACACTGAACCACTGCATTGAAGCGGCCAGGTTGTTGGGGGTGGCGTCGCGGGTCAGCCAGGCGGCATGCTCGGGGGGCAGACGGTAGCGGCCGGTGGCCGGGTCATATTCGATGATCTGGCCGGTGGCCATCGCACCGAGCCATTCGCGCACATACCGCTCAGCCAACTCGGACTTTTGGGCCAGTTCATGGCTGGTAAGCCACTGGCCATCGGCCATGGCGTCAAACAGCCGGGTGCGATGGCCAATCGAGGTCATCAGGGTCAGTGCCCCCGCCGTCATGAGGTTCATCATGCGGTTGGCGAAGGCATCAGCGCGGGTTTGGTCATAATTGGGCAGCGTTGAGCAGGAAAGACACATTGGTGCAACTCCAATCGTGTACGGGGTGGCCGTCTCCAGTGCCCGGTCGACGGCGCTGTTCTGAACAGCGTTCCCGGGTCAGCGGCACAGGGATCGGACGGCTAAAAACAACACAGAACATCGCGCGAGTGCGAAAACCATAACCCGTGATTGCGCCATGGGTAGTAGACTCGTGGTCAATTTTTGCTTGACTCGAGGTCAACCCGCATTCATATAGGGATAGGGGATGTTGCGCTCACCTGTGTTGTCCTTGCCGTCTTTCCGCGCTCGCCGGAGGTTGTCATGCCCGCCGTCTCGACCCGCCAGAAAATCATCGAAACCGCGTTCGAACTGTTTGGCCGCAATGGCTTTCACGCCATCGGCCTGGATCGCATCCTCGAAGAAGTCGGGGTCAGCAAGCAGACGTTCTACAACCACTTTGAGAGCAAGGATGAGCTGATCCTGGCGGTGCTGGCCCATCGCCACGAGGTTGAACAGGCGAAAAATGACCAGTTGCTCACAGAGCTGGCCGGGCGCGACCCGAAAAAGCGGCTGTATGCCCTGTTTGACATGCTGGGGGCCTGGTTCCGCATGCCGGACTGGCGAGGCTGCATTTTCATGAATGCGGCGGCGGAGTTTCCCACCAAGTCTGAACCGGCCCACCAGGCCGCGGCCGCCCACTTGCGCGAGGTGCAGGAACAGCTCCAGTACCTGGCGACCCTGGCCGGGGCGCGCAACCCGCAGGCGCTGGCCGAGCAGTTGCTCGTGCTGATGCAGGGTGTGATCGCCTATCAGCATGTCACCGGCAATGAGCGGGCGGCGGAGATCGGCGGGGCCATGGCCACCCACTTGCTCGATCAGCATTTTCAGCCCGTGGAACCCCCGGTGGGTGCCGTGGAGGGGCGGCCGGCCCAGCATCTGGCGGAACTGGGCGCTTAAATCATTAGCCGGGAACGCCCCCGGGCGGCTGTCGGCCTGTTGCCATTGACTGCGCCAACCCGCCGCCAATTGACCATTTCGCCATGGGGGATCTGCACGCGCCAGGTGCTTCTTCCGTCCGTTTCGGTGCCGCGCAGGGGTGATCCGCTGGCGCATGGCGCGGGCGAATAACATCCTGACCTGTTTGCTGGTACAATCCGCCCCGTCCTGCCGATCGTGTGTCGGCACGGCTTAACCCTTTTTTTGTTTGGAGGTGCCATGGCAGACGCCAATGGCCGAGTTCGAATCGGCATCATCGGGTACGGAGGAATGGGCACGGCCCATGCCCAGTACCTGACCCGGGGCGAGGTACCCAACGCGGTACTGACCGCCATTTGTGATCAGAATCCCGAGCGCCTGGAACGGGCCCGCCAGACCCACGGCGACGCGGTTCAGGTGTTTGACAACGCAGACAAGCTGTTCGACGCCAAGGTGGTCGATGCGGTGCTGATTGCCACGCCGCACTACGATCATCCGCCGCTGGCGATCAAAGCGCTCAAGAGCGGCCTGCACACCCTGGTGGAGAAGCCCGCCGGTGTCTACAGCCGGCAGGTGCGCGAGATGAACGAAGTCGCCGCCAAGAGCGATCGCGTCTTCGGCATCATGTTCAACCAGCGCACCCGCGCTGGCCACCAGAAGATGCGTGACCTGGTTGCCAGTGGCGAACTGGGTGAGATCAAGCGCACCATGTATGTCATCACCACCTGGCTGCGCACGCAGATTTACTATGATTCGGGCGGGTGGCGCGGTACCTGGGCCGGCGAGGGCGGCGGCGTGCTGGTTAACCAGTCGCCCCACAACCTCGACCTGTACCAGTGGATCTGCGGCATGCCCAAGCGCATCCGCGCGTTCTGCGGTTTCGGTAAGTACCACAACATGGAAACCGAGGACGAGTGCACTGCCTATCTCGAATACGAGAATGGCGCATCGGGCATCTTCATCACCAGCACCGGTGAGGCGCCGGGCACCCAGTTCCTGGAAGTGGTGGGCGATCGCGGCAAGGTGGTCCTCGACTCCAGCGGACGCAACGAAACCATCACCTTCTGGCGGACCACCGTTCCGGTCTCGCAGCACATCCGCGAGGCCAAAGGCGGGTTCGAGAAGCCCGAAACCTGGAAGTGCGAGATCCCGTCCGGCGGCGGCGAGGAGCACAAGGGCGTGACCAAGAATTTCGTCAACGCCATCCTCAAGGGCACGCCCCTGCTGGCCCGCGGCGAGGAGGGGATCAACGGCGTGCAACTGGCCAATGCCATGCAGCTTTCCACCTGGATCGACAACTGGGTGGATGTGCCGGTTGATGAAGACCTGTACTACAACCAGTTGCAGGAACGCATCAAGAACTCCACGTTCAAGAAGGAAGTGCGCGGCGGCGCCCTGAGCTTCGGCGGCACCTACTGATTCGCCCGGCGCAGCGAAAACCCCGGCGCGGCGGAGCCTGACGCTCCGCCGCGTCTTCTTTTAATTGGCGGGCCTGTCCTGCACTGTGCCGCCGTGAACGCTGCCATCTCGCCCATGCCACATTCCCGGTGGCTCTGGTAGCATGACCACTGCCATGATGTTGCCCCTGGACAATCCGCTGGCGCTGTCGGCCAAGGCAAGGCGGGCGCACGAGCAACCGATCAGCTTCCTGATAGAGGCTGTGGTCGCCAATCCCACTTTGATCAACTTTGCCGCCGGGCTGGTCGATACCCGCACGCTGCCGGTTGAGCCGACCCTTGATGCGGCCCGGAAAGTGCTGGGGGATGCCGAACGCGGGCGGCTGGCCCTGCAATATGACACCACGCTCGGCCTGCGCGCCTTGCGGCAACGGGTGCTGGAGCATGTTGAGCAACTGGAAGGCAAGCCTGCCGCCGCCATGGGCGTCAGCGCTGACCAGGTGCTTATCACCACCGGTTCACAGCAGGCGCTGTACCTGGTTGCCGAAGCGCTGCTCGATCCCGGCGATATCGTCATCACTGCCAATCCCTCGTATTTCGTCTTCGCCGGCGCGCTGTCCGGTTTCGGGGCCAGGGTGCTGGCGGTGCCGATGGATGAGCAGGGGATGGTGGTGGAGGAGGTCGACGTACTGTTGCAGCGGCTGGAGCGCCAGGGACAGCTCGAGCGCGTGAAACTGATTTACTGCACCAGCTATTACCAGAATCCCACCGGCCTGACGCTTAGCGCTGCCCGCCGCCCCCGCCTGCTGGAGATCGCGCAAAAATACAGCCGCACGCATCGCCTGCTGGTGCTGGAGGATGCCGCCTACCGCGAGTTGCGCTACGATGGACCGGAACTGCCATCCATCAAGAGTTTCGATCCGCACAACCGCTACACCATTCTCACCCAGACCTTCAGCAAGCCCTTCGCGCCGGGCATCAAGACCGGCTATACGCTGCTGCCGGCGGATTTGCTCGATGCGGTGGTGCAGCAGAAGGGGAGCCACGATTTCGGTTCGGCCCATCTGTGCCAGCAGATCGCGTGGCAGGTGTCGAGCGATGGCAGCTATGCCGAGCATGGCCGGGTGCTGCGCGAGTCATACCGCCGCAAGCGCGACAGGATGCTGGCCGCGCTGGAGCGGACCATGCCCCGGCACCATGATGTTCACTGGACCCGCCCGGCTGGCGGGCTGTATGTCTGGCTGTCGTTGCCGCGGGCGATCAACACCGCACGGGGCGAGAGCTTCTTTCAGCGCTGCCTGGAGGCCGGCGTGATCTATGTCCCCGGCGAATACTGCTACACCCCCGATGCCCACGGCACCATCCCCCACAATCACCTGAGGCTCAGTTTCGGCCAGGTGCCCGAAGAGCAGATCGAGCCGGGCATCGAACAACTGGCCGGGGTGGTCCGCACCATGCTGGCCAGTGCGGATCGCTCCCGTGATCCGCTTACACATCCCGCGCGCTAGAACAGCAGGTTCATGCGGGCCGCGTGCCAGGCGTGCGCATGGGCCGGGAATCGGCTCCAGCACGATGCTTGAGGGCGTGGCGCAAGGCGCCCGTATCAGATGTAGGGCAGTTGTCCTTTGCGCGCGGCCGAGAGCGTGATCAGCACGTCCGCCACCGCTTCGGCCAGCGCTTCGAAATAGCGGCGGCCTTTGTCGGCGGTGGCCGCGCGGGGGTTGCCCGAGCCGGTATCGGGGTGAATCCTGGACCACGGCCGCGGGGTCCAGACGCCTGGCTGGTTCAGGCCGGGCAGGTCGAAGGGGTTGCGGGCACCGGGGCCGGCCTGATCCAGCTCAACCAGATCGCCGTGGGTGTGCAGGAGGAAGCTGGTTTCCAACTCGCCGGCGTGGTCGCCGGGATCGTCGAAGATGGCCCTGGCCTGCTCAGGCAGCAACTGCCAGAAATTGACCAGGACCATCAGCATCCGGCGGCGGGCCTGCACATCCCGGATCAGCGGCTTGTGGTCGTTGCCGCCGTGGGCATTGAGGATCAGCAGGCGGTCGATCCCCTGGGCCATCAGGCTGCGGGCAATGTCATCGAGCAGGGCGGCGGCGGTGGTGGTGGTGATGCTGATCGTGGCCACCTGATCGAGCTGCGCTTCGTTATTGCCGAAAGGGATGGCCGGCAGCACGATCACCCGCGCCCCGCGGGCGTCGGCCCGCTGGGCCGCTGCCTCGGCGAGGCTGGCCGCCTCGCAGGTGTCGGTGCCATGCGGGAGGTGCAGGTTGTGGGCCTCAGTTGCGCCCCATGGCAAGATTGCGATATTCGGGCGGTATTCCCGCAACTGCCGGTAATTGGCTTCGTTCAACACGAATCGACGTGGCGGCACGCTGTCTCCTTCCGCTTGGGGCGACCCATCCAGGATCCGGGGCAAACCCGCCAGGCAGGCGTACGGCCCTGGGCCGGCCCGCCCGAATGGGGATGGCATTGTAAGCCATGCCCCGCCGCATTGCAGGGCCCGCGCCCGATGGGCTGCGGGGCCTGCACCGGAATCCATCCGTGCCGCGGGGCACCTGTTTGTGGTTGAAACAGCGCTGGGGCCGTATCCGGCGGGATGCCGATTGAGGGAATCGGCAGAGGTGATTACAGTCTGGTCACCGTGGCGAAATCACGTTCGTCCAAGCCGGCTCGTCGCCGTTCTCGCTTCTGGTGGGCTCGGCTGCCGGATGACAAGCTGCTGGACCTGCGTTTCCGCGACCTGAACCTCTCGATCGAGGGGACGGTGCTGGAGGACTACATCGCCCGGCTCTATGCGGAGCTGGAACGGCGCGACCTGCTGTTTCGTCCGCGCTGCTGGCTGAGCAACGAATGGTTCAGTCCTGACGGCAAGCCCGGCATCGCCATCCCGTTCTACCTGGCCCATGATCGCCTGCGCGAGCTGGAGAAGCGGCAGATGCTGGAGGTGGAAGGGGGCACCGAGGCCTGGTGCATGCGCATCCTGCGCCACGAGTGCGGCCACGCCATCGACAATGCCTACCGCCTGCACCGCCGCAAGCGCTACCGCGAGCTGTTCGGGTCTTACTCCGAACCCTACCCCGAGAGTTACCAGCCCAAGCCGTTCAGCAAGAGCTACGTTGTCCACCTGGACATGTGGTATGCGCAGTCGCACCCGGCCGAGGATTTTGCCGAGACATTCGCCGTGTGGTTGCGGCCGCGTTCACGCTGGCGACAGACCTATCACGGGTGGGGGGCGCTGCGCAAGCTGGAGTATGTCGATGAGCTGATGGCGGAGATCGCGGGGAAGAAACCACCGGTGCCGGGGCGATACGTGGTCGAGCCGCTGCGCGAGCTGTCGATGACGTTGCGCGAGCATTATCGTCAGAAGCGGCTGACCTACCTCAACGAGGACTGGCCGGAGTTCTATGATACCGACTTGCGCAAGCTGTTCAGCAGCGATCCGAGGTATCGCAAGAACCCCACCGCCGCCAGCTTCCTGCGCAAGATCAAGCCGGAGCTGCGCAAGATGGTCTCGCGCTGGACGGGCGAGTACCAGTACGTGGTCGAGCAGGTGCTGGTGGACATCATTGACCGCTGCCAGGAACTGAAACTGCGCCTGGTGCGTTCCCCCAACCGGACTTTCGTTGATGCGGTGGCGATGGTGACCGTGCAGACCATGAACTATCTGCACGAAGGAAATCATCGGGTGGCGCTGTAACAACAGGAACCCGCGCCGGCATCGACGCGCTCATGCGAAACAGGGAGAAATGCAGGCGACGATGTTCACCATCCCAGGCATCGTTGATGCGCAATGAGCACGAGGTGAAGGTCGCGTTCATGCGATACGTGCGTGCGGCATGCAGCGCGCGTCGCGATCCATGCATATTGCCATTTCGACACGCCTGGAGATGATGGATGGATGCACTGAGCTGATGAGCGTGCGCCCGGATGTGAAGCGCGTACTGCGGGGACTCATCCGCAGCCGTGAACCATAGCGCACCAGGCTCGCGCAGGCAGTTCGCTTCCCGCGCCCGTTTCCGCATTCAGTACTCGGTGCCTTTGTGCCTCAATGTTTTTTGAAACCCCATGCCTCGACCCAAATTTTCATCCCGCCGTGTACTGATGCTGCTGGATGCTGAGTTCATGCCACCTGATGACATCGCGGATCTGAGTGAGCACGAACAGATCCACGCGCCATGGAAGATGGAGTATGACATCTTCGCCACGCTCTCGAACATGGGTCATGAAGTGCTGCGGGTGGGGCTGGTGGATGACCTGGCGCCGCTGCGGCGGGCCATGGAAGAGTTCAAGCCGCATGTCTGCTTCAACCTGCTGGAAGGTTTCCGCGACTTCCATGTCTTTGATGCCAATGTCGTCAGCTATCTCGAGCTGCTCGATCAGCGCTACACCGGCTGCAATCCGCGCGGCCTGATGATTGCACGCGACAAGGCGCTGACCAAGAAGATCCTGGCCTACCACCGCATTCACGTGCCGCAGTTTCATGTCTTCCCCCGCAGCCGGCGGATCGCCCGGCCGAAGAAACTTTCGTTTCCGCTGCTGGTCAAGAGTGTGAACGTGGAGGGATCGGTCGGCATCTCGCAGGCATCGGTGGTATGGGATGATCAGCGCCTGGCCGAGCGGGTGCAGTACATCCACGAATCGCTGGGCACCGCCGCCATCGCCGAGCAGTACATCGAAGGGCGCGAGCTGTACGTGGGGGTGATCGGCAACGGCCGGCTGAACACCTTCCCCGCCTGGGAGATGATCTTCCAGACGCCGCCCGAAGGGGCGGTGCTGATCGCCACGGACAAGGCCAAGTTCGATCCGGCCTTCCAGAAGCGGTGGGGCATCATCACCGAGCGTGCCCGCAACCTGCCCGAGAGCGTGGTTGACCAGATCCCGCGGCTGGCCAAGCGCATCTATCGCCTGCTGCACCTGACCGGCTATGCCCGGCTCGATTTCCGCCTGACCGCCGCCGGCGAGCTGTATCTGCTGGAGGCCAACCCCAATCCACAGCTTGGTTACGGCGAGGATTTTGCCGAAAGCGCTGAAGCCGCCGGCATCGAGTATGAACCCCTGCTCCAGCAGATTTTGAACTTGGCGATGACCTATCGCCCGGAAAGCCTGTGTTGAATCCGCCGGGCCGCGGGCGCATGGGTTTGCGGAAAATTGCGAAGTATTGTTTCTCGGACGTGCGCGGATCGAACTGCCGGCAGTAGAAACCGTATATTTCTTGTCCTATATTGTTGGGATGGATATCGGCCCGCATGAGGCCGGAGCCTGTTAAGGAGTTACGTCAGATGTCTATTGTGCTCAGTGAAAGCGCTGCCCGGGAAATCAAGGACATCATCCGCGACCAGAGCCTCGACGCCGAAAAGACGCGTCTGCGCGTCGGTGTGAAAGGTGGCGGGTGCTCCGGCTTCAGCTATATGCTCGACCTGACGGAAGATGAGAAGGGCGAGATGGATGAGGAGTTGGAGAGCCAGGGTGTGAAGATCCTCGTTGACATGAAGTCGTATATCTACCTCAACGGGGTGGAGATCGATTTCAAGGACGAGGTGATGGGCCGCGGGTTCGTATTCAAGAATCCCAACGCCACCAGCACGTGCGGCTGCGGCAGCAGCTTCCAGGCCTGAGCGGCAGCGCGGCTTTGCCTGGCCACCCGCTCTGGTGGCCTGCTTCTCCCAGCCCTGCACAGGGTCCGCATGGCCTATCGTGCGCCATGCGGACCCTGTGCTGCCATTTTCTGCGGGTATTCGCTCCCGGCTTCCAGGGGGTGGGTATCAGATTCTTGCTTGACAGGCAGGGTGCCACCCGGTCTGCCGCACCCAAGCACCCCACCAGCCAGGGATAAAATCCCTGTCCGGCAGGAACTTCCGCCCGCAGATCTGCGTATATTTTCAGACAAGTTGAGACTGTCTCTCAAGAAGCCTAAGATGGGGCGTTTCACCCTCCGTGATACGTCAGGTGCTTCAACTATGTCCACGACTGATACCGAACTGGAACAACTGGCCAACCGCGAATACAAGTGGGGCTTCGTCTCCGACATCGAGGCCGAGTCGGCCCCGCCGGGACTGAACGAAGACATCATCCGCTTCATCTCGGCCAAGAAGCAGGAACCCCAGTGGATGCTGGACTGGCGCCTGAAGGCCTACCGCCACTGGCTGACGATGGAAGAGCCCCATCACTGGGGCAAGATCAAGTATCCGCCCATCGACTACCAGGATCAGATCTACTACTCGGCCCCCAAGGCCAAGTACAAGTCGATGGATGAGGTGGATCCTGAGCTGCTGGCCGTCTACGACAAGCTGGGTGTGCCCCTGCACGAGCGCAAGGCGCTGCTGGGTGTGGAAGAAGATGCTCCCGCGCAGAATGGCGATGGGGCCCACACGCCGGTTGCGGTTGATGCCGTGTTTGACTCAGTTTCGGTCAAGACCACCTTCCAGAAGGAACTGGCCGCCAAGGGGATCATCTTCTGCAGCTTCTCCGAAGCGGTGCGGAACCATCCCGACCTGGTGCGCAAGTACCTGGGTTCGGTTGTGCCCTACAGCGATAACTACTTCGCCACGCTCAACAGCGCGGTTTTCAGCGATGGCAGCTTTGTCTACATCCCCAAGGGCGTAACATGCCCGATGGAGCTGAGCACCTATTTCCGCATCAACGCCGCCAACACCGGGCAGTTCGAGCGGACGCTGATCATCGCCGATGAAGGTGCGTCGGTCAGCTACCTGGAAGGCTGCACGGCGCCGATGCGCGATGAGCACCAGTTGCACGCGGCGGTGGTCGAGCTGATCGCGCTGGACAAGGCCACCATCAAGTAC
>CAYNMV010000038.1:37264-41574 GCA_964398315.1 uncultured Tepidisphaeraceae bacterium | reverse complement strand
GTTCGTCTTTGCCTTTTCCTGGCGGCTTTGGCGGTCATCTGCGCGGTCTACGACCGGCAGGAACCTCTCAGATCGCCCGATCGCGATCAGTCGATGGCCAGGTCGGTCTCAATCTCATCCGAGGCGGCTTCATCCGAGGCGGCGGGGACCGGCTGCTTTTTAGCCTTGGCGGAAGCTTTCTTCGTCCCGCCGGTGGTGGCAGCGCCGTTGCCCTCAACGCCCATCTCTTCGAGCAGCCGCGCGGGTACCTCGGCGGTAGCGCGGCACTTGGGATAGCCCGAGCAGCCCAGGAACTTGCCGCGGCGGCCACTGCGGATCACCATCGGCTTGCCACACTCTTCGCAGTCGATGTCGGTGGCGATGTTCTGCGACTTGGCCTCGACCGCCGGCAGGCCGGCCTCGGCCCGCAGCTTGGCCGCCATTTCCTGTGCCTTGCCGCTTTCTTCCTGAAGCAGCGGCAGCAGCGTTTCAACATGCTTGAGCGCCTCGCCCTCCAGCTTCTTGACCATCTTGGTCGAGCGGCACTTGGGGAAGCTTGAGCAGCCCAGGAACGGCCCGCGCTTGGAATCGCGCAACAGCATGTTGCTGCCGCATTTCTCGCACTTGACCGCCGTTTCGATCGGCTTGGGCTTGGGCGGCAGAGGGTTGCCTTCCTTGTCGAGATTGATGATGACCGAGCAGCTTGGCTCGCCCTTCTCGTTTTTCTCGCTGTAGCCTGAGCAGCCCAGGAACTCGCCGAACCGGCCGCGCCGCTTGATCATCGGCCGCCCGCACTCCGGGCACTTGTGTTCCGACACCTCGCGCTTGCGGGGTTTGCCCTGCTGATCCACCGGCATCGTCTCGCTGCAGGCGCGATCCGAGCAGGCCAGGAAAAAGCCCGTCTTGCTGATGCGGTAGACCATCGGGTTGCCGCACTTGGGGCAGGTATACGGCGATGGCGTGCCGCCGGCGTGGTCCAGCTTCTCCAGCGCACCCTGCACGTTCTCATGGAACGGCCCGTAGAAGTCGCGCAGCAGCTTGATCCAGTCCAGGTGCTGTTCCTCGATCGAGTCGAGCTTGTTCTCCATGTCGGCGGTAAAACCCACCTCCATGATCTTGGGGAATGCCTGGATCAGCTTGTCGGTCACGATGCTGCCGAGCATCGTGGCATAGAACCGGCGGTCGATCTGGGTGACGTACTGGCGATCCTGGATGGTCTGGATGATGCTGGCATAGGTGCTGGGCCGGCCGATGCCCAGGCGCTCCAGCTCCTTGACCAGGCTCGCCTCGGTGAAGCGGGCCGGCGGCTGGGTGAAGTGCTGGGTGGGATCGAAATCCACCGGCCGCACCGTCTGCCCCTGGTTCAGGTCCGGCAGGAGCTGGTCCTCGCTGCTGATGCCCGCGACGCGCATGAACCCATCGAACACCAGCTTGCGCCCGGTAGCGCGGAAGATGGCATCGCCCTGGGCCGACTGCACCGCAATGGTGATGGCGGTCTGGTCAAACTGGGCCGGCGGCATCTGGCAGGCCACAAAGCGGTTCCAGATCAACTGGTACAGCCTGTATTCATCCGATCCCAGCTTGGCGTGGGCCGCCTGCGGGGTGAAGTTCACATCGGTGGGGCGGATCGCCTCGTGAGCTTCCTGGGCGCTCTTGTTGCTGGAGGCGTAGAAATTCGGCTTCTCCGGCAGGTACTGATCGCCAAACGCCTTGCCGATGTGCTCGCGCACCATGTTCAGCGCTTCGGCCGACAGGTTGGTCGAGTCGGTACGCATGTAGGTGATGTAGCCCGACTCATACAAAGCCTGCGCAATGCTCATGGTGCGCTTGGCACCAAAGCCCAGGCGGCTGGAGGCGGCCTGCTGAAGCGTGCTGGTGATGAACGGGGCCGGCGGGCGGCTGCTGGTGCGCTTCTTCTCAACATCGCGCACCGTGGCCGGCGGACAGTGGGCCAGGCGACCCTTGATCCGCACCAGGTGGCGGGCCGGGCCCTTGGCTTCGGGGTCCTCGGTCTCGATCATGCGCTCGATGGCGAACCCCAGCGCTTCGGCAACGGCGCGGGCCTGGTCGCGGTTGGAGGCTTCAAACTTCTTGCCCGCAAACTCAACCAGTTCGCCGGCGAAGGCGTTGTGGCTGGCCAGCCACTTGTCCTTCTCGGCCTTGGTGCGCTCGCCGTTGCCGGTGTTGTTGAGGAAGTCGTTCCACTCCTCGGTCAGCCGCTGGCAGTGATCGGCATCGAGATCGACAGTGAAGATACCGCCGATTTTCCAGTATTCAGCCGGGACAAATGCCTCGATCTCGCGTTCGCGCTCCACCACCAGGCGCACCGCCACGCTCTGCACGCGCCCGGCGCTGAGCCCGCGGGCCACCTTGCGCCACAGCAGCGGCGAAATCTCATAGCCGACGATACGGTCGAGGATGCGGCGGGCCTGCTGGGCATTGACCCGATCCAGGTCGATCTGGTGCGGGTTCTGGAACGCCTTCTGGATTTCGCTCTTGGTGATGGCGTTGAAGATGACGCGGCTGGCGCGCTGATCGGGGATGTTGAGCGCTTCCTTGAGGTGCCAGGCGATCGCCTCACCCTCGCGGTCCAAGTCGGTTGCGAGGTAGATGTGATCGGACTGGCGGGCAAGCTTGCGCAGCTCGCTGATCACCTTGTTGCGCGATGGGAGGATCTCGTAATCCGGCTCGAACGTCTCCAGGTCGACGCCCATCCCCTTGGAAGGCAGGTCGCGCACGTGCCCCATGCTTGCCTTCACGACGTAGTTGTCGCCGAGGTACTTGTTGATCGTCCTGGCCTTGGCGGGCGATTCGACGATGACGAGATTTTTTCCGGTGCTCTTGGCCATCAGGTGCTACTTTCAACCGGCCGTCGGTGCGGACGAGGGGCGAGATCTGCCTTCTGGCGTATCGGACGCCCAGCGGTGACTCTTGACTCGCCCCCGAACCAAACACCGCTGTACGAGGGGGCGGCAGTTTGAACACGCCTTCCCGCCCCTGTCAAGCCTTGTCGCCCTCCGACGACACTATAGAAGGTACGACCCATCCCCCGGCCGGTTCATACCGACCGCGGAAGTGTTTTATTCCACGCCCGTCTTGCCTTATCTGGATAAAGGCTTGTGTTAAAAGAGGTTAAGGGTGTTATCCATGTCGCTTCGGCCTGCTCGGATGCTGCCGGCAGCCCGGCTGGCTCCCCCGGCGCGCGGCCTGTTATGGGGCAGGGCGGATTTCCCGGGCAGTTTGGTTATCGCGCCCGAACATTTTCCATATTTTTTATTTGACGCCTGGCGTTTGTTAGGTAATATTAAACCTAACAGCGGCAGAACGGATGCGTCCGCTGCAGGAAGGATCGCCATGATCACCGTGAGGCAAATCGAACGAACCTGGACCGCCAAGCAGTTTGACCGGCTCTTGCAGGATCTGTGCGTTGGCCGGCCCGAGGCCACGCAGGGGCTGCACCGCCGCCTGCGGGTGATTCCCGCCGCCTCAGCGATGGCGATGATCCGCCTGGATGAGTTGGCCCAGGCGCACGTGCCGTTCTATTCGCGCCTGGTGCGCACGCTGCTGAACACTCAGGAGGCCGATGGGGGATGGGGCGATCCGATGACGACCGCGCTGTGCCTGCGGGCGCTGCTGCTCAACAACGGCAGTGGCGAATCGATCGACCGCGGCCTGGCGTATCTGGCGAACCTGCAGAAGGACAATGGCGCCTGGCCTGCCGAGCCGATTCGCCGGCTGATGGAGGACGCCACCACAACCGCGTTTCTGCTCTATCAGCTCGGTGATCTGCCGGCATTCCGCCAGTGTGTGCGGTTTGACGATGCAGTGACGTTTGTGATTGCCCGCGCCCGGCATGTGGAGCCGGACATCCAGCGTCTCTGCCAGCGTGCCGCAGCGCGCTGCCGTCTCAGCCCCATCCCCAGCCGCGCTGAAGCGTTCATCTGGTCATAGGTGCGGATGAGTCGTGTAGGCCGGTGAATCGTGCATGCCGATGAGCAGGGCATGCCGATGAGCGACGCGTATGCGTTCGAACAGCGCGTTGCGGAGCCGTAGGTTGAGTGATTGAGCTGATCGCGTGAATGCGATACCGGTGTGTCGCCAGCGGCATGCTCCGCTCGGCCCGAAGTCATCCCGAGCGTTGAGCGTTGTGTATCAGTTGAGCGTGTGTATCACTATGGGGGGATGGTATTACGCGTGCGATACGCTCTGCCGTCAGCGCCTTTTCACATCAACCTCGGCATGATGGATCAAGCCCCATGCTGATGGTGTTCTCCGCACGAACTGTTCTCAACGCGGTGTTCTCAATGTGGTGTTCTCAACGCGGTGTTCTC
>CAYNMV010000038.1:0-37164 GCA_964398315.1 uncultured Tepidisphaeraceae bacterium | reverse complement strand
GCCCATGCCCTGCATGCATGCACCAATCTGCCAACCGCTGCCGTTTTAGTTGCTGTTGAAGCACCCGCTGCTTCCTGCGCCTGTCTTTCAACCCGGCCAGCCTGCGCCCGTTGCGGCGCGGGCAGGTCCATCACTTCTCAAGGAGCCACTCGGCCATGCGCAAGTCCAATGGTGTGGTGATCTTAAGGTTTCGTTCTTCGCCCTCGACCAGCCAGACCGGCTTTCCCGCCAGTTCCAGCAGTTGCACATCATCGGTCACCTGCTCCAGCGGGATCGGGCAGCGCTCAAATGCGGCCAGCAGGTCGGATCGCCGCATGATCTGCGGGGTCTGCATGGCCCACAGCTCGCCACGAGGGATGGTTTCGACGACCTGGGCCGGCAGCGTGCCCCGCGCGCGTTTGATGGTCAGTGCCACCGGCATCGCGGGCGCTGCCGAACCGTGCATCACCGCCGCCGCCAGCGTGCGGTCGATCAGCCCCTGTGACACCAGCGGCCGGGCGGCATCATGCACCGCCACCCACTCGATCGCCGCCGGCACCTCGCGCAGGGCATGCAGCACGCTGTGGGCCCGGGATGCGCCGCCGGCACAGACCCGCACGCGTGCCCGCACCGCCTCGCCGGCCTGGCCCAGTCCTGCCAGCGCCCGCTCCAGGTCCGCCAGTACCTGCTCGCCGCTTGTCTGCTCCAGACGGGTGGCGATGAGGATGAGACGCACATCCGGGCGCGGCAGAAACGCGGCCAGGGTCCGCGCCATCACCGTGTGCCCGGCGAGATCGGCGTTCAGCTTGTCGCGTCCGAACCGGCTGGAGAGCCCCGCCGCGGGGAGAATGACGGCAAAATCGGCCATGGATGGTGAAGCGGGTCGAAAAAGCCCACGGCGGGGCCGTGGGCTGGGGTGCTGGAGAATCGAGCGGATGCTTGGCTTACTGCACCGGCGCCCGCTGCAGCATGATATACCCGAAGACCACCACCGCCCCCAGGGCCGCGATCGACAGCAGGATCGCGATGGTCAGCAGGGTGGTGAATCGCGTGTTCTGCTTCAGCAGGATGCGTTCAAGCTGCCCATCCCGCTGGTTGATGTTGTCGCGCACCTGCTGGAGGACCGAAGCGCTGGTCTGGCTGTTCTTGCTGACATCGCTCATGGCCGCGCCCACGTTGCCCAGGGTGTCGCTGATGCGCTGGTCGTGGCGGCTCAGGTCGTCCACCCGCTCGCGCAGCTCGTCCAGCGTCTCACGCGAGCCGGCGGTGGCCTGGGACAGCTTTTCCAGGATTTCACCCAGCTTGTTGGCCTGGCCGGTTTGGGTGGCCAGTTGCATGTGGATTGCCTTGAGCGTTTCGCTTTGCACGCGATTGCTCTCGGGCAGCGATTGCAGGGCCTGCGGCAGGTGCGACATGTATTCCAGCAGCTCATCCTGCCGCTGGCTCTGCCGTTCCAGGTTGTCGCGCACCGTCGTCATCAGGTCGGTCAGTGCGGTGAACCCCTGTTGCAGGTTGGCGATGGCCTGATCGCGCCGGGCCCAGGGACGCAGGAAAGTACTGCGGCTGGCCTCGACCGGCTGAATGTCGGTTTCGCCTTCCAGTGGCAGATCGCCGCCGGGATGTTTACGGAAAAAGCGGCTGAGTCGTCCGATCAGGGTTGATTCGCTCACGTCCAGGCCTCCTTGGGGCGCGCTTTGACAGGGTTCACGGCCAACTCTACCATCCGCGCCGCCCCGGTCAACGAATGTTCACCTTTGCAGGCGAAAAACGCCCATCGGCGCCGCCCCTGGCCCCATCCGCCGGGCCGTGGTGATAAGGCTGCGATCGGCGGGCATCAAGCCCTACCCACAGCGCGGCCCGCGCTGTACAAACCTTCCGGGCCTGGGATGGATCAGGCACCTGCGGTGGATACAGGTGCTGGCCGTCTTCGGGTGTTTCCCACCGAGCTATGCGAATCGCACAGGCCATTTTCATCGTGCTCTGTGTTGCCGCCTGCCTTGCTGGCTGCGACCGGTCATCCACGGATTTGCCCGCCGATCCAGCCGGCGATGAGACGATCACCATCGCCTCGCTGGTGCCGGCCGCTTCTGACCTGATCGATGCGATGGGGGCGCGCGATCAACTGGTGGCGGTGAGCAACTACGACAGCGAGCCGATTGCCCAGGACCTGCCGCGGGTAGGCGATTACCAGAACGCCGACTGGGAGCGCCTCCAGCGCCTGCGGCCGGATGTGATGGTCATCTTCCAGGACCCGGCGCGTGTCAGCCCGGGATGGAAGCAGCGGGCGGAGGAACTGAATATCCGCCTTGTGAACGTGCGCACCGAAACCCTGGCCGACATCTACGAGGAAGCGCTGCGGCTCGGCGAGTTGATCGGCCGGCCGCAGCAGGCCGCCGACCTGGTGCAGCGCATGAAAACGCGCCTCGCCGCGATTCAGGCGAGGGTGAAAGACCGTCCGCCCGTTCGCACGCTGGTCCTGATGGGCAGCGATGTTGATTCGGCGGCGGGACGCGCCAATTTCATCAACGATGCCCTGGAGATCGCCGGCGGGCAGAACATCATCCCCACCGCGGGCTGGCCCACGCTTGACCGAGAACAGATTCGCCAGTTCGCGCCTGAGGCGATCCTGGTGTTGCTCAGCGGCGTGCCCGAGCATGTCGAGCAGCAGGCGCGGGCGAATGTGGCTGAGCTGTCCGAAGTGCCTGCGGTGCGGGCGGGCCGGGTCGACATCATTAACCAGTGGTACGCGCATCAGTCCGGTTCACGTGTGGTGGACCTGGCCGAGCAGATGGCCGATGCCCTGCATCCAGCTACCGATGCCCAGCATCCGACAGCCGGTGCCCAGCATCCGACAGCCGGTGCCATGAAGCGGCCGGGGGCTTCAGCGAGTGGGGCGCATCATGAGTGAGGCCGCAGCCCTGGAATTGGAGCAGCGCCCGCCCGTGTCGCGGGCCAGGCCGCCGCGGCGGTGGGATCTGCGGCGGATGCTGGGGATGATCGCGCTCAGCGCGCTGATTTGGATGGCCATCGCGGCGGTGTGTCTGCTGGTGGGATCGACCGGCATCGGCTGGCCGGATGGCCCGCAGTTTCATGTCCGCCTGCCGCGCGTGCTCACCGCCTCGCTGATCGGCGCCGCCCTGGCGGCGGCCGGGGTGGTGTATCAGGCCATATTGCGCAACCCGCTGGCCGATCCCTACCTGCTGGGTATCAGCAGCGGGGCGGCGCTGTTCAGCTATATCTGGCAGCGGCCGGCGATTGCCGCATTGCTGCTGGGGCTGGGACTGGGGCATACCGCCGTCAGCCAGCAGGCTTTCTCGTTCCTGGGGGCGCTGGTGGCGGTGGCGGTGGTGTTTGTTGTCTCCACCCGCCGCGGGCGGCTCGAACCGCTGACGCTTCTGCTGGTGGGGGTGATCGTGAACGTCGTCAACGCCGCGCTGTTCCTGTTGATCAGTGAACTGGTGAAAGACCAATCCCAGCAGACCGCGTTCCTGGTGGGGGCGATCCGCGATGCCAGCCGCCAGCAGGTGCTGGCGGTGCTGGGGCTGGTGGGGATGGGCTGGATCGTGCTGCTGGCGCTGGCGTCAGCGCTGAACGTGGCGATGCTGTCAGAGGCCGAGGCCGAGGCGCTGGGCGTGCGCATCCATCGCCTGCGCTGGGCGGGGCTGGTGGTGGCTTCGCTGATGACCGCCAGCGCGGTGGCGATCTCCGGGCCGATCGGTTTTGTGGGGCTGATCTGCCCGCATCTGGCGCGGGTGATTGTGGGCAACGATCAGCGCAAGCTGCTGCCGGCTGCCACTGCCGCGGGGGCTGCGCTGCTGGCGCTGGCCGATGCGCTGTCGCGCTCGTTCGCGCTGACGCGCTGGGGAACGGTGTTGCCGGTGGGCATCCTCACCAGCCTGATGGGCGGCCCGTTCTTCCTCCTGCTGCTGTATCAGAACCGGCGAACCGCCGCCCAACAGGAGGGCGCACGATGACCCTGCTGCTCCAGGCCAGCAATCTCTGCTTCGCGTATGGTGCGCGCCGGGCGGTTGAGGAGGTCTCCCTGGCGCTCTCACCGGGCGAGGTGGTGGGGCTGCTCGGGCCGAACGGTTCGGGCAAGAGTACGCTTGTCAAATTGCTGCTGGGTCATTTGCCGGTGCAGGCTGGGACGGTGCGATGGGATGGCCGGGAGTTGAAGCACTGGTCGCGGCGGAAGCTGGCGCGGCTGGTGGCATACCTGCCCCAGTCACCGCAGGCAGACCTGGAGCAGACGGTGCTGGATGTGCTGAGATTGGGCAGAGCGCCGTACCTGGGGGCATTCGGGCTGGAGAGCCGGCACGATGTTGAGGTCGTTGCGCAGGTGGCGGCCTCGCTGGACCTGGTCGATCTGCTCGATCGTCGTATGGACGAACTGTCCGGCGGACAGCGACAGCGCGTCTTCATTGGCCGCTGCCTGGCCCAGGAGCCGCGGGCGCTGCTGCTGGATGAGCCGAATACGTTTCTGGATCTGCGCCACCAGATCGAGCTGTGCCAGTGGCTCGTGCGCTTGGCGCGCGAGCGGAACATCGCCGTGCTGATGGCGCTGCATGATCTGAATCTGGCGGCCACCTACGCCGACCGCCTGCTGCTGATGCAGCAGGGCCGAACCGTTGCCACCGGCACCCCGCATGACGTCCTGGACCCGGAGTTGCTCAGCCGTGTCTACGCCACCCCGCTGGATCGCATCGACCATCCCAGCCGCCCGCTGATCGTGCCGCGCGTCTGATTGCGAAGTGCGCGCAGCGGGTGAGGTCACACAGCCTTAAGGAGGTCACACAGCCTTAAGACAGGCGGCACGCGCGGTCGGGGCTGGTTACCTGTGCGCACAAGTGCCCCCCGCACGGGCTGCAAACCCGCTTCACGACAGCGTGGGCATCGGCCTGCCGCCTCCCTCACGCGCTCGCTCGCCTGGCTTTGTCAGTGCTCACTGGGTGGACCGCCGCTTGAGCAAGGCAAACTCGTCCGGGGTGATTTCGATCAGGCGGTCACTCCAGTCAACCCGCACCAGCGGCCCATGCTGATCGTTCTGGCTGCTGGCCCAGGCATCGACGATGGCGCGCTGGCCATTGGGATTGGCCAGCTCGATGCGCAGATCCGGCTTGTCCAGGTCCACCTTTACCTGCCGGGTCGACCAGGACGGGCGGCCTGCCAGCGACGGCAGCAGACGTGCATCCAGCTGGCGCGCATCCAGAGTGTCGCGGCTGCCATGTGTGACAGCGGCGGCCTGGATCGGCTCCGGCTCGGCCACCGGCTCATCACAGGCCAGCGGCACCGCAGCGAGCGGAACTACCAGCGAGAGAATCAGTCGTCGGTTCATAACACACTCCCGACCACGTACAGCACGAACTATCGCGGGAACGCATGCGGACGGACGCCCGCACGCCGGAGAACGAAAAGTAGCAATCACAAACTATCCCGTCAAAAGCAAATCGTGTGCGAAATTTCGCAAAACATCGAAATTGCCCGGCTTTCGGCATGCGACTGGTGTGATGAGGCGTTGAGTGGGCTGCCGTGCCCGCCCGGCCATCGCACCAGTAGCCCGCCCGGGCCAACGACAGAGGCCGTCCCAACTGGCTGGCCGCCCGCGCAGCAGGTGTGTCGGCGGCAGGGATACCCTCTCCGCATCGCCTGTAGAGAAAGAGGGGGTGGAATGGGCACCTGGCCGGCCGATCCGTTATCATCCGCGGCCATGCTCCCCAACCGAACCGTTTCGCTGCAGCACGATCTGCCGTTTGATCCCACCTATGGCCACGATCTCCACGCCCTGCTGAATGTCGGCGCCCCGGCCGCGCCGGAAGGATTCGAGGCGTTCTGGCGTGGACGTTACGAACAGACGCTGGCGGTGCCGCCCCGGGTGAGCACGCGGCCGACACCGCTGTCCAATGATCTGTATGACATCCGCGAGATCGAGTTTGACAGCCTCGGCGGCTTCCGCGTGGGGGGATGGGTGTCGATCCCGCGCAGCGGGCCGGTTGAAATGGGCATCGTGATGGGCCACGGCTATGGCGGCCGCGAGATGCCAGAAGTGTGGGACCGGCCGCGGCCGGTGGCGGTGATCTTCCCCTGCGCCCGGGGCTTCCACCGCTCTGCCCATCCCGACTGGCCCGGCGAAAGCTCCGGCCACGTGGTCAAAGGGATCGAGTCGAAAGAAACCTACAGCCACGGCTTCTGCGTGGCCGACCTGTGGGCTGCCGCCAGCGCGCTGGTGGAACTGGTGCCGCAGGTGGCCGACAACCTGGTCTACTGGGGAGGCAGCTTCGGCGGGGGGATCGGCGCGATGGCGGTGCCGTGGGACCGCCGCATCCGCCGGGCGTTTTTCGATGTCCCCAGCTTCGGGAACCATCCGCTGCGCGTCACCTTCCCCTGCACCGGCAGCGGCGAATCGGTGCGCCAGCGCTATCTGCGGGATCCCGATGTGCTGAACGTGCTGGCGTGGTTCGATGCCGCGGTTCATGCCCGCCAGATCACCGTGCCCACGATGGTGGCTGCGGCGATGTTCGATCCGGCGGTCCCGCCGCCGGGCCAGTTTGCGGTCTACAACGCCCTGACCTGCGAGAAAAAACTCCAGGTCCGCACGGCCGGTCATTTCACCTTCCCAGAGGAAGTCGCCCAGGCCGCTGAGGTGCGGCAGCAGGGGATGGCGTGGATGGGGATCGAGTGGGAATGAGCCTGCCCGCCAACTGATGCAACCTTTGACCCTGCGCGGCGTCTGGCAAGGCATGACGATGCAACTGCTTCGAGCGCTGATGCTGGCCGCGGTCGGGCTCACCTGCGTCGGCTGTGGGCCAGGCGCTACCCAGGCACCCGCGCAGCAGCGCATGGCGTTTGTCCTGGCGCATGTTGAGCATGCGCACATCACGTTTGCCTATCGCGCTGCCCCGGACGATCCGCGCAGCGCGCGGGATTTTTATGTGATGCTTTACGTGTCGCCCATGCCTCTTGAGCCAATCGCTCACTACCCGGATGGCTCGCCCATTGGCAGTGCCCGGCAGGTGCCGGCGGATGCGATGCGGAGCATCGTGCATGAACTGCATGCGGATGGCTTCTTCACGAGAGCACGGCGGCTGCATTCGCAGACCGTTGAATCGCCGCAATCCGATCCGCCCGCCGACAGCACCGATTATCTCGCTGCCGAGTTGCCCACATCCTACCCGGCGGGGGCACTGGAAGTGCGGCTCGTCGTGACGGTGGGGGACTGGCACCACTATTTCATTCACCCCTACCCGTTGGATGGGCACACACACGACCTGCTGCACCGCATCGCGGAGCACGCCCCGGAGGAGGTCCGGCAGGATTTCGACAATGGCCTGCTGGGAAAGATGCGATAATGAGGATGCCCCTATCGCCAAGTGCGCACCGCAACACGGCAGGGCGGGTTGTGGCAGGGCTTTTCAACCCGCGCGGGCCATGCCTGGCGCCAGCAGCCGCCGGGCGTAGACGCCTGTCGCAGGTTGTAAACCCGTGCCACCGGCGTGCTGTGCGCCTGGCCGATACCCGTGTTACACGTATTGCCGGTATGCTGCGGCGATCTTCTGGACGTACTGGTCCTGGTCCATCGCCCAGTAGTCGGTGGAGAAGATCTCAACCTCGTTGAAACCGTTAAAGCCGGTTGCCTCAACCCAGCCGCGGATGGTGCGCAGCGGGATGCACCCTTCGCCCATCAGGCCGCGGTCGTTGAGGAGATCGCGCGTGTTCACCCGCCAGTCGCAGACGTGGAAGGCAAACAGTGTTTTCTGTTCGCCGGCCAGTTCGATTTCGCGCTGCAGGTCGGGATCCCACCAGACGTGGTAGACATCACAGGCGATGCCCACCAGGGGGTGTTGCAGCTTCTGGCAGATCTCGCGCGCTTCGTGCATGCGGTTGACGCAGCTCCGGTCGGCGGCGTACATCGGGTGCAGCGGCTCGATGGCCAGCTTCACGTTGTTGGCCGTGGCATGATCGAGACAGGCCACCATCCCCTCGGTCACCTGCTTGCGCGCTTCCACCAGCGGCAGCCCCGGCTCAGCGCCGACCACCAGCACCACCATCTCGGCTCCGATTGCTTTCGCCTCATCGATGCACAGCTTGTTGTCGTCAATGGCCTTCTGGCGTTTGGCAGGATCGCTGGAAACAAAGAACCCCCCGCGCACGAGGGCCGGCACGTGCATCCCGGCATCGCGCAGCATTTTGCCCGCTTCGTGCATGCCGATCGGGTGGATCACCTCGCGCCAGACGCTGATGCCCCGGATGCCGGCGCGCGTGTAACCGTCGATGCACTGGCGCAGCGTCCAGGGCTTGTTCGTCTGCGTGTGCACCGCGCAGCGGGACAGATCGATCAATGGTTCAGCGGCCATGCTTCATCTCCTGCTTCACTGCTGCACGCAGCGGTCCGGCCTACAGCGCCGGGACATCGACCCACTTCTTCTCGCGCCAGCTCTGCATGCCCAACTCGGCCAGTTGCACGCCCTTGGCGCCTTCCATCAGGGTCCAGCGGAACGGCTCATCGAGGGCCACGTGCCGCAGGAACAACTCCCACTGGATCTTGAAGGCGTTATCGTACTCGATGTTGTTGGGCACCTGCTGCCAATTGCTGTAGAAGTTGATCGGCTGGGGGATGTCGGGGTTCCAGACCGGCTTGGGCGTCTCGGCCGCGCCCTGGACGAACACCTCGCGCAGCCCGGCGACGGCCGATCCCTTCACACCATCCACCTGGATCGTCAGCAGGTCATCCCGCCGCACCCGCGTGCACCAGGAGCTGTTGAACTGGCACATCGTCCCATCTTCCAGCAGGAACATCGCATAGGCCGAGTCATCGGCGGTGGCCTTGAAGATCCTGCCGCTCTCATCGCGGCGCTCGGGAATGTCGGTGTTGCCGTAGGCCACCAGTGACTTGATCGGGCCGAACAGGTTGCTGATGACGTACTGCCAGTGGCAGAACATGTCGATCATCATGCCGCCGCCGTCTTCCGCGCGGTAGTTCCAGCTCGGGCGCTGGGCCGGCTGGTCGTAGTCGATGCCGGTGAAGACCCAGTAACCGAACTCGCCGCGCACGCTGAGGATCTTGCCGAAGAAACCGAGTTGCTTGAGCATCTCGATCTTGCGCAGCCCGGGGAGCCACAGCTTGTCCTGCACGACGCCGTTTTTCAGGCCGGCCGCCTCGACCAGCTTCGCCAGGCGCACCGCTTCCTTCGTCTCGGTGGCGGTGGGCTTCTCGCAGTAGATCGCCTTCTTCGCCTTGACCGCCATCTCGATGAACCCGGCGCGCTGCAGCGTGCCGGAGGCGTCGAAGAACACCTCATAGCTGCTGTCGTCCAGCGCCTGCTGGAGATTGGTGGTGTACTTCAGTGGAGCGGTGCCGAGTTCCTTGCCCGCGCGCTCGGCCAGCGGCTTGAGCTTGGCCTCATTGCGGCCGGTCAGGATCGGATCGGGCATGATCGTCAGCTCGGGCGACACCTTCACGCCGCCCTGCTTCATGATCGCAACGATCGAGCGGAACAGGTGCTGGTTGGTGCCCATGCGTCCGGTGACGCCATTCATGATGATGCCGATGCGACGGGTTTCCATTGCGGTGATCCTCGGGGGTTAGTGAACCATCAGGAGACACGAAAAGAACAGGTCGTGGAACCGCTCTGCCGGAACAATCTAGCGGACGGACGGATGCGCAGCCAATGCGGGGTTGCAAAAATGTTTTCTAAAATGGACATCACAGCAGGGTGGGGTCGTCGCGGTAGCGGCGGGGGTTGATGCCGGCGGCGGCGGTGAACCAGCGGCTGAAGGTGGCCACGGAACTGAAGCCGACGGCCGCCGCGATCTGCCGTACCTTGAGCTGGCGCGCCAGCAGCAGGTCCGATGCCACCGCCAGGCGGCGGGCGTTGACATAGGCGTGCGGCGTCGTGCCCATCCGCCGGGTGAAGACGCGGGCAAAATGGCGCGTGGAAACCCCTGCGGCCGCCGCCAGCTCGGCCAGCGTCGGTGGATCGCTGCTGCGCTGGTGGATCATCTCCACGGCGGCGGCGATCCAGGGCTCAACCGGCTCGCGCGAGGGGGATTGTTCCGGCGACTGCCCCCGCGCGCTGCGCGGCCAGAGGCAGATCAGTTCCGCCAGCCGCGCGGTGTGCAATGGCGTTGGTGCGGCCGATGCGGCGGGCGAAACCACCAGGCGCATCGCCGTGAGCAGCCCCTCGGCGGCCGGCATCCCGGTCACCAGCCGGGGCAGGGTGCGCCGCTTGATCAGTTGCATCGACAGCGGCAGGCGCAGCTTCAGATGATAGACCCGGCTGGGCGGCTCGCCGGCGGTCAGTTCATAGCCGTGCGGTTCGTTGGGATAAGCCACCAGGCAGGTGATCTTGTTCAGCGGCTGCCAGTGCCCCGCGCTCCAGGCCCGGCCGCCGCATCCGACGATCACCTCGAATTGCAGCAGGTCGGCATGGACATGCGGCTCGATGGTGAAGCGCTGCTGCACGCGGTGGGTGAGTGTGTGAAACAGCCGCGACGGCTCGGCGAACACCGCCGCGCACACCTCCCGCACCGCCGCATCGTCGGGATCGACCTCGGGCATGGCCAAATGTTGGCTGAAAAAGACATGGTCCGCAAGCAGATTCCACTTTGCAGACGGGCGCGGGGCCGGTAGAACAGGGTTCTCCGGCGCAGCGGCGGCTTGCCCCTGTCTGCTGCATGGGATGGCGGGAATCAGCCGCGGCACAGGCGCTGCGGATGTGGCCCGCACTGTGACTTGCGCGCGCTGTTACTTTGGCGCCATGACGTCCTGGTAAACCGAACCTTCATCCGAGCGAGCCATGATCCAGATCAACAACGACCTCACCCCCCAGTCTCTTTTGCCGAAGATCGAAAAGCTCTGGCAGGCCTCGGCCGCCAAGATCCACTCGATCGAGCAGACCACACCCCCCGGCAGCCCTTCGCCGGTCTTCACCAAGGCCGGCCGGTATACCGCCCAGGGGTGGACCGAATGGACCCAGGGATTCCAGTATGGCTCGGCCATTCTCCAGTTCGATGCCACCCGGGACAGCGAGTTCCTCATCATCGGCCGTGACAAGACCGTCGCCGTGATGGCCAGCCACGTCACCCACATCGGCGTCCATGATCACGGCTTCAACAACGTCAGCACCTACGGCAACCTCTGGCGGCTGATGAACGAGGGCGTGCTGCCGGAAAACGCCTGGGAGCGCAACTTCTATGAGCTGGCACTCAAGGCGACCGGCGCGGTGCAGGCATCCCGCTGGAGCCGCACGCGGGATGGGTCAGGCTATATCTACAGCTTCAATGGGCCGCAGTCGCTGTTCGTTGACACCATCCGCTCCTGCCGGGCGCTGTCGGTCTCGCACCGGCTGGGCCATGTGCTCATGGGCGAGCGCGACACGAAGATCAACCTGCTGGAGCGCATGATCCAGCACGCCACCAATACCGCCCGATACAACATCTATTACGGCGAAGGGCGCGACAGCTACGACACCCCCGATGTCCGTGGCCGCACCGTGCATGAAGCGCTGTTCAACACCAACAATGGTGATTTCCGCGCGCCCAGCACCCAGCAGGGCTACTCCCCATTCACGACCTGGACGCGCGGGCTGGCCTGGGCGATGGTGGGCTTCGCCGAGCAACTGGAATACCTGCAAACCCGCCGTGATGATGAGTTCAAGCACGTCGGCGGCCGGGAGCAGGTTGAGCAACTGTTCCGCAAGGCGGCCACCGCAACCTGTGACTTCTATATCAATCACACGCCCACCGATGGCATCCCCTACTGGGATACCGGTGCGCCGAACCTGCACAAGCTGGGCGATTACCTGGGCCGCCCGGCTGATCCGTACAATGATCACGAGCCGGTGGATTCCTCCGCCGCCGCCATCGGCGCCCAGGGGCTGCTGCGGCTGGGTCACTACCTGAATGTCAAGGGGGACCAGGAGGCCGGCCGGCGCTACACCCAGGCCGGGTTGACGGTGCTGAACACGCTGTTCGATGAGCCGTATCTCAGCACCGATGCCAATCACCAGGGGCTGATCCTCCACAGCGTCTACCATCGCCCCAATGGCTGGGACCACATCCCCGAGGGGCGCAAGGTTCCCTGCGGCGAAAGCAGCATGTGGGGCGACTACCACGCCCGCGAGGCAGCGCTGTACGTTCAGCGCCTGGCCAAGGACGAAACCTACTACACCTTCTTCGGCCCGGCGCAGTCATAGCCGCGCAATCGCAGTCCCCCGCGCAGGCGGCAATCAGCGGCCTGCGCGGGGCCGGCCCATCTGCGCCACTTTGCGACACCCGCCCTCGGTCCTGCCACCGCCCCTGTGGCGGGCTGCCCATCCGTCCTGCGCCACCGGGCTCTCCGCCCACCATTTTTTCAATACACCGCCGATCGGTGCGGTCTACAATGATGGAGGAATGCCTGCCAGGGAATCGGTTCACCCAAGACAGCGGAGTTCGTTATGTGCGGAGCGCGTGCCTGGATGATCGTGGCGGGGGTGCTGCTGGCGGGGACAGGGTGGGCGGATGTGGTGCATCTCAATTCCGGCGCCCGGCTGGAAGGGAAGTTGACGCGCGCCGACGATGGATGGGTGCTGACACTGGACAACGGCATCGAGATGCCGATCCCACCGGAGCAGATCAAGCGCATCGAGCTTACGCCACGCGGCGGCGATGCCCCGGGAGGCGAGGCGACCGCCCAATCCCGCCTCAACTCGCTCAAGAAGAGTGTGGAGGCGCTGACCGATCCGCGGGTGGCGGTTGAGCGCTACGAGGCATTTATCCGCCAGTACGAAACGACCGAGGCGGCCAGGGCCGCCCGGGAGGAACTGGCCCGCTGGCGGCAGCGGGTGGAGCAGGGCCTGGTCAAGCAGGGCGATCAATGGGTGACGCCAGCGCGGGCGGGCGAATTACAGATCGAAGCCACCGCGCAGTCGGCCAAGGCGCGGCTGCTGATGAAGGCGGGACAGGACGGCCAGGCGCTGGAGGTGGTGCAGGAGGCCCTGGCGCGCGATCCCGGCAATGTCTCGGCCCTTTATCTGCTGGGCATCCTGCGTTATCGCGCTGAGGACACCAACGCCGCCAAGCGCGCCTGGGAAGCGGTGGCCAGCCAGGTGCCCAATCACGGGCCCACGCTCAACAATCTGGCGGTGGTGAACTGGCGGCAGAACCGGCTGATGGATGCCCTGGGCTTCTATGACCAGGCGATGAGCGCCCAGCCGGCCGACCTGATCATCCTGAGCAACGTCGCCGAGGCCCTCAATGCCCTGCCCAAGGATTTGCGCGATGGGGCGGTGGCACAGCGGGTGTATCGCAAGTACGTTGAGCAGGACCAGGTGCTGCAAAAGCGCATGGCCGAGCAGGGGCTGTACCGCTGGGGCAATCAGTACGTCACCCGCGAGGAGCGCGAGCGCATCGAGGCCCAGCAGAAAGAAATCCAGGGACAGCTCGATGTCCTGGCCCGGCGATTTGATGAACTGGAGGGACGGATACGGGAAATCGACGTGCAGGGCGAGCAGAACGACCGCACCCTGCGCCAGTTGGAAGCCAGTTCGTGGCAGCGCACCTGGGATGGACGATTGGTACGTGTCCCGCTGCCGGCGGTTTACTTTGAGATCCAGCGCGACAACGAGCGCCTCAAACAGCAGCGCACACAAAGCGTCAGCGAGCTGGATCGCCTGCGTCGCCAGGCGCGTGAGCTGCAGCAGCAGTTGCCGCGCGGCCAGTTCACCAGCGTCCAGCAGTTAATTGGTGTGGAAGGTACCCCGGCCGTGGTTCCTGAAACAGCGCCGGCGGCATCAGGCGGGATGGATGCCGCGAGCCCTGCCGATCAGGCCACGACGGTCGCCGTTGATGCTGATGCGGTGCAGATCAGCGTCGGCCCATCAACCCAGCCGGCCACTCAGCCAGCGCCACGGTAATGCGCGTGCTGCACGATTTTCCGCGGGGGCTTGGCGTGTGGCGGTGCGCCGTTGCGGGTTTGTGGGGAAAAACAAAGCTGCGGGGAAAAAAGGGGGATGCCATGGAGCGCAACACACCCGCAAGCGCCTGGAAGCTGCGCAGGGGCTATCGGCTCCGCGGGTGGGGATCAGTGAACCTGGCGGGAGAGGGGGATGTCGTCGCTGCTCTCGATCTCCATCGCCTCGCGGATGCACCCCGGGGCCAGGCCGCGGCGGGCTTCATCGCGATGGGTTTCGAGCATCAGTCTCAGAGACTCCCGCAGGTTGCGGCGGCAGTCCTCCAGCGACTTCCCATAGGTAATTGTGCCCGGGATCTCCTCCACCCAGCCAACGAACCATCCGTTGCGATCCGGCCTGAAGATGGTGTGGAAACACTGCTTCATGAAGGCCATTCTGCAAGTCTTGTCAAAATCCTGTCAAGCAAAACTTCCCGCCTTGCCCGACCGCGCCAGATCGACCTGCCGGCAAGCATCTCCGCGCAGCGCGGGATCCGTTGCGCTGCCGGGGGGCCGGCTCGCAGGAAACGGCAAACACGCAGGGCGCATTCAGCGTCTATAATTGTGCCAAGAATAGTAGAGGATGCGGGATGAAGGTCTGTTAATCCTATAGGGATAGTGTAGAATACGGCCCGTCCTCCTTTTCCCACCCTATAGAAAAAGGAAAGTTGAGCGCAGTATTGATGGCCTCTGTAACGGAATCGCCCGCATCCGGTTCGGTCGACATTCAGCAGTCCCGCAGTGGCAAGCCGATCCGCCAGCTTGCCAATGTCATCGTGCGTTTTGCCGGTGACAGTGGCGATGGGATGCAGCTGGCCGGCACCCAGCTCACCGACACCTCAGCGCTGCTGGGCAATGACATCAGCACACTGCCCGATTTCCCCGCCGAGATCCGCGCCCCTGCCGGCACGCTGGCGGGCGTCTCCGGTTACCAGATTCATTTCAGCTCAACGGAGATTTTCACCCCCGGCGACGAGGTCGATGCCCTGGTGGCGATGAACCCGGCCGCGCTGAAGGTCAACCTCGGTTCCGTGCGCGAGGGGGGGATCATCATCGTCAATGAAGATGCCTTTGGCCCCAATGATCTGAAGAAAGCCGGTTATACCGCCAACCCCCTGGAAGAGCTGGAAGCCTCCAGCCGGTATCGCCTGATCAAGGTGCCGATCTCGAAGCTGAATGCCGCGGCGACCAAGGATGCCGGGCTGACGGTCAAGGAGACCGACCGTTGCAAAAACATGTTCGCGCTCGGCCTGGTCTACTGGCTGTATGGCCGGTCGTTGCAGCCCACGCTGGCATACATCGGTCGCAAGTTCGGGAAAAAGCCCGCCGTCCAGCAGGCCAATGAGGCCGCGCTGAAGAGCGGCTATGCCTATGGGGAAACGCTGGAGCTGTTCCACGAGCAGTACCAGGTTCCCAAGGCGCGCCTTGCCCCCGGTGTCTATCGCAAGATCACCGGCAACGAGGCCCTGGCGCTGGGGATCGTCACTGCGGGCAAGCTGGCCGGCAAGGAAGTGCTGTATGCCAGCTATCCGATCACCCCGGCCAGCGACATCCTCCACGCCCTGGCCAACCTGAAGCAGTACGATGTCCTGACCTTCCAGGCCGAAGACGAGATCGCCGCCATCGGCGCGGCCATCGGCGCCAGCTTTGGCGGGGCCCTGGGTGTCACCGGCTCCAGCGGTCCCGGCATCGCCCTCAAGAGTGAGGCGGTTGGCCTGGCGGTCATGGTCGAGCTGCCGGCGGTCATCATCAACGTACAGCGCGGCGGGCCGTCCACCGGCCTGCCGACCAAGACCGAGCAGTCCGACCTGCTCCAGGTGATGTTTGGCCGCAACGGCGAGTGCCCCGTGCCGATCATCGCCGCCACCTCGCCGGCGGACTGCTTCAATGCCGCCATCGAGGCGTTCACCCTCGCCACGCGCTACATGACGCCGGTGTTCCTGCTGAGCGATGGCTACATCGCCAACGGCGCTGAGCCGTGGCTGGTGCCGGATGTCAACAAGCTGCCGGCCATCGAGATCAAGCATCCGACCCAGATCAATGATGACCGCGGCTTTATGCCCTACAAGCGCGATGCCCACGGCGCGCGTCCCTGGGCCATCCCCGGCACGCCGGGGCTGGAGCATCGCATCGGCGGGCTGGAAAAGCAGGATGTCACCGGCAACGTCAGCTATGACCCGGCCAACCACGAACGCATGGTGCAACTGCGGGCGGCCAAGGTGGCGAACATTCAGCCGCCGGGCGAGCCATTCGTCTGGACCGGCGATGACAGCGGCGATGTGCTGCTGGTGGGGTGGGGCGGCACCTTCGGCGCGCTCAAGGCGGCCACGCTGCAATTGCGCGAGCAGGGCCTGAAGGTGTCACACTGCCATGTGCGCTATCTCAATCCACTGCCCGACCTGGCAGGGCGGTTGAAGCAGTTCCGGCATGTCATCGTGCCGGAACTCAACAGCGGGCAACTGCGCATGCTGATTCGCTCACGCTGGCTGATCGACGCCCGCGGCCTGAACAAGGTGCGCGGCCAGCCGTTCACCGTGGGTGAACTGGTCCGCGGCGTGCGGGCCGTGCTGCAGGGTACTTCGGCTGCGCAGGTCGAGCTGACCGCGGCACCGGCCGGCGATGTGGCGGTGGATGGAGAATAAAGACGTTAGCAGTTGACCAGTGATGCGGCTGGTCTTCACTGGCAACCCAGAGATAACGATGAGCATCATCAACGGAACCAACCTGACTGTTCTCAAGCCCGCCGACTTCGCCACCGACCAGGATGTGCGCTGGTGCCCGGGCTGCGGGGATTATTCGATCCTGGCGCAGATGAAGAAGGTGCTGGCCAGGCTGGGGGCCGACCGCAGCAAGACGGTCTTCATCTCCGGCATCGGCTGCTCG
The DNA here is from genome assembly GCA_964398315.1 of uncultured Tepidisphaeraceae bacterium. Taxonomy (GTDB): domain Bacteria; phylum Planctomycetota; class Phycisphaerae; order Tepidisphaerales; family Tepidisphaeraceae; genus JADLCB01. The sequence goes on along the minus strand of CAYNMV010000038.1, from coordinate 20,375 downwards.
TCGCGCTTCCCGTACTACATGAACACCTACGGGTTCCACTCGATCCACGGTCGCGCGCCCACCTTCGCCACCGGGCTGAAGCTGGCCCGGCCGGACCTGGATGTGTGGGTGGTGACCGGCGATGGCGATGCCCTGAGCATCGGGGGCAATCACCTGCTGCACGCCATCCGCCGCAACCTGAACATCAAGATCCTGCTGTTCAACAACAAGGTCTACGGCCTGACCAAGGGGCAGTATTCACCCACAACCGAGCAGGCCAAGCCGAGCAAGAGCGCTCCGCTGGGCGTGCCGGACACGCCGCTGCGGCCGCTGAGCATCGCCCTGGCTGCCGAGGCCACCTTCGCCGCCCGCGCGATTGATGTCGATGTGAAGCACCTTGAATACGTGCTGGAGCGGGCTGCCCGGCATCGCGGCACCGCTTTCGTTGAGATCTACCAGAACTGCAACATCTTCAACGATGGCGCGTTCGGCTATGCCACCGACAGAGCCACGCGCAGTGATCACGTGGTTTACCTGGAACATGGCAAGCCGCTGGTCTTCGGCCGCGAGAGCGACAAGGCGATCCGCGTGGCTGGCATGAAGGCAGAAGTGGTTCACCGCGCAGCGGTTGATGACCGGGATCTGCTGATCCACGATGAGCATGCCGCCGATCCGAGCCACGCCTTTGCCCTCAGCCGTATGCGCCATCCCGAGATGCCCGAGCCGCTGGGTGTGTTCCGCGCTGTCGAGCAGGATACCTACGATGGCATCGTCCGCCGCCAGATCACCCTGGCCCGCGAGCGTTTTGGCGCGGGTGACTTGCAGAAGCTGATCACCGGCAGCGAAACCTGGACGGTGGAGTGATCCCATCCCGGGCTGATCGCACCCCTCGGCCAACCTGTCGCGCACGAAAGAAAAGCCCGCAGCGCGTGCTGCGGGCTTTTCCTTCGTGCAGCAGGCATCAGCGGATGACGCCACGACCCACAACCTGGGCGTGGGCGGTTCCGCTGTCCTCAGCGACATCGACGCGCATCCCCTCCGGCCGGGCGCCGCTGAGGAGAGCCCGGCGCTGGTCCGCCTGGTGGGCAGGGCTGTCATTCTGGTCGTGGCCATCGCCCATGCCGGTGGCGCTGAAGAGGGCTTGGCCCAGTTCGTACAGGGCATAGCCGGCCAGTCCCATCGCAAGCAATTTCAGGATACGCATGAAAAACCTCCGTTTCAGGTTGGTTTGTTCATGCTAGATCCGTGCCAGATCAGCGCGAGCGGTCATTTTTTGCTTGCTGCCGCGGCCGCACGAGGACTCGGTTCTACTTCCGCACGGCCAGGCTTGTCGCCGGGGGCGCGGGTGATGCCGCTGATGCAGCGGCAGGGGCGGCGGCAAAGTCGCTGCCATGCGTGACCCGCCCCCAGCGGCGGGTGGCGCGCACCGATCCGAGGTAGCGTGCTCCCAGCGCGGACACCAGGCGCAGCGCACCGGGTGAATCAACCGGTACCGGCAGGATCACCTGTCGGACCGCCGGATTCGCCGCCACATCGTTGAGGATGGTGGTGAGAATCGCGCGGGCATAGCCGCGGCGGCGATGGGCCGCATGCGTGTAGAAGTCGAACACCAGGGCGCTGGCTGCCGGCACGGTGAAGCCGGGCAGCAGTTCGGCGATAAAGTCCGCATCCGGCTGCTCGGCCAGCCAGCCCAGGGCGCACAGCACCTCACCGTCCCGGATCGTGTAGACATGCATCCCCGCCTCGAACCGGCTCAGCGCGATGCTGGCCAGTTCCCCGCGCGTGGGCCAGCGCGGAGTGGGCGGGCAGCACAGCAGGGCCGCTTCATCATCCCGGCGCACCGCAGGCAAAGGGGTGTTGTCCTTGCGGATATTGGCCACGTCCAGGGCATAGATGCGATGTTCCTCGTGGCTGTGGACCCAGTGCCCGGCAGCGCGGATCGTTCCCGGCAGGACACGCAGCGCCAGTTGTCCGCGCAGCCGCTTTGCCCGGATGCGTGCTTCGCTGGTGGTGATGTGCCGCGCTGCCAGCAGGGCGCGCACCCGGTCTGCCAGGGTGTACTTGAACTGCCCCAGCGCCCGGGCGGGCACATTGCCGTAGACGCTGAGCGTGTGAACGGTGTCCCAGTCGTTGGCGAACCGCTGCTTGTAGGTATCGCCGCCGGGGGTCAGGTCAAATCGGTCGAAGCCCTGCTCAACCAGCAGCTTGGACAGCAGCAGCATGTGGATCTTGGCCGGCGAATGTTTACTCAGCCACGGGTTGTGCATGGTGATGCCGAGCTGCAGCTCACGCCCGCTCGGCACGCCCGCATGGAACGCGGCGAGGGTGTCACCCACCTGCATGATCGTCACATGAAGCAGCCCCGGCACCCGCATTAACTGGCGGTAGAACGGCAGCTTCAGCGGATTGCTGAGGAACGGCGCCACCCCATGCACGGCCGCGTGGCGCAGGTTGTAAGAGGGGATCATCGCCTCCAGCAGGCGGTCAAACTCCTCGGGATCGGTGATCTGCCGGAAGACCAGCGGCCCGATTTTCCCCAATCGCTTGATCTTGCTTTTATTGGCGCTTTTCTTCAGCGAATCGGCGATGTCCTTGCCATCACCGAGACGCAGGATGGGCCGGGGCAGCGGGCGCAGGATGCCGATGCTGCGATTGGGGTCATCACCGAGAGCTGTCGTGGGGGCGCACACCTGCCGCAGCCAGTCCACCGGCAGGGCGGGCGGCAGATACTGAAAGTGCAGCGAGGTGCGCCCGGGGATCAATGGTCGTGCGGCCCGCAGCGCGGCCATCCCAAAGGTCGCGCAATCCTCGGCAGCGCAGATCCATGCGTGGTACTCCGCCTGCACGGTGCCGGCCACCGCCAGCCCATCGCGGCCTGATCGGCACAGCGGCAGCAGCCCCCTCAGCCCGCCATCCGCATCGCGCCACAACAGCAGCACCGGCTCGACCTGCGCTGCATGCACACTGTACCAGGTGCAGACAAAGCCCGGCGACTGGAACGCGGTCGCCCAGGGACAGCGCGCAAGCAAAGCCATCCATGCTGCGCGAAATCCCGGATCAGCGCACAGCACATGGGCGGCAGCACCGCGGATGACATCAATTTGCATTTTTCCACCTTCGCACAGCCCGGGACAGCAGGCTGTGAGATCACATCATACTTTCACGCAGCCCGCAGGTGCATTAGGGTCGGCGGAAATGACACCCTTCGGCCGTACGGAAAGGTAAAGCTGGACAAGTGGATGGCATTTCACCGATCGTGCGGATGCGAACAACCACCGGCCTGCACTGGCTGGCGCACCGGTACGATCGCCCCTCTTTCCCCAGTCCCCTATGCTCGCACGGTGGCAGGGGTATAATCGACCGCTTCCATTGGGCTCGTTTTGAACGGAGGTAAAACGCGTGGCGAAAAAATCGGCATTGGCGGAGCGGTTGGATCAGGTTCGGGAGCGGATCGCGGCCGCCTGCGCCAAGGCGAAGCGTGAACCTTCGGAGGTGACGCTCATCGCCGTCACCAAGTACGCCGCCCCGGAACAAATTCGTGAAATCGTGCAGCTTGGCGTGGCCGATCTGGGCGAAAGCCGTGTGCAGCAGCTTGCCCAGCGCGCCCCGCAGATCAATGAGTTCTTCGCCCGCCGCCAGCAGCACGGGGATGAGAGCGTGCCGGCGCGGCTGCGCTGGCACATGATCGGCAGCCTTCAGCGCAATAAAGTGAAACAGGTGCTGCCGCTGGTAAGCCTGATTCACAGCGTGGACAGCCTGCGCCTGGCCGAGGAGCTGGATGCCCAGGCCGGCAAGCTGGGCAAGAAGGTACCGGTGCTGCTTCAGATCAACGCCAGCGAGGAGCCAACCAAGCATGGTGTGGCGGTGGGAGCCTCGGTGCACCTGGCCGAGCAGATCGCCACCATGGAGAATCTGTCCATGGCCGGCGTGATGACCATGGGTCCGCTCGATGCGCCGCCGGCCCGGATCCAGGCCGTTTTCGCCCGCGTGCGCGAGATATTCGAAGAGATGAAGTGGCACAAGATCGGCGGCAGTGCCTTCCGCCACCTGAGCATGGGGATGAGCGAGGATTTCGAACTGGCCATCCTCGAAGGCGCTACCATGGTCCGCATCGGCTCCGCCCTCTTCGGCGGCAAGCCCGAGGGGCATGAGGAGGAGGATTAGGCACAAACACCCGGCGGCGAAAGCCCGCGATCACACAACAGGCAGGAGACATGCGGTGCAGGAGTCTGGTCCTGCCCTTCTGTCTCCTGCCTGTTGTGTTTGCGTGACGCCTTAACTGAACTGTCAGGCGCGCCTCACACCGTGTCCGTCGGCCGACGGGTGTGCCAGTCGGTGGCTTGCTCGTACATGCGGGCAGCGCGAAGCAGAGTTTCTTCGCCGAAGGCGGGGCCGAGCAGTTGCAGGCCGATAGGGAGGGGCTGGGGATCGTCGGTGAAGCCGCACGGCAGGCTGATGCCGCAGATGCCGGCGATATTGCAGGTCACGGTGAAGACATCACCCAGGTACATCGACAGCGGATCTCCGGTCTTCTCGCCGACGCCGAACGCCGGCGTCGGGCAAGTGGGAGAGAGGATCACATCGCATTGGGTGAAGGCACTGTCGAAATCCTGCTTAATCAGGCGTCGTACCTTCAGCGCCTGGTTGTAGTAGGCATCGTAGTAGCCGCTGGAGAGGGCGTAGGTGCCGATCATGATCCGGCGCTTCACCTCATCACCGAACCCTTCATCGCGGCTCCTGCTGAACAGTTCGATGATGTCCTTGACAGGTTCTTTCGTGCGATGGCCGAAGTGAACGCCATCGTAGCGCGCCAGGTTGCTTGAGGCCTCGCAGGGGGCGATCACATAGTACGCCGCGATGCCATACTCGGTATGCGGCAGCGAAACCTCGACCAGTTCAGCCCCCAGCGCCTGGTATTGCCTGACAGCCGCCTCCACCGCCGCCTTCACGCGCGGATCCACTCCGCTGATGGTCACAAACTCCTTTGGTATGCCGATGCGCAGCCGCTCGATCGGCTTGTCCAGGCTGGCCAGGTAATCCGGCACCGGCTGGTTGATATAGGTGCTGTCCCGGGGATCGGGCCCGGCCAGCAGGCTCAACAGTACGGCGCAATCGCTGACAGTACGGCCGAACGGGCCGATCTGGTCGAGCGATGAGGCAAAGGCCACCAGGCCGTAGCGGCTGATGCGCCCGTAGGTGGGTTTCAGCCCGACCACACCACAGAAAGCCGCCGGCTGGCGGATTGAGCCGCCGGTGTCTGAGCCGATGGATCCGCAGCACATGCCCGCCGCCAGCGCTGCGGCGCTGCCGCCGGAGGAGCCGCCGGAGACGCGGGTCTGGTCCCACGGATTGCGCGTGACGCCGAAGTGGCTGTTCTCGGTTGAGCTGCCCATGGCGAACTCGTCGAGGTTCGTTTTCCCGAGGAAAACGGCCCCGGCGGCATCAAGCTTCTCCACGATGGTCGCATCGTAAGGCGCCCGAAAATTGGCCAGCATCTTGGAGGCGCAGGTCGTCTTGCCCCAACTCGTGCAGAGATTGTCCTTCAGCGCGATCGGCACGCCGGCCAGCGCGCCGGTGCGCTTCCCCTCATCCACGGCCTTCGCCTGGTCGAGCGCGCGGTCGGCATCAACCGAGATATACGCGCGCAAGGTGGGATCGATCCGCTCGATGCGCATCAGCATGGCCCGCGTCAGTTCGACCGCGCTGATCTGCTTCGAGGCCACCGCATCGCGTGCGGCCAGGAGGGTGTCGGGAAGGGTGCTCATGGCTTGATCTGTGGCGGCACGGGCGTGCATCCCGTGCCCAATGGCTGCCTGCTCAGGTGAAAACCGCTGTCTTCAGGTGAAAAACAGTTGCTCTGCTGCGGCCGCGCATCGGTTGCTCGCGATGCTAGGCGGCCGAATCCTCATCGCCGCCGATAACCTTGGGTACCTTGAAGAACGGCCCGTCCGTGTCCGGGGCGTTTTGCAGAACCTTGTCCAGCGGCAGCGACGGTTCGACGATGTCCTCTCTCAGCACATTCGTCACCGGCACGGCGTGCGCCATCGGCTCAACACCGCTGACATCCAGCTCCCCGAGCTTGGCGATGTACCGGACAATCGATGCCAGCTGCGGCGTGAGGCGCGACAGCTCGGCCTCGCTCAGTGCCAGCCGTGCCAGCATGGCCACGTGCCGCACCTGCTCGGGCGTGATTTCCTGCTCAGTTTCGGCCATGGACAGGTTGTATCGCACGCGACGGGAGGTGTCGAGGCGAACCGCAGGCGGGTTACCGCTCGGCCAGCTCTGGAGGATGGCCGAACACATCGGCCAGGGCGAGCCAGGCTGCGTTTTCGGCGGATTGGACGTAGGGCTGCTGCCAGAAACTGAGGCCCACCCGCGAGCGGATGCCCGGCAGGATGCGCTCGGGCAGGTGCTGCTCAAGATAGTCCCGGAAAAACGCGTGCCGGGCCAATGGGCTGGCGATGACCAGCCGGGCCGGGCGGATGAAGTTCACCGCGTTGGTCAGGCCGGTGACGAGCAGATCGAGTATCGACTCCACGGCCCGTCGCTCGCGGCTCTCCGGCGCTGTCCGCGTGTCTGCGCCATCCAGCGGGGGGCGCGCGGCCTGTCCGGCCTCGGCCAGTGCTTCATCCAGGGACCGATTCGCCCGCCCACCCGTCCGGTGAAGCTGATCACTGCTGAAGATGCGCTCCAGGCATCCGATCTGCCCGCAGTAGCAGCGCGCGGTCTGCACGGTCAGGCGCATGTGTCCCAGCTCATTGGCGGCGGTGACGCTGCCGCGCTGCGGCCGGCCATCAATCAGCACGGATGCCCCCAGCCGCCCATCATCCAGTCCCACCAGCAGCACTTCGCCATCGGTGGCATCACTGGTCATCAGCCAGCGCACCGACAGGGCGTGCAGGTCGTTGTCGAGAAGCAGCGGTACCTGCCCGGCGGCCTGAAAGATCGGCCGCAGCGACACCGGCGAGGCCGATGGCATCGCTGAGCTGAACAGCAACGCTTCCGCCGCGGGATCGACCACGCCCGTGACGGTCATCCCAATGGCAAAAACGGCCGGATCCAGTGCTTCGGCGAGCATATTGGCGGCCAATGTCACAAACTTGCCGCCCGCCGCCGCCCGTGCACCCACCCGCCGTACGATCTCACGCTGGCGGGGCTGGCCGAGGGGATCGAGCCGCGCCAGCCGCACTTCGCCCGGCGAAAGCGACAATCCAAGGAAGACCCGCCGCTCCGGGTCGATCAGGACCGGGATCTGCGGCCGCCCGCGTTCGGGCGTGGATTGGGGGGTGCCGTTGCGCACCAGCCCGGCATCGATCAGGGTTGCCACGGCGTTGCCGGTGAGGGTGGGATGGACGCCGGTGAGCTGGTGAATTTCCGATCGGCCCAGGGCGCCGCGCCGCCACAACAGCGATGCGAACTGCCGCTCGCGCAGGCCCACGGCTGCCGCAGGTACCGCGGACGCGGTGGAAGCGTTGGAGCGGGTTGTGCGCTGATTTGCCATTCTGGATCAACTTGCAGGCGGCCGGGCCGCATCCACGTGCTTCGCGCGCAGCGCCGTTTGGGCACATGCACCGCGCCATTCAGGCGGCACAGGTAGCCCGTGTCACCTCATACCGCAGCCATCGTGTATCCCGCAAGCGCTGCCGCCCGATGGTGAGGGGGGAAAGCGGCCCCGGCGGCAGGTGACAAAGTCGCACTTGCTATATTCTACAACATGGTGTAAAAAATAGCCACCATGACATCCGCAGTCCAAGAACGCATCCCGTCACAAGTATTTGACAACGCCCGTGAGGCCAGTGCCTTTGTCGCCCGGGAGATCGCTGATCTGATCCGCGCCCGCAATGCCGAGGGGCGCCCGGCGGTGCTGGGGTTGGCCACCGGCAGCACGCCCATCAGCGTCTACGCCGAACTGATCCGCCTGCACCGGGATGAGGGTTTGTCGTTCAAGAACGTCATCACCTTCAACCTGGATGAATACTATCCGATGCAGCCTGAGGCGCTGCAGAGCTACGTGCGTTTCATGCACGAGCACCTGTTCGATCACATCGACATTCCCCGCGAGAACATCAACATCCCCGATGGCACGCTGCCTATCGAGGAAGTTGGCGCATATTGCGTGGCGTATGAGAAGAAGATCGCCGATGTGGGCGGGATTGACCTGCAGATCCTGGGCATCGGCCGCACCGGGCATATCGGCTTCAACGAACCGGGCAGTGCCATCGACAGCCGCACCCGCCTGATCACCCTGGACACCATCACCCGCCTCGACGCGGCGGCCGACTTCTTCGGCGAGCAGTACGTGCCGCGGCGGGCCATTACCATGGGTGTGGGCACCATCATGGCCGCCCGCCGGGTCATCATGATGGCCTACGGCGAGGGCAAGGCAGCTATCGTCGCCAAGGCCATCGAAGGGCCGATCACCAGCCGTGTCTCGGCCAGCTTCCTGCAGCAGCATCCCAACGCCCTGGTGGTCCTCGATCCTGCGGCGGCGGCGGGGCTGGCGCGTTTCGATCGCCCCTGGACCGTCGGTCCTGTGCAGTGGGATGACCCCAAGCTGGTGCGCAAGGCGGTGATCTGGCTGTCCCGCGAAAAGCAGAAGCCGATCCTCCTGCTGACCGAAGAAGACTACAACGAAGCCGGTCTGCAGGATCTGGTCGCCCAGAAGGGCCGTGCTTACGACACCAATATCGATGTGTTCCGCGGCCTGACCGCCACCATCACCGGTTGGCCCGGCGGCAAGCCCGATTCGCGCAAGCGACCCGGCGACATCAGCCGGCCCGGCGACCACATTTTCCCCAAGCGCTGCCTCATCTTCTCGCCCCATCCCGATGATGATGTCATCAGCATGGGTGGTACCCTCATCCGCCTGGTGGATCAGGGGCACGATGTGCACGTGGCCTACCAGACCAGCGGCAACATCGCGGTCTTTGATGCCGATGCCATCCGGTTCACCGATTTCGCCAGCGATTTTGCCCGGCTGATCGGCGCGGACGTGACCCAGTTTGACGCCACCGAGCGCCATCTCGAGGAGTTCCTGCGCAAGAAGCAGCCCGGGCAGGTGGACAGCCCGCGCATTGCCGCCATCAAGGGTCTGATCCGCCGCGGCGAAGCCCGTGCGGCCTGCCGCGAGTGCGGGGTGCCCATGGAGAACCTCCACTTCCTTGACATGCCGTTCTACGAGACCGGCACGGTGAAGAAGAAGCCGATCGGCGAGGAGGATGTGCAGATCCTGGTGAACCTGATGCAGAAGCTCAAGCCGCACCAGATTTATGCCGCCGGCGATCTGTCCGACCCGCACGGCACCCACCGCGTCTGCCTGGACGCAATTTATCGCGCCATCGACCGCATCAAGCACGAATCGTGGTTCGCCGACTGCGAGGTGTGGCTGTATCGCGGGGCGTGGCAGGAATGGGAGCCGCACCGCATTGACATGGCCGTGCCGCTCTCGCCCGAGGAAGTGGAGCGCAAGCGGCTGGCGATCTTCCGCCATCAGAGCCAGAAGGACAAGGCGATGTTCCCCGGCACCGACCAGCGCGAGTTCTGGCAGCGGGCTGAGGACCGCAACCGTGCCACCGCGGAACTGTACGACAGGCTGGGGCTGGCGCAGTACGCCGCCCTGGAAGGCTTTGTGCGCTGGGAGGGAAGCCGATGAGCACCACCGACCGACTGGTCGTGCTGGCCCGCGGACTGGGCACGCGCATGCGCAAGGCCGATGAGACGGCCAGCCTCGATGCCCGCCAGGCACAGATCGCCGAAACGGGGGTCAAGGCGCTGATCCCGATCGACCGCCCGTTCCTCGACTATGTGCTGACGGTGGCGGCGGATGCCGGCTTTCGCCGGGTCTGCATGGTCATCGGCCCGGAGCACACCGAGCTGCGCGACTACTACACGAAGCTGAGCGGGGGCCGGATGACATTCGAATTCGCCATCCAGGCTGAGCCGCGCGGAACGGCTGATGCCGTTGCCGCGGCCCGCGACTGGGCCGCTGGCGAGCCATTTGCCGTGATCAACTCTGACAACTTCTACCCCGCCCCCGCTTTGTCGGCCCTGCGGCAGATGCCCGCGCCGGGGGTAGCGCTGTTCGACCGCGATGCCATGCTCGCCGGCAGCAACATCCCGCCCGAGCGGATTGAGAAGTTCGCCATCGCTGAGTTGAAAGGCGATGCCCTCGCCCGCATCATCGAAAAGCCTTCGCCTGAGCAGATGCAGCGCGTCACCGAGGCTGCCGGCGGGCGGCTTTACCTGTCGATGAACCTGTGGCTCTTCGATCGGGGCATCTTTGAGGCGTGTGCCGCCATCCCCAAGAGCGCCCGCGGCGAGTACGAGATCACCGACGCCGTGCAGTATGCCATCGACCGCATGGGCCAGACCTTCACCGCCGCCACCATCAACGCCGCGGTGCTGGATTTGTCCAGCCGGGCGGATGTGGGACCGGTGACGGAGAAGCTGCGCGGGATGGAGGTGCGCCTGTGAGCGATCCAAGACTGGCTCGCCTGTTCCCCGATCCCGTTCCCCTCGATCGCCTTGCGCGCATCGACCATCCCAAGGAAGGATTTCTGCGCCAGTGCGCCAACCTGCTGAAGCTGGAAGGTGATCGCAGCGCAGGCGCTGTCGGCTTTTTCGTGCCCGGCCGCATCGAGGTCTTCGGCAAGCACACCGATTACTGCGGCGGGCGTTCGCTCCTGTGCGCGGTGGATCGCGGCTTTGCCATTGTTGCCCGTCCGCGTCGTGATGGGATCGTGCGCGTGATTGATGTGCTCCAGGGGGAGCGCTGCGAGTTCGTACTGTCGGGTGAGATTCGACCGCCGCTGGGGCACTGGTCGAACTATCCGATGACCGTGGCACGCCGGATACTGAAGAATTTCCCCGGCCGGCCGCTGGCCGGGGCCGACATCGCCTTTGCCAGCGATCTGCCGGTAGCGGCGGGGCTTTCCAGCAGCAGCGCGTTCATCATCGGCACATTTCTGGCGCTGGCTGCCCTGAATGGCCTGCACGAAACACCGGAGTTTACCGAGTCGATCCGCACCCTGGAGGATTTCGCGCATTACGGCGGCTGCATCGAGAACGGCAGCGGCTTCCGCACCCTCGCCGGCGATGAGGGGGTGGGCACCAGCGGCGGCAGCCAGGACCACACCGCCATCCTCTGCTGCAAGGCCGGCTTCATCAGCCAGTTCGGTTTTTCACCCGTGGTGCATGAGCGCGATGTGGCGTTTCCCCGGCACCTGGCCATGGTGGTGCTCAACAGCGGCGTGGTGGCCGAGAAGACCGGATCGGCCCGGGCCCGCTACAACGCCGTCAGCCAGAAGGTACGGCTGATGGTCGAGCTGTGGAACCGCGCTACCGGTCAGCAGATGCCGACCCTGGCCAGTATCGTGCGCTCCGGATCGGGGGCGGTGGAGGAGTTGCGGCGGCTGGTGGAGTCAGCCGGTGATGAGCCATTTGCCGCCCGCGACCTGATCGCACGGCTCGAACAGTTCGTGGAAGAAAGCGAGCGAACCATCCCGCGCGCGGGGGATGCCCTGGCCAACGGTGATCTGGACTGCTTCGCCCGTCTGGTGGAGCGATCGACGGCTGGCGCTGTCGAGAAACTGGCCAACCAGGTACCCGAGACGATCGCGCTGCTCGATGCGGCCCGGGCGGCTGGTGCCCTGGCTGCCAGTCCATTTGGCGCAGGCTTTGGGGGCAGCGTCTGGTCGATGGTGGATCGGGATCGCCTCGACGGTTTTGTGGAAGCCCTGCGCACCAGCGCGCACGGCGTGCACCCCGTGGCCGTCGCCGCCGGCGCTGAAGCGGTGGAGTAAAGCGGCATGCAGCTCAACAGTTGCGCCCGCAGCGCAGGTTGAGCCCTGTGCCGTGAGAGGACCATTTCTGCCGGGATTCGATCTGCAGCGATTGGCGTAATATCGCAATAGGGTGAACAGAACATGGCCGGCTGCTGAGTGCATGGTTGCACCTGGCAGCCAGCCATGTGTCCTTCGCATCGAGCCCGGCATCGAGCGCATCTGCCCGGGGCAGGCGATGGGCCGTATCAGGTGATCGTGCTGGCGCTGATCAGCCGGCGATAGGTGGGGCTGTGACCGAGGCGCCCCTCGGGCCAGGGCATCACCGGCAGCCGCGGGGCTTCCAGTTCCTCAATTGCCGTGATCTCGCCGGCCAGCCACTGCTGCAGGCGCAGTTGCGCCGTACGCAGGCGCGCGATCAGCCCGCCATAGCGGCACTCGATCACCTCCCAGCCGAACGGCTTGTACTGCGCGAGCCACAGGCGCCGATGTGCATCGTGCAGCGCCTCGCAGGCCGCCACCGCGCGCGGCAGGTCCTTCTCGGCCAGTTCTGCCAGCGCTGCCCGGTTGCGCTCCTGGTAGGCAGCGCGAAGGCGCAGGCCCAGGTCCGCCTTCTCGGCCAGCGCCCGCGCCATCGCCAGGGGAAAGGCACTGCGCCCCCAGCCATCATCGGCCGCTGCTTCCAGGCGCTGGGTCAGGGTGCGGTAATGCTCGGCCAGTTGTCCGCCCAGTTCGGGCAGCAGGTGGGCATCGAGCAGGCCGATCAGCGGGTCCTGCCAGAGCAGCCCCTTGGAGGGATTGGCGGCTGCCCAGTTGACGGCATTCGAATCCACCCACTCGGCCGGCACATCATCCGGCGCTTTGCCCCCGGACAGCTCGCGAACCGTGGGCAGGCCCGGGGTGTTGTCCAGCAGCTCGTTCAGCCGCCACGTGTCCCAGTCGGCGTTGCAGGCGCCGCGGAAGTGCCGGCGCAGCGCTGTGTCGTCGGCCGCCGCCCAGGCGCTGCCGGCGAAAAACGTGAGCCCCTGGATGACCGAGAGGAAATCCGCCTCCGCGCCATCATCCCCCCAGGCGGTGGCGAAGACCTCGCGCACGCCGGTCTCACGCGCTGCTGCCAGTGCCGGCTCGGTGGTGACGCGGGTATAACCCATCTCCAGCCAGAAGCGGCCCCACGTCCACACGCCGCCAGCGAAGAGGATATCACGCCCGGAAACCTGATGGCGTTTCATCCATTCACGGTAGAAATTGATATCCCAGTGGTAATAGTCCCAGTAGACCAGTTGCAGTTCCTGTGGAATCTGCGGGATCACCTCATCGGGAATGCGGGCATCGGGGGAGTAGTAATCGCCGGTGGCGCTGGCCAGGCGGAAGTACATGTCACTCCAGATCATCGGCCGCAATCCGCGCTGGCGGCAGATGCCGCATACGTGCTGCAGATGGGTTGACAGGATCTCAAACCGCGGCTTGATGCCGTGGCGCTGGCGGTACTTGCCCAGGCCAATGTTGTGTGCTTCATCCATCCCCAGGTGGATGCGCTTTGTGCGGAACGGCGCGCTGGCCGCATCAATCATCTGCTCAAGCAGGGCATAGGTCTTCGGTTCATCGACCAGCAGGATGTCCTCGGTGTCGCGCACCTCGGCGAACGCTGGCCAGCGGAGCATCTGCTGGAGATGGGCCAGCGCCTGGATGCAGGGGATGATCTCGATGCCCAGTGTGTGGGCGTAGTCGTCGAGTTCACGCAGCTCAGCCTGGCTGTAGCGCCCGCGCAGGTAGCCGATATACGGCTGCTCGGGCACCTCGTAGGTGTCTTCCGTGTAGAGCATGAGCTGGTTCATGCCCAGCAGCGCCATCTTGCGAAGAATCAGCTTCACCGTGTCCACCGTCGGCACGGCATTGCGCGAGGCATCCAGCATCAGGCCGATCGAGGTGAACGTGGTTTCTTCCCGGTACTGGGGCGGGATCTCGCCCGCGGCGGCGAAGCCGCGCCATGCGGCCAGTGCGCGCAATACCTGCGGAATCGTGCCGCCACGCAGAATCAGCCGCCGGCCATCCCACTCGAATGAGGCTGTGCCTGCGTGCTGCGGGTCTATCATCGCCTGCAGCGTTGAATCGCCCGCCTGCGGCGAGAGGTTGAGATTGTCGCCGCTGAGCAACTCCAGCGCGGCGGCGAGCTGGGGATCGAGTGAGCGGGGATCATATTGAAGCATCACCATGGAAGTAACTCCTCGTGGGTTTGGGCCGGCGATGGGGTCAATTGGCGGCCGTGCCAGCCTGCGGCCGGCGATAAATGCGGAACGGTTTGTCGATCTCGGCGGCGATTTCCTCCCAACCGGCACGGGCCGGCCAGTTGAAGCGCCGATGCCAGAGCAGGAAGTATTCCACGCCCAGGCGCTCCAGGTCCTCCTGAATGTCGCGGTGTGACTGCCGTGGCGCTGGTTCGCCGTAGTAGCGCCAATCGAGATAAAACGCCAGGTAGAGCGAGTTGCCCCACTGGGTATCGGAAGCGATAGTGGCCCCTGCCGGCAGCACGCCGCGCAGGCTGTCGGCCCACTGCGCGAGCGTGACGCCGCTGTTGCGCGATTGCTTCAGGCTTTCCATGGGGTGGCTGATAAAGGTGCAGCCGAGAAGGGCGGCGGCCAGGCAGCGCCGCCACCAGCCGCTCAGCAGCCCGCGCGCCGAGGCCCGCACAATAACGTACAGGCCGGCGAGCAGCAGCAGAAGCACCAGCGGCGTGAGGAAACGTCCTTCTATGTGCAGCAGCAGATAGCCGCAGGGATAAATCAGGATGGCTGCTGCCAGGACCAGCCCGGGCCGAGTCGGGCGCAGGTCGGCCCGTGACAGCGGCAACAGCAGGGCTGCTGCCAGCAGCGGATAGAGCCAGGTTGTGTGCCGCTGCAGGTCCTCAAGCAGCGCCTGGTAATTCCGTTCGATCTTCTGGCGGAGGAAGGGGCGATGCTCGGGATCGCGCAGGCTCCAGCCGGGGGTGCGATCAACGTAGTAGGTGATGTCTTCCCAGGCGCTGATGGCGGTGGGATTGGGCGGAGGAAGGTACCCCGCCCAGTGCATCACTTGCCCGCGCGAGTGCGGGCCATCAACGCGCATGTTGTAATCGCCGGTGCTCCCGGTGGTGAAGTAGCCGTACTTGTGGCTGAGCGCTGCGCTCCAGGCACCGACGATGATGGACAGGGTCAGCAGTGTACAGGCGCTGGAGCACACCAGCCCCCATCGCCGGCCGGGCACCCCTGGCCGGATCAACTGCACGCACCGCACCAGCAGAAAATGTGCGATGACGAATGGCAGGGCGTAGGCCTTGGCCAGATAGGCCAACCCGGCCAGCACGCCGATGCGCACGCCGCCGGTCCAGCGGTTCGTCCCCGCCGGGTTGATCGTCCCCGCCAGGTAGAGCACGATGGCGCCGCCAAGCAGCAGATCCGGCGTGATGACGAAATAAACGGCATCCACCACCAGCGGGATGGCGGCCAGCCCCCCGATCAGGCGCACATCCACGCGCGCCCCGACATGTTTCAGCAGCCGCCACATAGCCGCCAGAACGCCCGCGCCGATGAAAATGCCGGTGATCTTGCTGGCCAGCACCGGCTCGGTTCCCACCGCCAGCACCGGCACCATCAGCCAGGAGTAGAGCGGGCTCCAGTAGGCATTGACCGCATCGGCCCATTCGCCGCGCAGATATTTCTGTGCCACCGAGATATAGCCAACCCCATCGGGGTTGATCTGGTAACGATGCTCGGCCAGGTGGGACAGTGCAAACCAGAAATAGGCAATCGCCAGCAGCGCTGGCCCCGTCCAGGGCCATATCCGGCGTGCAATCACCCGCCAGCGCGCACGGCGCGGTGCCGGCTCGATTGCTTCCACGGCCTCGTCGAGAACCGGTGCGGATTGTGTCTCGATAAACTCCACGCCGGCTGCTGTCATCCCCGATCGCTGCTCCCGCTGGGTCGAAAGATGCTGCCAATGACGGATGGCCGGGCATGGTTTGCCGGCCGGCGCATCGGCACCGGCAAGTCAAATCCCGCCATTGCAATTGCATCTCCAGAGATTACCGATTCAGCGCATCGATGTTGGCTGCTTCATGCAGCTTTTTCATCTCCTCATCGCTGAGGGCGCGATTGAAGACGGCCAGACCACCGAACTGGCCGCGGAAGGCGTCGATCAGCATCTGCCCCTCGGCGTGACGCGCGCCAACCGTGAACGGCGAGGGCGGCATCTTCGTTTTCGCGTGTTTCTCGGGGTCGTACTTGAAGATACCGCGGCCGTGGTAGTAGGGATTCATGCCACGATCGCTGCCATCAGGGCCTTCCTTAGTGAAATAGCGGTCGGTGCGCCGGTCTTTCTCGGGATCGAGCTTGCGCGGCTCGAGCACGCCGTCCTGATAGGCGCGGATGTACTGGCCATCGTAGGTGAAACCGAGTGTCACCCAGCGTCGTTCGGGGATTTCAGACACCGGAGAGGCGTAGTCGGCATTCCACGGCAGGGCGGTGCCATCGTTGCGCCGGGTGACACCGCCTTCGGCGGAGATATGGGGTGTCAGCCGCCGGGCGCCGCCGTAGGCTGGCATGTGCACCAGCATCGCATACTGGCGGGTGCCGGTATCATCGTGAGCCCCTTTGCCTTCGTTCCAGATGCCGGCGATGGTGCGGCTGCGCTCGACATCGTCAATGTAGACCACCGCGAACATGCTCACCTGTGCCGTGGGGCCGGCGATATTCAGATCCCCCAGCTTTTCATGTTCGATCTGGAGCCACTGTTTGCCATTGAGCCTTGCCGAATAACCAGAGAACGGTCCACCCTCCACCCGTTCGATCGGGCCGTGCACCTCTTCAAGCGCATGTTTCTGCGGTGTGGCGGTGGACACGCGCGGCTGGCCGGCTTCTTCACCAAATGTCCAGAAGGCCACCAGGCCGGGCATTTTCTCTATCACGGTGACATCTCCAGTTGGAGCAGCGGCGATCAGATGGCTCGCGAGAAACAGCGATGCGAGCACGCACGATGGGAACAGGGTGCGATGCTTCATAATTGTACGTGAAAAACAGGATGGTCCGATACCCGGGCCGGGCGCAGCGTGAATTTCCCCATGTACCTTGTGCGAAGACCGTTCTGTTCAACCGCGCGCTCCAGCGCTATGGCCGGATAGCGTCGAACCTGCCATCGCCAGGTAATCAAACCGCTTGATCACACCGCCGCCCGGCAGGCCGGGCGGGTAACGCGCAGGGGCGGGATGCGCTGCGGCATGCCGCCGCTGCGCACCGATTCGGCCCCCATGGCGGCGGCCGCAACGGCGGCACGTGCGGCCTGCGGATCGGTGGTGGTCGGGATGCCATGGCGCACGTAGCGCAGGAATTCACCGACGATCAGCGGATCAGCGCCCCCATGGCCGCCTTCCACCGGTGGGATCACCACCTGCACATCGCCGCGTTCTTTGAAGCTGGTGCGGCGGTTCCAGAGGCGGATTTCGCACTTGCCCGGCTCATCGCCGATATTCTCGATGCGCCCCTCGGTGCCGATGATGGTGTAATTGCGCCAGGCATCGGGGGTGTAGTGGCATTGCTGATAGGTGGCCAGAACGCCGTTGTCCAGCTTCAGCAGAAGGTGGTTGATGTCCTCAACATCGATGTGCGGGCTGAGGCCGCGCTGGCTCAGCGGCGGCCAGTTGTCATCAGACCAGCTCGCATCGCCGCGCTGATTTTCGGGACGGCGGTGGGGTACCTGGTCATACAGTGTCAGCGCCCCCATCCCGACAACCGATTCGGTATACCCGCCGCAGAGCCAGTGCAGCACGTCGATGTCATGCACGGCCTTCTGGAGCAGCAGGGAATTGACATACTGCCGCTCGGAGTGCCAGTCCTTGAAATAGGCATCGCCGCCGTAGGCGATGAAGTGGCGGCACCAGGCGGCCTTCACCTCGCCGATGGCACCCGAATCGATCAGCCGCTTCATCTCGCGCACGAACAGCATGTGACGCATGTTGTGGCCGAGATAGAGGCGGGCCCCGGTTTCGGCGGCGGCGGCGAGGATGGCATCACACCCCTCGATGGTGATGGCCATCGGCTTTTCCAGATAGACGGCGATCCCGCGGCGTAGGGCGGCGACAGCCTGCTCCTCATGCAGATGATCCGGCGAGGCGATGAAGACCGCATCCAACTCGACCTGCTCAAGCAGATCCCGGTAATCGGTGAAGGTGCGGGCCTCAGGGTATTTTTGCGTAAACTCAGCCAGGGCCGGAGGATAGACATCGGCCCCGGCGACCAGGCGCGCGCCCTGGCCGGGCTGGTGCGCATGGGCCGCCAGCCGTCCGCGTCCGCCCACGCCGATGACGCCGATTCGCAGTTCGCCATTTTGAGGGGTGTGCTCACCCGATTGCCGTCTGTCCACGTGGGTACTCCTGTCATGATCGCGCTGACAACCCGCCGGCCCCGGTCCAAATGACCAACCGGTTGAATCCTGTCACCCCGGCACCCGCCTGGATCGCCGCGCTTAGCCCAATGGCCATGATAAATCGATCTTAGCACGCGGCAGAAGGTAATCAAAGAATTTTCTCGCCAGCACATCGACCCACTACCGATCCCCCGTAAACCCCCGATTATTGCCCTTGAGAGCGGTTGACCGGCTTGGGGGTCGCCAGAAAACGAGAATTCTTTTGACATTTCGGGCACCGGCGGCATACTGGCAATTAAATCGATTAAGCGTTTCATCGTTGCCGAAGGCCGCTGTCTGCCCTCGGCACAGATGGCTTCGGGGTTCCATTTCATTGTCGTCCGCATGCGGCTCGGGTGTGTGCTGCGCATCGGGAAGCGCGCGGATATGCGGATGTTGGGAGTTGGGAAAATGACACTTCACACACATGGCCACACGGCCGGAGGAGCGACAGTGCAACACATGGCAACGACCCCTGGGCATCGCCGCAATGGTCTGCTGGCGCTCTCCGCCGCAGTGCTGGCGACGCTCGCCGTAAATGCATCGGCCGCCACCTTGGACTGGGATGCCGATTCAGGGACCTCGGGCGTTCAGGCCGGGAACGGAACGTGGTTTGCCAACAACCCGTCGGCCGATACGTGGCTGGACGGCGGTACGCAGACCGCTTGGACATCGGGCAATATCGCGCGCTTCAATACCACTGGCCGCAGCCATGTCACGCTCTCCGGCGACATCAGCGCCACGGACCTGTACAACCTCAACGGTGGCATCCTGACGCTGGGCGCTGGTTCCAGCCTGAGCACCACCGCGACGTTCCGGGTCGGTGAGGGCAGCGGTGCTGCTGCTGCGTTCTACCAGAAGGGCGGTGCGGTCAGCGTCGGGAATGGATCAAACTTCCGGCTGGGCACCAACAACGGCTATGGCTTCTACAGCATTTCCGGGGGCACGCTGGACTTTGCCGGTGGTACTGCCCTGATTGGACGTACCCCCTCGGCATCCACTGCTGCGACGGGCGTATTTTACCAGTCCGGTGGAGACATCACGTCCAGTGCCGTCCTGGAGATGAGTGCCAGCGCGACCGGCTCGAAGAGCGTCTACTACATGACAGGCGGGACCTACACGACGTCCAGCGGTATCTCGCTGGCAATGCGCGGGACGGACACTTTCTCTCAACTGACCATCGACAACGCCACGATGGCGTCCACGACCAATTCTGGCTCAGCGGGGCGCCTGTCGATTGGCCACTCGCAGAACGCGGGGGACGGCGCAGGTCAGGTTGCGGTCGTCAATCTGAACGCCGGCAGCGTCCTCCAGGTGGCGCGGATCGTCTCGGAAGGCGCCAGCCCCGACGACAGTGCCGTTCGGCATCTGAACTTCAACGGCGGCACGGTCCGCTTCATCTCCACCGCGAACGACAGCATCCAGGGCGAACTGCTGGCGGCCGGGCAGCACATCGACGCCGTCAACGTCTATGCCGGCGGCGCGGCATTCGACGTGGTGAACGATGTCTTTGCGACCGTGCGGACACCGTTGGTGGCGCCGGCGGGTGACGGCATTGACGGCGAGGTGATTTCCGTCGCCAACGGCGGCAGCGGCTACATCGGGGCGCCGGTGGTGCTGATCGATGGCGCGACCGGGGCAACGGCTGTTGCCAACATGGAGGACGATGGAACGGGCAACGGGACATTCCGCGTGGTCAGCATCACCATCACGTCGCCGGGGATCAAAGCGACGGCAGCGCCGACGTTCAGCTTCGAAGGCGGCGGCCCAGCCGTTGCGGCCACGGGGGGCGTGCTGGCGGTTGCGCCCAATGTCTCGGGCGGCTTGACCAAGAAGGGCATCGGCGTGCTTCGCCTCATCGGCGGAGCCAACACCTACACGGGCGAGACGCGCGTCGAGGCGGGGACGATCCAGGTGTCCGGCGGTGCCAGCTTCCATCCGGATTCGTCGCTCAACGTGCTGGCCGGCGCGACGTTTGACGCACGCAATGAGACCGGCCTGGTCTTCAGCGCCCTCAAGGGCGGCGGCACCGTCTTCGCCAAGGACGGGGCGCCGGCTGAGCGGATGCTCATCACCGACCTGCTGGCGCCGGGCGACAGCGTCGGGACTCTGACGTTCCTGCAGGGCGATCTGCGGGTCGGCGACGGCGCGATCTACGAGTATGAGATCGGCGGCACGAGCGAT
>CAYNMV010000037.1:27859-42902 GCA_964398315.1 uncultured Tepidisphaeraceae bacterium | reverse complement strand
TGCGCGATCGTTACGAAGCGCACCACCGCGTGCAGATCACCGACAGCGCTCTGGAGGCGGTGGTGGAGATGTCCGACCGCTACATCACCGGCCGGGCCCTGCCGGACAAGGCGATCGACGTGCTGGACGAAGCGGGCGCGCGCATCCGCCTGCGTTCCATGACCAAACCGCCGAACCTGGCGGATCTGGAAGAGCAGATCGAGCGGCTGAGCATCCAGAAGGACGAGGCGGTCAAGAACGCCGAGTACGAGGAAGCGGCCAAACTGCGCGACCAGGCCGAGGAGCTGCGCAAGAAGAAAGAGGAGCTGCAGAAGCAGTGGCGCGAGAAGTCCAAGGAGATCGACGGCGTCGTTGACGAGGAAGTCATCGCCGAGGTGGTCTCCAAGATGACCGGCGTGCCGCTGACCCGCCTCGAGAAGGAAGAGGCGCAGCGCCTGCTGGAGTTGGAAAACGAGCTGCACAAGAAGGTCGTCAGCCAGGACGAGGCCATCCGCGCCATCGCCAAGACGATCCGCCGGGCGCGCTCGGGCCTGAAAGACCCGAACCGTCCGATGGGCAGCTTCCTGTTCCTCGGCCCCTCGGGTGTGGGCAAGACGCTGCTTTCCAAGGCGCTGGCCGAATTCATGTTCGGCGACGCCGACGCCATGGTCATGATCGACATGAGCGAATACATGGAGAAGCACAACGTCTCCCGCCTGATCGGCGCCCCTCCCGGCTATGTCGGGTACGAGGAAGGCGGCCAGCTCACCGAGCGCATCCGCCGCCGGCCGTACTCGGTCGTGCTGCTGGATGAGGTGGAGAAGGCGCACCCGGACGTCTTCAACATGCTGCTTCAGATCATGGAGGAAGGCCACCTGACCGACTCGTTCGGCCGGCGGGTCGACTTCCGCAACGTGATCATGATCATGACCTCGAACATCGGTTCGGAGCTGATCAAGGGCGGCGGCCAGACGTTCGGCCTGCACTCCAAGGCCAAGGGCGCCCAGGAAGAGCGCACCTACCAGACGATCAAGGAAACGGTCATGAAGGAAGTGGAACGCTACTTCCGGCCGGAGTTCATCGGTCGACTGGATGATGTGATCGTCTTCCGTCCGCTCAGCCGCGAGGATCTGGAGAACATCGTGGAGCTGGAACTGAAGAAAGTCACCCAGCGCCTGAGCGACCACGGGCTTCAGATCGAACTGACCCCGGAAGCCAAGGCCTTCCTCATTGACAAGGGCACCAACACGGACTTCGGCGCCCGGCCCCTGCGCCGTGCGATCGAGCAGCACGTGGAAGATCCCCTGAGTGAGGAAATCCTCCGCGGCGCCTTCAAGGGCAAGGACCTGATCAAGATCAGCGTCAAGGAAGAGGGCGAAGGTGAGAACGCCAAGCACCTCTACTTCGATGCGATCAAGATCGACAAGCCCGCCGAGGGCGAGAAAAAGCAGCTCGCCGAAGCTGGCAGCGATGCCACCTGAGGCCTTGCCGTGAGCAAGAAGCGATGAGCGCATGGCCGCTCATCGCACACCAGAGAAGTCGGTGTCACTACCACCACTCGGCCCCCGGGATGACTGTCCCGGGGGCCGTTGTTTTTTGCTGCCCCATCATTCACGCGCAGCACCTTTCTCCAGGGCGGCCCGGGCAGGTTCCCCCGGTTCACGTGCGCAGCACCTGTGCCACCCGGGCGGATACGGATGACCTCAGCGCCGGGCATCCAGCTCGGCCCAGCGGGCATACAGGCGCTCGACCTCCTGCTGCGCTTTGGCCAGTTGCGCGTAGGCATCGTGGGATTTGACGTGATCGGCCAGCACGGCCGGATCGGCCACAACCTGCTGCAGGCGCTCCAGCTCCTGCTCGGCGGCGAGGATCGTCTGCTCCATGGCCTCCAGTTCGCGCTGCTCTTTCCAGGTGAGCCGCTTTTTCGCCGGTGGGGTCGCCGGCGCTGCTGGTGGATCGGCCGGTTTGGCCGTGGCCGCGGCGGCTTTCCGCTCAGCCAGGGCGGCAGCCTTGCGCGCCTGTTCCCATTGGGCCAGGTCGGCATACAGATTCGCGCCCCCCTTCCCATCCAGCGCCAGCACATCGGTTGACAGGCGATCCAACAGGTAGCGGTCGTGCGTCACCAGCACGATGGCGCCGGGGAAACTCTCCAGGCTCGATTCCAGCACATCCAGCGTGGGAATGTCCAGGTCATTGGTCGGCTCATCCAGGATCAGCAGGTCGGCCGGCTGAAGCATCAGTCGTGCAATCAGCACCCGCGCCCGCTCGCCGCCGGACAGTTCCCCCACCGGCAGATCCAGTTGATCGGTGCGGAACAGGAACCGCCTGGCCCATGCACTGATGTGCATCGAGTTGCCCTGGAAGATGACATTATCGCCGCTGGGTGACAGCGCCCGGCGGAGGGTCTGGCTCAGATCCAGTTGCTCGCGGTGCTGATCGAACAGCACGATGCGCAGTTGCTCAGCGGGGATCACTTCGCCGCTGTCAGGCTGCAACTCGCCGGCCATGATGCGGATGAGCGATGACTTGCCGCTGCCGTTGGGGCCAAGCAGGCCGAGCGTGGTGCCGGGCGAGAGGGTGATCGACAGATCGCTGAACAGCACCCGGCCGCCCAGGGTCTTGCTCACGCGCTTGAGCTGCAGGAGCTTGCGGGTGCGGCGATCCGAGGCGGTGAAATCGATGTCGGCCGACTGCTGGGCGGCGTTGCGCGCCCGCAGGTCGGCCAGCTCGCTCATCATCTCACCGGCCCGCTGGATGCGTCCCCTGGCCTTGGTGGTGCGAGCCTTGGCGCCGCGGCGAAGCCACTCGATCTCCCGCCGCACCCCACTGGCCAGCGCCTGCTGGCGCCCCTGCTGCGCTTCGAGAAAGGCCTCGCGCTTCTCCAGAAACTCGCTGTAGCGGCCATCGTGACTGAGATAGCCATCGGGATACTGCCGGCCCAGTTCGATGATGCGGTTGGCGATGGTTTCGAGGAAGCGGCGGTCATGGCTGACGATCAGCGTGGCAAACGCCCCGCCGGTGATGAGCTGTTCCAGCCACTCGATGCCCTCGATATCCAGGTGGTTGGTCGGCTCATCCATCAGCAGCAGGTCCGGCTCGCGCGCCAGTTGCCGCACGATCGACAGGCGCTTGCGCCATCCACCCGAGAGCGTGCCGGCCAAGGCACTGGCATCGGCAAATCCGGCCCGGTCCAGCATCACCGCTGCCCGCAGATGGCGCTCGTGGTCGTCAAGATGCTCATCCATCGCCGCGGCGACCAGGTCGACGCAGGCAACGGCCGGATCGAACTGCTCCTCCTGCGGCACATACGCCACCCGCAACTGCCGCCGGGCGATCAGCTCTCCTTCATCCGGCGGCTCCAGCCCGGCCAGGATACGCAGCAGCGTGCTCTTGCCCGAGCCGTTGGCGCCGATCAGGCCGATGCGCTGGTTGTCATCGATCCCCAGCGATATGCCGGCAAACAGCAGCCGTGGGCCATAGTGTTTCGAGATGTCGCGGACGGTCAGGAGCATGGATCAATCAGTCGAAGGTTATCCTGCATCGGTCAATGGCAGCACGATTCCCATCACAAGAACGTGCTGCGGGCCCATCTTTCCTTGGGGTGAGGGGGCTGGGGCATGTGCAGCTTGCGATTGGGAAGATGAACTCAATGGCACATCCCAAATCGCAAACATCCACACTGCTCTGCCCTCTCAACGGCGGAAACAGTGCGCTGCGTGGCGTGCCCGCCATCGCCATGCCACCCTACAGCCCCGTCAGCTTCTCATACAGGGCCGCGGCGGTGCGGATGCCCTGGTGGAAGCTGGCCAGGTCGATCTTCTCATTGGGTGAATGGATGCGGTCATCCGGCAGGCCAAAGCCGACCAGCAGGGTGTCGATCCCCAGCTCGCGCTTGATCAGCCCCACCACCGGAATGCTGCCCCCTTCACGCATGAGCGTCGGCTTGCTGCCGAAGCCCAGTTCCAGCGCCTCGGCGGCCAGTTGTACCGCCCGGCTGTCGTGCGGCACCAGCACGCCGGGTGACCCGCCATGCGTGGCAAACTCGATCTGGATCGACTGCGGGCAGCGGCTGCGCAGATACTGCTTGAGGGATTGTTCGATCCTGGCCGGGTCCTGGTTGGGCACCAGCCGGCAGGAGAGCTTGGCCGAGGCCTTGGCGCCGATGACCGTCTTGGCGCCCGGTCCCTGGTAGCCGGCGGTCAGACCGTTGATGTCGAGCGTGGGCCGGGCCCAGCGCTGCTCGATGCTGCTGTAGCCCGCTTCGCCGTGGCCGCTCGCCAGTCCGATGGCGCTGAACCACTCGCGCTCATCAAACGGCAGCTTGCGCCACATCGCGCGCTCGTCATCGGTCAACTCAACCACATCATCATAAAAACCAGGCACCGTCACACGGCCGTTGGCATCGTGCAGGCTCCCCAGCATCTGGCACAGCACATTGGCCGGGTTGGGCACCGCGCCGCCGAACAGGCCGCTGTGCAGATCGTGGCTGGGGCCGGTGAGGAACACTTCAAGGTAGACCAGCCCGCGCAGCCCGTAGACGATCGCCGGCACGCCGCGGGCAAATTGGGCGGTGTCGGAGATGACCGCCACATCCGCCTTCAATTCATCCCGATGCTGCTGCACGAACGCTTCCAGGTGATCGCTGCCGACTTCTTCCTCGCCTTCGATCAGCACAATCAGGTTGACCGGCAGATCGCCGGCCACCTCCTGCCAGGCGCGGATCGCCTCGACATGGCACCAGACCTGCCCCTTGTCATCCGAGGCCCCGCGCGCGAAGACGGCCGGGTGGCCGGCGGCATCGTTGCGCACCGTCGGCTCGAACGGCGGCGTCTCCCACAGTTCCAGCGGCTCGGCCGGCTGTACATCATAATGCCCATAGAGCAGCACGGTTGGCCGCCCGGGCCGGTGCTGATTGCGTGCCAGCACAATGGGATGCCCGCCGGTCTCACGCACCTCCGCCGCCAGCTTCGCCGCCCCCAGGCGATCGGCCAGGAACTGCGCGCACCGCCGGCAGTCTTCGGCATGATCCGGCTTGGCGCTCATCGACGGGATGCGCAGCAGTTGCGTCATCCCCTCCACCGCCTCATCACGGCGCTGATCGATTGTCTGCAACACCTTGTCCAGCATCACTCAACTCCTTCGTTGCCGTCTGCACGGTCCATCCATTGCGCCCGCGGCACGAGCGGCGGCGCTGCACGCCAGCGAAAAGCGCAGTGGGACGCGAGATCGTTCCAGCCTGCCCAGGATACGCGGCCGCTTTACTGCCGCCTATGCCGGGCGCTCGCCCTGGCGCAGCAGCGCCAGTGCCTCGCGCGTTGATTCTTCCTCGACCAGCGTCGTCAGCACGCGTGCGTGTTCCTCGGGCGGAACGGGCACGTAGCTGCCGCTGGCTTCCACCAGCAGGTTGCCCTGCCCGTCATGGACGGTTGCGGTCGTGCGCGTCAGGCGCGTGCGGGAGAACTGGACCTTCGCCTCGATGAGCAGCGGCCGGCCGACGCGGGCGGATCGGCGGAAGCGCACCGCCATCTCGCCGCAAACGCAGAAGCGACGACGCTCCCAGGTGGCGGCCCAGACCATCGCCTCATCGATCACCGTGGCCAGCACACCGCCATGCACGATTTCGACAAAACCGATGTGCTCGGGGCGCGGTATATAGTCGATGCGCACGATGCCGGTGTCGGGATCGACGCGCAGCGTCAGCTTGAGTCCCAGCGAATTGTCGCGGCCGCACACCAGGCAGCCATGGGAATGGGGCAGTTCGAGCCAGGGCATGCCGGCAGATTGTGGTGATCCGCCGCCAATCGTCCACTGCTCGCACCGGGCAATCGGGGATGATGCGGACTTGGAAGACAGATCCCGGCAGGCCGGCGGCACACGCCCATCCCGCTATCATGCCGGACCGGGAGGGAGGACATTCTTTTGCCCGCGAATCCACCTTTGCGAAAGCGGGCGGGTTTTGCCGATAATCCAGCATGCTCACCGCCTTCATCCTGTTCGCCGATGGGCGCGTTTCGACGGATGCCTCCCCTGCCAGCCTGGCCGCCGCCCTGCGCGACCCCACGGCCCGCTTCTGGCTGGACATGAACAAGGCGAGCGATGAGGAGCTGGGCCTGCTGGATGATGTTTTCGGCTTCCACCCGCTGGCGATCGAGGACACCATCGGCTACTCGCAGCGGCCGAAGATCGAGAGCTACAACCACATCGGCGATGCCTGCGACCAGGGCTACTTCTACATGGTCATCCATGCCCCGGACCTGACCACCTTCCGGGAGAAGCTGCGCACGCGCGAGCTGGACATGTTCGTCTCCGAGCGCTACCTGGTCACCATCCGCGAGGAGTCGATGAAGAGCGTGGATGACCTGCTCCAGCGCGGGCGGATGGATCCGCGGCACGTGCTGGCCAACGGCATCGATATCCTGCTGCACCAGCTGCTCGATCACCTGGTCGATCACTACCAGCCGATCCTGGAATACATGCAGGAGGAGATCGACGACCTGGAAGAGCAGGCCGTGACCGACCCCCAGCCACAACTGCTGACTGCCATCGCCGCGAAAAAGCGCGAGCTGCTGGACCTGCGGCGGATCATCGCGCCGCAGCGCGAGGTGCTGGCCCAGCTTACCCGCGGCGAGGTGCCGTTCATCCGCGAAACCACCCGCGTCTACCTGCGCGACGTGCTCGATCACCTGATCCGCGCAGTCGAACTGATCGAGCTGTATCGGGATGTCATCGTCGGCGTGCGCGACATCTACCTCTCCAGCGTCAGCAATAATCTGAACAATATCATGAAGACGCTGACCATGATCACCGTGATCGCGCTGCCGATGACGGTGATCACCAGCTTCTTCGGGATGAACTTCGAGAACATCCCCGGCTTGCACTCACCCCAGGCATTCTGGCTCACGGTCGCCGCGATGTTCGCGCTGGTCGGGGGGCTGATCTACTACTTCCGCGTGAAGAAGTGGTTGTGAGCCGGTGGAGACAGATCACCTGCCCCTACCTCGGCCGCACCAGCAACTGCTCGATGATCGCACGATCGGGAAGATTGATCGCCAGCATGACACAGGCGGCGACGTCCTCGGGCTGGAGCATCGCAAGGCGCTTTTCCATGGGCGGCGGCGCGGGTCGCTTGTCGAGGAGGGGTGTGTTGATCTCGCCAGGGAGGATGGCGGTGGCGCGGATGCCGTTTTTGCGCTGCTCGACGTTGATCGACTGGGTCAGCCCGGTCAGCCCAAACTTGCTGGCAACATACGCCGCACCGGCGGTGGCATTGGCCAGCAGGCCGGCATCGGAGATGATGTTCACGATGGTCCCCCGCTGCTGGCGGAGCATGCCCGGCAGCAGCGCATGGGTACAGAGGAACGCGCCGGTCAGGTTGATGTCAATCAGCCTGCGGAAATCCGCCGGCGACAGCACCTCCAGCGCGCGGTTGGCGATGTTGGACCCAGCGCTGTTCACCAGCACGGTCGGATCACCGAAGGCGCTGCGCACGCGCTGGGCCATCGCCGCCACATCCGTCTCGCGCGACACATCGCCCGTGCATGCGATCACCCGGCCACCGTCCTGGTCCGCCAGCGCAACGGTTTCGTCCAGCAGGCTTTGGGTGCGGCCCATGATTGCCACCTGCCATCCCTCGCGCGCAAGCTGAAGCGCCACCGCCCGCCCCACCCCGCTCCCGCCGCCGGTCACCACCGCAATCCTGCTCATGGTTGGTCCTCTGCCATCTAAGGTGTGAACTGCAAAAGGGTTATCTGCGGGGCACAGGTGAGACCGCGCCGGCAGGCCGCCCGCGCTGGCTCGTTTGCGCCACCCAGCCTGTCTTGTCATCCTTTCAGACGCATCGAATCCAGCTCTACCCAGCACCGCTCGCGCGCTGATCGTTCAGCGGCATCCATGACCAGTTGCACCTCGGCCCCCTCGCCGAAGCCGGGCCGGCAGGGGCGATTGCCGAGGATGGCATCGATGAACTCGATGTTCTGGTCGTAGCGAAACGTGATGCGCGGATCACCCTCATCCGGGTTGCGCGGCGAGCCAGGCCAGGTGAGGAACTCGCGCGGCACGTC
This sequence comes from uncultured Tepidisphaeraceae bacterium, assembly GCA_964398315.1. GTDB lineage: Bacteria > Planctomycetota > Phycisphaerae > Tepidisphaerales > Tepidisphaeraceae > JADLCB01. The sequence goes on along the minus strand of CAYNMV010000037.1, from coordinate 34,863 downwards.
GATGGTCGATAAGTCGCTGTCCCCCCGCCGGCCGATGCGCAACTGGCGCGGCTGCTGGGTGGAATAGACGATCGAGGCTTCATCGCCATTCAGTTCGACGATGTCCTGTCCGCCGTATCCTTCGCCACGCCCCGTGGCGAGCTTGGTGCTTTCGAGCATGCCGCTGGCGCCGGCCTCAAACTCACAGATCATGCCGACCCAGTCATCCACATCGGATGGCCGGCCCCCGCGCTCGGGAATATAATTACGCAAACTTGCGACAAGCCGGCGGATCGGGCCAATGAGCAGGTGGCCGTAGTCAATGCGATGCGAGAGCATGTCGCTCATCTCGCCGGTGCCACAGAGTTTTTTCACCTGCCGCCAGCCCATGGGCCGGTCGCCCCAGTCCTGGAAGCGCTGGGCGCGAAAATGCAGTGGCCGGCCGATGTCGCCGCGGTCCACCAGGTGTTTCATGTAGCGCATGGCGGGTACGAAGCGGTAGGTGAAGGCGGTCATGTGGCGGATGCCGGCCGCCTCGGCTTCGCGCCAGAGGGCATGGGCGGTGGGATAGTCCAGTGCCAGCGGCTTCTCGCACAGGACATGCCGCCTGGCGCTGATCGCGGCCCGCACGATCTGCGGATGGGTGTAATTGGGGGTGGCGATGATCACCGCCTGCACATCGGGGTGCCGAACCGCCTGCTCGGGGTCATCGAACAGCAGATCGATGCCAAAAGACTGGCCGGCGGCGTGCAGGGCCTCGCGGTTGGTGTCGCACAGCGCAACGACCTTCGCTTCGGCGGCAAGGGCCACTCCCTTGATATGGTTTGCCAGCGCGATGGCGCCGGTCCCGATGATTGCAATTCCCAGGGGCATGTCATCTGGATGTTAATCGCGTCGCCGCCGCGGCATCCCCCCTCAGCGGCAGGGTGCAATGTTCCACGTGGAACACTGCATCGGAGGCCATACCGGCCACGGATACCCCACCGGCGCTGGCCTGATCCACGGGATGCGCCCCCCACGCCAGGTTGCCTGAACGCCAGCGCATTGTTCCACGTGGAACATGCACCCATGGCGCATACCCGTGATACGCAAATGTTCCACGTGGAACATTGCACTGCCGGATGCGCACATGTTCCACGTGGAACAATGCAGTCATCCGCCGGTTACTGCGAGAACGACACCTCCAGCTCAATCGGCACGCTGGCCAGCGCCTTGCTCACCGGGCAGCCGGTCTTGGCCTGTTCGGCATGCTGTCGAAATGTTGCTTCATCGATCCCCGGGACCTGCCCCTTGGTCTTGAGGGTGATTTTTGTGATGGCAAAGCCGCCGTCGACCTTCTCAAACCGCACATCGGCGCTGGTGGTGATGCGGGTTGGCACGTGCCCGGCCTGGCTGAGCATATGCGACAGCGCCATGGAGTAGCACCCGGCGTGGGCGGCGGCGATCAGTTCCTCGGGGCTGGTGCCTGCCGATCCCTCGGCCCGGGCCTTCCAGCCATACTCGCTGGCAAACCCGCTCGGCGCCTTGAGCTGCCCCGATCCATCCATCAATGATCCGCTCCAAACCGCTTCGGCTGTTTTCACCGGCATGATCGCTCTCCTTCTCTGGTGTAAAGAACCCATGCGCCGTTCCACCGGCGCGCCATAAGTGTAGGCGAGCCCGCACGCTGCGCCCACCGGATTCTCGGCCCGAGCCCCGCCCCTGCACCCCCAGGTGGCAAAAATGCCTGCCTGGCAGCCCAGCCCCAGTCAGCCGGCTCCTCCCCCTCCCGGCGGATTGCGCAATGCGGTAAGGCAGCGCTCATTTCGGGCCGATAAGGGCAGTAACGCCCCCGCGCGGTCCGCTGGTGCGTGGTCCCCTGGTGTTTTGAAGGAACCCCATACCGATGCCCCGTGATATTCCTGTTGGAAACGGTCGTTTGCTGATTACCTACGATGACCGGTTCCAGATCCGTGACATCTACTTCCCCCATGTTGGCCAGGAGAATCACGCCGGCGCAGGCCCATGCCGTTTTGGCGTCTGGACCGATGTGCCGGGCACCAGGCAGCACCGGCTGGCCTGGAGCAGCGAGCCGCAGTGGGCCATCCGCCAGCGTTACCTGCGCGACACCCTCACCACCAGTGTCAGCCTCGATCACGCCGAGTTGCAGTTGTCGCTGTACTGCAATGATGTCACCGACTTCAACCGCAATATCTGGGTTCGCAGGATCAAGCTGAAGAACCTGGCCGGCCATGACCGCCTGGTGAAGGTGATGCATCACCAGGACTTCAACATGTTCGGCGCCAAGGTGGGCGACACCGCCTACTACGATCCAGACCTGCGCGCCATGGTTCACTACCGCGGCCAGCGCTACCTGATGGTCAGCTTTTTCGGCGGCGGCGAGCAGCGCATCGACGAATACGCCACCGGGACCAGTGGCTTCAACGGCGCAGAAGGCACCTGGCGCGATGCCGAGGATGGCCACCTCCAGGGCAACCCGATCGCCCAGGGCGCGGTCGATTCCACCATCTGCCACCATGTCCACCTGCAAGCCCACGGCCAGGCGACGATCTACATGGTGCTGGCGGCCGGGCAGTCGCGCGAGGAGCTGATCGAGCTGCACAAGTGGCTGATCAAGCACTCGCCGCAAGGCGTCATCGACCGCACCAGCAGCTACTGGCGGCTGTGGCTCAGCGGCGCCAACATCAACTTCGGCAACCTGCCGCCCCGGGTGGTTGATCTGTTCAAGCGCAGCCTGCTGGTGGTGCGCACGCAGATTGACAATGGCGGTGCGATCCTGGCGGCCAACGACAGCGATTACCTCCAGTTCTCGCGCGATACCTACAGCTACATGTGGCCGCGGGATGGCGCCCTGGTGGCACATGCGCTGGACATGGCCGGCTATCCCGATATCGCGCGCTGGTTCTACACCTTCTGCCAGAACGCCATCACCCCCGAGGGCTACTTCCATCACAAATACAATCCCGACGGCTCGCCGGCTTCTTCCTGGCATCCCTGGGTGATGAACGGCCAGCGGGCGATGCCGATCCAGGAGGATGAAACCGCCCTGGTTGTCTGGGCGCTGTGGCGGCACTATCACCGCTATCGTGACACCGAGTTCGTACGCCCGCTGTGGGTGGACCTGGTGATGAAGGCGGCTGATTTCATGTGCAGCTATCGCGATCAGCGCACCGGCCTGCCGCTGCCCAGTTACGACCTGTGGGAAGAGCGCTGGGGCATCCATGCCTTCACGGTGGCAACGGTGTACGCCGGGCTGATGTCCGCGCATCACTTTGCCGTCTGCTTCGGTGATCGCGAACGCGCCCAGCGCTATCTCCGCGCGGCGCAGGAGGTTAAGGCCGGGGCGGAAAAGCACCTGTACAGCCCGCGGCTGGGGCGGTTTGTCCGCCGGCTGGTCCCCCGCGATATGCCCCCGCCGGCAACCGATGGCCAGGCGCCCACGAGCAATCATGAAGGCGCAGGCAATGACGCTGCAATCGACGATTGCCAGTCGAATATCGAAAACCCGGACACCAACTCCCTCTTCGAGGTGGATGAAGTCGTCGACGCCTCGCTCTATGCCCTCTTCCGCTTCGAACTGTTTGATGCCGATGACCCTCGCGTCGTTTCGACCATGCAGCAGGTGGAGGAGAAGCTGTGGGTCAAGACGCGCGTGGGCGGCGTGGCCCGCTACGAAAACGACTACTATCACCGGGTCAGTGAGGATATCGCCGTGGTGCCGGGAAATCCCTGGTTCATCTGCACGCTCTGGCTGGCCGAGTATTTCATCGCCCGCGCGACGACGCTGGCCGAGTTGAAGCGGGCGCTGCCGGTGTTTGAGTGGTGCGCTGGGCACGCGCTGGAGAGCGGTGTCCTGGCCGAGCAGGTCCATCCCCACACCAACGAGCCGCTCAGCGTCAGCCCACTGACCTGGAGCCATGCCACCGTGGTGAGCGTGGCGATCAACTACCTGGAGAAACTGGAGCAGCTTCAGCTCTGTGGAAGCTGCCGCCAGCCGATGTTCCGCCTCCGCCGGCGATCGGGCGGTTCGCGCCGGCATGCCGCCGAGGCGCAGCAGATCACCCTCGACCCGATCGGACAGCGCGAAATCGCCGCTCCACAGGGCACCTTCACAGCCCAGGACCCGCGCTCCGGCCAGGCGCTGCGGGCAGCGCTGACGATCGACGTGCGCGACTGCATCGGGTGCGAGGTATGCGTCGCCCACTGCGCCAAGGGCGTGCTGCGCATGGTCGATGGCAAGGCCCTGATCGACCTGCGGCACCTCAACCAGTGCGACCGGGATGGCGCCTGCGTTGAGGTCTGCCCCACCGAGGTCGTGACGCTCACCGTCCAGAAGGTTACCGCACCCGCCCCTGCCGAGCCGGTCGGCGCCAGCGCATAGTGCATTGGGCGGTTTGCTCATGTATGCGCACCGCATGCGTGACACGGGTTTGCAAGTAGGCATCGACTTGCTATCCGCACTTACGCATGCAGCGGCGTCCCCGTGCAGTTCATGTTGAACCGCAGGCGTGATAGACTGCTGGTCGGTCCCCTCTCCCGCTGATTCGACCCATGCCCGGCTGGCAACCCTGGGCTGAGGCGGGCGACATCAGCGCGGGACCCGGGCGCAACGGCCCGGGCAACGCCGGCGGCGAGCGATATGATCAGCACCTTTCGGCCTTTTACCGACGGCTTCCACGAAACCGCGTTTCAGGTGCATGACTGGGTGATGCAGCAGGCGCGGCGGCATTTTGCGGCCGATCGCGCCCGCCGGGCGGAAATTACGGATACGGCCACGTTCAACGCGTATCGGCAGCGCTGCCGGCAGCGCTTCCTGGCGTCGATTGGCGGCCTGCCGGAGCAGCGCGATGACTTGCGGACGCTGGAAACCGGACGGCTGCAACGCACGGGCTACGCCATCCGCAAGCTGATCTACCAGAGCCTTCCCGGGTTCTACGTGCCCGCCCTGCTGTACGTGCCGGATGGGCTGGCGCATCCGGCCGCGGCGGTTCTGCTGGCCTGTGGGCATGCGGCGGCGGGCAAGGCCGCACCGGCTTACCAGCAGGTCTGCATCGACCTGGTACGCGCTGGCTTCATCGTGCTGACGCTCGACTCACCCAGCCAGGGCGAGATGGTCCAGTGCCTGGACCGGCAGACCCACCAGCCACTGGTGGGCATGAACACGCGCGAGCACAGTTACCTGCAATTGCCCTGTTCCATCGTCGGCCAGAACATCGCCCGCTACTTCCTCTGGAACGCGATCCGCGGCCTCGATCTGCTGGCCGGCCTGCCCGAGGTCGATCCCGGGCGCATCGGCATGACCGGCAACTCCGGCGGCGGCACGCTCACGCAATACGTGATGATGGTCGATGACCGCATCCAGGCCGCGATGCCCTGCTGCTCGCTTTCCTCGCGCGAAAGCTACCTGCAGACTGGCAGCCGCGCTTACGATGGGGAACAGAACCTCTTTGCCGCCATTTCCGATGGCATCGACTACGCCGATTTCCTCTGCGCTTTCGCTCCACGGCCGCTGCGCATCGGGGCGGCGGAGTATGACTTTTTCGCCATCGAAGGGGTGCTGGAGACGATGGAACAGGCGCGATCCGTCTACCGTGTGCTGGGGGCTGAGCCGGCCATCGATCTATGCCTGGCCCAGGGCCAGTCGCACGGCTTTACCACACCGCTGCGGCGGGCATGCGTGGAATGGTTCGCCCGGCACCTGCAGGGACGCCAACTCGCCCCGTTCGACGATGAGCCAACCCCGGAGGATCCGGCGGAGCTGCAATGCACGCGCTCCGGGCAGGTACTGCTGGAGTTTGCCGATGCCCGCTCGATTCTCGATCTCACGCGCAACACCTGGCAGCAGCGCCGCGACAGCGCCCCCGCTGTCACGCGCCAGGAACTGGCGGCGATCATCGGTGATCCGCCGGCCGGTACGCTGCGCGAGCGGCGGACGGCGTGCTCGACGACCGCTTCCGGCACCACCGAGCACGTGTTCTTCTTCACCGAGCCGGGCATCCTCACCACCGCCATCGTCTACCTTCCGCCCCACCGGCCGCGCGGCGGTCTGCTGCTGCTGATCCCGGACGGCACCGAGGGACAGCAGCCATTTGCCAAAGCCATCCAGGAACATCTTGCCGACGGGCAGTTGGTCATGGTGTTTGATGTGCGCGGCACCGGCGCGGTGAGGATGCATCGTCGGATGGAAGGCAACGGCCTGGGCTTCCGCAGCACCGAGTTCCGCGTGGCCAGCGACCATTTCCTGCTGGGTACCAGCCTGGCCGCCCGGCGGGCGTATGATGTCCGGCGGGCACTGCAATACCTGCGCGCCCGGCCCGAACTGAGCGGTGGTGCGCCGGTGGCATTGGCCGGACACGGCTGGCCGGCGATTTACGGGCTGCTGGCGGCCGCCGTTGAGGCAGACCTGGCCGGCTGCACCCTCGCGGGGCTGCCTGACTCCTGGGCACAGGCCTTTGAACTGCGCCCGCCCGAGCCGGAGCGCATCAGTGAGTCGCTGATCCTGCCCGAGCTGGGCGGACGGGCGGACATCCCCGACCTGCTTCGCCTCGCCCGGGCCACAAAGGTGCATTGACCTGAAATGCGCTCTAGAATGAAGTGGTGATTCCTTCTGCGTCCATCGATGCCAGGCTCAAGGCCGCCGGCCTGAAACGAACGCCGGTGCGCGTGGCCGTGATGGAACTGCTGGGACGGATACGCGGCCCGCTGGCTGCGCCGCAGGTGATCGAGGCCCTGCCGGCCAATACGGACACCGTCACCGTCTATCGCACGCTCAATACGCTGACTGACAGGAAATTGCTGCACCGCGTGCGCGGCGGCGACCGCGTCTGGCGCTATGCGCTCTCCGAGCACGCCGGGCACGACCAGCCCGAACATGCCCATTTCATCTGCGATGCGTGCGGCGAAGTCGAATGTCTGCGCGACCAGCCCCTGCCGCAGCACCTGCTTGAGCAGATCACCCCGCGCGAGCACTACCACGTGAGCTATTCGGAAGTTGTCGTGCACGGCCTGTGCCCGCGCTGCAACCC
>CAYNMV010000037.1:0-27759 GCA_964398315.1 uncultured Tepidisphaeraceae bacterium | reverse complement strand
AACTCCTGGAGCTGGCGGGCGCCGGCATCGTAGCCTTCGATGCCCACCTCGGGCTGGCGCTCCACCTGCAGGAAGAACGGCGGGATGTTCGATCCCTCGATCTGCAACTGCTTGAGCGAATAGCCCAGCAGCGGACAGCGCGACGCGGTGATCTGCTCCGGGCGGAAAGGACTGGCGCCCCGCCGGGCCAGGTACTCGCGCACCAGCCACTGCGGCATGAACGAGGTCTCCCACGCCCCCACGTGCTGGTTGGGGCAGAGCACAAACAGCGTCTGCGGGGTCGCCAGCACCTGCTCCAGCAGCAGGTTCGCCTGGTCCACCCGCCTGCCGGTGGCAAACGGCCAGTAGGATCCAACCCCTTCGCTGCTCATCCCTTCGCTGGCGACAATGCTCGGATTGCCATACCCGCGCGGGGCAACCAGCCGCCACAGCCACGCCAGCGCCGGCGGCAGGATGTGGAACAGGCCGATGATGCCGTAGGTCGGCTTCTCCCGGGTACAGGGCGGCGTGCGCACGCCGAAGCTGCGAATGTCCACCGTCACCGGGCCATCCACCACATCCGGCACGATCTCGCGCGGCACCACCACGCGCGGATTGGGGCAGGGCTTGCCGGGGGCATCCTCGACATGGTCCCAGATCAGCGCCCGCGCGCCCGGCACCGCCTCGATATTCAGGAACAGCAGCGGCTCGGGCGGCTCCACCGTCAGCTTCTCCAGGTGCGGATCGACCCCGTAATGCTCGATGTGGTTGACGCGCACAAACCAGGCATCTTCGGCGTCCATCAGCGTCAGCTTGCCCGCTTCGCGAATCTGGCTTTGCGTGTGGCACAGCGCCATGTCATCGGTCACCGGGCGCAGGTGACAGCCGCGCGGCAGGGTGAGATGCCGGGTTTCGTGGGTGATCAGATTGCGTCCCACCAGCAGCCGGCCATCCGCCTCGCGGTGGACATACTCCAGCATCTCGCTCTTGCCGCCGCCGCTGGCGCCTTCGTGCATGAACGTGACGACATTGTCATAGGGTGTCACCACCTGCACGGTTGAGCAGTGCGCTGTGACCCACCCCTGCTGCTCGCCGAGGTTGATCAGCACCCCATAAATCCCCTTCTTGGCGCTGGGGCCGGGATAGAGGTTGTAACTGAACAGCTCATGGATGCCGCGGGTGCGGTTATGAACGACGACCTGCTTGCCCTCAAAGTGGGTATGGCGGAACGGCGGGGCGACATAGATCATCGCCTTGGGCGCGAACGTGTCAGGGATTTGATCCACCGGCATGATGCCCTGGAGCAGCGCCAGGCCCAGCGCGAAGAATCCCGCATTGGACGGACCGATGACCGCCGCATCCAGCCCGAGCGGCGCCTGCCCGGCGACAAAGGCGAAAACCGTCAGCTCCTGCTGGGCAAGCCAGTCGAATGTCTCCTGGCGAAGCTCGCCAAACTCCTTGCCATAGCGATCCCGGTAGCGCGGCTTGTTGGTAGGCAGCGTGTCGCCGATGACCATGCAGTCGGGGTCACGCCGGCGCATGTACGGCTCAAGGTAGTTGGCGGCGATGCCGTTTTTCACCCGGCAGACAGTCGCCTCAACCACCCGCCCCTTGCCCGGCACCTCATACGCCACCTCGTGAACCCCCTGTACCGCATTGGCCACCGAGGCGGCCACCAGCTCCTCCACCGAAGAGACCACCGTCACCTTCGGCGCCCGCTCAAGGATGTGCCTGGCGTCATCCGGGAGGTTCAATCGCTGCCAATCCATGTATCAACATCTCCGATCATGCCTGAAAAAACACGTAAACCGGTCGATTTTACGACAACCCGACCCCGAGCGATAGTGACGACCCGCCAGGCGGGTATCCGGCCCGTCGAACAGCGCAGCCAAACATACGGTGGCAACAATCGGCAGGACAAAATGACGGATCGCACTTCAGGTGCAACCGCCCATCCGATTCACCACACGGACGGATCGGGCGACCGTGGCGTGCTGTTCCCATCTGCGCCATGCTGGACGATGCCGCGGCTGGGGGCGGTCTGCCGGTAGGTCTGGGGGTTCATGCCCATCACCGCCTTGAACTGCCGGCTGAACTGCGGGACATCGGAATACCCCAGGCGCTGGGCGATCTGAAAGATGCGCAGATCAGACCCGGCCAGCAGGCGGCTGGCAGCGCGGATGCGCTCGCGGGTCAGCCAGAGGCGCGGCGCACAGCCGAAGCTGTCGCGGAAAACGCGGGTGAAATAGTCCGCGCTCATCCCCACCTCGCGGGCCAGGTCAGCCGCGGTCAGGCCATCGGCCAGGTGCGCCTGGGTATAGCGCAACAGCCGCTGCCGCTGATGAGCCGTCAGCTCGCGCCGGCGGTGCCGGCCATCAACCCGGGTGGCCCCATCCGGGCCGGCAACCAGGCGGAACAGCTCGATCGTCAACTGCGCCAGCAGACAGCGCAACGCCTGCTGGCGCAGTTGACGCTCCAGCGTCAGTTCATCGGCGATGCGGTCAAACAGCGGCCGGGCCTCAGCGGCGGCATCAAAGACCATCGGCTCGGCCAGCGGCGTCAGGTCCGTTTCCCCCTCCAGCAGGCGGAACCAGACCTCGTCATAGCGGAACGTCGGCGTCCAGGCCAGGTGATGCACCGCGCGCGGCGGCAACCACAGCGCCTGTCCCGGCTCAATGGAGATATCCCTCCCCCTGGCCGCCTGGCCGGTGCTGCACCCTTCCAGCGCCAGGTAGATCAGGTGCCACGCCTCGCTGCGATTGGGCCTCGAGCGCCAACCATCGGTTCGGATGGCCTCGCCGTAAAACCGGTGATGGAAGCGCAGCTCATGGGCCGGGTTCATCAGCGCCACCAGCCATTCATCGCGCCCGAGAAGCCGCATCGGAATCCTCCTGCACATCACCGATTCGCGCCAACATTTCAGGCCGCGGCGCAATGGTCGATTTTCACAGATATTCCATAATAAAGGGCGTCATTGAGCAAGCCTGCTGCGGCAGCAGGATAGCCCGTTCAAATCAACCTTTTCCCCGACGTACCCCATGCCCAGTACCTGGACTCCCACGCCTGAGCAGAAGGCCCAGTATGAGCAGGACGGCTTTTTTATTGTCCGCAACGTCATCGACCGCGACGCGGCGATGGAGGTGCGCGGCGTTATCAGGAACCACATCCTCACACCCGACAACACGCCCCGCGGTGACCAGGTCGACCCGATGGACCCCATGGGCGATACCCCGGCCGCCCGCGCGGCCCGCTTCCGTAAGCTGGGCGACTTCTGCATCGCCTCACCGCTGATCTGGCACACCATCCACGCCGGCCGGCTGATGCCGCGCATCGCGCAGTATTTCCTTGGCGATGATGTGGTGCTGAAGTTCAACAGTTGCTTCCTCAAGCCGGCCCGCACCGGCAGCGCCACCCCCTGGCACCAGGACAACGGCCTGTGGCGCGACGGCGAAACCGAACCATTCAACTTCTGGATGGCCATCGACCCGGCCACCCGTGCCAACGGCTGCATGCAGTTCATCCCCGGCACTCACCGCGAGCCGATAGAGGTTCACGGGCTTTATCGCGATTCGATCCATGGTGAGCTGCCGCGCGAGCGGGTTGAGGCATGCAAGGCCCGCTTCGGGCTGCGCCACATCGAGCTGGAGCCGGGGGATGCCGTCTGCTGGCATTCCAACCTGTACCACTACAGCCCCCCCAACACCTCGGACCAGGGGCGCATCGCGGTTGCCGGGGTCTACTCCACCCCCGCGCTGGCCGACCGCAATCCCTACCGCAAGCAGTACCAGTGGATCGTGCGCAACGGGCAACGGATCGAGTGCTTCCCGCCCGAGATTTACCAGGCGCCCGGCGAAGCCGCGCCGCTGCCCCCCTATGCCACGTTCGAGCCGCGCGCCGATGCCTGATCCAGTCCGTTTTTCAGCCATGGAGAGCCGTATGCCGACCCACATCACGCGATCTGCCGCCGTTGCCCTGGGCCTGATGGCCGCCCCACTGGTGGCCGCCGAGCCGATCTTTGATCCGAATTTCACCAAGCTCGACTCCACGGGCTTCGGCGCTGCCATCGCCCTCGATTTCGACAACGATGGCCGCAGCGAATTCTTCGGCGCCACCACCCGATCGGATCGCACCTGGTCCTCGGGCGATATCCGCATGTATCGCCTGGACCCGCTGACCCACCAGTGGTCCTATACCACGATCGTCAGCGCTGGCGGCCCGGGAATCACGCCGTATACCCGCTTCGGCGGCGACCTGGCCGCCGCTGACATGAACGGCGACGGCTACATCGACCTGATCGTGCCCAACTCCGACAACGGCCCCAGCGATGATGGCCGCAACGCTCCCGGCGCGATCTACTGGTACCAGAATCCCGGCGATGGCAACGTGAACGCGCAGTGGACGCCCCACCTGATCACCACCTGGCCCGGCGGCAACAATGGCACCAACAGCGTGGTCCATATGTCGGAGATCGAGGCCGGCGATATCGATGGGGATGGTGATATCGATATCGTCGCCCGGGATGTGTACTACGGTGTCAACCTGCTGCGCAACGATGGCAACGGCACCTGGACGCGCAAGCACATCCCCACCCGCCCGCGCGAGGGGCTGGCGCTGTTTGACCCCGACAACGATGGCGACCTCGACCTGGCCATCAATGGCCGCTGGATCGAAATCCCCGGCGCCGGCGGGACCGCGCTGGATCTCAGCCTCGATTTCAACCTTCACGCCTACGACAACCCGGCCGATGACACCACCCAGCCTGGGGGTGGCAACCAATATCCGCCGCAGCACACCAGCAGCGCCAACCTGGACAACATCCGCAAGGACTACGCCGCCAAGGTGGCCGTTGGCGATCTGAACGGCGATGGCCGGCCCGATATCGTCGTCGCCAACGCCGAGGAACTGGAAGACAACGCCGACACCCAGGCCCGCCCCAAGGGCATCCGCCTGTATATGGCCCCCGAACCCGCGCAAGCCCGCGACCCCTGGCAGGAGATCATCCTCACCAACACCGCCATCAGCGCCCCGGCCGGCGTGAATATCGAGGACCGCTTCTCGCTGCACACCCTGCAGATCGCGGATATCGACGGCGATGGCGATCTCGACATCGTCTCCGGCATCGCCGATGTCGGCGTTGATGACACCACCCACGGCCTGGTCGGCGGTATCTTCGCCCTGCTCAACGATGGCGCGGCGAACTTCACCTACCAGTCCATCCTCGAAGGCACGGCAAGCAACAAGCTGTTTGTCTACAACAACGTCCTGGGGGATGCCGATGGCGATGGCGACCTGGACCTGTTCGGCGCCAGCGCCTTCCACGGCGGTGATGTCCGCTACTTCGAGAACATCACCCCCGAACCCGCGACAGCGGCGCTGCTGCTGATCAGCGCCCTGGCCGGGCTGGTCCAGCGCAGGCGGAGGTAGGGCATGTCAGGCGCGCTGGCGCGATGGCTTCAGCGGAGCGGCGCGAACCGGCGGATGAGCGCCTGAGCGCTCTTGAGGCCATCGGTGGCGCTGGAGACGATCCCACCGGCAAAGCCCGCCCCTTCGCCGACGGGATAGAGCCCGGCCATGCTCGGACTCTGGCGGCTTGCCTCCTCGCGCACGATGCGCACCGGCGAACTGGCGCGGGTTTCCGGGGCGGTAATCACCCCCTGCGGCCCGGCGTAACCTGCGATCATGCGGTCGAGCATCGGCAGGCCCTTCTGGAGGGCGTCGATCACCACCCGCGGCAGCATCTGGCGCAGATCGACCGCCGCCGCGCCAAGAGGGAAGCTGGTGTCAATCGCGCCATCGCTGAGACGACCGGCCAGGAAGTCATCGGCACGCTGGGCAGGCACCTTGTATGACCCGCTCAACTCGAAGGCGAGCCTTTCCCACTTGCGCTGGTATTCCACCCCGGCCAGCGGATCATCGCCGAACTCCCTGGGAAGGATGGTCACCACCAGGCCCGAGTTGGCATAGGGGCTGTTGCGGCGGCTGGTACTGGCGCCGTTGGTGCAGATTTCGTTGGGCGATTCGTTGCTCGGCAGGATCGTGCCACCGGGACACATGCAGAAGCTGAACAGGTCCGGGCCGCAGCAGTCGCTGATGCCGGCCGCATGCTTGGCGATGAGGAAATAGTCGGCCGCCCCCAGCTTCGCCGCAGCGCTGCCGTACTGGTTGTTGTTGATCAGGTCCTGCGGGTGTTCGATGCGCACGCCCATCTGAAACGGCTTGGCCACCATGGCCACGCCGTGCTCGCGCAGCATGCGATAGGTATCACGGGCGCTGTGGCCAATGGCCAGGAGGACCACATTGGTCTGGATCCGCTCCCCCCCATCCAGCACCACCGCGCGCACGCCCCGCTCCTGTCTCTCCTCGCCGGCGGCGCCCGCCGCTGACTGAAGCTGCCTGGCCGGTTCACCTGTTTCCAGGTCCACCACGCGCGCCCCGTAGCGCACCTCGCCGCCGTGGGCGCGGATGTGCTCGACCATGCGCCGGCAGATACCGGGGAGCTTATCCGAACCAAGATGAGGCTTGGCGTTGATGAGGATATCGGGATCGCCGCCGAAGCGCACCAACTGCTGGAGGACCCACATGTTCAGCGGGTCGTGGGTGCGGGAGTAGAGCTTGCCATCGGAATAGGCGCCCGCCCCGCCGATGCCGAACAGCAGGTTGTTCTCAGGATCGAACTGGCCGCGCGTGTAGTACAGGTGCAGCGCCTTGTGGCGCTGGGGCACATCCTGCCCGCGCTCGAGGATGAGGGGCGCATACCCCGCCTCGGCCAGCAGCAGCCCCGCGATAAGCCCCGCCGGGCCGGTGCCGATGATAACCGGGCGGTGCTCCAGCCGCGCGCTGCCTGGCTCGACGGCCGGCTCGGTTTCCCGATCAATCTGCGTGACCTGCCCCGGCCGGCCGCGGCCGATCAGCTTCTGCTCATCGGCATCCACCGCCACCTGCACATGGTAGATGCGTTTGACATCATCATGCCGGCGGGCATCGATCGCCCGGCGCACGATCCCATAGCTGCGGATGCGGTCCTTGGGCAGCGCCAGCACGCGCGCAATCCGCCCCAGTAATGCTTCTTCCGGTTCATCGAGTTTTAACGGCAGGTTGCGCACCAGCAGCGGCATCGTCCCTGTAGTACGCCGGACCCCACGGACAGGTCAAGCACCGGCAAAATGAGTAGCGCCGGGCTGGGTGGGGATGAGCGGGTTGCGCATCATCGATCATCCGAGGTGAAGTACGCGCGGATCAGGTCGCGGTAGGCGGGCGGGGTCTGGCCGGCAGACAGGGCACGCAAGGCCGCCTCGCGCTGCGCAGGCCAAGTGGATGCGTGCCACGGCTCGGCGGTCACGCCGGACGGCCGGGCGACAGTCGGCGCGCCGGCAACGCCTTGTGCTGGCATCAGCGCATGCGAATCACCTGCCCCAGCGGCCACATGCGCTGTATCACCGGGCCGGGCATCCGCCGGATCGGCGTGGCCTTCACCGGATGGGTCAGTGGACCGGGGGCCGCGGGATGCGGTTTCATCGCTTTGGCCCGCCCCGCCACCGGCGCCGGTAGCGCTGGCGACTTGGGTACCCGGATCGCCCGCCGCAGCCGGGGGGGCATTTTCACCTTCGCCTTCCTGCGGCCGAGCGGGTTCGAGGTCGCGGCCAGACCGCATGCCGGGCTGTGCAGGGGATGCGGCAGGCGGAACACGGCCCTCTGGTGTCCACAGGGGCGCTGGCCGCGGAGCTTGGACGAGGGCATCGAGGCGGTTGGTGGGGATAAAGCCGGTTCGGTCTTCGCCGGCAACCGTTGCGGCCGGCTGGGCATATAGCGCCAGCAGCCCTCCGGCCAGCAGCAACATTGAGACAATCCCGCCCCACGCCCGCACACCCAGCCGATGGAGGATCACCTGGCGGGGGTGCAGCGCCTGGCACTGCGCCTCGGCCAGTGCCCGGACAGTGGCGACCCAGGGGTCAGCGCTGTGGCGCGTAGCCCAGGCGGTGCTGAGCAGGTCATGCAGGCCGAGCTGGCGGTCGGCCTCGATCGCCGTCCAGAGCCGGCTCGGCCGGCGCAGGAGGCCCCACAGCAGGCCAATACCCGCCCCGCCGGCAAGCAGCATGCCTGCCACCATCAGAGGCCACAGCCCGCGCTCCCCGCGCCAGATGAGCAGACCGCCCACCGCCAGCGCGATCCCCGCCGCCACGGCCAGTGCAATCCCTGCACACTCCAGCGCACGCACCACCACTACCCGCCGATGAACGGCGGCCAGAAAGCGGTCCAGAGGGGGGCGGGAACGCATATCACTTCATTGTAGCATGTGGCGATGCGGGCAAATCGCCAGTGGCTCGCTGCCGGATAGAGCCTGGCGACAGCGACATTCTGGCGTCTGTCGGATGGGCTGCAGCGATGGAAGCCCGTTTCTGCACTTCATGCGGCCACCTGGCAGCAGGTCACTGACAGTGAAAATCCACCATTTTACTCCACTTTTTCTGCTCAAGCTTTCGACATCCCCGGATCGATGAGGCATAATAGCCTTGGTGAGGCCAGCGCGGATGCTCCGTACTCAGGCCGGGCAACAGGAGGTTGCCCGAAGCGCTGGCAAAGACTCTGGAGGAGTCGAAAATGCCCCTGGCGCTCACATCCGCCCCTGTCGTCAGCTTTTTGATCTCCACCCACAACCGCAAAGCCGTGCTGCTCGATACCCTCGCGCGCGTGCTGGAGTGCGGGCTGGGGGCCGAGGAGATCGAGATCATCATCGTCGACAATGCCAGTCCGGACGGCACCGCCGCCGCCGTGGCCCAGCGCTTCCCGGCCGAGCACTTTCCGCAGGTTCGGCTGATCCGGCTGGAGCGCAATCTCGGGCCGACCTCCAAGAACCTCGCCCTGGCCCAGGCGCAGGGGCGTTACGTGGTCTTCCTGGATGATGATTCCTTCCCCCGCCCCGGCAGCATCAGGCGGATGATCGAACGGTTCGAGGCCAATCCCCGGCTGGGGGCCGCCATTTTCACCGTTCATTTGCCCGATGGCTCGCAGGAGTGCAGCGCCTACCCCAATGTCTTCATCGGCTGCGGCACGGGTTTCCGCCGCTGTGCCGTGGAGGCCGCCGGCGGGCTGCCGGCCGATTTTTACATGCAGGCCGAAGAATACGTCCTCTCCCTGCGTCTGCTGGATGCCGGGTGGGATGTGCAGCGGTTCGACGACCTGCACGTGGATCACCTCAAGACCTCAACCGCCCGCTACCCCGCGCGGGTGATGCGGCTGGATGTGCGCAACAATCTGGTGCTGGCCCTGCGGCTGCTGCCGCCGCAGTGGGCCCTGCCCTATGCGGTGGAGTGGACCGCCCGCTACCGCCTGATCGCCCGCAGCAAGGGCCGCCGGCTCGCCTTCACGCTGGGTATGATCCAGGGCGTGTGGCGCGGGCTGCAACTCTGGAAGCGCCGGCCGGTGGATGACTGGACCTTCGAAACCTTCGCCAAGATCGAGGAGACCGAGCGCCGGCTGGCCGAGGCCAAAGCCCGGCACGGCCTGCGGCAGATCCTGCTGGTGGACTACGGCAAGAACCTGTTCGCCTACTGGCGGGCGGCCAAAAAGCTCGACCTGAAAATCGTCGCCATCGCTGACCGCAACCTGGGCGCCCCCGGCCACTTCTACCGCGACATCCCCCTTCTGGGCGATGAAGCCGCACGCCGCCTGCACTACGATGCGGCGATCATCGCCAACCTGTCCCCCGTCCACGCCGCCGCCCGCCTGGCGAGCTGGTCCCCGATGGACATCCGCCCGACAATCGACTTGTGGGCCGACGGCTACGACCCCATGCGCCAGGCCACCCCGGCCCGCGCCGCCCGCGCGGCGGAAGGATGACAAGGTGAGGGGGTGAGAGCGTGATCAGGCGGGCGGCGCCTCCGCCGCCGGGTGCGGCCAGCCAGGGGAATCGATCTGCGTCACCTTTTCTGCGTTCGCCTTTTCCGTATCCCCTCCGCAGGAATGCCGTCCGCAGCACCCGCAGGTGCGGCGGACGATGAGCGGCACGAGTTACTCAGATGGCTTGTCGCTCAACCCGGCCAGCGCGGCCGCCAGTGCGCTTGATGGGTTCTTGTCTGGCAGGCCGGCAAAGATGAGGCCCTCGTGATCCAGCCAGATGAGCAGATTGCTGCGTTCGGGGATGAGGAACAGGTCGTCCCGTTGGTGATCGAAGGACGGCGTCAGAACCGCCGCGAGGGCCAGCGCCTGCGCGAGCGCACGCTCCTCGACCGGGAAGATCAACAAGCCGTCGCGATCGCTCCCCTCAAGCCGCGCCAGCAACTGGATGAACGCGCTGAAGAGGAAGCCGGCGTGATCGGCCGAGACGCGCCATGACCCGCCGCGCTTGTAGACGAGGATCATCTCGTCCTCCGGCATCAGCGTGAGAACCCGCCTGACCGCCCGGGTGCGTTGGTGCAGGTCATTCGACAGCGACGAAACCCGTGTCCAACGCCCTCCGCCTGAGAACTCAAGCGTTCGCGGCTCCGCGTAGCGCTCGTCCGGCACGATGCCGCGCGCCCGGAGCGATTGCAAACCCGTGGCCAGGTCCAGCATCCTCATTGCGCTTCACCCCGAGGCGTGACAGGCAGAGCATAGAAAAAGCTGATGTCCATCGATTTCACTGATCTGTCTCGTTTCGAGAATGGAAAAGGTGACGCACGTCGATTCCATCAACCAGGCCACCGGGAGCATGGCGCGGGCCGCGGGGCATGCCATCCGCCTGGCCGCCGCCGGGTGCGGCCAGCCAGGGGAGTCGATCTGCGTCACCTTTTCCGCATCTCACCTTTTCCGCATCCGCTGACGTTTGCGGTTACGATCGTGAAGCCCACGCTTCCGACAGATCTCGCACCGAAGATTCGGCTGCGCGCACATCGAAACCTTGCTCCTCATACCAGGTCCGCTGCTGTTCGGCAGTCCAAAGCACCGGTCGGCCACAGGCGCTGCACGGAACCCGCTTCGTCTCGTACTCGGTGATCGGTCCGTACGAGTTGTTCGGCTGCTGCTCGGACATGTCGGCCGGAATGACGTGGCGCTGACCGTACAGCGGCTTGCGTTTGGCCATCTGCGTCCCTCCCGCAATGCATAACGTGAGGCCGATCAATGGCCGGAGCCCACGGCCAGCGTTGGAATCACAAGGACCGCGATGGCCCCGGTCCAGTGCAATGGTTGGTTAGCGTGCGGTCGGGCGGCCGCGACGTCGCCGACGAACATAACGCACGACGAGCAACGTCGGGACGGCCAACAGCACGAGTTCCAGTGCGACGAGCGGAACGAACCCTAACACCTTGACCGGTTGTTCATACGGGCCGACGGCCAGTCCGGCTGAGTCAATTGCGAGAACCCATTGTGGCCGGTCCCCGAAGTACCAGATGCCTTGCGGAGCCGGCAGGAACGGGACCGCAAACAGGAGCACGACCCCAACGAGCAGTTGCCGTCCGACCCGCGCCAGTCGCCTATCGAACCGATCGTTCCGCTCGCGCCGTTCAGTCGCTGGCGATACGTATTCGAGTGTGGGTCGCTTGTCGGACGTGATCACCTCCGCACGCTAACCGGATATTAAACGGACCGGCGCGCCGATTAGCAGGCCGGGTGGTCTTTGGCGTAACCGCGGGGCATTGTAACGGGGTTGCGCTGAAAAAACGTCAATATTGCGGGCACGAAAACCGGCGCGGCAAGGCTGGGGCCGTCGCGAGCGAAAAGGAGGCACTACTGAGCCTATGCGAGAAGCGCCCTCTTTCCCTCCCTTGATGAAGAACGGGATTCATGGTTGGCCGGTTAGTCGCTCGGCCGGACCGCCGCAACATCTTCTATGCCACCGGAACCCCCGTAGCGCATTTCACGCAGGAGGACTGCGTGCTGAATGCCGTGCGAGAAATCGATCACGTTCCCGGCAGGCAACTCGTCCTCGGCGGACCGCGACGTCAGTTGAGCATCGACCGGGACACCCACAATGTGGCCAAAGCCAAAGGGATAGACTTTGCCGCCTTCACACCACAGTGGCTCGACGTCCTGGAGCAAATAGGTCGCGGCCAATCGGCCCTGAGCGGTGAAAACTCGAAGATACCGTTCACCTCGCGGCGCCAGGGCGGCGGCGGCGGGGAGGATGGGATCGAACGCGCCTGAAGTGAAGCTGGCGGCGTAGCGTCGGATGATAAGGTGACAAGGTGACAAGGTGAGGACTGCAAATAGCACGCCCTCACCTTGTCACCCTCTCACTCCTTCACCCCCCACAGGGCCGGGCCTAGCGGCGCTGGCCGGGCTGGGTGGGGATTTCGCCGAACTGCTGTTCGTAGCGCTTGATGAGCTGCTGCATGCTCAGCATCATCCGCTTGGCGCTGGTGTAGCTCATGATGACGCGGTCGGTGACCTTGAACAGCAGCTGCTGCTGACCGGCGGGCTGGTTGGGGTTGGGCATGTTGAAGCCCAGGTCGACGATGACCTCCTCGGCCGAGGTGTGGATACGGTAGGCGTTGGAGTAGATCGTGCGCATGTCGCGCTCATCCAGCAGCACCTGCACGCCCTCTGCGCCCTGCTGCTGGCCGGGTTGAGTCGTTGCACCGCCGTTGCCCTGATTTGCTTCTGCCATGGTGGTCCTTCCTTTCCGTTTGAGTTGGACGGGCTATTTTGGCCAATGGCCGGCAAATGTAAATGGGGCGGATGGGTGGTGGAGTCCGGTCGCCGCCGGTTGGAGCTGAACGGCCCGGTGGGTGAGGCATCAGCAGAGGTACACAAAGTCACGAAGGCGTTAAAGACACGAAGAAGAGCCTTTCGTGCTTTTGATGCCTTCGTCCACGCCGCCGCGGGCGTCCGCCTGATGGCTCATCCACAGGCGAAGCAGCGTTTGAAAGGGCCGAACACAGGCGGACTGCCCGTGCCACCTGGTGCCCCACCAGTTCACCACCTATCCCCCACTCTAAAACGCCATCGCATGCTTGAATGCCAGCCAGCGCTCGTCGATCTGGTCGCGGGTGGTAGCCTGCAAGCCGGCCAGGGAGAAATCGGCGATGGTGTAGCTGGCGGTGACGGTGCCGAAGGCGAGGGCGCGCTTGATGGTGGCCGGGGAGATGCTGCCGCCCTGGGTGGCCAGGTAGCCCATCATGCCCCCGGCGAAGCTGTCACCCGCGCCGGTGGGATCGATCACCTTCTCGGCCGGGAAGGCGGGCAGCACGAATATGTCGGTGGCCGAGCACATCAGGCAGCCATGCTCGCCCTTCTTGATGACGACGAACTTCGGGCCCATCTTGAGCACATCGCGGGCGGCCTCGATCAGGTTCTTCTTCCCGGTCAGCAGCCGGGCTTCACCATCGTTGAGCACCAGGCCGTGGATCATTTTCAGCAGCTTGCACAGCTCCTGCCGCTCGGTCTGGATCCAGAGGTTCATCGTGTCGGCCACCAGCAGGCGGGCGCTCTTAAAGTTGCCGGCCATTTCCTGCTGGAGAACCGGGTGGGTATTGGCCAGGAAGACGTAGCGGGAATCGCAGAAGTTCTGTGGGACCCTGGGCGCCCGCTCGGCCAGGACGTTGAGGTCTACCTTCATCGTCTCGGCCTCGTTCATGTCCTGCACGTAGGAGCCATGCCAGCGAAAGGTCTTGCTGCCGGGGCGCACTTCCAGGCCGCTGGTGTCCACCTCGCGGCCTTCGAAGACACTGAGCAGTTGCTCGGGGGCATCTTCCCCCACCACGCCGACCAGCCGCACCGGCGTGAAGAAGGAGGCGGCATAGGAGAAATAGATCGCCGATCCGCCCAGCACGTTCTCACGACGGCCGTAGGGGGTTTCAACGGTATCAATGCCGATGGATCCGGTAACGACGAGGGACACTGCTGCTCCTGTTGGGAATCAATGCGAAGGATGCTGAAAAGCGCTGCTT
The DNA here is from genome assembly GCA_964398315.1 of uncultured Tepidisphaeraceae bacterium. GTDB lineage: Bacteria > Planctomycetota > Phycisphaerae > Tepidisphaerales > Tepidisphaeraceae > JADLCB01. The sequence continues at coordinate 13,915 of CAYNMV010000037.1, read as the reverse complement.
CAGCGCCTAGAGGGTAACTGCCTGATTTTCACGCGCGAATTGGTGATGATGTACAGCCGGCCCGGCGTAAGGCGCTTGTAGCGGGTGAACAGGCGATCCAGGGCATCATCCTGCTCAACCTCGCCCGGTTCCACCATCAACTGCACGATCGAGCGGCCGAACCACAGGTTCTGTTCATAGGCGGCCTCGGCCAGGGCCGGATCGGTGGTGAGCAGGTCGAGCTGCTTCTGATGGGCCAGCTTCAGTACCTCCACGGGCGGCGCATCGGCCGTCAGCCCCACCTCGGCGGGCGTCATCGGATGGTCCTCGCGCTGTCGCAGGTTTGCCGCGACCGCCGGGGTGAGATTGCCGTGCAAAAGCCAGCGCATGGGCGGCGATGGTAGCGGCCAGCGGGGACTGGGGCAACGCGGGCGGCGCGGGCGGCGGCTGCGCTGGCATCGGGCATATCGCATCCATCGCCTGCCGCGACCCATGGCTATTCTTAACGGTGCTGGCTGATGGAGAACCTTCGGATGCCGACTGCGCGCCACCCCCGACCGCTGCCCGGAGTGCGGGCGCGAGACGGCCACGAAAGATCATGCCCACCCTCTCAGCGCAGATATTTAAGGGCAAACACCCCGCCGATCAGCAGGATTGTGAAAATCACGCACAGCAGGTTGAAATACTTGTCGATGAACGGCATCGCCTTGGGGCCGACCCACCAGAACAGCCCGGCCACACCATAGAAGCGCAGCCCCCGGCCGATGATGCAGGCCAGGGTGAACGGCACCAGGTCCATTTTCGCAAAGCCGGAGGTAACGGTCAGCAGCTTAAAGGGGATCGGCGTGAGGGCGGCGATGAAGACATAGATGATCCCGCGCTGATCGAACTCGGCGGCCAGCCAGTTGATGGTTGCCTTGGGATAGGTGCCATCGGGCTGCAACACGCCCATCTCGATCCCCGGGATCATCAGAGCAACATTGATAAACGCCATCCCGATCACGTACCCCAGGTATGCCCCCAGCACGCTGGCGACGGTGGTCACGGTGGCGAACCACATCGATTTGCGGCGGGCGCCCAGGCACATCGGGCCCAGCAGCACATCGGGCGGGATCGGGAAAAAGCTGGACTCCATGAAGCTGAGCACACCCAGCGCCCAGGTGCCGTATGGCTTATGGGCGAAGGAGAGGACCCAGTCGTACAGCCGCCGGTGAATGGCCCACTTGCTGGCCGGCGTGCCCACCGGCGCGGCGGCGGCATCCCGATCGGCTTCGGTCACCGCCTGGTAATCCACCGCCGATGAACTTTCCGACTGCGTCATCTGATCCAGCCTTCTGTAAGAAACGTACCAATGCTATCGGACAATCCGCATCCGCGCATCCAGACCCCCGCCGGGGTGCCTTTGCCGGATGGCAGATGCTACCTATGATCGCCCGGAATACCATGCCCGACTCCCTGCCCCACGCCATCATCCGCCGCATCTGGATCGCCGAGGGGTGCATCGTCTGTAACCTGTGCGAAGACACCTGCCCGGAAGTCTTTGATGTGCAGGCAGATACGTGCACCATCCGCCTCACTGCCGGGCGCTACTACCTGGAGCGCCAGGAGGCGATCCGCCAGGCGGCCGAGGAATGCCCGGTGGAGGTCATCCGCGTGGCAGGGATCAACGAGTCGGAAGATGCCGAGCCGGGTGGGTGAGCCTCCATCGGTCGCTTTGTTCCGTGGAAGATCGCCATAGGGCGTGTGGATGGCAAGCGGGCTCGCGCTGGTTGGCGTGCTTCTTCGGCCGCGGCTTACCGGCAGATATGGAGGCAGATTGGCAGGCCTGTCGGATCGGGCTGCCTGGACGTGGTTTCCGGTGCCCGGCGGGTCAAAATGTTTTCGGATCAGCACGCTCACCGGATAGACTGCTTGGTGAATCTTCATCCTGCGGCTGTGGATGATCCGATTCAGAGATCGTTTCATGACCATTTCGCGCCCCGGAGCCCAATCTCACCGCATGCGATCCCGGCCGGACATCTACATTCCCGGCGTGACCGCGCCGACGTACGTGCAGAAGCTGGCCGAGCAGATCCCGATCACGCTGGCCATCGTCGGGGCCGCGATGGTGCTGCTGGCCACGCTCTTTCCCTTCGATTTCTACGGTGAACCGATCCACCTTTTTGTCTGGGACATCACCCGCCACCGCTGGAGTGACAAGGTCTACGATTTCCTGACCAACGTGATCCTGTTTATTCCGCTGGGGCTGGGGGTGGCCGCCCGGTTCATGCGCGGCGGGTTTCGGCGGCGAAACACCTCGGTGCTGGTGGCGGGGCTGGCGGGCCTGGCACTGTCGATGTTTGTCGAAATCGTGCAGCGGTACCTCCCCCGCCGTGACCCCTCGCTGGTGGACCTGATCTCCAACACCAGCGGCGCCCTGATCGGCGGGCTGATCGTGCGCCAGTGGGGCGAGCGTGTGATGCAGGTCCTGCCCCGGGCTCTGGCCGATGAACTGGAACGACCATCACCGGCCAAGTTCGGGACCGCACTGGCCCTCTGGCTTGCCTGGCCGCTGGCGCTGGCGCTGCTTTATGCCGGGTCCCTCTCGCTGGATCGCTGGGATCCCACCGCACCGCTTGTGGTGGCCAACGAAGCCCCCAAGGGCGATCGGCAGTGGCACGGGCAGGTGAGCGAGGTGCACATCGTCTCACGGGCGCTGTCGGCCGATGAACTGGCGGCAGTGTTCGACGGCCAGCCCATCGCCGCCATCGCCGGCGACCGGCTCGAAGCCTCATACCACCTGAATGGGTTGCATGATTTTGCGGATGACACCGGGCGTCAGCCGCCGCTGATCTGGCAGGATGACCGGGAGGTGGATCAATCGGGCACACCGGTCTTCACCTATGGCCGGTGGCTGATGACCGATGAGCCGCCGCGCGAACTGACGCGGGCCATCCGCGAAACGGCCGCGTTCACGCTGCTGACCACCGCCGCCAGCCATGACATCTTCCAGGCACACGATGCCCGCATCGTCTCGCTGTCACAAAACGGCTATCTGCGCAATGTCACGCTGGCGCAGAGCGAGATGGACCTGGTCATCCGCATCCGCAACGGCATCACCGGCGACAATGGCAGCGAGCCGCAGTGGCTGGTGCCCAACGTGTTCACGGATGAACAGCCCCGCCGCATCGCCATCACCTACAATCGCGGTGAGGTGCGGGCGTATATCAACGGCATGGACCGCGCCTACTCAACCCGGATCACGCCGGCGGCGGTGCTGGTATGGGGCAGTTTCCCCCGCCCCGCCTGGGCGCTGAGGATGAGCCACGCGCCCATCCGCCTGCACGAATGGGTGCTGTATGCGATCATTTTCATCCCCGCGGCCATCCTGACGGCGGTGCAGAGCACCCTGATCCGCCACCAGCGCCGGCCGTGGCTGTTCCTGGCGTGCATCCTGCTGCCGCCGGTGGTGCTTCAGATCCTCTTCGCGTGGCTCTATCAGCAACCTTTTGACACACTGGCGGCGGTGCTGACCACGCTCCTGAGCGCGGTGGTCGGTGTGGTGGCCCTGCTGCGCCTGAAAGCCTGGCGGCGGGTGGTCGTCTCCGAGCGTCCATGACCGCCGACAACACATTGCCGCTGCGCCCAGACCGCCTTTTGTGCCGATAGATCAACTATCGGTATGACATGGACACTGGTTATCGTGGGCGCAATGGGGGTATGGGCGATGCTGACCCTGATCGGCGGGGACCGCGCGCGGCGGATGCGGGAAGTCCGTGCCCGCCTGCGCGCTGAAGCCCAGGCCGACCAGAACCCACCCGATCAGGTCATCTCCGTCAGCTAGCGCAGATTGCGGTTGGCGCGGATTGCGGCCGTGCCTGCCCATTCGATGGGGCAGCCGATGCCCTTGCCGGCACGCAACAAACAATCAACGCTTTGGCTTTTTCGTGGTGAGCGTCCGGGCCAGGCCGCGCTGGGTGGTGGCCTCCAGCCCGCAGGCGTAGGCGATGGCCAGGGCATCGGCCACATCCGGCGGCTCGGGCGGCTCGGGCAGGTTCCAGATCGACTGGACCGCGCGCTGCATCTGCACCTTGGCGGCATGGCCATGGCCGGCGACCGCCTGCTTGATCCGGTTGGCCGACATCTCCTCCAGGCGCATCCCATGCCGGGCGGCCACCAGCAGGATCACCCCACGGGCATGCCCCATGATGATCGCGGTGCGCGGGTGGGCGTAGTGAGCATAGAGCTGCTCAACCGCCATCGCCGCCGGCTGATGTTCTGCGATGATCTCCTCCAGCGACTTTTCCAGTTCCACCAGCCGCTCGGCCACGCTCATCGTCGCCTTCAGCCGGATCACTCCCGCATCCACCAGTCCGGGCCGGCGGATCGAGGTGAAATCGATCACGCCGTAACCAGTCAGCTTGAGGCCGGGATCGATGCCGAGGATTCGCATGATATGTGATGCGTGGTCCGCGATGAGCCAGGGCGTCTCCGGCTCATCGCGCACCGCTCATCCCCTTTAGTATCTGGTTCCCAGCAGCGCGTTGGCCACCAGGTAGACGGTATACAGCACGATCAGGGCCATGCCTTCCCGGCGGCCCAAGGGCAGGCGGTTGAGGGCCACGGGCAGCGCGGCGATGGCCAGGATCAGCAGCACCACGCTGTCAATCCGCCAGGCCGACAGCGGAAACGGCGGCGGATCAGCCAGTTGCAGGCCAAACGACTCGACCGCCCCTCCAGCCGCCAGCCAGCCGATCATCGGCCGCAGGTGCCACAGGGCAATCATGAGCGGCAACAACACGCACAGGTTCAGCACCGTCAGCAGCACAGCCGCGTGAACCGTGGCGACCGTGCGTCCGCGCTGGGCGAACGCCGCCCCCACACCCACCATCGGCAGCAGCAGAATGGGCGATACAACCCCCACCCCCAGCAGGGCATCACCGAAGCGCACCAGCGGGCTGCCGGATACCCTGGCCGAGGCAATCAGCAGGTAAGCCGCGATCCCCACCACCGCCGCCGCCAGCAGCAACTCGGCGATGCGCCAGCGCCCGCCGCCGGCCTGTTCGCGGTGGTCTTCGCGCGCGTCCAGCAGCGCTGGCACCGGGTCATCTTCCAGCAGCGCAATCGGATCGGTGCGGACGTAATAAATGAACGCGCCCTGGAGCGCGAAAATCGCGGCGTGGGTCAGCGTGAGCTGTCCGGTGAACCCCGCCATCAGCGCCAGCATCGCCAGCGGGATCAAAAAGACCCACACCCGCCGCGCCACCCCCGGGATCTCGGACGTTGGAGCCAGGAACGCACACAAGCCGCTGACCAGTGACAGCGCCGCCACCGAGGTGGCGAACAGCACGGCCACCGCCACCTCCGGACGCTGCATCATCATCGCAACCGCGGCGGCAATGCCGATGGGCAGGGTCATTGTCCAGGCAAAGCGGCTGGCGGTCGCCGAGCGGGCATCGATCATCGCATCCAGCGCTGCGCGCCCGGCAATGTAAAGCAGGACCAGCGCCGCGAGGATGCGGTAGGTCGGGACGGTCTGCCAAAGCTCACGCAGCGCGGAGATCATGAGGCGTGGGGAGTGTGCATCGGCGCGGGCAGGATGTAAAGCGGGCGGGCGATCCAGCACAGCATGCCGGTGGCTGCCCGCGGTGAGATTGACCGCCGCGGGCTGCTGCCCCGGACATCTGATTCGAACAAGGCGCAGCCCTCGTTTGTCCCGTATTCCATGCTGCTGAAAATGCGATCAGTCCTGGCGCGCAGCATATACCGCCCGTGCCGGCCTGTCGTGCGCCGCTGGGACATAAGACTGCTCGGCGCGAGATGCCGCTCTATTTCCTGGGCAGACGGAGATGGAAGAAGGTGCGGATGGCGTCCACCAGGCGGGCACGGAGCTTGAGCGCCTTGATGCGGAACTCCAGCTTTTGCAGGGACAGATCGCCGGGATCGACGGCCAGACCCTGCTTCACCCAGCGCATGGCCTCATCATATTCATTCAGGTGTTCGTGCGCCAGCGCGAGGTTATAGAACGTGGGGAGGTTCCTGGGATCGACCTCCAGCGCCCGGTGGCAGGCCTCGATGCCTTCATCAAAGCGATCGCGGGCAAACTGCGCGACAGCAAGGTTCTGCCAGCCGGCGATGCTCTGCGGCTCGATCTGGACCAGGCGCTTGAGGCACGCCACCGCCGAGCGCGAATCGCCGGTGTCCATCAGCAGGTTGGCCAGTTCCAGCAGCGTGCGCGGCTCTTCGGGATGCAGCAGAATCTCGCTGCGCAGGTGCTTGCGCGCCTGGTGCAGCTCACCGCGCTTGAGGTAGATCCGTGCCAGCGTAACGTGCGCCCCGGCATACGTGGGGTCCAGTTGCAGGGTGCGCTGCATCGACTGGACGGCTTCCTGCTCCTGGCCATGCTCAAGCTGCCACTGGCCGTAGCAGTAATGCGTGCTGGGGGTTTCAGGTGACAGCTCGATGGCGCGGCGGAACTTTTCGCCCGCCTCATCGGCCCGGCCCATCTCCACCAGCAGCTCGCCCAGGTCCAGCAGGCATTGGGTGTTGCCCGGCTCCTGCCGCAGGGCGGTCAAAAAGTGACGGCGGGCCTGTTCCAGCTCTCCCTTGCTCCACAGCGCCTCGGCGATGCGGACATGCACCTCGGGGTGGTCATTGTCCAGATCGAGCGTCTTCTGCCAGCAGGCGATGGCCTTGTCGTACAGCCCGCGGGCCGCCAGCGAACGGCCAATGTTGTAGTAGCAGTGCGGGCACTCATCCTTGTAGAGCCGGGCGAGGTAAAACATCTCCTCGGCCTTCTCGTGATCGCCCAGCTCGCAGTAAGTGATGATGCGGTGGCAGTAGGCCGGCTCGTAGGTGGGGTCGATCTGCTCGGCCCGCTCGAACGCGCGCAAGGCCTCGTCATAGCGGCCCAGGCGGAACAGGTCCAGGCCAAGGTGGTCCAGCGATTGCAGGTCGTGCTCGTCGATATCGAGCGCCTGGCGATAGGCCTCGATGGCCTCATCGTAGCGGCCCATTTCGTCGAGGGTCAGGCCGACGTTGAAGAACCAGCCGCTGTTATAGGGGTTCAGGTTGATGGCAGCGCGCAACTCCTCCAGCGCCGCCGCCCACTGGCGTTGTTCAAACAACTGACGCGCCTTTTCGACGCGCCGCTCGGCGTCATACCAGTCGTTCATGCGCCGCCGCTTCCGTGAGTATGAGTGAAACCGACACCGCTGCGCCGACAGGGCCGTCGGCGCACCCTTTCCTTCCCGTTTTGTTACCCCCAATTAAGCCATTCGTTGCAGGGATTCGCAAGTGCGAATTTCGGAATTCCGCCCGGAAACCCGGTCGCTATCGACCGCCGCCACTTCTGGCGGTAAAATTTGCGCAAATCGGGGCTAAGGTATTGTTTGGGCGGATCGGCCACACCGTCATCGGTCATTGGTCGATAAGTTTCTTAGCAGGCTCGGGCGCCAGGTCGGCGTGTGAGTTTGGAGGCAGGCTTTGGCCCGCATCTTGAGATCGGCAGCGCAGGCAGCGCGGGCACAGGAGCGAGATTATCGGACATGGGGCAGCGCAAGGGTCGAATCCGGGCTTGGACGGCATTGATTGCCGCGGCTTGGCCCTGCCTGCTGGCAGCCCAGGATACGCCCCCGCCCGCTCCGGCCACCACCGCCACCGCCCCGGTTTTTTCCCCCGCCGACAGCGTTGAGGCGGACCTTGCGCGTTTGTCTGCGGTCCTGTTCGATGACTCGATCCGCCCCGAAGACCGTGAGGAAGCCGCCCGCCGGCTGGTCTCGCGCGATCTGCCCGAGGCGCGCCAGGTCCTGCATGATGCCTTGCTGGCCACCAACAATCCCGGCGCCCAACTCGCCGCCGCCCGGGCGCTGGTGGGGATGGGCCAGCCGGATCAGCGTTTTCGCGATCCGCTGTTTGCCCTGATGGGGCGCAGCCGCCAGCACTCGGAAGCCGCCGCCATGGCGCTGGCCGGGTACAAGGGGGATATTGAGATCGTCCGCCGGCTGATGGACATCGCCCGCGGCACCGGCCCCGAGAGCGTGCGTGTGCCGGCGATTCGCGCCCTGGGGATGTTCGTCGAGAAGCGCGCCGCCGCCGCCCTGGTCGAGCTGCTGGTGCGGCCGGATGAGTCCAACGCCATCCACATTGCCGCCAGTGATGCCCTGATCTACCTGACCGGCCTGCGACAGAATGGTCGCAGCGTAGCACGCTGGCAGCAGTGGTGGCAGCAGAACGCCCCGCTGGCCGATGAACAGTGGAAACTGGCGATTCTGAATGACCGGGCCAGCCGCCTCGACCGCCTTGAGCTGCGTCACCAGATCCTGGCCGAGGAACTGGAAGCCCTCATCACCGAGCGTTACCAGGCGGCCGAAGACACCGAGCGCTCCGCCATTACTCTGCGGCTGCTCAAGAGCCCCAGCCCTGCCGTCCGCGCCCAGGGCGCGGCCCGCATCTACACGGACATGGTGCAGGGCCTGCGCGTGGCGCCGGAGGTACAGCAGCAGGTGCGCTCGATGATCGGCGACAGCGATCCACAGGTGCGCATCGCGGTGGCCCAGGCGCTGTTCGCCATGGTGGACACCAGCGCTGTGGATGCGCTGCTGGTGCAGCTTCGCCAGGAGACGACCGCAGAGGTCAAGATCGAGATCGCGCGCACGCTGGCGAAGATCGGCGAGCCACGCTCAATCGAGCCATTGCAGCGGCTGCTGAGCGATGATTCACTGCGGGTAGCCGAGGCAGCGGCCGATGCCCTCAAGGAGTTCGGCCGGACCCTGCGCGATCGCGAACCGGCTCGCGCCACCCAGACCGCCCTGCAACTGCGCGATCTGCTGGAAAAAGGGGGCCAGCGGGCCGAATCGCCCCGTTTCCGCGAGGCGGTGGTGGATGCCATGGCCGCCATGCGCGAGCCACAACTGGGGCAGACCTTCCTGCGCCTGGTGCGACCCGGCGAGAGCGTTGGAGTGCGGCGGGCCGCACTGCGCGGAATGGGCGCGCTGCGTGATCGCAACTTCGCGGCCGTCATCTCCGACCAGTTGGCCGATCCCGATCCTGGGATCCGCGCCGAGGCGGCGGCAGCGCTGCAATTCACGGCCTCGCCGGCAGATGTGGTTAACCTGCTGCCGCGACTGGACCCTGCCGCCGAGCCGAGCGAGGTGGTGCGCAACGCCGTCTGGCGCGCGATCGAAAGCCTGCTGCCGGAAATGTCACCCGAGCAGCTCAAAAACCTGGCTGACCGCTTCCCAGAAGACCCGGCCCGGCGGGCGACCATCCAGGAGAAACGCCGGGATCTGCTGATCCAGGAAAAACAGCCCGAAGACCTGGCATTTGCCCGACAGGACCTGGGCAATACCTATATGGAACTGGGCCAGCCGGAGCGGGCCGTGGTCGAGCTGGGAGCGGCGCTGGAGTATTGGCGCTCGCGCGGACAGGAGACGATCGCCAACCAACTTGTGGCGCAACTCCTCAATGCGCACCTGAAGGCGGCCCGCTACAGCGATGCAGCCGCCTTTGCCGCCAGCATGATTTCGACAAAAACCGGGTTTCAGGATGTGGTTGGCCCGATGATCCGCGATGAGGCCGAGCGGCTGGTGCAGGCCGGTGAAGGGAAGAACGCCCTGGCGCTGATCACAGCGGTGGAGAAGATGGACCCGCCGCTGGCCCGCCGATTCACCGCCCCGCTGGAAGCCCTCAAGGCCAAGGTCGCCCAGGAGCCGGAGAACAATGGCACCTGATTGAGTGCATCCGAAGCCGCCTGCGCGCAAATGTTCCACGTGGAACATGCACTAAAATAGGCTTCCAAAGGCGCTGTACCACTACCTGTTGTGGTTTCTGAACCCGCCTGGCGATCGGCCGACGGCTGCGGGGTCTGTTTGCGGGGCGCAGCCCATGATTGGCAGCGCCGATCTCACCATGGCGACGACGAAAAAGCTCTCCAAAACGCAGGAACTTCGCCGGCAGCGCGTGCGGCGGATCCTGCCGATTCTGAAGAAGACCTACCCCGATGCCCGCTGCAGCCTGACGCACTCCAACCCGCTGGAGCTGCTCGTCGCCACCATCCTCTCGGCCCAATGCACCGATGAGCGCGTAAACATCGTCACCCGCGATCTGTTTCGCAAGTATCCGACAGCAGCCCACTACGCCCGCGTGCCGCAGGAGGAGCTGGAAAAGGACATCCAGTCCACTGGCTTTTATCGCAACAAGGCCAAGGCGATCCGGGCGATGGCCCAGACGCTGATCAAGCAGCACGATGGGCAGGTGCCCGATGAGATGGATGCGCTGGTCGCGCTGCCGGGGGTTGGGCGCAAGACCGCCAACGTCGTCCTCGGCAACGCCTTCGGCAAAAACGTCGGCGTGGTGGTGGATACGCATGTCACCCGCCTGGCCAACCGGCTGGGGCTGACGAAGCACGCCAGCGATGCAGTGAAGATCGAGCAGGACCTGATCCCCATCGTGCCGCAGGAGGAGTGGACCCTGTTCAGCCACCTCCTGATCCACCACGGCCGCGCAATCTGCACCGCCCGCAACCCGCGCTGCGAAACCTGCCCCATCCTCAACCACTGCCCGACCGGCCCGCAGATCATCGCCCAGCGCGAGCGGGATGCGGCAAAGAAAAAGCCCCGCCGCAAGCGGGACTGAGCGTTTCTTGTGCTGGATTCACCGGTTCAGGCCATCCGGCTGGGGCTCACTGCCCTGATCCCACGGTGGCCGGCTTGCTGCCCTGGTGCCCCCGGGGCACAATGCCCGTTCTTTCTCACAGGGAGGATCATTGACCCGTCTTGACTATCGCACGCCCAACCGCAAGCCCTCTGGCAATGAGGTGACATTCTCCGAGTTCACCGTGCCACTGGTGCTGCTGGTCGGTGGCCTGCTCATCTATGGGATCGGGGCGTTCATGGCCGCCGGCGCGCAATCGGCCGGGTTCGTGATGGGGATCGTATTCGTATTGGCAGCCATCCAGACGATACTGGGGATCCTAGCCGCGTATGCCACGGCCGCACTGATCAAGACCAGCTTCGGCGAGTTGCGCACGGCAGTGCTCAAGCTGGCAGGCATCATCGTCTTCTGTGGCGCGATCGCCTATATCCTGCCAAGCGGCGGCGGCCTGGTCAGCCTTGTGGTGTACTTTGTACTGCTGCTGTGGCTCTTCGGGCTGGAGATGTACGAGGCCGTGGTATTTGCGATCCTCTTCGCCATTATCCGCGTTGCGGTCGTGATGGGGGTAAGCGCGATGCTGGTGAGCTGATGGCAGGTTGTGGTTTGGCCCGCTGGCACCGGGATGCCCCTGGCCAGCGGTGCAACCGCGCTTCCGGTATGGCACGCGATCCGCCCTGAAGGCTGGGATCATCGCGAACGCTTTCCCTTCCGCGTTCGTACCAGTACAGTGCCCGTAATGATTCACGAGAACCTGCCACAAGCCATCGAGGACCTTCGGGCCCGGATTTTGACGATCCGGGACTCTCTTTGACTACCCTGCCAAGCAAGCCCGCCTCAAGGAGCTTGAGGACCGCATGGGCCAGGGCGACTTCTGGGACGATGCCGACAACGCCCAGAAAGTCGTCAGCGAGCTGAAGATCATCAAGGCCCAGATCGACCCCATCACCACCCTGCTAGCCGAGCTGGACGACGTCAAGGCGATGTACGAGCTGGCCAGCGAGGCCGATGACAAGGACTTGCTCGCCGAGGCCGATCAGACGCTGGCGGAGTTGGAGAAGAAGGGCCAGCGCGTCGAGCTGCAGTCGCTGCTGGACGGGCCGAACGATGCGCGCAACTGCTTTTTCACCATCCAGGCCGGCGCCGGTGGCACCGAGGCCCAGGACTGGGCCGAGATGCTCCTGCGCATGTACCTGTACTACTTTGAACGCCGCGGCTGGGAGGTCAGCGAGATCGACCGCCAGTATGGTGAGCAGGCCGGCATCAAAACCGTCACCCTGCACGTCAAGGGTGAGTATGCTTTCGGCTACCTGAAGGCCGAGGCGGGTGTGCACCGGCTGGTGCGCCCCAGCCCCTTCAATGCCCAGGGCAAGCGCCAGACGAGCTTCGCTGCCGTCAACGTGGTGCCCGAGTTCGAGGGATCGGATACGGCCTTCGAGATCCCCGAGAGCGAGCTGGACATCGTCGCCTTCGTCCGCGCCAGCGGTCCGGGCGGGCAGAACGTCAATAAGGTTGCTTCGGCGGTGCGCATCACCCACAAGCCGACCGGCATTACGGTTACCTGCTCGGTGGAGCGCAGCCAGCAGCAGAACAAGCGGCTGGCCATGTCCATCCTCACCAGCAAGATCGAGGCGCTGGAACAGGCCAAGCGCGATGCGGAGCTGAAGGAGGTCGTCGGCGATCCCAAGGCCGTCAGCTTTGGCAGCCAGATCCGCAACTACGTGCTGGATGACCGCCGGGTGAAGGATGTCCGCACCGGCGTCGAAACCGGCAATGTCGAAAGCGTGCTTGATCGCGGCGAACTGGATGCCTTCGTCGATGCCGAGCTGCGCCGCCGCAAGGCGGTGGGTGCCAACTAGCGCCTGGCCATGCCCCCCGCCCCGCGCGGCGCTGCTGAACCCCGCCACCCCTGGCCCGCGCTGATGCGGGCCGCCGGCGCGGGATTCGGCGGCCGTACCCAGATCTGGCGCGTGCAGTAGACAGCGCATCGGGGTAGAATCCGACGAGGACGCTTGTAGTCTGCGACGCTTTTTGTCCGCGTCCAGACCGGCTTAACGACACCAGGACCGCAAAAAGTGGCTGATTCCCGAATCGACAGACTGCGCAACAACATCCGATCGGTCTTCCTCGGCCACGCCCGCGCGGTGGACCTGCTGCTGACCGCCCTGCTGGCGCGTGGGCACATCCTGATCGAGGACGTGCCGGGTGTTGGCAAGACCGTGCTGGCCCGCTCGCTGGCGCGCAGCATCGACTGCCGTTTCACCCGCATCCAGCTCACGCCTGACCTGCTGCCCAGTGATGTGCTGGGTGTGAGCGTCTACAACAACACCACCCAGGCCTTTGAGTTCAAGCCCGGCCCGATTTTTGCCAACATCGTGCTGGCCGATGAGATCAACCGCACCACCCCGCGCACGCAGTCGGCGCTGCTGGAAGCGATGGCCGAGGGTACGGTCAGCGTGGAGAACCAGACCCTGGCGCTGCACCGTCCGTTCATGCTGGTGGCAACGCAGAACCCCTTTGAGTTTGAAGGCACCTATTTCCTGCCGGAAAACCAGCTTGACCGGTTCCTGCTGCGCATCAGCGTGGGGTATCCCGACCGGGCGGCCGAGCATCGCATTATCACCACCCAGCCGGGCCGCACCGCCCTGGATACCCTCCAGCCGGTGCTGAACGCGCAGGATATCGTTGAATTGCAGGACCGCGCCCAGGCGGTGCGCCTGGACCCGGCGATTGTTGATTACATCCTCGATGTAGTGGATGCCACCCGTCACGATGAGCAGTTGCACCTGGGCGTATCGCCCCGCGGGGCGCTGGCGCTGACACAGGCCAGCCAGGCCGCCGCCCTGCTCGCCGGGCGCGACTATGTGACCCCGGATGATGTGAAGGATCTGGTGGTGCCGGTATGTGCCCACCGCGTGATCAGCAAGACATACCTGCACAACGGTGATGTCAACGCGACGGCACGCATCCTTCAGGATATTCTCGAACAGGTGGCAACGCCGGCCTGACAGGCGAGGATGACCCGGTGCAGCCTGCGGGCAGGAAGGGTGAAAATCGCGTCGATTGCGCCTTCCCGCCACCAGGCTTCATGCGTCAGCCTTTCTCAGCCTGTCAGCCGGACTGGCCAATGCGCGATAGAATGGGTCCCGGCGATGCCCCGAGGTAGACGCAAACAACGCGATCCGCATACCACCGTCGTTCGGCGCAAGCCCTCGCTGGACTTCTCGCTCACCGGGCTGATCTTCTGCACGATGATGATGTTCATGGGGCTGGCGGCGATTAACTCGCAGGTCAGCCTGCTGTTCGG